>CAYOJC010000026.1:0-50688 GCA_964404195.1 uncultured Syntrophobacteraceae bacterium
GAGCACAACCACCCACAAGATGTTGGGGTCACCCACTGGAAACCCGGAAGCGGCATAAAAATTAGTAAAGACGCGGAATACATCGTGAGATTGGGATCAAGACCATTATCCAACTCTCGCCGAAGGGCGATTACATCCCCATGCTTTATCAGATGGTGAACTTCCTCGAAGGTCATACTTTTCTAATCGAAGCAGCGAACCGCATATTCGCGCGTTAGACGACCGGCCGAAACGCAAGGTTAGTGTTAATAAGACTCCCGACCCCTTTCCTGTTCCGCGGTTCCACCTTTCGCGGGGGTAAATAAGGTCCGGAGGTTTTCTCTACTGGGGATACAGGCAAAAACCAGCCGTCATAACGCAGGCGCGGCAGAAAAGGCGAATTTATTTCGTACGCTTCGAAAAATATTTGACGCCTTCTACACTTTTGAAGTCGGCATCCTGCGTCCACAGCGTCGCCTGGCACTCCCGTGCCGTTGCCAGCATGATGCTGTCCGCCATCGTAAGCGATAGTTCAAGGGACAAGTGCGCTGCTTTCAGCGCAAGCGCCATGTTGAGATCAACCACGCGTCCTTGATGCATCACGGCAATAGCTTGCAAGGCTTCTGCCGCGCTGCGCTGCTGTAATACTCGCTTGAAGACTTCATAGAGATCAAGGTGGGTACGATAAGATCTGCTGTGTTCTGAATTGCCGGCGCAAAATTATTTGCGTTAGGAGCGTCAGCGAAGTATTCCAACCAGCCGGACGAATCGACAATGTTCATACCCGATCCGGGTCACGCTCGACATTGGTGTTCATTCCCTTAAGAAAACCTCGACTGCGCCGGACAGACTCGATCGGGATCAACTCAATCCGGCTTTTATACGGAATCACCTGAACTTTTTGTCCCGGCTTCAGTCCCAGGGCTTTACGGACTTTTTGGGGGATCACAACCTGGAACTTAAGGGAAACGGTGACGGTTTCCATACGACCTCTTTATCGATCATGAACCTGTAATACGCTACCACGAATTCGCATCAGCAGCAATTTACTTTAGCCTGCAAAACCACGGTTCTGCTAGGAAACGAAAGGATTCAACCAAGCTCCGCCAACCCCTTCACAACTCCATTGACAAACGAATCCTTCTAAGCTAGTTAAGGACCATGGGTTTGCGCGACTGGCGTACGTGGAATTAACCACGAGGGAGTGCAAAACCTAAGACGGCCGAACGCCTGGGTCTCTTATATGGATACATGTAAGAGCTCAGGCTTTTTTGTGTCTGCACATCGAACCGGGAACAACCGCAAGAGATAGCTCATGATTAAACAATATCTCCTCGCCCCCGGTCCCACGCCCATTCCCAACGAAGTCGCGTTGGCGATGGCGGAGACGATGATCCATCACCGGACGCCGCAGTTCGTCAAGATTTTTTCCGAAGTGAGAGAAGGCCTCAAGGAGGTTTTCGGGACCAAGAACGACGTGCTGATTCTGGCCTCGTCCGGAACCGGCGCGATGGAAGCGGCGATATCCAATCTATTTTCGCCCGGTGAAAAAGTTTTGGTGGTGAACGGCGGAAAGTTCGGCGAGCGCTGGCTGGAGATCGGCAAAGCCTTCGGCCTCCAGCCGATCGATCTCAAAGTCGAATGGGGCAAGCCGGTGAAGCTCGAAGCGATCGAGCAGAGCCTCAAGGCGCATCCCGACATCCGGGCGATCATGGTCCAGGCGAGCGAGACTTCGACGACGACCTGGCATCCGGTAGAAGAAATCGCTAAGCTCACCAAGAACGGCCCGCTTTTGATCGTGGACGGCGTCACCGCCGTCGGCGTGAAACGCGTGGCGATGGACGAATGGGGTGTCGATGCGTTCATCACCGGATCGCAGAAAGCGATGATGCTGCCGCCCGGACTCGGTTTTGTCGCGCTCAGCGAGCGCGCGTGGGCGAGAACCGCGCAAGCAAAGCTCCCCCGCTTCTATTTCAATCTGAACCTGGAGCGCAAAAATCAGCAGAAAGGCTCGGCGGCGTTCACGCCGGCGGTCTCGCTCATCTTCGGACTCCGCGCGTCGCTCGAGCTGATGCGGAAAGAAGGTTTGGAGCGCGTCTACGCCCGCCACGATCGCATGGGGCGCGCCACTCGCGCCGCGGCCACGGCGCTCGGACTCAAACTTCTCGCGCCGGAAAGCCCCAGCCCGGCGGCGACGGGCATCTGGATGCCGGAAGGTTTGAACGCGGATAAGCTGCTGGATTTTTTCCGCGACCGGATGCAGATCACCTTCGCCGAGGGGCAGGATCAACTGCGAGGAAAAGTCATTCGCATCGCCCACGTGGGTTACATGGGCGCTTTCGACGTGCTGGTGGCGATCGGCGCGTTGGAGATGGGGCTCAAGAAATTCGGCGTGCCGGTAAAGTTCGGACAGGGAGTCGCGGCCGCGCAAGAAGTTCTCATGGAGACTCTGGAATAAAAGAGCGACAAACGTCATGGCGGAACAACAGACGAGAATACTCATAACCGATCCGCTCGCCCCCCAGGGCATGGAGGTCTTCGAGCGCGCGCCGGGATTCACCGTCGATCTCAAGGTCGGGATCAAGCCACCGGAAATCAAGAAGATCATCAAGGACTATCACGGATGGGTGCTGCGCAGCGGCACCAAAGTAACCGAAGATATTCTCGAGACCGCCGACAATCTCAAAGTCATCGGCCGCGCCGGCATCGGCGTGGAGAACATCGACGTCGCCGCCGCCAGCAAAAAAGGCATCGTGGTGATGAACACGCCGGGCGGCAACAACGTCACCACCGGCGAGCACACGATGTCGCTCATGCTCTCGCTCGCGCGCCATATCCCTCAGGCGGTCGCCTCGCTCAAATCGGGAAAGTGGAACCGCGAGAAATTCGTCGGGATCGAGATCTGCAACAAGACCCTGGGCCTCATCGGCATGGGCAACGTCGGCCGCATCGTCGCCGAAAGGGCGCTGGGTTTTCGGATGAAAGTGATCGCGTACGATCCCTTTGTTCAGCCGGATAGCGCCGCCCGCATGGGCGTCGAGATGGTGAGCCAGGACGAAATTTATTCGCGGTCGGATTTCATCACCGTCCACGTACCGCTCACCGCGGAGACCCGCGGCCTCATCAACAAGAAAACTTTCGCCAAGATGAAAACCGGCGTGCGCATCATCAACTGCGCCCGCGGCGGCATCGTGGACGAGGCGGATCTCGCCGAGGCGATCCGCCAGGGAAAAGTCGCCGGCGCCGCGCTCGACGTTTACGTCGAGGAGCCTCCGCCGCCCGATCACCCGTTGATAAAAATGGACCAGGTCATAACGACCCCGCATCTTGGCGCTTCCACGGACGAAGCCCAGCTCAACGTCGCCATCGCCGTCGCCGAGCAGATGGTCGATTTTTTGGTGCGCGGAGTGATTCGCTACGCCGTGAACATGCCGTCCGTAAGTCCCGAGCTGATGAATTCGCTCCGGCCTTACCTCACGCTGGGAGAAAAGCTCGGCAGCCTTCAAGTGCAGCTGCTCGGGACGCTGCCTCAAGAAGTGCAGATCGAATACGCCGGGGAGGTCACGCAGTACGATGTGGCGCCGTTGACGCTCGCGGTGCTCAAGGGGATTCTCACGCCGGTGATGGAGTCCAGCGTCAACTACGTCAATGCCCCATTGGTGGCGCGCGAGCGCGGCATCAAGGTCGTGGAGTCCAAGAGCAGCCGCGCGAGCGACTTTGCCAGCTCGATCAGCGTGAAGGTCAAAAACAAAGACAAAGAGTTCGAGGTCGAGGGCGCCGTCTTCGGAGCCAAGCATCCCCGCATCGTCAAGATCGACAGCTTCTACCTCGAAGCCGTGCCGGAAGGATATCTTCTTATTCTTCACAACCGCGATGTCCCGGGAGTCGTCGGCGCAGTCGGCACGCTGCTCGGCGAGAAAGGGATCAACATCGCGGGGATGGAATTGGGCCGCGAAAAGATCGGCGGGATGGCGATCTCCTGCGTTCACGTCGACGGCGCCGTGCCGAAAGACGCCATGGACGCGCTGCGTAGCCTACCCAACATCGTCACCGCGCAGTTGGTGAAACTATGAGAAGCCGAGAGGCGACAGGCGGTAGGCGAGAGGATCGGAAAAATCTTCCTCGCGCCTCACGCCTCATGCCTCGCGCCTAAAAAAGATGTCCAACGTCGCAGTCATCGGCGCGCAGTGGGGAGACGAAGGCAAAGGCAAGATCGTCGATCTCTTCACTCTGGACGCCGACATCGTCGTCCGCTTTCAGGGTGGCAACAACGCCGGCCACACGCTGGTCGTCAACGGCGACAAGACGGTTCTCCATCTCATTCCTTCCGGCGCGCTTCATCGAAACAAGCTGTGCGTGATCGGCAACGGGGTGGTGGTCGATCCGGAAGTGCTTCTGGAAGAAATTCAGGGGCTCCGGGGAAAAGGCCATTTCCTCGACGACTCGCTGCTTAAGATCAGCGAGGAAGCGCACCTGATCATGCCGTATCACAAGTCGATCGATCAGGCGCGCGAGCGACTCAGAGGCAAGGGAAAAATCGGCACGACCGGGCGCGGCATCGGACCGGCCTACGAAGACAAGGTGGCGCGCACCGGCATCCGCCTTGTCGATCTTCTCGACGGGACGACGTTCCGCGACAAGCTGCGCCGCAACATCGAGGAGAAAAATATTTATCTGAAGGCCATCCTCAAAGAAAAAACTCTGGATTACGGGGAGATCTACGATTCCTACTGCGGCTTCCGCGACGAGCTGGAAAAATACGTGACCAACACGGGAGTGCTGCTCGACCGCGAGATCAAGGCCGGCAAGAAAGTCCTCTTCGAAGGCGCCCAGGGAACGCTCCTCGACGTGGACCATGGGACCTATCCTTACGTCACGTCGTCGAACACCGTTATCGGCGGCGTCTTGAGCGGCGCCGGAATCGGCCCGCGGAGCATCCATGAAGTCATCGGCCTCTCGAAGGCCTACACGACGCGCGTCGGCAGCGGCCCTTTCCCGACGGAGCTGAAGGGCCCCGAGGGAGAGCGGCTGAAGCAGGAAGGCGATGAGTTCGGCGCCACCACCGGAAGGCCGCGGCGCTGCGGCTGGTTCGACGCGGTCGGCGTACGCCACGCGGTCAGGATCAACGGCATGACCGGCATCGCGCTCACCAAGCTCGATGTCCTGACCGGCTTTAAAAAAATCAAAATCTGCACCGAGTATCGCAGCGGCGGCGAGGTCTATCGCGACTTTCCGGCAAGCGTGAAGGTGTTAAAAAACGCCGAGCCGGTTTGGGAGGAAATGGAAGGCTGGGACGAGCAACTCTCCGGCGCTAAAAAACTCGCCGATCTCCCGTCCAACGCCCGGCACTACGTGCACCGGCTCGAAGAGATTCTCGGGACGGAGATGATCCTCGTCTCCGTCGGCCCGGGCCGGGAAGAGACGATCATGCTCAAGAACCCCTTTCTTTGATTTTGAATTGTGTGTTGTCTTTGTAGGGGCGCAATTCATTGCGCCCTCGGTTAATCCGGACGTGATGAATCACGCCCCTACGAGAGAATTTCAATCGGGATAGCCTATCGCAGCTTAAAAATCTCCAGATACAATTTCACCGTCTCGTCGAAGTTCTTATACCCATCCGGATTTTCGATGATCCGCTTGAAGCCCCTGAACAGCCGCGGCGGGTCGGGCTCCACGTCCGTGCGCACCGGGATGCGCGAGAAGCCCCTTAAAAGCTCGCCGCCGTCTTTGGACAATATAAAATCCATGAAGAGCCGGGCGGAGTTCGGATGGGGCGCTTTGGCCGCCAGCATCGCGGGGTTCACCTGGACCACGGCGGGTTCGAGCGGCACCCAATCGACCGGCGCTTTTCTCTGCACCATCCTTTCGAGCGTCTGGTTGTAGGCGAGGATCAGCGGGTATTCGCCGGCCACTGCGAGTTGCACTCGCTCCGTATTCCCGCGCTTGGGAACCGGGTCTTGCGCCGCGAGACGCTTAAAGTAATTGACCGCCTTTTCTTTTCCCCACAAGCTGATCAGTCCCTGAAGCATGCCGTAGGCCTCGGTGTCTACGGAAATGTTCCCGCCTTTCCATTTGGGATTGAGAAGCTCCTCGTAGGTTTTCGGCACATCGTCCTTTTTCACCAGCTTGGTGTTGTAGCCGAGCACATAAGCGTTGACGTACCAGGCCGTCCAATAGCCGTTCTTATCCTGGAGATCCGGATAAATCATCTTCCGTTCCGGCGAGGCGTAGGCTGCGAGAAGCTTTCTTTCCCTGAGAGGTATGACCATCTCTCCCCTGCCCACGACGACGTCCCAGCCGTCCAACCCGCCGCGGGTCTCGGTCATAATCTTATTGAGCAGCGGACCGCCGCCCGTGCGGAACAGCGTGGCTTTGATGAACGGGTATTTCTTCTGAAAAGCGGTGACGACCTGTTGGCTCTGGTCAAGCGTCGTCGTCGTATACCACACCATCTCACCTTCTTTTTTCGCCCCTTCGATCAGCTTCGCTTGCGGATCGGCTTGGGCGGCCAGCGCAACGGCAGGCGGCGGCAGATACAAGGCGGCAAGCAGGGCGCACAGGCCAAGAATCGGCTTGGATGACTTCATCTCTCTCCTCCTTGAATAGGTGAAAAAGCTGGGAAGCAGGCTGACTGATGTTAGGTTACCGGGGGGATGAAGTCAACTGTCGGAGCCAAGCGTGGGATCTTTTATCGGGCCGCTTCTTGATTGTCCGCGCTGCGGTCACTATCATTAAGAGGTTAGGAATGGAGGTGCAAACATGGAAGGGACGGCGGACAAATTGGTCTCTGACCTGAAAGCTCTGATCGGCGACGCCGAGGCCTTGCTCAAGGCGACCGCCAACCAGGCCGGCGAGCAGGTCGCCGCGGTAAGACAGCGCATCGAAGAGAGCCTCAAAGAGGGAAAAGAGACGCTGGCGGACGCGGAGGATATCTTGATCGAGAAGACCAAAGACGCGGCCGTAGCGGCGTGCGATTACGTGCAAAAAAATCCCTGGAGCGCCGTCGCCATCGCGGCCGGGATCGGCCTGGTGCTCGGGCTTCTCATTCGCCGCGATTAAATTTTCCGATCATGGCCGACGAACTCAGCGAGACGGGCGCCGACCGCGAGCCGGGCTTTTTTGACTCGCTCAAAGCGTTGATGACCGATTTCGCCGCGCTGCTCCACACGCGGCTGGAACTCGCCTCGACGGAATTCGAAGAGGAGATGGAACGGCTCAAGCAGATGCTTCTGCTGGCCGTGATTTCCCTTTTCTGTTTGAGCGTCGGCGTGATCCTACTGACGATCTTCGTGGTGGTCCTGTTCTGGGACACGCACCGGTTGCTTGCCCTGGGCGGGTTGGCCGCGTTGTATCTGATGGCGGGCCTGATCGTGGCGCTCGTCATGCGAAGCAAAGCCGCCGCCCTGCCGAAATTCCTCTCTGCAACGATTTCTGAATTTGTCAAAGACCGCGAGCGCCTGAGGTCCTAGCCGTGGGCAATAAATTAGCCGATCTCGCGCGGCGGCGCGAAAGTTTGATCCTCCGATCCGGAGGACAGCGAGAGCGGCTGGCCGAAAGCTGCGAGCAGCTCGCGCGATCGATCCAATGGGCCCACATTGCCAAGGGTTTGATTCGAAAGATCAAGGACAATTCCGGCGCCCTCATGGGCGTCACTGCGTTATTGGGGGCCCGCCGGACCAAATTTCTCCGGGTGAGCAACTGGCTCGCGCTCGGCTGGACGCTTTTCCAGGCGCTTCGGGCGCGCCGCGCGCGGCGCCGCCGTTGACTCCCAGTATCAGTTATTCGTTACACGCCGCTGGACTAACCTGGGTTATTCATCGACCGAGGAAAGATCGTGACATGAGGAAAGGGTTCTTTGCGTCTTGGCGCGAGGACTTAAAACTTCGTGACCTTCGTGCTCTTCGTGGTGATAAACTTTTTGACCACGAAGGACACGAAGCACACGAAGGAAGAAGGCGTACCCTGCGTAGAGGATGTTTAATGGTGAATTATCCGGGCTAGTAACCCATACACTCGGAACTACTTTCGTTCTCCCGCAGCCGCCGTCTCCTCTTTTCTCGGATCGGGCTGCGCGGTGATCTTCGATCCTTTGACCGCGATCGCCTCCGCCAATCCCAACGAATTTTTTTCCTGCACCTTGTGACCCAGCCGCTCCAGAGATTTTCTGGTGTTGGGCGGAATCTTGCTCTCCACCGCGATCTCATCGGGCATCCACTGATGATGGATGCGCGGCGACTCCAGCGCCTTTTTAAGCGGCATACGAAAATCGAGAACGTTCAGTACCGTCTGCAACGTGGCGCTGATGATCCGCGGCCCGCCCGACGCGCCGACCACCAGCACGGGCTTCTCGCCTTCGAGGATGATCGCCGGAGTCATGCTGCTGAGAGGACGCTTTTTTGGTTGCAGCGAGTTGGCGTCGTTGCCGATCAGGCCGAAGACATTGGCCGTTCCCGGATGGATGGCGAAATCGTCCATCTCGTTATTTAAAATGATTCCCGTCTCGGCAACCAGAATTTTCGAGCCGAATTGGGTATTGATCGTCAAGCTGCACGCGACCGCATTGCCGGATTTATCGACCACGCCCAAATGGGTCGTGCCGCCTTTTTCCGCCTGGTAAGAGGCGAGACCGTAATATTTCGGCGGAAAGGTTTTTGCCGGCGAAATCCTGCCGCGCGTCCAGGAGGCGTACTCCCTGGAGAGGAGCTTTTCGGCGGGAATCTGCACGAAATCGGGATCGCCGAGATACTGAGCGCGATCGGCGAAGGCGTGCTTCAGCGTTTCGGCGAGCAGGTGAATGTAGGTCGGGGAATTATGCGGCAGCGAGCCGATCTTATAGCCCTCGAGAATATTGAGCATCTCGACCAGCGCGATACCGCCGGAGCTCGGCGGCGGCATCGTAATGACCGTCCGCTTACGGTAATGGCCGATGATCGGTTCGCGCCAGACGGGCTTGTAGCTCTTGAGATCGTCGAGCGTCAACACGCCGCCCTCTTTTTTGATCCGCTCCGCGATCGCCTGGCCGATCCAGCCATCGTAGAAGACCTGCGGCCCATGCTCCGCGATCGCCTTCAAGCTCTCGCCCAGCTCACGCTGGCGGAGCGGTTCGCTCTCGCCGGGAAGCTTGTCCTTGACCAGCAGGACGCGCGCGAGATCGGGATTTTTCCGGATGTTCGGGAGCTGGCGCTCCAGCGCGTAACGCAGGCGAACCTGAGGAGAAAAACCTTCGGTCGCGTAGCGGATCGCGGGCGCCATCACCTTGGCCAGAGGCAAGGTGCCGAAGCGCTTGAGCGCATCCGCAAGACCCGCCGCCTCGCCGGGAACGGCGACGGCGAGCGCGCCGGTGAGACTCAAGCTCGGCGCGGGCTTGCCGTCTTTGAGGTACTGTTCTCTCCGCGCGCCCGCCGGCGCGGTCTCGCGGAAATCCAACGCATGCGCTTTCTTCTCCTTCGCCTGATAGATCACCATGAACCCACCGCCGCCCAAGCCGGACGCCGACTGATCGACGACCCCTAGAGCGAAGGCCGTCGCAACGGCGGCGTCGACCGCGTTGCCGCCGGCCTTTAAAATTTCCATGCCGGCTTTGGTCGCCAGCTCGTTGTCCGAGACGACGCTCCCCTGCTGCGCGTAGGAGAAAGACGGAAACGCGATAATAAAAGAAAAGAAGAGAAGAAAAGTTCGGCGCGAGATTTTTTGTTGGAACGACATGGAGGCAGTTCTTGCCTTTTGGTTTAAAACTTTGTCAGTGGATTTGCAACAATTTTCGTGATGCGTGTCCGCCGCCCTGATTCGTAGGGGCGGTTCGCGAACCGCCCCTACCTCAGAATCTTTGACCCTGGCCCTCATTGTTGTTAATCTCTACCACATACAATTCTTATGGAAATTATCCTCGGTCCCTTTCACCCTCACCTCGAAGACGCCTTGGTCGAAGAAATCCTCCGTCACAAAAGCGCAGATCCTCTCACTCCGCTACTAATTCTGGTTCCCTCCGTCTCCCTCAGACGCCGGCTCAAAGTTTTGTTGACCCGAGAGCGCGGCTTGAATCTCCTCAACGTGCACATTCTGACTTTCTACCAGCTCTCGCTCCGCCTTTGGGAGGAGCGCCACGGCGCAGAGGCTCCGTTGCTGCGCGACAACGCGCTTCTCGAAGAAATATTACGCCAGATTCTCAGGATCGGGCTTCCCGGCGCCGGGCCGTTCGCCGGTCTGGACGAAAAAGCCGGGGGCGCCGCCGCGCTCTGGCAAACTTTACGAGACTTGAAAGACGGCGCCGTCAATCCCACGACCGCCCTCGAAGCGGTCAAGGGCGATCTCTTCGAAGAAGGCACGGAAGGCGTCGAGAATCTCCTCCTTCTCTTTCAGACTTTTCTCGCCGGCTGCGAGACCTGGAACTTGCGGGACTACGCCGATCTGGATGTCATGGCGCTCGATCAGGCGCCCGCATCGTCGTATCTGAAGCGGTTTCAGCGCGTTTTCTACTATGGGTTTTACGACCTGACGCAGGTGCAGCTCGATCTTTTCCAGTCCGTGGCGCGCCATTATCCCGCCACGCTCTTCTTTCCGCTCGTTCATGACCAACCGAAACATCCCGCATGGACCTTCGCCGAGCGCTTCTATGAGAGATACGTGCATGGTCTCGTCGACGGCGAAGCGCAGATCCGCAACTTGGCCGCGCCGGAGCGGATCGCCTCCCACCCCTCGCTCCTCCCGCTTTTCGCCGGCGAGGCGGACCCGGCGCGAAAATCTCAACTCGACGATTTTCCCATCACGGTTTTCAGCTGCTCCAGCGGGCGCGAAGAGATCGAGACTGCGGCCAAGGAAATTCTGCGGCTCGTATCGGACGAGAAATTCGCCTTCGAACAGATCGGCGTCGTGGGCCGCTCGCTCGAGCCTTACCTGCCGTGGATCAAAGACATCTTCTCGCAGCATTGCATCCCCATGGCCGCCTCCGCCGAGGAGCCGCTCGTTCAACATCCGCTCGCCAAGGCGGTCCTGCTGCTCATCAATCTGCCTTTGAAAGGCTATCTTCGCTCTCACGTCATCGACTTGCTCGATTCCGTATTTTTCAACGGACGCCCTTCGGCTCGGGACGCAGTCGCGCCCCGGCCGGACCTTTGGGATCTGGCGACCCGGCGGTTGGGCATCGGCAAGGGAATCAACGAATGGCGGCGATTGGAAAAGTATCTCGCCCGCGACGTCGTGCTGGCGGAGAACACGGAGGAAGACAGCGAACCCAAGAATATAAAGGTTCCGGCGGAGCAGATTCAGACTTTATGGCATCTTTTCACCGAGCTTTACGGAGATATGGCGACGCTGCCCAAAGAAGCGGCCTGGAGCCGCCATGTGGAATTGTGGCGCGACCTGCAAAAGAAATGGCTGCGAGTCGATCCCAACGAAAATTCTCCTGGCGCCGGAACGGCGGAGCTGATCGGCGAGACTCTCGACCGGCTTTCCGCGCTCGATGCCGTCGGCGAAAAAGTTTCGCTGGGCCACTTCCTCGAAACGTATCAGCATTGGCTCGAACGCGCCTCGGTTCCCGTGAGCGAGCCGAACGCGAGAGGAGTCGCGGTTCTGGACGCGATGGCGGCCAGAGGAATTTCTTTCCGCGCGCTTTTTATCGTCGGCCTCAACGAAGGCCTCTTTCCCCGGACCATCCGCGAGGACGCCTTTCTGCGCGACCGCGACCGCGAGCTGTTGGAAACCGTGCTGGGATATAAAGTCGCGACCAAGCTCGGCGGCTTCGATGAGGAGAGACTGCTTTTTACCTTGCTGGTCGGCGCCGCGAAAGAGCGGCTCTACTGTCTGCACCAGAGAAACGACGAGGGCGGCAGGCCGCTCGCGCCGTCCTGGTATCTCGACGAGCTCGGCCGCGCCGTCGGCGGAGAGCGCATCAAAAAAGTCGTCGTCCCGCGCGGCGCCATAGAGAAGTCGGTTCTTGAGCCGTTCGACCGCATAGAACTCTTGCCGCCCGAGGAGCTGGCGACCCGGTTGATTCTCGCGTCGAGAGACCCGATGCCGCTGCTCAATCTCTGCCTGCCGTCGCCGTCTCTCTACCGACGAGGCAGTGAAGTCACCCGGCGGCTGGAAACGATCACGGACGTCCTTGCCGAACACGACGGGGTGGTGGGTCCGGTCGTCGATTACTGGAACCGGGTTGCCGAAGAAGGCCTGTCGCCGACTTCGTTGGAAGTGTACGCCCGTTGTCCGTTTCAATTCTTCGCCCGAAATCTGCTCGGATTGGAGCGGCTCGAACAGCCGGAACAAATTGCCGGGCCCGGCGCCGCCGACGAGGGACAGATCGTCCATTCGATTCTGCGATTATTTTATCGGGATCTCATCGATCGTGAATTTTTCCCGCATAACAAATCGATGGATACCCCTTCGACAGGCTCAGGGCAGGCCGCAGCCATTCTCGAAGCCGTGACGCAAAAAGTCTTTGTCGATTTCGAACGAAATAATCCCGTCGGTTATCCGCTCGCCTGGGAAATTCAGCGTGAAGGCATCGCGGCGCTGCTCGAACAGGCGGTTCTGCGCGATCTCGAAGAGCTGCGCGCGTCCGGATATGCGCCCTGGGCGTTGGAATGCGACGCCGCGGTGCGGCTGCCGGAGAACTGGCCGAAGCCATTGAGCGGGCTCACCATCCGCGGACGCATGGACCGGATCGATTATCAGCCGGCGGAGAACCGCTATCGCGTCGTCGATTACAAGCTCAAATCCTCAAAGTCGCGCCATGCCGCGGACAAAGATCTTTTGCGCTCCGCGCTCCGCGGCCTGAGACTCCAGCTGCCGTTTTATCTGCTCCTGGGAAAAGAACGAGCCGGCGCCTCGAAAGACGCGGGCGCCTCCATCGGCGCCGCATTTTATTTTCTCGCGCCGCAGTGGCCCGAAGGTCCGCTGGTCGTGGAGAGTCTGCCGGCCGATGCGTGGGACGGCCGGAGCGGCGCGGCGTTGAAAGAAACGGTAGCGTTTCTGGCGGAATCGATCCGCCGGGGTTTGTTTTTCATTCAGCCGGCCGATTACTGCCGGTACTGCGAGGTCTCGGAGGCCTGCCGAAAAAACCACCGCCCGACGATGTGGAGAGTCGAAAGAGATCTCCGGCGCAAAGCCCATTCGGACCTCAGGGACAAAAAGGTCGAACCCACATGACGACGACGCCTCCGTTGCCGGATGCCTTGGAGCGCGAGCGCGCCGCAACCACCTTCGACCGCAACGTCGCGGTCACGGCGGGCGCGGGCACGGGAAAGACGCGCCTGTTGATCGACCGGCTGGCGCATCTCTTGATGCGCGATCCGGAAACGAAGCTAACGCAGATCGTCGCGCTCACTTTCACCAACAAAGCCGCCCACGAGATAAAAATGCGCCTGCGCGAGCGGTTGGAATCTTACGTCGCGGTCCGATTGGACGCCTCTCCGGCGGCGGCAAAAGACGCGGAGACCGGCGCGGAAGTCCGCGCCTTGACGGCTCGATATCATCTCACGAAGGAAAGATTGGATCGCCGCGCGTTGGATGCGCTGCGGCAAATCGAGCGCAGCGAGATCGGAACCATCCACAGCTTCGCCGCGACGCTGCTCCGATTGTACCCCATGGAAAGCGGCGTCGATCCGCAGTTTATCGAAGACGACGGCGCGCGCTTCGACCGCCTCTTCGACGAGTTGTGGGGGACCTGGCTGGATCAAGAACTTTCTCACGGAAGCGCCCGGCAAGAAGACTGGAAGCGAGTCTTGCGCAAAATCGATTTGAATGAGATCCGCGCGCTGGCCTCTTCTCTATGTTCCGAAACGGTCGATCTTCGGAGACTCGGCGTGCTTTCGCGCGACTTTAGAATTTCTCAGGCGATCGCCGACTGGCTGCGCGGACTGGAGGAAAGAGCCGCCGCGCTCTTACAGCGGCATCCGGAAACGAGAAGCAACGAAAAGCTCGTCCGCGCCGCTCATGCGATCGTGCAAAAATTCCTCGGCGCGGGCGCTTCCGGCGGCTCCGCGATTTTAAAAACCGAGCGCGATTCGCTTTCGGGCAGTCTCAACAAAACGCTGAAGGGATGGCCGGAGGAAGATTACCGCGAGGCGCAGGAGATCGTCCGCGTCGCCAGAGCGCTCTGCCAGGTGGACGATGCTTTGACGCGAGACTTGTGCGGGCTGCTCATCCCGTTCGCGGAGCATTTTCGCGAGGCGTTTACCCGCGCGGGACTGATCTCCTTCGACGGTCTGCTCGCGCGCGCGCGAACTCTCGTGCGCGACCATGCGCCGGTGCGCGAGCAACTGAAGCGCCGCTTCCAGGCGATCCTGATCGATGAATTCCAGGACACCGATCCCATCCAGTATGAGATTTTGATTTACCTGGCTGAAGAGATCGGACGGCAGGCGACCAACTGGAAAGACGTTAAGCTCACTCCGGGGAAAATCTTCGTGGTCGGCGATCCGAAGCAATCGATCTACGCGTTTCGCCGCGCCGACATCGAAGCTTATCTGGAAGTCGTGGAGAAAATCATCATGGCGCAAAACGGCATCGAATGTCAGCTCACGACCAACTTCCGCAGCCATGGAAAAATTCTCGACGTCGTCAACGGAGTTTTCAATCGGCTGATCCGGCCGATAGCAGGCTTGCAGCCCGAGTATGTCGCGATCGGCCCCGCGCCCGCGAGCAACGGCGACGAGGAACGAAATGCTCTGCCCTTTCGCAAGGTAACCATTCGAAAAATTCGGGGCGGCAACGACAAGCTCGACAGCGAACTAGCGCGCCGGCTCGAAGCCGAGAGTTTGGCCCGCTGGCTCGAGGAAGAAGTACTGGGCAAGGCGGTGATTGCGGACGGAGAAGGAAAAACGCGCACCGTTCAAGCCAAGGATGTCGCGATACTGCTAAGAAAATTGACCGACGTCCATCACTACCTCGAGCCGCTGCGCAGACGCGGCATCGGCTACGTGGTCGAGGGCGAACGGCATTTCTATGCCGTCCAGGAAGTCATCGATGCAGTGAACCTGCTGCGCGCTATCGACAACCCGCACGACAGGCTTGCGTTGGTGGGCTTGCTGCGCTCGCCGCTGGGCGGACTCACCGACAGCGAAATTTATCAGCTTCACCGCCTGCGCCTGCTGGATTTTCGCGTCGCGGAACGTTTCACGGATAAAAACCAAAAGCCGCTCTCGAATGTAAAAGAACTTTACGAAATACTCGGCAAGCTACACTGTGAGATTCGAAGTTTGCCCGTCGGAGAAGCGATCGCGCGCGTTTTCGACGCCTTGCCGGTTCGCCTGTTGGCCGCCGGTTCGTTTCACGGCGAGCAGGCGGTGGCCAACCTGGAGAAGCTCCGTTACCAGGCCGAGGTCATGGGACGAGAAGGCTTGAGCACGTTCAAAGAGGTCATCACGCGGCTCGGATCAAGGGTCCTGGAGATCAAAGAAGAAGCGGAGAGCGCGCTCGCGGAAGAAAATCTGGACGCGATCAGAATTTTAAGCATTCACAAATCCAAAGGGCTCGAATTTCCGGTGGTCGTCCTGGCGGGGTGCCACGCGGCGCCGCAGCAGGCGGGAGCGAAAGAGCCGGCGGTCTTGCAGGACTGGTCCACGGGACTCGCGGGGTTGCGCACGGAATCTTACTGGAGCCTCGCCGGACTCTACATCGCAGAAAAAGAGCGCCTGCGCGAGCACGAAGAACAAAAGCGCGTGCTCTACGTCGCCATGACCCGGGCGCGCGAGCACCTGATGATCTCTTGCGCGCCGACAGAGAGAAAATCTCCCGGCAGCTATCTGTCGATGCTCGAAGAGACTCTGGGCGAGGAGATTGCCGCCGGACAGACGGCGCGTGTTCTTGCCGCCGGTGAAGGAACGATCGAGCTGCAAGTCGTGGAAGAAAGCCTCAGCCCCCCGGGAAGAGCGCAGCGGGCGGCGCAAGAGATACCGCTGCAAATCGATTGGCCATCCTACGCGCAGCTCTGGCAGCGCCGCGCTCGAGAATGCGAAACCGCCTTAAAGACAGATGTCTTTCTCACGCCGACGCTGCTCAAGCGCCGCGAGGCGGAACTCACCGAGGCCCTGCCGGACAAAGAAAAACTTTTGGGCGCCTCGGAGCTGCCTCTTCTGATCGGTGAGCTGATACATCGTTTTATGGAGCAATGGAACTTCGGCGACGATCCGGCGGAGTTCCGGGTGAGCTTGGAACCGTTCCTGAACAGGTGGATCGCGCCCGATCAACAGGCGCATCGCGAACAGCTTGAACGCGAGCTCGAAGAAATCCTGGCCTCCTTCTTTGCTTCCGACGCCTATCGCGAGCTGAGCGCCGCGCAGATTCTCGGGCGTGAGATGCCGTTGCTGATCCCGTGGAACGGCGGAATCATGGAAGGAGTGATCGATCTCCTATATGAAAAGGACGGCCGAGTTTTTCTTGCCGACTACAAGACCGACAGAGTAGAAAAAAAAGATCTGGCGCAAGCCGCGTCCCGCTACCATCACCAGGCGGAGATCTATTCCGAGGCCGCGCGCCGCGTTCTAAAAAAAGATATCGCGGGCTTCAAGCTGATCTTTCTTCGCCTCGGCGAAGCCGTCGAAGCGCGGTAGCAGGCTGCTGAAAAAAGAGTTTTCGTGCTTCGACGGGCTCAGCACGAACGGAAAATCTTCATGGTTCGAGTTCCCTCCCCATGACCCTGAGGTTAATCGAATGGGTCAACGATTTTAACACATGCACCGTTCGCCCTGACCCCTCGACAGGCTCGGGACTAAAGGCTGTCGAGGGGGCCTGCCCTGAGGCCCCTCGAAGGGTCGAAGGGTGAACGGAGGGTTTTTCAGCAGCCTGCTAGCGCCTTACTTTCATTTTTTCCGCTGCGGTGCCCGCACTGTCGCGGCCAACGCGCCGATGAAGCATAGGACGGCCGCGGTGAGACAGGTGGTTCGATAGCCTTGCATGAAGGCGGACAGTAAGCTCCCTGTGCTCTCCGAAGCAGCCGCGCTTCTGAGGGCATCGAGCGAGGTCTGCCCGGTAACCGCCATAAGCCTCGAGCTCACGATGGCGCTGGCGGTCGCCACGCCGATGGAAATCCCCAGGCTGCGGACGATCGACAGAAACGAAGAGCCGACGCCCCATCGTTCCGGCGGGATCGAGCTCATCAGCGAATTATTGTTCGGCGTCTGAAAGAGGCCGAGGCCGATTCCAAGAAGGCCGAGCCTGAGAACGATATCTGCCGTGGATGCGCCGAGATCCAAAGAACGCAAACTTAAAAAAGAGATTCCCATGAGCCCGAGCCCGGACGTCGCGAGAAGCCGCGCGCCGATGCGGTCCGAGAGCCAGCCGGTAAACGGCGAGAGCACGCCGAGGCCGACCGATGCGGTCGCCATAAAAAGTCCCGCGCGCAGCGTATCGAGCCCCAGGCCGAGCTGAAGAAAAAACGGCATGATCAACTGATTCATGCTGACGGTTACGAAACTTGCGAGTCGCGCGATGTTGCCGGCGGCAAACAAGCGAATGCGAAAAAGCCTGAGATCGAGCAAAGGATGGCGCGCGCGCCCTTCCCACCAGATAAAAGCGGCGAGCGAGAATGCCGCCAGCGCCAGCTCGGAGCGAACGACTAAAGTATTCCACAATCCTTTCTGCCCGGCGGTGAGAGCCAATAACAGTGTCGTGAGGCTCGCCGCGAACGTCCCGGTACCGACAAAATCGAACGGCTCCCTGCCGCGCGCGCCCGCCGCGCGCGTTTTCTCGTCGAGCAGGATGATGCGCGTCCCAAGAAACCCCACGACGCCGAGACAAAAGCTCACGTAGAACACGGAGCGCCAGCCCATCGTGTAGGTGATGAGTCCGCCCAGCGCCGGACCGATGACGAATCCGAGCGCCGAGATCATCCCGCCGGATATTCCCATCGCCCGGCCGCGTTCGGCGGGTGAAAATAGCGCGGTCACGAGAGCAAAGGTGTTCGCCATCATTAAAGCGCTGCCGGCCGCCTGCAGGCCTCGAAAAAAAATCACCTGGCCGATGCTTTGAGAGAAGCCGGCCATGAGCGAGGTCAGGGTATAGATAAGAAAACCCGCGCTGAGCGTCTGCTTGCGGCCCAGGAGATCGGAGAGCCGGCCGCAGGGAAGATAAAGCGAGCCCGTGACCAGCGCGTAGATGAAAGGAAGCCAGCCTCCGACGGCGAGATCGACGTGGAACTCCGCGACGATAACCGGCAGGCTGATGCTGAGCAGTCCGGCGTCGGTGGTCACCATGAACGTCGCGAGCGCGGCGACGGAGAGCGCCCACCAGCGGTGATTCGGGCCGAAGATCGCCTGCTTCAGCGGGTTCTTCATCTGGCTTATCAAGGATGAAAGAAATCGCGGCGCGAGCCCTCGAACGGAAAACCGCGCCCGCGTCGCAAGGACTATGGATTTACATCCGGAAAAATTTCCGCGCGTTCCCGCCCAGCACGGCCTCTTTCTCCGCCTGGGAAATATCGGTTCGCGCGAGCGTCTCGTCGATCATCTGCTTCGCCGCGACGAGATCGACCTCGTGCGGATAGTCCGAGGCATAGGCGAACGCATCGAGACCGATACGCTTCGAGATGTACGAAAGAATCTCTTCGTTGCCCTCGCAACCGACCAACACCTGGCCACTGGCGAGATACTCTTGCAGCGAGCGTCGCTTTCCCGCCGGCGTCGTGTAAACGCTCTCGTCGCGCTCCATTCGATCGAGCAGCAGGATCACCCACGCGCAGCCGCCTTCGAAAAACCCGACGCGCAAATCGCGGTAGCGGTCGAACACGCCGTGATAAACGAGACCGACCATTTCGAGCGCAAGCGGAATCGGGTGGCGCAGCGTGCGCGCGGCCCACGCGTCGGTGAAAGTATCCGCGCCCAGGCCGAGGCTCGAACCGCCGTGAATCCCGAGCACGCAGCCGAGCTTCGCCGCCTCTTCGTAAACCGGCCAGTAGTATTCGTGGCCGAGATGAAGCGGCAGGCCGCGCGATGGCAGCATCGCGCCCGGAAGCCCGAGATCGAGCACGAGCCGGCGGAGCTCCAAGACCGCCGCTTTCACGTCCTGCATCGCGATCAGTCCCATCGGATGAAGCCGCCGATCCACTCTGCGATACCGATCCGCAACATAGTCGTTGAAAGCGCGGCAGACGAGCACGGCGTAGTCCGCCTGTTGGATGAAGCCGACGGAAAGCCCTTCCGACGGAAACAGCACGGTTTGGTCGAACTCCGCCTTGTCGAGAAACGCGATCCAGTCCTCGGCCGAGCCCATGCGATGATCGCTCGCGTTGACGCGCGGGCGCGCCGGCGGCACGATCTCGCCCGATTCGCCCAGATTCCGCGGGTAGTGAATCGCGTCGAGCCCGGCGAAAACTCCCTGGCGGTTTCGCGACGGCCGCAGCGCCACGTCGCGGATACTCGGGTCCATATAACCGGCCATCTCCGGAATCGACTCGATGATATGCCCGTCGCAATCGAAAACTTTGACTCGATTCGTCATTCTAAAACCTCCAACCGTACAGGTAGTCGAGATGCGCCGGACGGTCAAGGGATCACGCAACGACCGGCCAATGGCGGCCACTCTTTCGGATGATACTGAGCGGCAGGCCGTAGAGTTTTTCCAAAACACGCGGCTTGAGCATCGCGCCGGTGTCGCCCGACGCGAGCACCTTGCCCTGTTTGATCACGAGGGTCTTCTTGAACATCGGGAGAATTTCTTCAACGTGGTGGGTTACGTAGATGAGGGCGGGAACTTTCTTCCGCCGGCCCAATTGTCGCAGGCTCGCAAGAAAATTCTCTCTCGCGCCCGGATCCATCCCCGCGCACGGCTCGTCCAGCAAGATCAGATAGGGCTCGGTCATGCGCGCCCGCGCGATCAAAACTCTCTGCTGCTCGCCTTGAGAGAGCGTGCCGAACTCCCGCCGGATCAGGCGCGAGCAGCCCATCTGCGCGAGATATTTTCTCGCCAGCGTGTAGTCTCTCTTCGCCGGCGATTCCCAAAGCCCGATCTGCGCGAACTTGCCCGAGACGACGGTTCTCAAGACCGTTTCGCGCGGCGGGATCTGCGACGCCAGCGTGGATGTCACCCAGCCGATGCTCTTTCTCAGCCCGGGCAGATTGATCAATGCCTCTCCCTTCCGATAGACCGCGCCGCCGCTGTTCGGCCAAAGATAGCCGCAGGCGATTTTGAGCAGCGTGGTCTTCCCCGCCCCGTTCGGCCCCAGGATCGCCCAGTGCTCGCCCTCTCCGACCGTCCAACTGACCGAGTCGAGGATTTGTTTCCCGTCGAGAGAATAGGAGACGGCGCGCACCTCCAGCGCCGGAATATTTTTCGAGCGTGGCCCGATTTTCACTCGACTGCTCATTGTTAAGAGCAGCAATTTAGCCTAATATTTCAGAAACAGGAAGCGAGAGAGTGGATTTTCTCTCCTCGGAGGACGATATGCGAAACAAACGGTGCTACAACCTGCCGACACTGGTTGTCTCAGCCCTGTTGCTCACGCTTGCAGCGGTCCGTTACATCGAAGCCGCCGCCGCAGGACCTACCGTCACGGTTTACCAAAGCCCGACCTGAGGCTGCTGCTCCGGGTGGGTGGGTCACCTACGCGCGAATGGTTTCACCGTCAAATCGAACGGCCTCTCTGACGCTGAACTGCTCAAGATCAAAACTAAATACAGAGTCCCTGAGTCTCTGCAATCGTGCCATACGGCGATTGTCGAAAACTATGTTATCGAAGGCCACGTCCCCGCCGATGTGATACTTCGCCTGCTAAAAGAAAAGCCCGCCGTCGTCGGTATCGGCGTCCCCGGCATGCCGAGCGGCTCTCCGGGAATGACCGGCCCGCCCGAGCCTTACAGCGTCTACACCTTCGATCGCGCCGGCAGGACGAAGGTGTACGCCACACGGTAGCGGAAATATAGATTGTCATCGGCTCCGACTACGGCCACGCCGACACTTCGGGCGAGATCGAGGCCCTGCGAAATTTAAAAATGAAAGGTGAGATAAAGCAGCAGGTTATCGACAAAGAGCTCTACTAAAACCCGAAGGCAGTGTATAACCTTTAGATGCTGAGGAAGGAGCGCCTATGTTGCAGCTGGTAGGAAAACAGATACCGCACACTTTGGAGGAAATTGTCGATCCACGCCGGACCGCCTTGCTTCTCTGGGACATGGAATATGCCATCGCGCCGAACGCGTTCAACTATAAAGAGATCGCGGTGAACCTGAAGATGCTCGCCGAGACGGCGCGCGACGCCGGCGTGCAGGTATTTTATTCCGTACAGACGCCCTTCGATCTTGCGAAAGAAGAGGCCGGAGTGTGGGTGCGGATCAGGATGAAACGAGCGAACGTCACGGACGTCGCGCAGCTCCTAAAAGAGAAGGACGATCCGCACGGGCGGGAAATCGTCGAAGAGCTGAAGCCCGAGCCGAGCGATATCGTTTTTCAAAAGCGCAGGCCCGACGGCTTTATCGGAACCGATTTCGATCTCATGCTGCGAAGCAAGGGGATACAAGCGATCGTCATCGGCGGCGTCGCCACCGAGGGCGGCGTCGAAGGGACGGCGCGAAGCGCGCGCAATCTCGGCTACGACGTGGTCATCCTAAAAGACGGCGTCGGCTCCAGAAACCGCGAGCTCCACGAGATGGCGCTCAAATTAATGGAACGGACGCAGTTCGATATGGCGACGGCCGTGGAAGTCGCGACGGTATGGAGGGGAAAGAAAGAGTGATCGAGTTCAACCTTTCCCGAGTCTAGATACCGTAATAGGCACCCGTGTACAGTCGAGGGCCTTCTGCATCATAAACTCCATACGCGACACCTTCGTAACAACGGTATTGGACAAAAATCCGAGGAATGGCGGCGGTTGGGAAGAAGTTCAACGTGTCGATGAAATGTATCGAGCAAAGATGCGCTTCGTTTTGGGTCCGCTGATACTCGGTAAACACCGGCTGGTAGCCCCTCTCTGTCTTCTGGGCAATGAGAAAGAGCGAATATAAATCTTCCTCAGTGCTGACCTCCTCGACGGAAGCGTGGGAGGTTATAACTAACTCTTCAATCCCATCCCCGTTCAAATCAATCGTCCATGCCTCAGTTTTAATGATGGCTACATTCTTCTCCGTGGCACCATTTCCGAGACGGGAATTCCGAGCCAATCGTTTTGCCTCCTCGCTAAGTAAAGTATTTACAGGTCGCGGTGCAGGTCCCTGCTGCTGAGACGGCATCTGCGTAACCGCGAGCAGTTGTCGCCTTCTCTCGGCAATCACGTCGGCCACTTCGGGGGCCATGTCGACTTGAACAACCACGCCAAAGCAATAGTCTTCTTCAGGCTGTGCAGTCGTGGTGACCGTAGCGTTGCCGATGATACGGCCACCATCCAAAACATATAGGGTTCGACCGCGTGCTAGATACTTCTGCACAAACTCCACTACGTCCGGCTCGTTGCGAGTACAAGGCGGTTCTCTGAAACGCCCGCGCTCGTATACCGCAATCGGCGTTGCCACGAGGTTCTTAGTTGACGAGAAATCCCAATAGACAGTAAAAACAACAACCGGCCGACTTCCGAAATCCTCCGACGTGGCCGGCGAGTGCCGGACGTCTAATGCGGCGCATCCCCAAAGCAACTGCGAGAAGCCAAGCAACCAAACACTTACCGCCTGTCCTCTCCTCATAGGGTTTTACGCTCGCGCATAGAGGCTCGACAAACCAGAAGCCATCTCACTCCTCCCCCTTGCGTCCGGAGCTGAAGACGATAACCTTCGGAGTCGGAGAAAGTGATTTAGCGAATGGACTGACTTCAACGGCTGGCTCGATGCGTTTCCGGATGGGGCGACGTCCAATTCTCCGCTAGACTCTTAAGCGCCTCGCCGGACTTAGGCCAGTCGTGGAGGATCGAAGGATCGAAGTCCGCGCCGTTGGGCCAAACCAGGGTGTGAACTTCGGGATCGATGCGGACCTGATCGAACAGAGAGGCGTTGCTCAACGGGCCGTATAGCTCTCCTTTCAACACGGGTTGAAAATTAATCACCTGAGAAGTGTTGTCGTCAAAGCGGACCCGTAAAGTGAACGGAGCCACTTTCTCGAATGCGACAACACGGTGAATTTCATGACCCATGGAAATCTCTCATTTCAGTGGCTCGATTTTACCCGGCGGCGAGCCCTGCTGCAACACCCGCCAGTTCCGAATCAATTCTTCACGGTGCAGCTCCGCCCACGCGAGAACCAGGCGTTCCTGTCGTGTTGGTAGCGAACCTGCTATCCGTTCAATCACTTCAATACCGTAAATACCTACGTGCTCCTGGTAATATGCGTGGAAGTGAGGCCTATGGTGTGCCCCTCCAGCTTCCACATACATGCGGATGATGATGCCAAAGAATCTAGATACCTCCGGCATTACCTATCTCGCTGTAGTACGCATCTTCCTAAAAATTTGTCACTGCTCCCCCGGCGTCAATAGCTGCAGCCGGTGGCCGTCGGGGTCGGAAAAATAGATACAGTGAGGGTCGCCTCTGCGGCCGTTCACTTTGATGCCCTGCTCTTCCAGTAAAGCTTTTACTTTCTTGAATTCGCCGGACTTCAAGCGCAGCGCCATGTGGTTCACCTCGCTGCCGCCGTGAATTTCGTCGCCGTCGTCGGCTTCGAAAAGCGCGACGCCCTGGCTGCCGCATTTGAGAAAGATCTGCCAGGAGCTTGCGTGCTCGACTTCCATGCCCAAAAACTCTACGTAGAATTTCCTAGCGCGCGAGAGATCCTTGACGTGAAGCACCACGTGATCGATGCCGGTGACTTTAAGCGGTGTCTTCATTACGCCACTCTTTTCAATTCCAACTTTTCAATCCGAGAACGCAGCGGCTTCAGCTTTTGGATCCTGACGTAGACAATAGGTTGATTTCCCTGAACATGAGCTTGAGCCAGCTTACGGCTCCAATGGTTGAACTTGCTATCTCCCTCCAGTTGCATGACCACAACTGTATTCTTAGGGATATCGTCGGCAAATTTTGGATGCTCGCGAACGTATCGGTTGAATTCTTTCACCAGCTCGGTGTTTTTCGCTTCAAAAATGTTCACGGATACCTCCCTTTCAGAAAATTCAGCCGATAGAGATCCCAATGATCATCGATGTCTTCGTCGGCAAAGGTCAGCGCTTCCTCGTAACTTAAATTTAGTTCTTCTTTCCTTTGTTTACCTCTAAGATTATAGCAATCCCGGTGAACAAATGCATGCGAGCAACCGCAGACCTGTCGAATCGAAACACTCAGTCCTCAGCACTCATACCTCAGTCCTGGAGTTACGGTCCCGCAAGTCTCACCGACGGCTTCCCTATATGGATGTGCGCGCCGGTGGACGAGTCCGCCATTTTTCCGCGGAACGCCAGGAACGGGATGCCCCCCTTGCGCAAATATTCCATGAGCGCGCGGCCCTCCGCGCTGTCGGGACTGAGCGCCACGTCCATCGCGTTCGTGTGGTCAAACCGCATCTGCCGGTGGATCTCCGTCTCGCCGCGCGCGCTGACCGGCAATGGATGGCCGAAGCGGCCCGAGAAAAATGCTTCGACCTTTCCGGAGTCCGCCAGCGACCACGGCGCGGTGCCGTTGTAGCGGACGAACATCCCGCTCTCGCTGTAGCCGCCCGCCGCAAGCGGCGGCAGCGTCAGCAGCGCCGCGCGCGCTTCCGCCTCGCCGATGACCATCTCGGCTTGCTCGATCCGCTGCGCCGTGTCGGCCAGCTTGGATTGGGCGGCGGCCAGCGCCAGCTTGCTCTGCTCCCATTCCTGCCGCGAAATGTAGTCTTTCTGAAGCCACTGCGCGCGCATCTCCACTTCACGCGCGAGGCGATCCACTTCCACGCCTTCGAGCTTCATCTGCAACGCGAGCTGGTCCCGGTATTCCGTCGCGGTCCGAATGACCTCCGCGTTGAGCCGCAAAGTCTCGCTATCCACGCGCCGCGCCGCGGCCGGCTTGGCCGCGGGCGGTTTGCTCTTCACTTGAGCGGGAGCGGGTGGGGCAAAGCATAGTAAAAAAAGCCCTAGTATCGCAGCCACATTCTTCATTACTACGATCTCACTCGCTGAGTGTCACCCTGAGCCCTTCGACTGCGCTCAGGATAAACTCCGCGAAGGGTCTCGATTTCGTCCCGAGATTCTTCGGCTTCGCCTCAGAATGACAGAGATCCAACCGGCCAATCGAAATACATAGTAATTCGTACCAGCCTCCGGCCACAAAGGAAAGAATGCTTGCTACCTCGAAGGAAAATTAGTAGTTTATGAAAACCGCCCACGGAGAAATCATTTGGCCCGTAAATACGTCTTAAAGCGAACCGACCCGCCTGCCGGTTCTATTTCAGGAATCGATTACCGCAAGGAGCTGAACGACGCGCAGTTCGAAGCGGCGACCGCCAAGGACGGCCCCGTGCTGGTCATCGCCGGCGCCGGAACCGGCAAGACGCGCACGCTGGTTTACCGCGTCGCGCGCTTGATCGACATCGGCATCGATCCGCGAGCGATCCTGCTGCTCACCTTCACGCGCCGCGCCGCCGAGGAGATGCTCCGGCGCGCGAGCCTCTTGATGGATAACCGCTGCGACAAAGTGGCCGGCGGGACCTTCCACTCTTTCGCCAACACGGTGCTGCGCCACTACGGCCGCAAGATCGACCTCATGCCTTCGTTCACCATCATGGACCGGCCGGACAGCGAGGACGTGGTCCAGCTCCTCCGCGCCGAGTTGGGACTGAACAGCAAGGAGAAGCGTTTCCCGCGCAAGCAGACGGTCGCGGAAATCTACAGCATGGCGCTTAACAAGCAGTGGACGATCCCGGATCTGATCGAGCGGGACTACCCGCACCTCTACGACTTTCTCGAAGATCTGCTGCGGCTCTACGAGCGCTACGTCGACTATAAAAAAACCCGCTCTTTGATGGACTACGACGATCTTCTGATCAAGCTCAAAGAGCTTCTCAGCGCCGACGAGGAAGTGCGCCGCCGCCTTTCGGAAACCTACCGCTATATCATGGTAGACGAGTATCAGGACACCAACCGTCTCCAGGCGGACATCGTGCGGCTCCTCGCCGCGACGCACGACAACGTCATGGTCGTCGGCGACGACGCGCAGAGCATCTACTCGTTTCGCGGCGCCAATTTCCGCAACATCATGGACTTCCCCAAAGATTTTCCCGGCGCGCGGCTGATCTCGCTCGAAGAAAACTACCGCAGCACGCAGCCGATCTTGAACCTCACCAACGAAATTATTTCCCGCGCGACGGAAAAATACGAGAAACGCCTCTTCACGAGCAAGGAAAAAGGCGACACGCCGCTGCTGATCCAGGCGGAGAGCGAGCAGATGCAGTCCCGCTTCATTTGCCAAAAAGTCCTGGAGCTCCGGGAGGAAGGCGTGCCGCTGTGGGACATGGCGGTGCTCTTTCGCTCGAGCTTTCATTCGTTCGACCTGGAGATCGAGCTCACGCGCCACAACATTCCATTCGTCAAGCGCGGCGGCTTCCGGTTCATGGAGACCGCGCACATCAAGGACGTGCTCGCGCATCTGCGCATTCTCGCCAATCCCCAGGACGCGATCTCGTGGGGACGCGTGCTTTCGCTGCTGGAGGGAGTCGGCTCCCAGTCGAGCCAGAAGATCATCCACTGGCTGCTCGACGGCTCGAATCCGAGAGAGCGCTTGCGTTCCTTCAACGCGAAAGGCAAAGTGGCGCACGGCCTGAGAACGCTCGCCCAGGTTTTGGAAGTCTGTTCCGAAGCGCAGCGGCCGTCGGAGAACACGCAGTACCTGATGCAATATTACGCGCCGATCCTCAAGCGGAATCACCCCGAAGATTATCCCAAGCGGCTGAGAGACCTGGAGCATTTTCAGAGCATGACCGAGCGCTACCGGAGCCTGGAGCGGCTGTTGACCGACATGGCGCTCGAGCCGCCGACCGACAGCGTGGACGACGCGCTGGCGGTCGATCCCGACGAAGGGCCGCTGGTGCTCTCAACGATCCATTCGGCCAAGGGACTCGAGTGGCACTCGGTCTTCATCATCTGGGCGCTGGAGGGAAGGTTCCCGTCCTACTACAACATCAACACCGCGGAGGAGCTGGAGGAAGAGCGGCGTCTTCTCTACGTGGCGGCGACGCGCGCCAAGGAGAATCTTTTCATCTCCTATCCGATCAAGATTTTCGACCGCGGCATGGGCACGGTCCTTTCGCGGCCGTCGCGATTTATCGAAGGGATTTCCGCAGCGATGCTGGAGTCGGTAACGCTGGTGGACGAGGGCGACGACCGGGGCTGGGAAGAATAAAATGATTCATCTCTGGTTGAACATCATCATTTTTGTCAGCGGCGCCGTGCTCATGGCGCTGGAGATCGTAGGCTCGCGCGTGCTCGCGCCCTACTTCGGCAACTCGATTTTCGTCTGGGGCAGCCTGATCTCGGTCGTGCTCGCGGCGCTCTCCGCCGGCTATTATTGGGGCGGGCGGCTCTCGGAGAAAAATCCTTCGTTCGCGAAGCTGTTGCTGCTGCTCCTCGTTCCCGGCGTCATGATTTTCTTTCTCCCCTTCTTTTATCCTGCGGTGAACCTCTGGGTCGCCGAAACCGATTTCGGCGTCCGGGCCAATCCATTGATCGTCAGCGCGATCTATTTCCTGGTGCCGGGAATTTTTCTCGGCACGGTCTCGCCGTACGCGATCCGGCTCGCGGCAACGACATTATCCACGGTCGGCAGCACGGCCGGCACGCTCTACGCGCTTTCCACCTGCGGCAGCATCTTCGGCACGCTGTTCACCGCGTTTTATCTGATCCCGGCGATCGGCGTTGCCAACATCATCCACGCGCTGGGGCTCACACTGCTGGTACTCGCGCTCGTCATGTGGCCGCTGACGCGCGCGCGTAGAGCGGCGCCTAGCCGGGCTTCCGTCGCGACCAAGGCCGCGGTTCTGATTTGCACCACGATCGCTTCAACGTTTCCCCTGCCGGCCTGGGCCGTCTACCGAACGCTCTACGAGAAAGACTCTTTTTACCACCACATCCGAGTCAACGAGGACGACGAAGCGCGCTATCTCTACTTCGATCAGACGCTCCAGAGCGCGATGAATCTCAACGAACCGACCGCGCTGAGATTGACATACTCGCGCTATGTCTCTCTCGGGCTGACGTTCAGGCCGGATGCGAAAAAGGCGCTCATCGTCGGCCTCGGCGGCGGTTCCGTCCCCAAGAAATGGCAAAAGGAATTTCCCGCGCTGGAGATGGACGTGGCCGAAATCGATCCCGAAGTGGTTCAAGTCGCGAAGAAGTATTTCTTCTTCGATGAAGGCAAGAGCGTCCACGTGCACGCCCAGGACGGCAGACTCTTTCTCACTCGCAGCCCGCAGCGCTACGACGTGATCCTGCTCGACGCCTATTTCAAGGACGCCATCCCGTTTCACTTGACGACGCGGGAATTTTTTACCATGGCGAATCAAAAACTCGCGCCGAACGGAGTCGTCGTGATCAACATCATCGGCGCGGTCACCGGCCCGGGCGGCAAAATCACCCGCTCGGTGGCCAAGACCATGCGCGGCATTTTTCCGCAGATCTATATGTTCGCCGCGCGCAGGGCCGACAACGCCAGTCTCGATACGATTCAGAACGTCATCATCGTCGCGACCAAAGAGCCGCAGCGGATCGATATCAAGGAGATCACCAAGCGCGCGGCCGGCCTCGGCCGCGACCTTTTTCCCAAGTCCGTGAATGACATTGCGGTCGCCTTCGTGGAAAGCAAAGTGCCGGATGACGATGTCCCCGTCTTGACCGATGACTACGCTCCGACGGATAAGCTGCTTCATCCTTAGTCTGTCTCTGCTCTCCGCCTGCGCCGTCCTCCGTGACGAGACGCCGGAGCGGACCGTACGCGTCAAGCTCGTAGCCGACGCGAAGCTCAGGGAAAATGATCCTCGCTGGCGCGAGACGGCCGCGGGCCTGCTGCGGGCCGCGTCGGATTTCTACGAGCGCGAGTTCGGAATCAAGCTTGTCGCCGTTGAAATCGACCCGTGGGAAATGGCGGAGGGCAGCCAGTTCGTCGTGACGTTGATGAAACGCCTGGTCCAGGCGTATCCCATAAAGGATCAGAGCTACGATCTCCTCATCGGCCTTACGGGTGAGCGCGTGACGTTTTATATGGGCGGTCGCGGCATGGTGAACCGCTTCGGCAATTGCCGCGAAGGCTTGGCGAATTACGTCGTGAGTTCCGTGACGGCTCCGTATCGCTACACCGGCGTCCGCTCGGAGCCCACTCTGGACGCCGTCGCCCTGATCCACGAGTTCGGCCACGTCTTCGGCGCCGAGCATGTCAAAGACACGAACTCGATCATGAACGAAGTCTTCGACTACCGTTCCGACTTCGACGCCAAGAGCCGCGGGATCGTCGCGAAGAATAGATTCTGCCCGTTTGGCAAATAAATGTTAGAAAACATTCGGGTGGTCCTCGTTCAACCAAAGGGCTCCGGCAACATCGGCTCGGTCGCGCGGGCGATGAAAAACATGGGCGTCGGCGATCTGGCGATCGTCGGGCGCGGCCGGACGGAAAGTTTTTGGGCGAGAGCGATGGCCACGCACGCCAAAGATATTCTCAAAGGCGCGCGGCGCTTCGGCACGCTGCGCGAAGCCGTCGCGGATTGCGGTCTGGTCGTCGGCACGACCTGCCGCGGCGGTCTTTACCGCGACCATAGCCGCTCGCCGCAGACGACGGCGCCGGAGATTGTCGCCGCGGCGCGCACGGGAAAATGCGCGCTGGTCTTCGGTCCTGAAGACCACGGACTCGACAACGACGACCTTCGATATTGCCAGCGGTTGATCACGATTCCGACCGACGACGCCTACCCGTCGCTGAATCTGGCGCAAGCCGCGACGATTTGCCTTTACGAAATATTCCTTGCCGCCATGGAAAATATTCCTGCGGAAGAGATCGAACGCGCTCCAGCAGAAGATGTCGAGCGGATCTTCGACCGGATGAAAACATCCATGCTCGACATCGGTTATCTCGACCCGCAAAATCCCGAGCACATCCTCTTCGCCTTTCGCCGCATCTTCGGCCGCGCCGGCCTGGAAGAAAAAGACGTGCGCATCCTGACCGGCATGTTCCGCCAGATTCAATGGCACGCCGCCGAAGGCTGGAAAACGGTGGAAGAAAAAAAGCGCAAGGGTCAGAAGATCAGATAAAGATATATTAGATGTTAGATTGCCGATTTTAGATTGAATCGAAAATCTAAAATCTAAAATCCAACATTGTATCATTGTTGACGTGTTGGAGCGCATCTTATAAGTAAACGGCTTGAGAGAACTCTGCGACGATTGGTTTGAAAAAATAGCCGACACATCATGGAACTGACTCAAGACGAAGTCCTGAAGATATTGGACCTGATCGAAAAGTCGAATTTCGATTACATGCAGCTTCAGGTCGGCGAGCTGAAACTCACCGTGAGCAAAGGGAATTACGTCCCTCAATCCGGGGCCGCATCGGATCAAGCGCAACCGGTCGCAAAGGCGCAAGCCGCAGTCAAAGAAGCAAAGCCCAAGGAAAAGACGCCTGTGCCAAAACCGAAGGCGACGACAAAATTCGACGGCGGCCTGCCGATCGCCGCGCCGATGGTCGGAACTTTCTACGCCGCGCCGGAGCCGGGCGCTCCACCGTTTGTCAAGCTGGGAACGAAGATTGACGAAGAAACGACCGTCGGCCTCATCGAAATCATGAAAGTCTTCAACGCCGTGCAGTCGCGCGTCAACGGAGTAATAGTCAATGTCTGCGTGCAGAACAGCCAGTTCGTCGAGTACGGCCAGACCCTCTTCGTCGTGAGACCGGACGCCGCACCGGCCAAGAAAAAACACAAATGAGCATTTTCCGCGTCTTCGTCGCCAACCGAGGCGAGATCGCGCTCCGCGTTATCAACGCGTGCCGCGCGCTAGGCGTTGAGACCGTCGCCGCTTTCTCCGAAGCCGACAAAGACAGTCTGCCCGCGCGCGCCGCCGACCGCGCCGTCTGCATCGGACCGGCCCGCGCGACCGACAGCTACCTCAACATCGAGAAGATCATCTCCGCCACGCGGGCCAGCAAAGCCGACGCGCTCCATCCAGGCTACGGCTTTTTGGCCGAGCGTCCGGAGCTCGCCGAAGCGTGCGCGAAGAACGGCATCAAGTTCATCGGCCCTTCGGCTGACAGCATCCGGCAAATGGGCAACAAGCTTTTAGCGCGGGCATTGGCTAAAAAGTACGGCGTTCCCGTCGGCGCGGGTTCGGAAAAAATCCGCGATTCGAAGGAAGCAGCCAGAATCGCCGAAGAGATCGGCTATCCGGTGCTGATCAAGGCGGCGGCCGGGGGCGGCGGCCGCGGCATGAAGATCGTAACGGCTTCGAGCGAATTGCAGCAAGCTTTCGCGACCGCAGCGGCGGAAGCCGGAGCGGCTTTCGGCGATCCGACGCTCTACCTCGAGCGCTACATCGCGAACGCGCGCCACATCGAAGTGCAGATTCTCGGAGACGGCTACGGCAACGTCGTCCACGTCGGCGAGCGCGACTGCTCGCTCCAGCGCCGGCATCAAAAAGTCGTCGAAGAAGCGCCGGCCGCGTCGCTCGCGCCGAAGCTGAGGGAAGAAATTCAAACGGCCGCCGTCACCATCGCCAAAAAAAGCGGCTACGAGAACGCCGGCACGATCGAATTCATTCTCGATCAGGACGCCGGGCGATATTATTTTCTCGAGATGAACACGCGCATCCAGGTCGAACATCCCGTAAGTGAGATAGTTTCCGGCATGGATCTCGTGCAAGAGCAGATCCGGATCGCAAGCGGCGCGAAGATCAGCCGCGCGCAATCCGAGATAAAATTCACCGGCCACGCGATCGAGTGCCGCATCAACGCCGAGTCACCGGCGCACGGCTTCCGTCCCTCGCCGGGTCTCATCGCCTCGTGGCGTCCGCCGGAGGGCGCGAACATCCGCCTGGACAGCCATTGCTACACGGGGTATCGTGTGCCGCCCTACTACGATTCGCTGCTTGCGAAGCTGATCGTCAGAGGAAACCATCGGATCGAAGCCGTCGGTAGAATGCAGGAGGCGCTGGAAAATTTTCACGTCGCCGGCATCGATACGACGATTCCGTTTTTGCGTTTCGTCACGCAGCGCCTCGAATACGTCAAAGGAAACGTGAACACGCGGTGGCTGGAATCGCTGTTGTCGACGTCCCCGTTTCAACCGGAGGAGGCTACCGCCAACTAGCAAGCTGCTGAAAAACTCGGATTCGTACTTCGACAAGCTCAGCACGAACGGAAAATACCAATGATTTCAACCCCTCTTCCGTTCGCCCTGAGGCGCTCGAAGGGTGAACGGAGGTTTTTCAGCAACCTGCTAGTGTAGTGTTTCACGCTGGTGGTACTTTAAACCGGAGTATACTACCACGAAGGACACGAAGAGCACGAAGGAAGAGAGAATTATGTTGAAATTCGGTCTCTTTTCTAATCCAGCGATCCGTTCTTCGTGTCCTTCGTGCGCTTCGTGGTGAATATCTCTGGTAGAAAAAAAAGAGATGGAAGAGATCCACTTCGTCGATACCACGATCCGCGACGGCCATCAGAGCCTCTGGGCGGAGAACATGACCACGGGCATGATGCTGCCGGTCGCCGAGCGGATGGACAACGCCGGCTTCGAGGCGATCGAGCTGATCTCCAGCTCGCACATGAAGAAGTGCGTGAAGGAGCTGAAGGAAGATCCGTGGGAGCGCATCCGGCTGATCGCAAAACGTATCACCAAGACCCCGCTCCGATTGATCGCCGGCAGAGTGAACACTTTCGAAATCACGCCGGAGTCCGTTTACCGCCTTTTCGTCGAGCGGATGGCGGCGAACGGCATGCGCCAGGCGCGGATCTCCTGCGAGTGGAACAGCGTCTCCGGCTGGCAGCGCAAAGTGCAAGCCGCTCGGGACTACGGCCTGGACCCGATCGTCAATCTCATCTATTCCGTCTCGCCCAAGCATACGGACGAGTACTACGCGCAGAAGACGCGCGAAGCGGCGGCCTTCAAACCCTATCGCCTCTGCCTCAAAGACCCCGGCGGCCTGCTCACGCCGGAGCGCACGCGCGCCCTCGTCCCGCTCATCTTCAAGCACGGCAACGGCATACCGGTCGAGCTGCACACCCATTGCACGACGGGGCTCGGCGGCCTCTGCGCCCTGGAGGCGATCAAGCTCGGCGTCAAGTCGATCAACACCGCGATCCCGCCGCTGGCCAACGCCTCGTCGAATCCGTCGATTTTTAATGTGGCGCAAAACGCCCGCGCGCTCGGCTATGCGACCGCGATCGACGAAGAGGTGTTGAAGCCCGTGGAAGAGCATTTCACGATCGTCGCGAAGCGCGAGGGCTTCCGCATCGGCGCGCCGGTCGAGTACGACTACGCGCAGTACCTCCACCAGGTGCCCGGCGGGATGGTGTCGAATCTCCGCCACCAGTTGAAGCGCGTGGGGAAGGAAGACCATATCGAAGAGGCGCTGGAAGAGGCCGCGCGCGTCCGCGAGGAGTTCGGCTATCCGATCATGGTGACTCCCCTCTCCCAGTTCGTCGGCAGCCAAGCGGCGATCAACGTCATCATCGGCGAGCGTTATAAGGAAGTCACCGATCAGGTCATCCAGTACGCGCTCGGGCTTTGGGGTGAGGAAGGCGCCAAAGACATGGACCCGGATGTGAAAGATAAAATTCTAGGCCGGCCACGCGCGAAAGAATTGGCGAAGTGGGTGCCCCCGGAGCCTTCGCTGCATGAAGTCCGCCAAAAGATCGGCGGCCCCGGAGTCTCGGACGAGGAGCTGCTACTCCGCTGGCTTTTGCATCAGGAAGAGATCGACGCGATGCGCGCCACCGGTCCGGTTAAGGAATATATTACCGTCGCGCATCCGTTGCTGACACTGCTCGAGGAGCTGACCCGACGGACCGAGTGCAACCGGATTCACGTGGAGAAGCCCGGACTGTCGCTTACACTGGAAAGAAAAGGGAGGGACTAGTTATGGAAGTCACCGCGATCGACGTGCACGTTCATCTCTCCGACGAGCTGACGCTCAAGGCCAAGGGCCCGCGCACCCAGCAAATGGCGCGCTATTTCGGCCGCGAGCGCAAGCCGGTTTCCATGGACGAGATGGCCGAGCAATACCGCCAGCGCAAGATGATGGCCGTCATCATGAATACGCGCGACGAGACCGTCACGGGCCTTCAGCCCGTTCCCAACGATCACGTCGCCGAGTACGTGCGCAAGTATCCCGATATTTTCATGGCCTTCGGCGCGATCGATCCATGGACGGGAAAATTGGCTCTGCAAGAAATCAAGCGCTGCAAGGAAGAGCTGGGGCTCACCGGCATCGGCGAGCTGAACCCGGCGCGGCAACATTTTTTTCCCAACGACATGCGCTTCTATCCGCTCTGGGAAGAGTGCCAGCGTCTCAAGATGCCGATTCTCTTTCACGGCGGCATGGCGGCGGCCGGCGCCGGCACGCCCGGCGGCATGGGGACGAAGTTGAAATACAGCCAGCCGATCTATCTCGACGACGTGGCGGCGGATTTCCCGGAGCTTAACATCATCTCCGCCCATCCCACCTGGCCCTGGACGGCGGAGAGCCTGGCGATCTGCCGCCACAAGAGCAACTACTATATAGACCTCTCCGGTTGGGCGCCGAAATATTTTCCCGCCGAGCTGGTGCACAACGTGAACACGCTGCTGCAAGATAAGGTCATGTTCGGCTCGGATTGGCCGGCGATCGGCGTCGAGCGCTGGCTCGAGGAATTTCAGCAGATCAACATCAAGCCGGAAGTGCGGCAAAAAATCATGCTCGACAACGCAAAAAAGTTTTTCGGGTTGAATCTTTAATCGCTGAGACAAAAACTTTCGTGCTTCGACCACGCTCAGCACGAACGGGGATTTCGTCGATGTTTGCGCCCTTACTCCGTTCGTCCTGAGCGTGTCGAAGGGCGAACGAAGGATTCCGGCAATGCGGGGAGGTCTACAGTGAACGTCCAAGATTTGGATTTGAAAAAAACCGGCATCTTGTTCTTCGACATCCTGAACGGCTATTACCACGCCGCCGAGCCGGCCAAAAAGGCGCGCATGAAGCCATGGATCGACAACGCTGTCCGTCTGATGAAAGCGTCGCGCGCCGCGGGCTTGCCGATATTTTTCGGCAAGGGCAACCATCGCGCCGACGGCGGCACGTCGGCGACGATCATCACCGACACCGATATGGGTCTCAAGCCCTGGCCCAACGGCGAGGTGGGAAAGTTCAGGCCGCACATCGTCGGCGGCGATAAGAACTCCGACGTGATTCCGGAGCTGGAGCCAGAGACTGACGACTACTATATTCCCAAATATCGCTGGAGCACTTTTTACCAGACTTACTTCGATCTCGCGCTGCGCGCCCGCGGCATCGACACGGTGATCATCTCCGGCGGCTCGACCGATGTGGGCGTCGTCTCCACCGTCTTTGCCGGAAGAGATCTTGACTACAACATGATCGTCGTCAGCGACGCATGCGGCAGCTCGCACGAGCAGCAGGCGCACGACGTGCTCATGACGCTCATCTTTCCGCGCATGGCGCGGGTGCGAAAAACGGACGAAGTCGTGAAAATGATCGAGGGAGCAAAGGGTAGATAACGAGGCTTTGTCTTTGGGTCATTCCCGTGAAAACCTGTCCTGAACACAGTCGAAGGACGGGAATCCCGTAGGGGCGGTTCGCGAACCGCCCCTACAAAAATTCCTGGACTCATAAGGAGTTTGCATGTCAACAAACGGAACTGCCTTTGGCACGAGTAAGAACATAAAACAAGTCGGCCGAATGGATCTGCCCGGCGGCGGATTAGTCGCCGTGGAGAACGGCTACGCCTACGTCGGCCATATGGACCCGCTGTACGGCACGTCGATCATCGACGTGCGCGATCCCAAACATCCCAAGCTCGTCTCGCAGCTCGAAGTGCCGGAAGGGATTCACTCGCACAAGGTGAGAGTCGCCGGCGACGTGATGCTGGTCAACTACGAACGATTCAAGACCAAGAACGAGCCGCAGGGCGGGCTTAAAATATTCGACATCTCCGACAAATCAAAGCCGCGCGAGATTGCTTTCTTCAAAGCCGCGGGCAAAGGCGTGCACCGCTTCACCTTCGACGGGCGGTACGCTTACATCTCGCCCGTCGTGCAGGGCTACGTCGGCAACATCGTCATGATCGTCGATCTCAAAGATCCGACCAGGCCCGAAGAGGTCGGGCGCTGGTGGCTGCCTGGCCAGTGGACCGCGGGCGGCGAAACGCCGACCTGGCACGGAGCCGACCACCGCTGCCACCATCCGATTCGAAGAGGCAACCGGCTCTACGTGAGCTACTGGCACGGCGGCTTCGTGATCCTCGACATCTCCGACATGAGCAAACCGAAGCTCGTGAGCCACCTCGACTATAGCCCGCCCTACCCCTGCCCCACTCACACGACGCTGCCGCTGGCGAACAAAATCATGGACCGCGACATCATGATCGTCACCGACGAGGAAGTCAGCGAGAAGCTCACCCCCAAGCCGAACGCGTTTCTCTGGGTCGTGGATATCACCGAAGAGAGCCGGCCGATTCCGATTTCCACTTTCATGGTTCCGTACGACGGGGAATCGACGATGGCCAGCCGCTTCGGCGCGCACCAGCCTGCGGAACAAGTGTACGATAATATTCTTTACGTCACGTGGTTCGCCGGCGGCCTGCGCGCGCTCGATTTCTCGAATCCATATCAACCACAGGAAATCGGCTACTACATTCCGCTTCCCGGCAAGGGACAAACAACCGTGCAGAGCAACGACGTCTTTCGCCGCGACGACGGACTGCTTTTCTTGATCGACCGTTACGACGGATTGGAAATTTTGGAGCCACAAGTTTAACTAGTCTCCAGGCCGCTCAAAAATGTCCCAGATGCGAGGCGCGCGACGAATCGATCCTTCGGCTAGCTCAGGACAGGCTGAGCGGAGGCGTACTTTTTTCAGTACGTCGAGCGAGTCGTTCTAGCGCAACCATTGTCACCGCCCGCCCGGAGGTCTCTCGAAGGGCCGATGCGTGGGACGAGGAGATACAATCGTTGCTCAGAAATTGTCTCGGCACTTTGATTGCGCGTAACACAGGCGTATCGCATCGGCCTCGGAGAGAGATTTCCGGGCGGGCTGACCGCAGATGAGCCTTTTTCACCGGCCTGCCATATTTGTTGCCCCGCTGGCGAACTTAATCCCGTCGATGGTCGTCGCCACGCTCGGCATCGCGCTTCGCGAAGTGAGTCATACGCTTTCTCTCTCCGCGCTGGAGGCAGGCAGTCTTTTCTCAGCCATTTTTGTCTTTGCGTCGATCGGCAGCGCGATCGGCGGCAGACTCTGCGACAAGATCGGCAGAAAAACCGTCATGGTATTGGGCGTGATTTTGCTGTCGCTCGGTTTTTTTATCGCGGGCTATGCGGAGACCTACGCCTTCATGACCGCCTTCCTGGCGGTAACCGGCCTGGGTTACGGCTTCACTACGCCCTCGCTGTACGCGTTGATGTCCGATCTGCTACCCGAGCGGCGCGGGCTCGGAGCGACACTTGTTTCAGTATATTACGGCATCGGAGTTTCCGCCGGAGCGGTGATTGCAAGCTTTATCCTCGCCAGAGTGCATTGGCAAATCGCCTTTCTTGCCGTCGGCCTGTTCGGTTTCTTGATCGCCGGAGTGGAAGCGTTTGCGGTGAAAAACGCGCGGCGCGATGGAGCGCATGCCAGGCTTCGCTATCGAGACGTTCTCAGCAAGCCGCTCGTCGTTCTTGCGCTGGCGGAATTTTTCGGCGGCTCGGTCTTCTGGAGCTCGGCGTCGTGGACGGCCACCGTCTTGCGGACCGCCAAAGGATTGAATCTTGCCGAAACCGGTTTCGTGATGGGGCTCTGGGGACTCACGCCGATGATCGGCGCGCTGGTCCTCGGACCGCTGTCGGATAAATTCGGCCGGAGATATATTATCCTGCGCAGCGCGTTTCCCTCCGCGGTCGCCGCGTTTGTCAGTTATCAATGGCTCGCGTCGCCGCTCGCGCTGACAATCGGGCTCATGATCTTCGGCATTCTCAAAGCTTCGGTCCCAACGCTCATCGTTCCGCTCGCGCAGGAATCCGCGTCGCCCGACGCCGCCGGTGCCGCCGCTGGAGTCATCATGTCCATGCATTACGTCGCCGCCGTCGTCGCGCCGCTCGCCACGGCCGCGCTCATCACCCGCACTGGGAACATGATTCTCGCGATGATTCTCACCGCCGTCATTCCTCTCATAATATATGGATGCCTGATCGCCACGGTGCGGGAAAAACACGCTGGGTGATTGCTCCCGAAGCCCTTCATCGCCACTTCGCGCTTTCTGCTTCAGGATCTGGCAAAGAGCGCTTTTTTTGTGGGCGATTACTCCATCGCCAACTTCGCCCTCTTCGCCTACACGCACGTCTCCCACGAAGGCGGCTTCCCTCTCGACGATTTTTCGAAGATTCGGGCGTGGATTGAGCGGGTGAAAGCATAGGCAGGATTTATCTCGATGATCTAATGCGAGTCTGTTCCAGGCGCGTTCGTTTCCGTAATCTGCGGATGAAGTGATCGATTTCTTTCAGATCCTTCCGATTTCGCCAGATCCCACTGAGTTGCCTGGCTAACTGAACTTTATCAAGACCTTCCCAACCTGTCGGAAATTTATTCTTCATCGCTTCCTACTATCGACAATCCGGCCGTCAGAAAGGATAAGCTGAGTACTCCCGTCCTCCGCCCAAGACTGCGCTACGACACGTGGACCTTTGTCCCGCAAGGCATCGCAGATGCGCTCGTGTAGCTCGGCAAATGCAACCGAAGCATATTCTCGACCGGAAAGAATCAGAAGCGGATTGATATACTCCTGGCCGGAGCGATCAGATCCTTTTTGGTCTCTTCCGAAATGAATACGACCGCACGCAAACACTTGCCCTCGCCATCGGCGTCAACTTCCACCGGAGGCGGCAGAAACTCTGAGTACGGGTCGCCATCCTCGTAACCAAAACCCTGCGTCGGTGTGCCAATGTGCGCGGGAACGCCTTGAGCGGTGACCTCGATCCACTCGCACCCGACATAGTTGTCGCCATAGCGAGGGAACTTAAGCGACCAGAGTGTGGCGTAAATGCTCATTGTGCTCCCGAGAACCTCGCTGAAGAGTGCGCACACCCCGTTCAAGCCACCTCAAGCAACGCATCTGGATTCTTGTTCGCAACGACAAGCAAAGTTCGGGCAGCGCCGGAGGGGGCTCGACGTCCCTGCTCCCAGTCCTGCAGAGTCCGAACCGAGACGCCGAGTAGCTGAGCAAATCGGGCCTGCGAAAGTCCCGTCTTCTCGCGAATACTTGCGACATCGGGAATGTTGATCACACGTCCATATTGTCCGCGCTTGATTTCTCGAACTCCTACTAGGATCTCGTTGCCGATGTTACGTTTTGACTTAGCCATCTTCGACCTCCTTTCGAATCTGCCGCAAAACATGAGCAGGGATATTTTCAGCTACATTTTTCGGATACATCGTCAGCATCCAGATTACACCTTGCGTGATTCGGGCATAATAAATGATGCGATATCCGCCACGCTTTCCCCGTCCCGGCGCGCGCCAGCGAATCTTCCGTATGCCACCTGAGCTCGGAATAACATCGCCCGCCTCAGGATTTCTCATCAAAAGACTCTGAAGCTCTCGATACTCATCGTCATCCAGGTATTTTTGAACAAGCCGAGAAAAGAGCCGAGTCTCGATAAAACTAAACACTATTGCATTATACGGCATTGCCGTATGCAATCAACAGCAGTCTCGACACTCCCGAGCGCGCCGCACTGCTTGCGTCCAAACGCGACGGCGGCTGGGCTGCGCTGAAAGTTATGGACCAGCATCTCGCGAAGCAGGATTTCTTCGTCGGCGATTACTCGATCGCCGACATCGCCCTTTTCGCCTACACGCACGTCTCCCACGAAGGCGGATTTCCCCTCGACGATTTTCCGAAGATTCGGGCGTGGATCGAGCGGGTGAAGGCGCAGCTGGGATTTATTTCGATGTGCTGATTGGGGCCAATTCCTTACCGCACTCGCCACAGAATCGCGCGACCACCCTTGGCTGACCCGGTACCTGTTGCCTGCGAACGTCTCTCGGGTAATGACCATGGAGTTCGTGGTGCTTCCTACAGTCTGGGCACGCTTCTTGATTTGTAAGGCGCGCGCAGAATTTGCATGGCTTGTTAAGCATAGTCATCTCTACTTTCCCTGCCCGCGCGGAACGCGCGCCTCCTCCATTTCCTCCAACGTCCTCGGCCAGTCTTCCTTGAGTAGCCGCGAGAGAGCGCGATCGGCCAATAGCTTGCCGCCGGTTTGGCAGCGGGCGCAATAATTGGTTTAGTTTTCGGCGTAGACGATGCGCTGTACCGGTGATCCGCAGACCGGACACGGCTTCTTATATTTGCCGTGGACGGCCATGTCTTTGTGGAACGCGGTCACCTTCTCCGGAAATCCTTCGCCTGCTTCGCGGCGGAGACGATCGATCCAATAGCGCAGCGTTTTCCGCGTCGCGTGATAAAGCCTTTCGATCTCTTCGTCGCTGAGCTGGCGGGTTTGCTTCACGGGAGAAAGCCGGACAGGAATTCTTTACGGCGCGAACCAGGATAACAGCAGCGCGACGACGGTTCCGGTAAGCATGCCCACGGCCGCATTGCGCGTCAGCCAGGCGATGGCAACCGCGATGGCCAACGCAATCATGCGGCGCGGCGCCGCGGCCACATCGAAGTGCGCATCCGATAGGAACAGCGTTGTCGAGATGATGCTCACGACCAGAGCGTAGGCGAGATAGCGCAGATAACGCTCGACGGGGGCGGGGAACTTCCACCCGATCAGCAACACTTGGGGGGCGAGCCGCAGCGCGTAGCTCACCAACCCCATGGCTACGATGATGGCTACGCTCGTCGCGTCCATTCTTCCATCCCCCAAACCGTTGTCGCGACCATCAGCGCCGTGACGATCCATCCCCAATCGGGATTCCAAAGCGCGCCCGGTAGGGCCAGCAACAAACTCGCCGCGCAGACGAGCGCCGCCATCCGTCCCTTGACCTCCGAAGCGAGCAGGCAGGCAAAATATCCAGGAAGAATAAACTTCATTCCCTCTTCGAACCCCGCTGGCACGTGGAGCGCCGCCCAGTAGCCCACCACCGTTCCGGCGACCCAAACGGAACAGCTGGTCACGCCGACGCCGAGAAAAAAAGCGAGATTGCTTTCCCCTTTTGCGGCGGTCGCCTCGCTCGGACTCGACTCCTGCTCCTGTCGCTGGAAATGAAAATAGGGGACGACGAAACTGCTGGCGCTGATGAATTGCGCCGCGAAACAGAGCTTCAGCCGGCTTACCCCGCGAAAGTAAGGGGCGAGCGTCGCGCTCATTGGCAAAAACCTGAGATTGAGGAGCAGCGTGGCGAACAGAATCTGGAGCGCCGGCTTCCCCGCGCCGAACGCTTTGAGCACGGCGAATTGCGCCGGACCGGCGTAAACCAGCGCCGACATGAGCGTGATCTCCCCCCAGTGAAGACCGTGCGCTTTGGCCGCCACACCCAGCGCGAACGACGACGGGATGAAGGCGATCCAGACCGGCACGGCCGCTCTCACGCCCTGGCGAAAGGATTTCGAGAAAAGCATTTCGTTTCGCTTAGCTGAGTTGGCTCCGAATATCAACCAGGCCGTTTGAAACTGCCGACAGGCCTTGGGCGTCATTCCCGTGAAAACGGGAATCCAGTAAGAGGGCGCGATGAATCGCGCCCCTACATATTCCTGGACTCCCGCTTCCGCGGGAGTGACGTTCCACTTTTCATATCACCTTGCTTTTCCACTCGAACTTTTCTAGAACAGCCACACGATGAAAGTCACGCGCATCTACACCGGAGCCGACGGCCACTCGCATTTCGAAGAGATCGAAGTGGAGATCGGCAAACTGCAAGCCGGCGAAGGAATCGTTTTCCGTCACGCGCCCTCCGGCGACGTGCAGGACTGGCATCCGGCGCCGCGGCGGCAGTACGTGATCACACTCTCGGGTCAAGGCGAGATCGAAACCAGCGACGGCACCAAGCGCCGCTTCGGCCCCGGCGCCATCATGCTCGCCGACGACACTACCGGCCGAGGCCATATCACGCGCGTCGTGAGCCGTGAGCCGCGGCTCTACGTCATGATCCCGTTAAACTAGGCAACTCTCGCCTTCAGACTTCGACGTGCTGAAAAATCTTTATTCCCGCCTGAATTCCAAGCTGAGGGAAGTCGCGACGACAGTCGCCCTCGCCGCCGGGATTCGCGATTTTCTCCGCAACCGGGTAACCGTGACCCAGGCGGAAGACAAGATCAAAAGAGATCTGGATCTGCGCGAAGAAAATTTTCTCGAAGTCGCGCGCACGCAGATCTATCAGCGCCCGGAAAGCCCTTACCGAAGGCTGTTGAGACTGGCCGGTTGCGACTTTGCCGATCTACAGGAGCACGTAGGCCATCATGGCCTGGAAACGACGCTGTCAAAGTTAGCTCAGGAAGGCGTCTACTTCAGCTCGGATGAGTTCAGGGGAAAAAAGGCAGTGGTGCGCAGAAGAGAGAACTTTCGCGTTTCTCCCGCGGATTTTTTGCGAACCGATGCAGCGAAGGGATTTACGATTCACACCGGGGGCACCCGCAACGCTCCTATCCGCTCCTTCATGTCCGCGGATCGCCTGGCCGAACAGACATTCGAGCTGGCAGTGCTTTTCTCCGCCCACGATCTAGCGAATTGTTCCCACGCGATATACGACGGAATTCTCCCGGTTAGCGGCGGGATCAAGTTCTTATTGATCTACGCCAAGATGGGAGTGCCCGTCGATCGGTGGTTTGCGCGGAGAATCCCGGTCAACTCGCGGCTCGGGCGATGGTATCACTATGCGACGACCTATGGGATCGTGCTGACGGGCAGATGGTATGGGCATCGCTTTCCAAAGCCCGAGTTTACCGATATTCCGGATATCGAACGCATCGTCGAATGGGTATTGGAAAACAAACGGCGCGGCATGGCCTGCTGCATTAAGACCGCCGCCAGCAGTGCCTGCAGAATCGCAAATGTCGCGCGCGAGAAAGGCATCTCTTTGGAAGGTACGAAGTTCCTTATCGGCGGCGAGCCGTTTACCGAAGCCAAGCGCGACGCGATCGAGCAAACAGGAGCCAGGGCGGTCCCGCGCTATTCTTTTGGCGAGGGAGGGAGCGTCGGGCTTGGATGCGCCTCGCCTTTGCATACCGACGAGGTGCATGTGAGTCGGCACAGGCTCGCTCTTATCCAGCAACCGAGGCCTATCGCCGAAACCGCCGCGCCGATTCATCCGCTTCTCTTCACCACGTTTGCTCCGCACGAAGTCAGGCTGCTTCTTAACGTAGAGAACGGCGATTACGCCACTTCCGAGAGCAGGGATTGCGGCTGCGCCCTGGAAAAGCTCGGCCTGAAGCACCACCTCCACCACATCCGGAGCTTCGAGAAATTCACCAGCGAAGGCATGAATTATTTTTACGGCGATCTCTTCGAGCTGTTTGAAAAAATTCTGCCGGCGGAATTCGGGGGCGGTCCCGGAGATTATCAGCTTGTCGAGGAGGAGGACGATCGGGGACAAACGCGCCTGAGTTTGCTCGTTCACCCTCGGGTGGGAATCCTAGATGAAACGAGGCTCGCTTCCCATCTTCGCACGGCGCTCGCGCAAGGTCCGCGCTCGAACCGCGTCACAGCCAGGCTCTGGCAAGACGCCCGGACCTTCAGAGTCGTAAGAAAAGCGCCGCACGCGAGCGTCCGGGGAAAGATATTGCCACTCCACATCATCGGCCGTTAAGCGAGACCGCGTGGCGGCCCCATGACTCCCGACGGCGTCATCGAGTTGCCTTCTATTTGAATATTTTCCGCCATTCCTTAAGAAGCCCCTCGTAGTCCGCCGCGGCCTCCGGCTGGACCGGATGAAGCTTGAGCTTTGCCCGGGCCGCCTGCCGGTCGGACGGATGCACATCGGGCCGTGGCGAGATCCTTCCGGAAGCCTGGACGATCGCTTGCCCTTCTTTGGACAAGGCGAAGTCCACGAAGAGGCGCGCCGCCTCGGGATGGGGAGCGTCCGCCGCGACGGCGATGGGATGGATCGAAACGACAATCGGATCGAACGTCGTAACCCATTCCACCGGCGCGCCGCCTTTCTTCATCTTCTCTATGCTCTCGGCGAACGTCAGCGTGATCTCGAACTCGCCGGCGGCCATGAGCTGCGCGATCAGGGTGTGCCCGTCGCGAAAGCGGATTTGCTGAGCGGCCAGATTTTTTAGAAATTTCGCCGTTCGCTCTTTTCCCCAGTACTCGGCAAGTCCGGCGTACCATTCGATTTCCTCGTCATCCATTCCGATCCTGCCCCGGTAACGGGGGTGAACAACCTCTTCATAACTTCGCGGCGGGTCTTTCACTAAAGCGGTGTGATAGCTCCACGCATAGTAGTTATCGTACAGGTCCGTCCAATACCCCTTTGGGTCTTTGAATCCGTTGGGGTAGTTCTTGCTCTCCGGAGAAACATAAGGCTGAATCAAATTGCGCTTCCAAAGTTGATGATAGCCGATTCCTCGCAGCGACGTCACGTCGACCACGGGATGGCCCGACTGCTTTTCAGCGATAATGCGCGGCAGCAACGCGGTCTCTCTGTTGCGAAAGACTTTTACTCTCAATCCGGGATATTTTTTCTCGAAGGCCTGCGCCATCTTCTGGCTGTCTTCAACGGCCATCAAGGTGTACCAGGCCACCTCGCCTTCCCGGTGCGCCTTTTCAAGATGCTGCGCGCGCGCCGGCGCGGCCGAGAGTAAAATTCCCGACAAAAGAGCGAACGGCAGAAACCGGTATATGAACGATGACCGCCGGGAGCTCGACAATTTCCACCTCCTTATCAAAAACGCCAGCCACTTATAGGCCGGTTGAGGGCGATTCGCAACCAACGGAACGGTTGAATTTGCCGGTCCTTTGTAGGAAGCTTCCTGCTGTATGGACGCCGGTAAAAATCTCCTGCGAGAGCTTCCTTCGATCGATCGCCTGCTCAATCACCCTAAGAGCAATCTCCTGTTGTCCCGCTTCAGCCGCGAGTACGTGGCGCAGCAGTGCCGCGCGATCCTCGACGACATTCGCGCAACGGTAAAGCAGGGAAAAATCGCCTCGGCCGAGGAATTGGACGAGGAGTCCATCCTTACCCGCTTGGAAAAGAAGCTCGCCTCGGATCGCGACTCCAAGCTTGTGCGCGTCGTCAACGCGACCGGCACGATCCTGCACACCAACCTCGGACGCGCGCTGCTCCCGCAGGCGGCGATGGAGGCGGTCGCGCGCGTCGGCGCGAGCCCGGTCAATCTCGAATACGATCTCGCGCGAGGTGAGCGCGGCAAAAGAGAGGAGATGATCGAGAGTCTTCTCACGGATCTCACCGGCGCCGAGGCCGCGACGGTCGTCAACAACAACGCCGCCGCCGTTCTTTTGGGACTGAACACACTGGCCAACGGCAAAGAAGTCATCGTCTCGCGCGGCGAGCTGATCGAGATCGGCGGCTCTTTTCGCATCCCGGAGATCATGGCCAAAAGCGGCACAGTGCTCAAAGAAGTCGGCAGCACCAACCGCACCCACCCGCAGGACTATGAGAAGGCCATCGGCAAAAGAACCGCGCTGCTCCTCAAGGTCCACACCAGCAATTATAAAATCGTCGGCTTCTCCTCTGAGGTCGATCTGCCCGATCTCGCCGCGATCGGAAAGAAACACAAAATCCCCGTGATGGAAGATCTGGGCAGCGGCGCGTTTGTCGATCTCGGCCGCTACGGCTTGCCGAAAGAGCCGCTGGTGGGCGAGCGCATCGCGCTCGGCGCCGACGTCGTCACGTTCAGCGGCGACAAAATCTTGGGCGGGCCGCAAGCGGGACTCCTGGTCGGGAAAAAATCCTTGATCCAACAGATGAGCAAGAATCCGCTCCATCGCGCGCTCCGCTGCGGCAAGCTCACGCTCGCCGCTCTGGAAGCGACTCTAAGGCTCTACCAGCAGTCGGCCGATATCGCCGCGGAGATTCCGACGCTCCGCGCCTTTACCCGCTCTCTTGAAGATATCGAGCAAATGGCCGCGCGCCTTCTTCCCTCCCTTCAAAACACCCTGGGAAACGATTTTCATATCGCGCTCGAAGATTCCACCTCGCAGATCGGCAGCGGCGCGCTTCCGACCGAAGAAATTCCAACCAAGGTCTTCGCCATCGCGCACGAGAAGCTCGGCGCGGAGCGCATCGCGGAAAAATTCCGCCGCGCCGATCCGCCCATCATCGGCCGGATCAAAGACGGGCGGTTTCTGCTGGACCTCAGAACAATATTCGACCCGAATGATTTGATCCCGAACTTTGCAGAGTAGAAAATTTAAGTTTTTAATTTTGATTTAGAGCTATCTTGCAGACCGATCAAAAAGGTCCAGCTACAAGGCGCGCGAAGGAAGACGAGCGGAGGCGTACTTTTTTCAGTACGTCGAGCGAGTCGACCGAGCGCAACGAAGTAGATGGCCTTTTTCAGCGGTCTGCCAGCATTTTATGCCCTATATAATCGGAACCGCCGGCCACATCGACCACGGCAAGACCAGTCTCATCAAAGCGCTGACGGGCGAGGACACCGACCGGCTCAAGGAAGAAAAGGAGCGCGGGATTTCCATCGATCTCGGCTTCGCCCATTTCGATCTTCCCGACGGGACTCAAGCCGGCATCGTCGACGTGCCCGGACACGAGCGTTTTATTCGCAATATGCTCGCCGGCGCGCACGGCATCGACCTCGTTCTCTTCACCGTGGCGGCCGACGACGGCGTCATGCCGCAGACCGAGGAGCATCTCGATATTCTTCATCTGCTCGGCGTGAAGTCGGCGATCTTTCTCATCACCAAAGTCGATCTCGTGGCGCCGTCCCGCGTTCAAGAAGTCGAGGAAGAGATCAATATTCTGACATTCGGAACTTCGCTGGAAAACTCTCCGATCCTCCCCTTCTCCGCGGTCACGGGGCAAGGTCTCTCGGAGCTGCGCGAAGAGATCGTCCGCAGGCTTCAACTTGCCAGCAAGCCTCCGCCTCAAGGCTACTTTCGTCTGCCGGTGGACCGGGCCTTTCTCCTGCAAGGACACGGCGTCATCGTCACCGGCACCGCGCTCAGCGGCGAGATCAAGACCGGCGATCACGTGCGCGCGCTGCCCGGCGGCCAGACGTTTCGCGTGCGCAGCCTCCAGGTGCACAACCGCTCGGTCGATACCGCCGGCTGGGGCCAGCGCGTGGCGGCAAATCTCACCGGCCTGGAAAAATCCTCCGTCGCGCGCGGCCACGTCGTCGCGCATGAAAAGCTCACGCTGACGACCGATCGCTTCGACGCCCGCCTCGAAGTGCGGCCGGCGGCGACGAAGGGAATTAAAAATCATCAGCGCGTGCGCATTCATCTCGGCACGGCGGAACGGCTGGCGAAGTTGATCGTGCTCGGCGCGAAAGAAAAGTTGGAACCCAAAGAGGCGGCGTTCTGCCAGATCGCGCTCGGCGAGCCGCTGCTGGCGCTCCGCGGCGATCATTTCATCGTGCGCGACGAGACCGCGCGGCGCACGCTGGGCGGCGGCATCGTGATCCATCCCTGGCCCAGGAAGCACAAGCGCGGGGAGGCCGATCTCGAAAAAAGACTGGAATCGCTCTGCGGCGACGACGCCGCAAAGTTGATCGAGCGCTTTATGGAGGAGAGCGACGAGTTCGCGACGGCGGTCGAGCCGCTTTATCATTTTCTCAATCTCAAAGAGGAAGAGGTCCGGGACTTGCTCGGCCGCGCGCCGAACATCCTCGCCATCAGCGCCGAAGGCGAAAAGCTCTACACGACGGAAACAAAATGGCGGGCGCTCAAGAACAAAATCGCGCAGGCCCTTAAGGAGCACCACGCCGCGCACGCTCTGGCCGCCGGAATGGACATGGAAGAGCTGCGCGTGAAGCTGCCTTACGGAATTTCCGCGCGGCTCTTCCGCATTCTCGTCGAGATGCTGGAATCGGAGAAGAGCGTCGTTCGCGACGGCAGCATCCTCCGCCTTCCCGGCCACCGCGTCGAGCTCCGCGCGGAGGAGAAAACCCTGACGGAAAAAATCAAGCGCCTGCTCGGCGGCAATCCGATGGCGCCGCCGGAGTTGAGACAGATGGAAAAAGATCTCGGCGCCGAGCGCGGCAAGATCGCCGAGGTCGCGCGCGTGATGGAGCGGGAGAAATCGATCGTTCGAGTGGCCACCGATCTCTACTTCCTCGCCGATTGCGTTGACAACGTGAAGGCCGTTTTATATAAATATCTTTCCGAAAACGGCGAGATTACGGCGGCCACCTTCCGCGACCTGTTAGGTTCCAGTCGCAAATACACGATTGCCCTCCTTGAATATTTTGATCGGGAAGGGATCACTGTCAGGATTGGAGATGCCAGGCGGCTCAAGTCGCCGGCGCCCGCCGCAAGGCAGGGCGCGCCGGCCAAACCGTGATTCCACGAGTGCGTTTCACGAACGCGAATTGAAAAGAGAGCATCCATGAGGCTGATCAAAAGAAAAAAGGCAGTGCGTCTCACGCGCCACGTCGCAGCTGCGGGTTGAGCGGCAAAGCTCGGCCCGGCCGACCTGATGCAAGTATTGCACAGCCTTCCGAAATTCGATTTTCCGGACGTGATCGTGGGAACCGAGACTTCCGACGACGCCGGAGTGTTTCGCCTTCGCCCCGATCTGGCGATCGTCAACACGGTGGATTTCTTCACGCCGATCGTGGACGATCCGTATACGTTCGGACAAATTTCCGCCGCCAACTCGCTCAGCGACATTTATGCGATGGGCGGCGAGCCGAAAACTGCCCTTAACATCGTCTGCTTTCCCAAGGGGAAAATGGACATCCGCGTGCTGGGCGACGTTTTGAAAGGCGGCGCCGAAAAGGCGCACGAGGCGGGAGTGGCGGTGATCGGCGGCCACAGCATCATCGACAAGGAGATCAAATACGGCATGGCCGTCACCGGGGTCATTCATCCCGACAAGATCATCCGCAACGTCGGCGTGCAGGAAGGCGACGCTCTGATCCTCACCAAACCGCTGGGAACCGGCATCATCACGACGGCTCTCAAAAAGGGCAAGGCGCCGAAGGAGAGCGTGCAGGCGGCAATCGCGTCCATGGCCACACTCAACGACACGGCATCGAAGATCATGCGCGGCTATCCTGTTCACGCCTGCTCCGACATTACCGGCTTCGGTCTTTTGGGTCATGCGCTGGCGATGGCCAGCGGCAGCAGCGTCACGCTGATCTTCGAGTCCGCCAAGCTGCCGCTATTGCGCCGCGCGCACCGCCTGGCGGAAAAAGGCTACCTTACGGCCGGCTGCAAGAGGAATCGGGAATATTTGAAGGACAAGGTCACCTTCGACGGCTCCATACGCGAAGGCCTGGTGGAGGTCGCTTTCGATCCGCAGACCTCGGGAGGGCTGCTCATCGCCGTACCGCAGAAACACGCGCAGAAGCTCGTGGCCGAGCTGCAATCGAGCGGACTCAAGTCCGCCGCCGCGATCGGCTACGCCACGTCCCTGCAAAAAGCCTGGGTGCGGCTGGTTTAGGGATGAAGGACGAGGGTTGAAGGATGAAATGGTTCAACCTTTCGCCTTCCGTGCAAGCGTTACCGATTCTTCCGATCCTGTTATTGCCGCTCCTGAACGACGCGGGCGCAGCGACCGAACAGGAAATCAAGCCGCAGCCGGTTCCCGGGACGGCGGCGCCCGGCACGGCCGGCAACCAGGCCGGCGCGCCCGCCAAACCGGGACAAAATAATTTCATCGTTCAAGCGGTTCTGCTGTACCACCGGCCTGCCGCCGAGATGAAAAAAGTTCTCGCGCCGCTCGTGTCTCCGGGAGGCGCGGTCCTCGAACAGCCGGGCGGCAAAGCTCTGACGATCGTGGACACTCCGGCGAACGTCGAATATCTCCTTGAGATTAAAGAGCTGATCGACGCCCCCTCCTTCGCCCCCGCGCGCATGGAAATATTCGAGCCCGCCGCCGCGAGCGCCGAAGAATTGGCGTCCGGTATGACCGAGGCGATGCGAAATTATATTTTTTCCGGCGCGCGAAGCGACGTCCCCCTCGTCGAATTTATTCCGCTGCCGCGGAGCAATCAGCTCCTAATCGTCGGCACCGATGAGAACGCCTGGAAAGACGCGCGCCAGTGGCTCGAGCGCTTCGATGCTTCGGCGCGCCCGCCGCGGCGCATCTTTATCTATCCGGTCGAGGCGGGAAAGGCGGCCGAGCTCGCGGTAAAACTGAATCAGGCCAAAGCCGGCTCGCCGCGCATCGTCGCCGATTCGGTTTCCGGCGCGCTCGTGATCTACGGCACGGCCCGGGATTACGATGAGATCAAGAAGGTTCTAAGCGGCAGCCGGCAACTGGAGGAATTCAAGCAACGGCTTTCGGCTCTTCGGCGAAAACTGGACTCGACCGCGAATAAAGACGTTCCCCCTCGCCCTTAACGAATCTTTCGAGATTCTTTTCCAACGCGCGCTTCAGGTGTTTCCTAAGCCAAAATCAGGTTATCACCTTATGGTTGGGCTCGCTTTTTTCCGGCATTTACCTCGGATCGATTGCGAAATGGATAGATGCATCTAGTGTAGTGCCTCTTAAATTAAGGCACTTATCCTTCAAGCTCTATTCACCACGAAGCGCACGAAGGACACGAAGAACGGAGAACTGGATTAGCA
>CAYOJC010000027.1:0-50161 GCA_964404195.1 uncultured Syntrophobacteraceae bacterium
GCGGCGCGTGAAAACCGTGGCGCGATGCCGGAGAGTGGTCGCAAAGCGTGCGCCTCGGTCGCGTGGTGGCCGGTAATGACCATGCCTTCAGAAAAGCCGAAAGAGAACCCGGTCAATTTCCCGCCGGATCGCCGCTTCCGCATTTGGATTCGGCCGTCAGTGATGGTGCTGTTCCTCGTACTCATTTTGCTCCCGGTCGCCGTGGCCTGGATCCACTATCTGGCCGTCGGACTGCCAGAGGTTCCGGTCATCCCACAGCAGCGTCCCGAGTTGGCGAACGACCCGGACGGCTTCCCGGCCTGGCTCCGTATCACGCACTACGTCAACTTCCTCTTCATTATCCTGCTCCTCCGCAGCGGACTATCCATTCTGATGGACCATCCTCGACTCTATTGGAACGTTCACTGCACGCCCGGATCGGAGTGGATGCGATTCACCCCGGTCGAGGTCCCCACGAATCGTGTCTGGACGGCGAAGGACGACGCCCGTTACATCTCGCCCTGGCTCGCTCTGCCCGGCTATCGACATACCATTAGCACGGCCCGGCACTGGCACTTGCTTTGTGCCTTGTTCTGGTTCCTCAACGGGCTGGCTTTCGTGGCGTTGCTCTTCGGCACCGACCAGTGGAAGGGCCTAGTGCCGGCATCCTGGCAAATCGTTCCGGACGCCTGGGCGGTCTTCGTCCACGACGCCACCTTTCACATGCCGGTCGAGCCGGATGGCTACAGTTACAATGCCCTCCAGCAACTGTCTTACTTCACTGTGGTGTTTGTCATGGCTTCGCTCTTGGCAATGACGGGCTTGGCCATGTCGCCGGCAATTGACAACCGGTTCCCCTGGTATCCGAAGGTGTTCGGCGGCCGCCAGTCGGCACGCTCCGTTCACTTCCTGCTTACACTGGGCTACGTCGGGTTCCTAGTCATGCACGTGACGATGGTGGTTGCTACCGGGTTTGCCCGGAACATGAACAGTATCGTTATGGGGACCGACGACGCCAACTTGATCGGGCTGTTCCTCGGCCTGGTCGGCATCGGTTTGGTCGTAGCTGTCTGCTATCTCGCCAACTGGGCGTCCTGGAAATTTCCCCGCGCCTTGCAGTACCTCGTAAGATACATTCATGCCTCCATGAGGCTCTTTTTCTTCGGCCACCTAGCGCCGCGCGCCCATTTCTCGAAAGAGGACATCTCCCCATTCCTCTGGCCCAACGGGAAGATGCCCGCCACCGAGGAATGGCAGTCGCTCGCCGCCAACGATTTCAAGGATTTTCGGCTCAAGGTCTACGGGCTGGTCGAGAACCCGGTCGAACTTTCGCTGGACGAAATGAAGGCCCTGGGTAAACAGGAGCAGATTACGATGCACCACTGCATCCAGGGCTGGTCAGGCATTGCCCAGTGGAGCGGCTTGCCGCTAGCGAAGCTGGCCGAGCTGGTCAGGCCCAAGCCGGAGGCGAAGGTTGCGGTCTTCCAGTCCTTCGGCGAGGGGTTGTACGGCGGTGAGTACTACGACACGCAACAGCTGGAAAACGCCTTGCAGACCCAATGTATCCTGGCCTACGAGATGAACTACGAGCCACTCGCCCGGCTCTACGGGGCACCATTACGGCTGCGGGTGGAGAACCAGCTCGGCTACAAAATGGTCAAGTGGATTAAAGCCATCGAGTTCGTCGCCAGCGAGAAGCAGGTTGGCAAAGGGCACGGCGGCAAGAATGAGGACGACGAGTATTTCGACCTGGAACCGGACATCTAGACAGGAATGACTGAGGAACCCATGGGATCCAAGGAGCCGATCGGCGACAAACCGACGCCAAACGTGTCGAGCCATGAAGGGCGGCGTTCCCGAGTCGATCGGCTACGCTTGCCCTACCTTCTCGGCCATTACCCTGCCCGTCTCGTTTGGGCGGCGTTCCTGTTCGTCAATGGCTTTCTGACAATTGGTTTATTGGCCTCCTTCGCCATGATTTCGGGAACCCCGTTGATTTTTCCGTCGCTGGGGCCGACGGCGTTCTTACTGTTCCGCAATCCGATGCAGCCGGCCGCGAGTCCCCGGAACACGTTATGCGGCCACGCTATTGGGATCCTCTGTGGCTATGCTTCGCTTTGGCTGATGGGCTTGACTCACGATTTGCCGACAATTCTGGAAGGCGTTCTTGCGGAGCGCGTGTTCTGTGCGGCACTTTCCCTGGCCGCGACAGGCGCCCTCATGGTCTTGCTGGACGTCTGGCATCCACCGGCTGGCGCCACCACGCTCATCATCGCGTTGGGGATCATCACTCGACCCTACCACTTGTTGATTGTCGAAGCGGCCGTGGCGATACTGGTCCTTCAGGCACTGATCATCAACAGACTCGCAGGCATCGAGTACCCTGTCTGGGCTGCCGCTGCTCATCTTGAGCCGGTTGCCGCAGAGAGGCACCCTGAGGATCAAAACTCTCGCCTAACAAAGCGCTGCAGCTGACCGCGACCGCCATCTTGGTCTTCCGTGGTTTTCAGCCGTTGCAGGCGACCGCGGCAGCTGAGCTTGATCGTTATTCCTAAAATCGACTCAACTTCTCGGCGTATCGGACTTCAAAAACACGCTGCAAGTCTCGCACACAACCTCTATCAATCGGTCTCCTCTCAACGAACCTCACTTCATTTCCACAGCGTGATCACCAGCACGCCGCCCACGATCATCGCGGCGGCAAGGACGATTCTCAGCGTCACCTTTTCGACGTCGCGCAAAAAAAGCGCGCTGAAGATCAGCGAGAAAAACGGCCCGGTGCTGCTGATCGGAATGACGACGGACACTTTGCCCAGGTCGAGCGCGTAGTAGATGCAGATCATGCTGAAACTGATCGTGATACCGGCGGCGAGAAACCACCCGAAACACTGCCGGTTCATCTTCCAGGTCTGTTGGCTCTTTTCGACGTACCATAGGGTCAGAATCGACACGACAAACGACGAGGTAGCAGTCACTGCCGCCGCGAGAAGCGGGTGAGGCACCGCCGCCAAGCCGAACTTGCGCACGACTTGAGAAGCGCCCGCCAGCACCGAGGCGGCGATCGGGTACCAGAGAAACACGGCGGAGCCGGCGAGCTTCAGCGAGCCGCTCCGCCACGAGAGCACCGTGATGCCGGCGATGATCATTAAGGTGGCGACGACGATCGGCAAGGTGATTTTTTCGTCGAGAAAAATAATCGCCATCATCGCGCTGAAAAGCGGCGTCGTGGCGCGAATCGGATCGGTGATCGCGACGCCGAGCGCGTCGATGCCTTTGTACGTCAGCAGGCGAGTCAGTCCCGGCTGGAAAAATCCGACGGCGACGAAGATCAAGATCGAAACGCTCGTGAGCGACGACAGCGGCGCGAAGATAAACGACAGGCCCCAGAGAAAAATAATGTTGATGACGAGGCTCGTGATCACGCCGGTCGCCGGATTGGAATACCGTAGCGCCTTTTTCGTGAGCATGTTGTGCAGCGCGAAGAAAAACGCGTTGGCCAGGGCGAAAAACTCAGCGGGCATGGAGATCTTGCCGTGCGCGCACCCTATATCAGCGGCAGACGTCACCCGTGAACTGCGAATGACGCCGGGCGTTTCCGGCAAAACGCGGCCCCAATATAGCAAGTTTGGGAATCGACGGCCATAACGCCCAAGAATCAGAAGGTTTTAACTTGCGCAGGTAAAGAGGCTTCTCCTGGCAGGGCTTGGCTCAGCTCCCGCCTTGGCCCCGCGCCGAGCTTTGAAAAAGGCTCGAATTCCTTCTTCTTCCCGCCGTCACTTAGTTTCCCGGCACCCCATCCCCGCCGATTCAAGATTGGCTCACCGACAAAAGCTTATCGCTTTGAACACGGTTCAACACAATGTCGACCAGAGTCGTGGTATTCGGGAAGAAAAACGATGTCCGCTCCTGCTTCGCCGTGGCCCCGTCGAACACAACAAAATCTTCCTCGACATAGCTGATATTAGGAAGCGGGCCTTTCGCATGGATATTGAAGGCGACTTGGGCTCTTTTCTGAATTAATTTATTAAAGTAAGCGGCCATTTGATCGTATTTTACCAACATGACCCTATGGGCCTTATTCACGGAATGGGTATAGAAGGTAGACTCGAAGTTGGCATCGAATTCGGCGGTAAGCTCGGCATCCGGTTCGCCGCGCTCGTTCAGGACGAAAAAATCCAGAAAGAAATCTTCCACCAGGCAATCCACGTCGTCGCGCACCCGAAAGAAAAACTGCTGGTATCGCTCTTTGTCTTCGCTGTCCATCGCCGCGTAGTTCTTTGCGGAAACGTCGTCGAACTGCGCGGCCGCCTCCTCGTACTCCTGCACGGTTTTAACCGCCAGGGCCTTCAAAACCAACGGGCCCGGCCCGAACGCAGCCTCGAACTCCGGCTTGTCCGTATCGATGATCGAGCCATGATTGAAGTGATGAAAAACCGCAAAGGGGATTTGACTGAACTTCGTCTCCTTGGCCCACTGGATCACGGGATTGTCGTTCACGAATGCAATAATCAGCTTCCGGCTGTTTAACGAAGTGCCAGGAATCCGAACCGTGCCGTCGGTTCCTGGCTTCATTCTGTTCTTGATAACCCGGGCTTCGAATGAACCCCCGTAATCGTTGCCCGCCGCAAAAACGAACGGAAAGCAGATCTCTTGCGCGAGAAGCCTCGGATTGAAGTAATTGTCCTGGAACAAGTCGTACTGAGAAAGCGACCATTGAAAAGGACTCGCGGGCTCCAAACCTTCCAAAACCGCCTTTCCCGACTCAAGAAAATCCTCCGGTTTGGTGTTGGAGTTAAAAAAGGTGGCTCGGACCTTGCCCAGAAACGACTGACCCAATTTCGCCAGGTCGGAGCCAAAATTCGCCGGCGCGAACATCAAAAGATGCTCAACGGGGCAGTCGGGCTTCTGACCCAGAGCTTTTTGCGTCTCCCGCCGCAATGCCAGCCAGGTCCTCACAATGAGCGCCCCCGTGCTATGAATCGCGACATCGATTCGCTCACCTTTAAATATTTTGTTGTAATCGTCGTCCAGCTTGTCCGCGAAGTCCCTAAACGTAGCGTCGTCATCCATGCTGGCGTAGTCCAGGAGATAAACATCCTCTTTTTTATAGAGTTCCTTCCTGACGAAGAAATCTCTGAGACTGAAAAAGCTCACCGAACCATCCGAATAGCCGTGAATGATCAACATTTTCTTCGCCATATGCTTTCTCCCTTCTGTGTACTTCGGTAAAAATCGATGCGCTCCAACCCCTCTCGCTAATCGCCTGTCTTCACGTGTTCTAGCTACGATTGCCGGCGGAGACCGTATTTTGATGCGCTTGTCATCTTCGCCTTCCTTCCGATCTTTTGGGCTTCTAAAGTCCCAAGCGGCCCCAATCGAAGGCCGGACCCACGTCCCACTTGTCGCTGCGAAAATTTTGATGCGCCGCAACTCCCTGGTAGCTGCGGAAGTGGTCCAGGTGGCATTCCGTCCGTCGAGCAAGAGGCGGAATCGTTTTGCGTATTCCGAACCGCTCGCATAGATAAAGAGTAAGTTTGCAAACGGCGTCCATCTGCGGCTCGGAGAACGAGGCAAAGTAGTCGATCCCTCTGTAAGTCGCCTTGACGTAGCTCGTCCCTTGCTCCACCCGGCACCACTGCGTCCCCCAATTATTCGGCCACCAGTTCAGGCAGTTCGGATCTCCGGGTGACGTCTTCAAAGGCCCTACGTTGGCGATCTCTATGCCGACAGACCTCTTGTCGTGAACACTGGTCCCCTTCACCCCCAGGTGGTAGGCCCAATAAGACGGGTCAAAAATCTCATAAATGATCCCCTCCGTATCGACGATGTAAGCGGTTGCCACATGCTCCGGACTATTGAGCCACGTATTGAAGGCGCTACGAGCGCTTTGACCGGCCGTAAAATGCAAGACGATCAAGGTCTTTTCCGTTACCTCCGGATAAAATTCCTTGGTGGGCAAAACAAACTCGGCGCGATTGATGACAATGGGGATCGTTGATCGATCGGGGGATGGCGGATCGGCCGGCAAAGGCACTGCGCCCATAGCGTCGGTAGTCATCTCCGGGACGTGGAGTTCCATTCCCGCTCGAATCCTGTCCGGGTTCGTGATGTTGTTCAGACGGACAATGGAGTCCGTAGAAACTTTGAATTTCTTAGCAATTTTACCCAGCGTGTCACCCGATTTAACCGTATAGTCCGGCATGGCGCACCTCCGAAACTGCGGCAGCGTGAGACGCGAGCGCGGCTACACCTTCACAATTGCCTTAGCAATTCCGCGCTTTTCATTGCACAGGGGGAAGCTCCGTGTCAAGAAAAATATTCATGAGCCTTATTGGGCAGGGTTATAGGTTAAAAAATATTAGGGAAACTCTTGGAAGCTTGGTCGTCGTGGATCTCAGGGAGGAAAATCGCCACTATTGCAACGCCGGCGCGGTTCTGAAAAGGTTTATCTCGACATGAAGACGCGCACGGCTATCATCTCGGTCAAAGATTTAACCGCGGAAGCAATTCCGGTTTTGAAGCAGGTTTTTACTGCCGTGCCCGGCGTCCAGAGCGTCGATTTTAGTTTGGAGCGGAGCGTCGCGGTGGTGGAATTCGACGGAAATCATTCAAAGATAGATGATCTACTTCGCGCCGTCCTAAAAGCCGGCTACCAAGTCCAGTAGGCGTCGACGCGGGCAAGTTACTGGTTATTTGTTACTGGTTATTGGCGAATGCAAACACGTTGTTCGAGCTAACGAGTCAACCATTAACGAGTAACCGGCTAGTTGCCCGCGACGGTCATTCTAGAGATTTTAAGGGTCGGCGCGGCAATCCTTCCTCTCAACTCAAGGTCGTTGCCTACCATCTCGATGTTGCAGAGCATCTCTTTGAGATTGCCGGCGATCGTGATCTCTTCGACCGGGTAAGCGAGCTTGCCTTTTTCTATCCAGAGCCCCACCGCGCCGCGGGAATAATCGCCGGTCACGAGATTGACGCCGAAACCGATCAGCTCGGTGACGTAGAGGCCGTCTTCTACCGAGGCGACGATGTCTTCCGGAGTGTGCGTCCCGGGAAGCAGGAAAAAATTCATCGGGCTGACGCCCGGAGCGTCGCCGACGGACCGGGCCGCATTAGCGGTGGAGGGAAGTCCCAATTTCTTGCCGCTGTAAGTATCCAATAAATAACTTCGAAGCACTCCGCGCTCCACAATCGTTTTCTTTCTCGTCGCCAGCCCTTCGCCGTCAAAAGGCCGCGAGCCGAGCGCCCCCGGAATCGTTCCGTCATCGACGACCGTTACCAGATCGGATGCGATCTTCTCTCCCAGCTTTCCCATTAAAAAGGAAGCGCCTTTGTACAGCGAGTAGCCGGAGATGGCGGAGGAGAGCTGGCGCAGCAGCGTCGCCGCGATTTCAGGATCGAAGACCACCGGACACTCGCAGGTCTTGGCTTTGCGCGCCCCCAATCTTCTCAGCGCGCGCTCCGCCGCCCGCTTGCCCACGGCTATAGGAGATTCGAGACGGGAGAACTTTCGCTGCGAAGAGTACCAGTAGTCGCGCTGCATGGAACCGTTGGAGCTGGCGACCGGCGCGACCGACACTCCGTACGACGAGCCGCGGTATTCGCCCGAGAAGCCATGGCTGTTGGCATAGAGCACCCGGCTGATCCCGGCCGAAAACTCGCCTCCCTCGGAATTGGTGATGCGCGCATCGAAATCCAGCGCCGCCTTCTCGGCGTCGAGCGCCATGCGGCTTTTTTCCTCGATGGATAGCGACCGGCCGCGCTCGTCGAGCAAATCCAAATCGGGAATCGTCCGGGCGAGATCGTCCGGAGCCGGGAGACCGCTGTAGGTGTCCTGGGCGGTCGCGCGGGCCAGCACGCACGTGTCGTCCACCAGTCGTTCGATCGCGCTCTTCGAAATATCCGAAGTGGAGGCGCTGGCCGAGCTGGCGCCGAAAAACAATCTGAGGCCGAGCCGCTTCTCCTGCGCCTGGCTGACTTTGTCGATCTCCCCGAGACGCACGGCCACGAACGAGCTGTCGCTCTCCGCCATGACCAGGTCGCCCTGCGTGGCCCCTTTTCTCTTCGACTGCTCGAGAATGTCGCTCGCCAGCTCTTGATTTAATTCTAAACGTTCCATGTTTGGTTGATCGGTTTATTTGTCTATTGGTTGATTGGCATTTCTCCGCACCTGCCGTTAACCATTCAACCAATAACCATTTAACCAGCCGCCGTGCCGCCGACGGTCAATCCGTCGATGCGGATCGTCGGCAGCCCCACGCCGACGGGGACCGACTGCCCGTCTTTGCCGCAAGTTCCCACTCCCTCATCCAGCTTGAGATCGTTGCCTACCATGGACACGCGCGTCAGCACGTCCGGGCCGTTGCCGATCAGCGTCGCGCCTTTGACCGGCCGCGTGACCTTGCCGTCTTCGATCAGATAGGCCTCGCTCGCGGAAAAAACGAATTTGCCGCTGGTGATGTCCACCTGGCCGCCGCCGAAAGAAACCGCGTAGAGACCTTTTTTAACCGAGCGGATGATATCGGCGGGATCGCTGGCGCCGGCCAGCATGAAAGTATTGGTCATTCGCGGCATGGGAATACAAGCGTAGCTTTCGCGCCGGCCGTTTCCGGTGGGAGACATTTTCATCAGCGACGCGTTCAACCGATCCTGAAGATAGCCGCGCAGCACGCCTTTGTCGATCAACACCGTGCGCCGCGTCGGCGTTCCCTCGTCGTCGATGTTGAGCGAGCCGCGGCGCGACGGAATCGTGCCGTCATCGACCACCGTACAAAGATCCGAGGCGACTTTTTGGCCGATGCGGCCGCTGAACGCCGATACTTCTTTTCGATTGAAATCGCCTTCCAGGCCGTGGCCGATCGCCTCGTGAAGCAAGATGCCCGGCCAGCCGGGCCCCAGCACTACGTCCATCGTTCCCGCCGGCGCGGCCTCGGCCCTGAGATTGAGCAGCGCCTGGCGCACCGCCTCGCGCGTGTAGCGCTCGTAATTTTCTTTCTCCGTAAAAAATTCGAAGTCTACTCTACCGCCGCCGCCGTAGCTGCCGACCTGCCGGTTGCCGCGCTCTTCGGCGATGCAGGTGACGTTGAGACGCGCGAGCGGCTGGATGTCGCCGACCACCCATCCTTTCGAGGAAGCCACCAGCACGACTTTTTGCTCGCTCGCGAACGAGACGAAAACGTTCTTGATCCGCGGATCGATGGAGCGCGCCAGCCGGTCCATTTCGTAGAGCAGCGCAGTCTTTCTTTCCAGCGCCGCGTCCGTGGGCGCGGCCCGCACCGGATAAAGATCGTGCGCTGCTATTTTCTCTTTTCCCACTTTCGCCGGCGTCTGCGACTCGCGGTTGTGCGCGATGTACTCGGCCGCGCGCGCCGCCACCGCGAGATTCTCGATCGTGATGTCGTCGGTGTAAGCGTATCCGGTCTTCGCCTCCGCCAATACCCGGACGCCGACTCCATTCGAGGTCGAACGAGATCCTTGCTTGACCAGCCCCTCCTCCAGACCGACCGCTTCGTTGACGCGGTACTCGAAATAGAGATCCGCGTAGTCCGCCTTTCCTTCCAGCGCCTGTCCCAGGATTTTGTCCAAATCCCGCGACGTCACGCCGAATTGACGGTCGAAAAAAGATTCCGCTCGAATAACCTCTTGTGCCATGGTGTGCCTCTTTATAAACTCCTAGCACCTTTTCCCGGCAGTGAAAAGGCGGTTTCCGCGCAAGCTCTCTTTCGCTCCGGCGCAAACTAGTGTAACGTTTCAAAAGTCCCTTTACTCATCGTTCGTGGTGAGCTTGTCGAACCATGAACGCAAGTTATTGAAAATGCTCAGCCCTTCGACGAGCTCAGGGCGAACGGAATTGTAAACAAGTGTTGGGGACACTACACTAGTATATGTTGAGTCGTGTAAAACTTACGCGAGTTCGATCCAATCCCGATTCTGTTCCTGAGGAATGAAATGGCGTACGCGCGGGCAAAAAAAGTCGTTCATGTAGTCGGAACGGGAACCATCGGCGAGCCGCTGATCGGAATTCTCACCACGTTTCGCGAAGCCTTCGGCCTCGATGAAGTGACCTTCCATAAGCGCACGCCCCTTTTGACCGATCGCTCGAAGGTGACCGTCCTCACCCAGAAGGGCGCCAAGCTCTGCGTCGATAAGGACCGTTGGGAAAGTTTCAAGCAGATGGGGATGGCGCCTTCCTACGACGCCGAGGAAGCGATCGACCGGGCCAGCGTCGTGATCGATTGCACGCCGGTCGGAAACGAGAACAAAGAAAAATTGTACAAGCGCTTCGCCGACAACAGCCGGGGATTCATCGCTCAGGGAAGCGAATACGGCTTCGGCAAGATGTACGCGCGCGGCATCAACGACCGGGCGCTCGATCGCGACACCGACCAGTTCCTTCAGGTCGTGAGCTGCAACACGCACAACCTTGCGGTTCTCATCGACACGATCGCGCTCGGACCGGAAAAAGAAAACAATCTCGAAGAGGGGCGCTTTGTGTGCATGCGGCGGGCCAACGATTTGAGCCAGGAGGGAGACTTCATTCCCGCGCCGGAAGTGGTAGAACACGACGACCCGCGCTTCGGCACGCACCAGGGTAGGGACGCGCATTACGTGTTTAAAACTCTCGGGCTCGACCTGGACATCTACTCCTCGGCCCTCAAGCTCAACACGCAATACATGCACACGATCTATTTCAATCTGTCGCTCAACCGGTCGGTGAAGATGGAAGAAGTGATGCGCCGGATCAAAGGCAATCCCCGAATCGCGCTCACCAACAAAAAATCATCGGCGTCGGTTTTTTCTTTCGGCCGCGACCACGGGATTTTCGGGCGCATACTCAACCAGACCGTGCTCGCCTCGAATACGCTCGCGATGAAGGGCGACCGCGAGCTGGTCGGGATGTGCTTCACTCCTCAGGACGGCAACTCGCTCCTCAGCAGCCTCGCAGCGACGCTCTGGTTTCTCTATCCGGATTCCTACGAGAAGCCGCTCGAAGTCCTGCGGCCGTACTTCTTCAGCGAGATATAAGTCTCCCCTCACCCCTAACCCTTTACCCCTCACGTCAGGGGTTAGGCGTAAGGCGTTAGGCGAATTACTCCTTCACGCCGTCCGGCGAGATTCCTTCGAACCGCACGCTGTTTCCCACTTCGATGCCCTTTGCGCTTGCGAGGCCGCCCTTGATTTCGAGCACAAATTGGCTCGGCACGCCGACCGATCGGGTGGTGGTCGAGAACGGGACCGCGTCGCGGACGATCCCGACGATTTTCAAATCGCTCCCGATAAAAATCATGTCCAAAGGGAGCGGCGTGTTCTTCATCCAGAAGGTCTGCACCGACTCGGCGGGGAAAAGAAACAGCATTCCCTGGTCGTCGCCCAGCTCGCGCCGGTACTGAAGCCCCAGTTCCCGTTTCGCCGGAGTGTCGGCGATCTCCACGCGGATCGCGCGCTCGGTTCCGCTTTTTGTGGAGATGATCACGCGGGGGTCGGCACTGCAGGCGGGGAGCCCGAGTGCAAGAAGCGAAATGCACACCGCAATCGAGCCTGAAAAAAAACGACTCATGGTTGAATGAAATGTAGCCCGGCGGATCGGTTCGGCGATCGGCTTATCTCCGCAGGTTATTGGCCACGATCTCGGCGATATCCAAAATCTCGGGGGCGGCCTGTTCGTCTTGCGCCGCCTCCTCTGTAAACATGCGCATGCAGAAGGGACAGCCGGTGGCCACGGTTTGGGCGCCCGTCGCTTTCAGCTCGCGGTAGCGATTGGCCGCCACCCGCTCCCGGCCGGGCTCTTCTCCCTTCCAGAACTGAGCGCCGCCCGCGCCGCAGCAAAAACTATTTCTTCGGTTTCGATCCGGCTCGGAGAGCTTCGCGCCAGCGGATTCGATCACCCGGCGCGGCTCATCGAAAATTTCGTTGTGCCTCCCCAGGTAGCACGGGTCATGGTAGGTGGCGGCGCCTTTGGTGTCGGGCCGGAGATTGAGTTTTCCGGCCTTGATCAACTCGTCGATGAATTCGCTGTGATGCTTGACGGCGTAGTTGCCGCCGAACTGAGGATACTCGTTCTTGATGGTGTGAAGACAGTGCGGGCAGGTCGTGACGATAAGCCCCGGCTTGAGCGCATTCAAAGTCTCCGAATTCTCCGCGGCGAGCTGTGAAAAGAGATATTCATTGCCGGCCCGGCGCGCCGCATCGCCGGTGCATTTCTCTTTAAGACCGAGCACTGCCCAGTTGACGCCCGCCGCATTGAGGATCTCGGCCATGCTGCGCGCGATCTTCTGCGCCCGGGGATCGAAAGCGGCCGCGCATCCTACCCAGTAGAGAACCTCGGGTTGAGGGTTCTGCTCGAGAGTGGGAACCGGGAATGCAAGCGCCCGGGTCCATTCCAAACGGCTCTCGGGGGCCATCGCCCACGGGTTCCCCACTTGCTCCATGCCGTTGAAGGCTTTTTTAAGGTTGTTCGGGAACTCGGTCGCCGTCAGGACGCGCTCGCGGCGAACATCTATAATATGGAGCATCGGCTCGTTGCCGACCGGACACACTTCGATGCAAGCGTTGCAGGTCGTGCAGGCCCAGGCCGCTTCGGCATTCAGCGCAAAATCCAGCAGCGGCCGCGGGCTCTCTTTACCGTCGCTGAAGTCCCCGCGGATGCGGTTCAGCTCGAAGCGCTCGTTGATGAGAATCGCCGCCGGACTGAGCGCCTTGCCGGTAGCGTATGCGGGGCAGACGTCCTGGCATCGATTGCACATGATGCAGCTATACGCGTCCAAGAGTCGCGGCCAGGGAAAATCTTCGAGCTTGGCCGCTCCGAAAGATTCCTCGTTTTCGAAATCCATCGGCGCCAGGGCGCCGGGATTTTTTTTCTTGAGCGCCAGATTGATCGGCGCCAGGAGAATGTGGATGTGCTTGGAGCGGGGAAAATAAGGCAGGAAAAGCATGATGGAACCTAACGCGCCCCACCAGAAGAGATGCTCGAATACCGTGACAGCGCCCGGATCGATGCCGGCAAAGACGCCGGCAAAGGCGGAGCCGACGGGCTGAAAAGGATCGCCGGCTTCCCGCGAGAGCTCGGCCGCCTTGGAAAGAAGGCGGCTGCCCACGTGAATAAAAATAAAAACCGCCACGATCGACGAGTCTCTGCGGATGCCCGGCTTCACGTCCTCATGCAGCGGCACATTGGGAGCAAAGGAAAAATCGCGGGGCCGAACCAGGAAGCGTCGCAGCGCCAGCCCCACAATCCCGACAAGCACTCCCGCGGTGAGGAGATCGGCGATCAGATTGAACGGATTCCATACGGTCCCGCGCGCGCGGAACGGAAAGAATCCTTCCAGGGCATCGACGACGTTGACCAGGAAGTAATAGACAAATCCATAAAAGACGAGCGCGTGCAACAGGGAGACGAGCGGCCGTTTGTTGAAAACCGTTTGTTGCGTGAGAACCTTCCAGAGAGCGTCGAAGATACGTTTCGGCAGATTGTCGAAGCGGTCTTCCGGCTTTCCGCGACGAATTGTCTTGTAAACTTGATAGAAGCCGGTGCCCGCGAAATAGAGCGCGCCGAAAGTCAGCGCGATAAATATGATTTTCTCCGGGGTCGTAAGCATTGGCGGGGTCTCGTTGGTTCCTCAAGCTGACGATAAAGACAGTCTCTAGCCTTGGCTGAAAAACTTTTTACAGGCTGCTCAAAAAGATCTCAGAGGCGAGGCGTGCGAAGGTCCGCGAGCGGAGGCGTACTTACTTCAGTACGTTGACGCGATGCGGGCCGAGCGCAACGAAGCATATGAGTCTTTTTCAGCAGCCTGCTAGCGTTGGTAGCCGAGGCGGCTGGATAGCTGTTTTCCCGCGTTGGTAATCAAAGGCACGATTTCCTTTTCGACGCGCTGTGGCGTCAGCCTGTGGACCGGCCCGGAGATGGTCAGACTTCCGACCAGGCCCCGTGTGTGGTCGCGGACCGGCACGGCGACCGACATCACTTCCTCGATAAACTCGCCGTCATCGACGGCGTACCCGGCGCTGCCGACTTCCTGCAACTGGCGTAAAAGCGTCTGCCGATCGACCACCGTCTTATCGGTATAGCGTTGCAGCTTTTCCGGCAGCGAGTGTATCAAATCCTCGCCCGTCTCGAATGCCAGGTGCACCTTGCCGGCGGCGGTGCAATGCAGCGGCAGAGTTCTCCCGATCAACGACACCACCCTCACGAGATTTTCCGGTTCGATGAAATCGAGCGGGATGATCGCCTGGCCTTTCTTCACCGCTACGTAACAACTTTCATTGGCCGACTTCGCCAGTTCCTGCAGCATCGCCTTGGCCTGCACCAGAAAGTCCATCTGTTTGATATAGATCTGGCCGAGCTGAAGACATTTGAGCCCGAGGCGATAATTTTCCGTCGCTTTGTTTTGTTGGATGTAACCGCGCGCCTCCAGCGTGGCGAGCAGCCGAAAAATATTATTCTTGTGGAGCTTCAACCGCTTGCTCAACTCGGTCACGCCGATTTCATCGGCGTTGCCGTTGAATTGCTCGATGACATCGAGGGCGTGCGACACCGATTGAATCGCGTAATTGGCCTTTTCTCGCCGCACCGTTTTTCCTCCGGAAAAAAAATGAGAATGTTTGAATGAACCGCCGGTAAAAAACCGTTTTAACTTAGTCCCGAAGCGCGAGATTGTCAAACTTGCGAAGCCGCAGAGAATTTTACGGGCGCTGGTCGCGAAACGCCGGCTCAAATGGGCCGGCGCACGGGTCGCTTCTACTCTCCTTGACGTTCTTGGGCCGGAGTGTGTAAACATGTTTACCATGAAAGTCGGCTCCAAGGGATACTACGGGCTGCTCGCGCTGGCCGATTTGGCGCAATATTCCAAGGGACGACAGCTCGCGCAGGTGAAGGAGATCGCGCGCCGGCAAAAAATCCCGGAGGAGTACCTTGGGCAAATCATGGTGCTGCTCAAGCGCGCCAATCTGGTTTACGGCGCGAGAGGACCGGGAGGCGGCTACCGTTTGGCCCGCCCCGCCGAGAGCATCAGCGTAGCGGCGGTCTTGAAGGTCTTGGAAGGTCCGCTCATGGGAGTCGAATTGAGAAACACGCGCGACCGCCTGCCGGTCTCTACGCCTGCGCGAAGACTCCTCGAAGCATGGACCCAGGCGGTGGAAACCGCGGAAAAAATGCTCGACGAGCTGACCGTCGCCGACCTCTGCAAGCCGGAAGACCCCGCGCAGATGTACTACATCTAAATCAATTTTGAATTTTGAGTGTTGAGTTTTTAATTTCCGACTTTAAGTCGTAACACCCCCATCACTTTCAACCTGTCCTAGTTAGCCTGAAAGACCGGTTCTCGCGCGCCTTGTGATCGGCTCGCCTCCATCTCAGAAAATCTATCGGCATCGATCGCAACCTTCACCCATATGTCGATCTCTCGCTAACGAGTTGCCGCACTGTGCGCTGTCCTGCTGCTTTACAAAACCCATAGTCGCAACTTACGTGCGGCTGCGCGGTTTAGTCCAACACGTTTTATACCCCCATCGCTACTGCCGGAATTTTCCGCAACTTGATTGCTACCAGGCTTTGGGGATAAAACGCTATACGTTAGGCATCGCCCCGATGAAGACCAAGGAAGCCCTTCTAAAGTTTTCTAGTTTCGTTGCTTCTATCGACGACGACTCTCGGGAATGGCTGAAGAGCCCACGTTTACGTTCGTCATGGCACCGGTTTTTTTTCTGTCTACTGGGTGTGTCCACCACAAACTTTTTCGTCACAAACACTCCTCTTTCGGAATATCTATCGCACTCCACGGACGGTGTCTTCTGGTTCAGATCGCTCATGGCCGGTCTGATTGTGGTGGCTTTGCTGCTGTTATTCAATTTCACAGGCTCCTACTTCTCGTACACCCTCCACGACGGCCGTGTCATTCGGCTTAAAAGCGTCGTTACCTTTTATGGATCCGGGACAGTGCTGTTTGCGTTCGCTTACTACTTCGCCTTTCTCGCCGAACCGGCTCTCTTTGAGTATGACGCCGAGCGTATCCATTGGTTTGCCTCCATTGGTCAACACGGACTAAAACCTTGGTTAACAAAGCCTTTCTTCATTCTGTACAGCGCTCTTAAGTCGGTCGGCATCTCTGTCGCGTACCTGGAGTCGAAATCGGTGCTAATCGCGATGCTGAACTACCTGCAAGCGCTGTATACGTTTTGCTTGGTTTCTCTGTTGGTCGCTGGGTACGTTAATCAGAAGAGTCGAAAGGACGCCTAACCACGGCATCCAGCCGACAGCCTGCGGACGCGGCTGATGCCGAGCGTTAGAAAAATCACCAGGCCGAAAAACAACGCGAGTGACCGTCCCTTGACCCCAACCGCCAATTGGGTTACAAATTGGCCATGACTCGGTTGGAGAAAAACCTGAATGGCTCGACGTGGTGGCGCGGGAATATTTTTCCGCGTCTGCCGCTTGGCTAGCTCCGACTCTCCATTGTGATTTGAAAAAAGGCCATAGGCAGACTGCCTATGGCCTTTTTGTTTTTGAGGAGAAAATGTTTCATCCGTCTTTTGAAGAATTTTCGCGCCTGGCCAAACAGGGGAATTTGATCCCCGTTTACCAGGAGCTGCTCATGGACCTCGAGACGCCGCTCTCGTTTTTCAAGCGTCTCGAGCGCGACCGCTACTCGTTTCTGCTCGAAAGCGTCGAAGGCAGCGAGCGCTGGGCGCGCTATTCCTTTCTCGGGACCCGGCCCTATCTGATCTTTAAGTCGCGGGGAAAGAAGGTCGAAATCGTCGAAGAAGGAAAGAAGAGAAATCTCACGGCGGATGAGCCGCTGCGGCTGCTGGAGGAATTGCTTAAAGAATATCGTCCGGTCGCCGTGGACGGAGTGCCGCCGTTCTTCGGCGGCGCGCTGGGCTACGTCGCGTACGATGCGGTGGAGCAAATGCATGAGATCGCAAACAGCAAGAGGGACGCGCATGGAATGCCCGAGATCTTTTTTATCTTCGTCCAAACCCTGGTCGCGTTCGACAATCTCAAGCACACCATCAAAGTGATCGACAACGTGCGTCTGAACGGCAAGAAAAATCTCCGCCAAACCTACGACGCGGCCGTCGCCCGAATCCGCCGGCTGATTTCTTCGCTGGAGCGCAAGGCGAGGAAGACAGAGTCCAGAGAGATGGGCGTTGGAGGACGGGAGAAAAAATTCCGCTCCAACCTGACGCCGCAAGCGTTCAAGACCTCGGTGCGCAAGGCCAAAAGCTATATCGAAGCCGGCGACATCATCCAGGCGGTTCTCTGCCAGAGGCTGGAGACGCGAACCGAGGCGGACCCGTTCGAGATCTACCGGGCGCTCCGGCTCATCAACCCCTCTCCTTATATGTATTACCTCGAGCTCGAAGGCTTGAGAGTGATCGGCTCCTCGCCCGAGACCATGGTGCGCCTCACCGGCGACACGATCGAGCTGCGTCCTATTGCCGGAACGCGCCGCCGGGGCGGCACGCCGGCCGAGGAACGGGCGCTCGAAGCCGACCTGCTTTCGGACCCGAAGGAAAGAGCGGAACACATCATGCTGGTGGATCTGGGACGCAACGACGTCGGCCGTGTGGCCGAGGTCGGCACGGTGGAGGTCAACGAGTTGATGGTGATCGAGCGCTATTCTCACGTCATTCACCTGGTCTCCAACGTGCGCGGAAAATTGGCGCCGGGAAAAAGCGCCTTCGATCTCTTCGTGTCGAGCTTTCCCGCGGGCACGGTCTCGGGCGCGCCGAAGATCCGGGCGATGCAGATCATAGCCGAACTGGAGCCCCAGAAGCGCGGCCTTTACGCCGGCGCGATCGGCTACTTCAGCTTCAACGGCAATTTGGATACTTGCATCGTCATCCGCACGATCCTGATGCAGGGCAAGAAGGCCTTCATTCACGCCGGCGCCGGGATCGTGGCGGACTCGGACCCCGAGATGGAATATCAGGAGACGCTGAACAAGGCGCGAGCGATGCTGAAAGCGATCGAGCTCGCAGAAAGCTGGAAACGGGCTGGCCGCCGATAAGGGGCGCCTGCGGCGTTGGAACTTCAGGCCCGCATCCTCACGTACTAAACGATGTACGCTCCGGTGCGAGCCCTCGTTCCGCCTTGCATCCGCCTCCTTCTCGACGGCCAGCAGTTTAATTTGTTAGAACGCTAAAGAGAGACCGTAGACATGATACTCCTGATCGATAATTACGACTCGTTCACTTACAACCTCTTCCATTATCTTGGAGAGCTTGGAGCCGACGTTAAAGTTTACCTGAATGACAAAATCACGCTGGAAGAAATCGAAAAGCTTCGTCCCGAGAAAATCGTCATCTCGCCCGGGCCGTGCACGCCCAAAGAGGCGGGGATTTCCTGCGACGTGATCCGCCGCTTCGGCGCCAAGATTCCGCTCCTGGGAGTTTGTCTCGGCCACCAGTGCATCGGCGCGGCCTTCGGCGGCGAGATCGTCCGCGCGCCGTCGCTCATGCACGGCAAGTTGTCCGACGTATTCCACGACTCCAAGACCGTCTTTCAATCGCTCAAAAATCCGTTTCCCGCCATGCGCTATCACTCGCTGGTGATCGATCCCGCGACCTGCCCGCCCGAGCTTACCGTCAGCGCCCGCACTTCCGACGGCGTCATTATGGGCGTGCGTCACCGCAGCTACCCGATCGAAGGCGTGCAGTTCCATCCCGAATCGATTCTGACGGATCAAGGAAAGAAACTTCTGCGGAATTTCCTGGCTTCGTACTAGAATCGTAGAGCTCTTGCTTTCTCATCGGCGCGGTCCTATACACCGAGCAGGCTCGGCAGAGATTGCCAACTTTTTCGGAGGTCCTCATGAAACGATTTTTCTTCCCGCTGATTCTGGCATCGGCGGTTCTTGTTCTTCCCGCGCTTGGACAACCGCAGACGCCCAAGCAAGGCGGCACTCTCGTCTTCGGCCTCGAAAGGGATCTCAGCACGTTCAATCCGTTTATCCGCGCGGGCGGAGTCGATCTCGACGTTCGGACGCTCATCTATGAAGGCCTCCTGGACAGAGATCTCAAGGGAAACATTATCGCCGGTCTCGCCGAAACCTGGACCGTTTCAAAAGACGGCCTCGTTTATACGTTCAAGCTCCGTCGCGGCGTCAAGTTCCACAACGGCAAGGAGCTTACGTCGGCGGACGTCAAGTGGACGGTCGATTACGCGATGAACCCCAAGAACGGCTCCGAGGGGCTCTCCTATCTGCGCGGCGTCAAAAACGTCCGTATGATCGATCCGCTCACGATCGAGTTTGCGCTCTCCGAGCCGAAGCCGGTCTTTTTGTCGTACCTCTCTCTCTTGCGGCCGTTCATGATCGTGCCCGGCGGCTCCGTGCCGGCGGGGAGCGAAAAAGTCGACGTCTTTCCTCCCGGCACCGGACCTTTCCAATTCAAGGAAGCGCGCGGCCTGGGCCACGTCGTTCTCGCGCGCAACCCGAACTACTGGCAGAAAGGCCTGCCCTATCTCGATCAAGTTGTTTTTAGAACGTCGGAAGATCCGACCGTCCGCTTCACCAACCTGAGAGCCGGCGATCTCGACTTGATCGAACGGGCGCCCTACGTCTTCGTCCGCCAGGTCGAATCCGGCGCCGTGCCGAATATCAAAGCCACCGCCGCGCCCTACGCCGGCTTTCGCCGTCTGATCTTCAACGTGGCCGAGCCGCCGTTCGACAACGTCAAACTGCGCCAGGCGGTGGCATTCGCGATCGACCGCAAAGAGTACTTGCAGGCGGCTTTTTGGGGCTACGGCACGCCGACGCAGCAGCGCTTTCCGGGCGACTCTCCATGGCACGTCAAACTTCCCGATCGGGAACGCGACGTCGCCAAGGTGAAATCGCTGCTCAAAGAGGCGGGCGCCGCCGGCGGCGTTGAAATCGAGTTCCTGGGACGGAGAGGGACGGACTCTGAATACCAGGTCATACAGCGCCAGATCGAGACCGCCGGCATCAAAGTAAAAGTCCTTTTGCTGGAAGGCGCCGCCTTCAGAGAGCGCCAGCGGAAAGGGACATATCAGTTGGGTCTTTTCGGCGGCGATTATCCCGACGATCCGGCGGACACCTATCCGCCGGAGTATGCGTGCGACGAAGAAGCGACCAAAGCCAAAAAGCGGACGCGCAACTGGCCCGGCTACTGCAATCCCGAGCTCGATCGCATTCTCTCCCAGGCGGCAACGGGCGAGCTTAAAAAACGCCAGGAGCTTTACGCCAAGGCGACCCGGATCCTGTTCGACGACGCGCCCGACATCTCGCTCGCCTATGTGCCGCGGTTTTTCGCCTTCCACGAGAAAGTAAAGGGCTTCACGACCGACGCCGACGGCCGCTTCAGCGCCGGAACTTTCGGCGTGACGAAAACCTGGATCGACCGATGAGCGCGGCGAGAATCGATCCATGACTCTCGTGCTCAACACCGATGAAGTGGTCCAGGCGCTCGCGCTCGAAGACTACATCGACGCGATGGAGGAGGCGTTTACCGAAATGGGAAAAGGCGCGGCGATCAGCTCGCCGCGGACGGAAACGTGGATTCCGCTGACCCAAGACGGCGCGTCGAAAAAAGTCGAGAGACAAGCGCGCAAGCTCCTGCGCAGCCTCCCCGATGACGAAGACCCGCACTCATCGCCCGAATGGATAAGGGCGGCCAAAAATAGCGACCGGCTCAATTACCGCCTGAAGACAATCGCGGGCGGCTATCCCAAGCGCGGCATGATGGCTCTCAAGATCGATTCGACCTCCGACACCCGGCCGGTGCTCAACGGCGCCAAACGCAGCGTCAAGCTTCCTCTAGGCGCCGGCTGGCGTTTCACCGGAATGTTGATGTTGTTCGATATCGTGAGCGGCGAGCTGCTGGCGATCTTTCCTTTGGGGCCGCTCCAGAGAAACCGGGTCGCCGCGACTTCGGCCGTCGGCGTCAAACATCTGGCGCGCAAAGACGCCGCGACGCTGGGCATTATCGGCTCGGGTTTTCAAGCCGAGGGGTAGGCGCTGGCCGCGGGCATGGTCCGCAAGTTGAAACGGGTCAAGGTTTTCAGCCCCAACGCCGAGCACCGGAAAGCGTTCGCCGCCAAGCTGGAAAACATGATGAAGCTCGAAGTCGAGCCGGTGGAAAGCGGCGCGGCCGCCTGCCGCGGCTCGGACATCCTGTTGAGCGCGACGACTTCTATGGCGCCGGTTTTCGAGTTCAAGTGGCTGGAAGAAGGAACGCATCTCGGCAGCATCAACATCGTCGAAGCCGATCCGCGGAGCTTCCGCCAAAGCGACCGGGTGGTCGTCAACATCCGCCCTTTCGGCGGCGGCAGCGACCTGGTGCAGGATTACATCATGGGCAATAAAAAGATCGACACGGGCGGCGGCAGCATCAACAAGCGCTCGGCGACGCTTCGTTGGGAAAAGATGAGCGACCTGGGCGAGCTGCTTACCGGAAAAACGGCGGGACGAAAAAAATCCGACGAGATAACTTTTCACTGCAACAACATCGGCCTCGGCATCCAGCACGCCGCCAGCGGCGCGCGCATACTGGCCAACGCCCGGCGCATGGGCCTCGGCACGGAAATACCCACCGACTGGTTTCTGCAGAAGGAACATACTTGAAGCGGACGGAGTTTATCTAATATTTTTCCTAAGGATCTAAGTGGCCGAAAGAAAATTGGAGCGTTTTCGCGTCGCCGTGCTCGATGACTACGAAGGCATGGCCAATCAAGTCGCGGCTTATCAAAAACTCAAGCAGCGCGCCGAGGTAAAAATTCACCGAGAGAGGTTGGAGACCGACGCGAATTTGGGCCGCGCGCTCGAAGACGTGCACGCCGTCCTGCTCATGCGCGAGCGGACGCGCTTCGGCGAGAAGCAAATTTCTCTCGCGCCGTCATTGAAGCTGATCGCCCAGACCGGAAAGACCACCGCTCACATCGACGTCGCCGCCGCCACGAAGCGCGGCGTCGCCATAGCGGTCACGCCGAGCGATTCGGGAAATTCCACCGTCGAGCTGACGACGGCTCTCATATTTGCCGTGCTCAGGCGCATCCCCGAGATCGATCGCCGGATGCGCACCGAGCGCTGGCCGGCGGTCGCGGGGCGTCTTTTCGAAGGCAAAACTCTCGGCATCGTAGGACTGGGCAGAATCGGAACACAGATTTCCCGCATCGCCAACATCTTCAAAGCGCGCGTTCTCGCGACGGGAAGAACTCTCACGGCCGACAGGGCCCGTGAAGCGGGCGCCGAGGCGGTATCGCTCGACAAACTTTTGCGCGAGTCCGACATCGTCACCATCCACGTCCCGTTGAACCCGCAAACGCGCGGCATGATCGGCGCGAAGGAGTTCGCGCTCATGAAGCCGGGCGCGATCCTCATCAACACGGCGCGCGGGCCGATTGTCTCGGAGGCAGCGCTGCTCGACGCGCTCGGAAGCGGCAGGCTCGGCGGCGCGGGACTCGACGTGTACGACGAAGAGCCGCTTGCGATGGAGCATCCCATTCGCGGCTTCGACAACGTCGTGCTCCTGCCGCACCGGGGCTACGCGACCGTGGAGATTCTCACCGAGCGCTATCAGCACGCCATGGAAAATATCCTGAGCTTCATCGACGGAAACCCGGTAAACGTGATCAATCCGGAGGCGCTTGACGTATTGAGTCGTATCGATTGACAGCTCCGCTCCCCTGGACTAATTTGCAAGCGTAAGAAGAAACGAGCGAAGTGCCGCTCAAGGAGGCTTGCCATGAACGAGAGCGCGACCAACGGACATGAAATATTGATTTCCGCCGATTCCCACGTGATGGAGCCGCACGATCTCTGGGAAAAAGGGGTGCCGGAATCGATGCGGAGCAGCGCCCCGCATTTTGAACCCATTCCCGTCGGCGAAAGTTTTCAAAGACATCCCGGCGGCCAGGACCCCAACGCGCGCATCACGGAGATGGAGACCGACGGCCTCTCGGCCGAGGTCCTCTACCCGACTCTCGGGCTGAGTCTCTTCGCGCTCGACGACGCGCGCATGCAGGAAGCATGCTTTCGCGTGTACAACGACTGGCTGATCAATTATTGCAAGGTCGCGCCCAAGCGGCTCGTAGGCAGCGCAACGATCCCGCTTTACGACGCCGACAACGGAATTAAGGAAATGGAGCGCTGCAAAAAGAACGGCCTGAAAGGCGTCACGATCTGGCAGGTGCCGCACTCCGATCTCCCCTTTTACTCGGATCATTACAACAAGTTCTGGGCGGCGGCCGAGGAAATGGAAATGCCCATCAGCCTGCACATCTTGACCGGCCACAGCTACTTCAAAGATCCCAATCGCAGAAAAGGCGTCGAGCACTATCGCGGCAGCGTCAACTTGAAGCTCCTCGACAATGCCAACGCGCTCTTCGACCTGATTTTTTACGGCATTCTCGAACGCCACCCCCGGCTCAAGGTCGTCGTCGTCGAGGCCGAGATCGGCTGGCTGCCGTTTCTGTTGCAGCAGTGGGACTACTATTACCGCCGCTTCCGCGACCGCAACCCGCCGCCCATCGACAAAGATCCGAGCGAATATTTCAAGCGGCAGATTTACGCGACGTTCTTCAACGACTCCGTCGGCGGGCGCTGTCTCGAGTGGTGGGGCGCGGACAACTGCATGTGGTCGAACGACTTCCCGCACGAAAATTCGACCTGGCCCAACTCGCGCAAAGTGATCGCGCGCGATCTCGGCTATTTGCCTGCGGAGCGGCGCGCGAAGCTCGTGTGCGCGAACGTCGCGAAGCTTTACAATCTGGAGATTCCTCCGGCCTAGGCGATTTCGGATGTTGCAATTTTTGAGTCACCCCCGAACGTTTTTATCGTGGTTCGACTGTGCTGCTCACCACGACCCTGAGCCACGTCGAATGGGTCGGGGGACCAGTCCGATGATTGTCTGGATTCCCGCCCGTTCGACAAGCTCAGGGTGGTGAGGTGACTCGAACCACTAAAAACATGCGGGAATGACGGATTGATAGCCTGGATTATTCATCGACCGAGGAAAGATCGTGACAGACTGTAGATGCGTTCTTTGCGTCTTGGCGCGAGGACTTAAAAACTTCGTGACCTTCGTGCTCTTCGTGGTGATAAATTTTTGACCACGAAGGACACGAAGCACACGAAGGAAGAGAAGCAAAGGAAAAAGGCGTACCCTACGGAGAAGATGTTTAACAGTGAATAATCCGGGATAGACTATGGCATCACTCATCGACTGGCACTCGCACCACACTCCGCCGGAGCTCGGCGAAGATTTTATCCGGCTGACGGGCAAAGCGCCGTACGCCGATAAATATGACTCAGCGGATTTTTCTCGACGCGTGCGCGAGCTGGACGCCGCCGGCATCGACGTTCAACTCATCTGCCAGGGCGCGGGGGTTTACGCCGACCGCTTTCCCGCCGCTCAGGCGATGGAGATCGTGCGGAAGTCCAACGATGTCATCGCCGCGCGCATCGCGCCGCACCGCGACCGGCTCTTCGGCGTGATGACCGTTTCGCTGAAAGACATTCCCGGCTCGATCCGTGAGATGGAGCGCAACGCCGGCAAAGGTTTTCGCGCCGTGCTGCTTTATCCCAAAACCGACGGCGGTTTTGTCCTGGACGCGCCGGAGGCCGACCCGCTCTTTGCGAAAATCGCCGCGCTGAAGCTTCCCATTTTTCTCCACGGCGCGACGGCGGCAAACGATCCAACTCTCCAGCGGCTGGAAGACGAAGGCGCGGGCGTCGTCTACAGCGTGATCGCCGACGCCGCGGTCTGCGAGTGCGCCGTGCGCATGATCGCGAGCGGCCTCTTCGACCGGCATCCAGACTTAAAAATCGTCATCCGCACCGGCGGCGGCGGGCTCCCGCTGTTGCTTCATCGCCTATTCTGGAAACACAAAGGGCCCAAAGGCGAGCAGCGTTACTCGGATATTCTGCTGGAACATTTTTGGATCGACACCGCCGGTGTGGATGCGCGCACATTTAGATTTCTCCTCGACACCCTGGGCGAGGATCGAATCGTCTTCGGCTCCGACTATTGCGGCGGCCTCGGCGCGCTGGAGAAAGCGCTGCCCGTGATCGACCAGCAGCCCGACCCGGCGCGCATCAAGACCGTCACCGAGCGCACCTCGCGAAATCTCCTCGGCCTCTAATCGATGTCGGCCATGCATGGGACGCGGGCGATGCTTCTGGCGCTGCCCGTGATCGGGACTGAAGCCTGTAGCCGGTCGGTGCCGACGGTCGTCGACTCGACGCCGCCGAAGATCGTCCTCACCGCTCTCGGCGCGGCCGGCAATCCTACCTTTGCCAGCGACGAAGCAATCCAACGCAAGGACGCCTGCGCCAAATTCCGCGCGTTCCCGGCGCGGTTCGTGCTCAGCGTCGGAGATTCCGGCGGCGTCGGCCTGGCCAGCATCCGGGTGGCGAACGGCCGAATAGTGCCGGAGTCGATCATCGTCGGCCCCGACGCGCCCGAGTCGTCCTGGGAGATCACGCGGCTGGAAGGCTTCAGCGAACTGCTGATGATCCGGCTGGCGCGGCCGGGCGCAGGCGCGGTTCGCGCGGGCCTTCTCGGGATGTTTAACATAGCGTCGGATTCGCAACGAACCAGCATTCTGGCCTCGGCATACGACACCAGCGGCAACGTGGCGAAACTCTACGAGGTCGCCGTGCGGGCGAGCGGCGACGCCGGCGAGTGCCGCTAGGTCGGAGCGTACCGGACTCCGTGAAAGTCATCGCCTAGAAACTTTCATATTCTTCGGACTGATGAATCCCCTCTCACTCGAAACATTGATCCGCTCCTCCTCCCGCGCCCTGGTGATCGGCGTCGGCGGAGGCGGCGACGTCGTCGGCGCGCTCGCCACCGCGCGTTTTCTCGAATTCTGCAGGCTCAAATTCCAACTCGGCGGGCTCTCGTGGGAGCGTTCGGTCTACGATCCGATTCCCGGCCCGCGCTCTCTGGATGAAGTCGAGCAGGTGCGCGCGCTCCATCGCCACGCCTGGCTGGCCAACGCCGAGAGCAAAACCAAAACCGGCGTCTATTTCGCCGAATCGAGAATGGCGGCTTTCCTCGGGCAAGAAATTTTGCTCATTGACATCAACGGCGGCGTAAAGGGAGCGGTCGAAGGTATTGAAGCCGCGCTTAAGGAATTAAAAGCCGATCTTCTCGTCGGCGTGGACGTCGGTGGCGACTCGCTCGCGCAGGGGGGAGAGCCCGGCCTGCGCAGCCCGCTGGCGGACTCGATCATGCTCGCAGCCTACGCAGAGTTGGAATGGCGTGGCCAGCCGACGTTGTGGTCGATGTTCGGCTATGGCAGCGACGGCGAGCTGACGGTGGAAGAGATCGAAGCCGCGCTCAGCCGAATGGCGAAGGCCGGCGGGCTGCTCGGCGCCTGGGCATTGACACAGCAAACCGTTGCCGAGCTCGAGCAGGCGATCAAGACGGTCCCGACCGAGGCCAGCGCGATCCCCGTCGAATGCGCGCGCGGCGCCTGGGGCGAGCGGGGAATCCGCCAGGACCAAAGAAGAGTAAAACTCACGCCGCTCACGACCCTGACTTTTTTCTTGTCGCCTACTATTCTTTTTGAGACACTGTCGCGACCGGCGCAGGCGGTGAAAGAGAGCTCGTCGCTGGAAGAAGCGAACGACGCGCTGCACGCGATCGGAATAAAAACCGAGCTGGATCTCGAACGGGAAAGATTCAAGGCGCTCAAGATTCGCTAAGCGCTCGCTTCTCTCAATGTTCAACAGCACACATCGGGATGTGAAACTCATCATGGCGTCCCGAGGGGTCAGGGCCTTTGCTTTTTCTTATCTGAACGTCGTCTTCGCCATCTATTTAAACCGGCTCGGTTATTCTACCGTCGTCATCGGGATCGTGCACTCGGTGGCGTACCTCAGCGGGGCGGTTCTCACCGCGATATGGGGGTTTCTATCCGATCGATACGGCAGAAAAAAAATCCTCATGCTACTGGCAGCGCTGACGATCGTCTCCAACGCCATTTACATCTTCTTCAGCGACCTCGTCTTTATCCTCGCTGCGGTCGCTATCGCGAACGTCGGCGCCGGAGGTTCGGCGGGCGGCGGGCAAGGCGGCGGACCGTTCAACCCCGTGGAGCAGGCGCTCCTGGCGGAAAAATGCAGCCACGAAAAGCGCAATCAGATTTTCGCGATGAATTCTTTTGTCGGTTCGGTGATGGGCTCTTTGGGCGCGCTTGTGAGCGGCCTGCCGCAATACCTGGAAGAATCTCGGGGATGGGACGCGGTCTCTTCCTACCGGCCCCTGTTTGGACTGACGATCGTCTTCAGCCTCGCGCTGATCTTTGTTTACAACGCGATTACGGAAGACTACCGCCCTTCCGCAAAGAAGCGGGTCGTTTCCAAGCAATCCGGGGCGTTCGTGACAAAAATGTCGCTCCTGGGAATCGTCGACAATCTGGGCGCCGGCCTGATCGGGCCGTTGATCGCCTATTGGTTCTTCCTCCGCTTTGGAGTGGAGCTGAAGGCTCTGGGGGTGTTGTTCTTCCTCTCCTACTTGTCCGCCGCCATCTCTTTTCTACTGGCGCCCGTGATAGCGCGCCGCATCGGCATCGTGCGCACGATGGTTTTTTCGCATGCGGCGGCATCGTCTCTCTACCTTGTCCTCCCTTTCGCGCCCACGTTTCATCTGGCAGGAGCGATTTTAGTCGTGCGCTCTCTGCTAGCATACATGGACAATCCGTTGCGCGAATCTTTCACCATGGCTATGGTGAAATCCGAAGAAAGAGGCTCAGCGGCGGGTGTCACGACTCTCGCGCGCGTCGTGCCTTTCAGCGTCAGCCCGACTATCTCCGCTTACATGATGCAAACCCTCTCGCTCAGCGTGCCGGTCGTGGTCGGCGGATGCTTGCAGCTTGCGAATGATTTTATGTTCTACTATTTTTTCCGTCACGTGAGGCCGCCGGAAGAAATCAAAGTTGCGCAGGCTAAGGAATCGACATGAGATTGCGCGTCGCACTCTTGAGTTTAACCGTCTTCATCCTCTCCAGCCTCCTCTCTGCCCCAGCCGCCGTCTGCGCTGAAAAGAGCGTCGAGGAGCATCTGGACGACATCAATCGCCTGCCTTCCACGGAGCGGGACAAGGCATTGGCCGACGGGGCGAAGAAAGAGGGCGAGTTGGTCTGGTACTCCACCATGAAGCGAGAGAACTCTCTGGAACTGTCCCAGGCCTTTGAGAAAGATCATCCGTACGTGAGCGTGAAGATATTGAGCGGCAGCGCGGTCAACACGATGACCCGGATCACGTCGGAATTCCGGGCGATGTAGAGCTGGTGCAGCTCTTCAACAAGCTGCTGCGACAAGGCGAATGAAACCTTTGACGACAAATAAAGTTTCCGGCACGGCGCTCGCGCTGTTCGCGCTTGGAGTCATCTGGGAGAGCAGGAAGCTCCCGCTCGGGACGTTCCGCCATCCGGGTCCGGCGTACATGCCCGTTCTACTGGCGTTGCTGCTGCTCGTCTTAGGGATTCTGATCGCCGCGACGGGAGGCCGCAGTGAACGACTACGATCCGTAACGTGGACGGAATGGCCTCATGCCGTCGCCATACTGGCGATCTGCGCCTTTTCCGCTCTGGCGCTCGAGCGGCTGGGCTATCGCCTCACGGTTTTGCTCGTGCTGTTTTTCCTCGTAAAGGTGATCGAGAAAAAAGGCTGGGTGACTGCAGCGGTGTTCGCGGCGGCGCTCTCTTTCGGGTCTTTCTATCTTTTCTACACACTGCTGCGTGTCCCGCTGCCGATCGGACCATGGGGCATCTGAAGCATCGTCAGCCGTTGAACCAGCCCCCTCACCTTAATCCTCTCCCCCGTTGCGGGGGTGAGGGAAGGGTGAGGGGGAGCGGTGAATCGGCGAAGTGTAGCTGGCCATGTTAGACACGCTGCAAAATCTCTACCTCGGTTTTTCCGTCGCGCTCTCGCCGACCGTATTCTTGTATGCCGTCATCGGCTGCGTGATCGGCACTCTCGTCGGCGTTCTTCCCGGAATCGGCCCGCTCGCCGGCATCAGCCTGCTTTTACCCGCCTCTTTCGGCATGGACGCCACCTCCGCCATCGTCCTGCTGGCGGGAATTTACTACGGCGCGATGTACGGCGGCTCCACCACTTCTATCTTGATGCGTATCCCCGGCGAGGCCGCTTCCGTGATGACCTGCATCGACGGCTACGCCATGACGCGGAAAGGCCGCGCGGGACCGGCCTTGGCCATCGCCGCGGTCGGCTCTTACGTCGCCGGGACCGCCAGCGTCATAGCTCTGATGCTGCTGGCACCTCCTCTGGCAAGCTTCGCTCTTCGCTTCGGCCCTCCCGAATATACTGCGCTCTTGCTCCTTGGATTGCTCGTCCTCGCCTATATGAGCGGTGGTTCGATCTTCAAGTCTCTCACGATGGCCGCGCTGGGCCTGCTATTGGGAATGATCGGCATCGACCCCATGACAGGCTTCTTCCGTTTCCATTACGGCTTGGTAGAACTGGGCGACGGAATTGGTGTCGTTCCGGTCGCCGTCGGTCTCTTTGGACTTTCTGAAATTCTGTTAACCGCCGGTCAAGAGACACCACCGGAGGTCATCAAGCCCAAGCTTCGCGACCTCCTTCCGTCGCGCGAGGAGTGGCGCGACTCCGGGTGGCCGATCGCCCGCGGAACGGTGTTGGGCTTCCTGATCGGCATCATCCCCGGCTCGGCGCACATCATCGCCTCTTTTGTATCTTACGCGGTGGAACGTCGTGTCTCGAAACATCCCGAGCGTTTCGGCCACGGCGCAATTGAGGGAGTCGCAGGACCTGAATCCGCGAACAATTCGGCGACCTCCGGTGCGTTTGTCCCGATGCTCGCCCTGGGAGTCCCCTCCGGGCCGATTCCAGCCGTGATGCTTGCGGCGCTCATGGTTCACGGCATCTCGCCCGGCCCCCTTCTCATTCAACAACAGCCGAAGCTCTTCTGGGGATTCATCGCAAGCATGTACGTCGGCAACGTAGTGCTGCTGATTCTCAACCTTCCCCTGGTCGGCCTCTTCGTGAACATTCTGAGAGTGCCCTATCCCCTGCTCTATCCGGCGATTCTTGTTTTCTGCGTCTTAGGGGTTTACGCGGTAAACGGCAGCGTGGTAGATGTCTGGATCATGATCGCTACGGGAGCGCTAGGGTACCTGCTGCGCAAGTTTGATTTCGAGACCGCTCCGGTTGTATTAGGCGTCGTGCTCGCGCCGATGTTGGAGATGAGTTTTCGCCAGTCACTCGCCATGTCGTCCGGGAGCTACGCGATCTTTGTCAATCGTCCGATCGCCGTTACGATGCTGGCAGGCGGCATGGTTCTTTTGTTGCTGAGCCTGTTGCCGATTTTGAAGAGAGGCATGGATTGGCGAGGCGCCCTCGGCCTTGGTCCTAGTACAGAATCAGAAAAGGAGGATGAACGATGAAACGTTCTTTCACGATTATGCTGGCTGTTTGCGCTCTCTTGGCTACGCCGAGCCGGATCGTAGCCCAAGAGGCTTTTCCCAACCGTCCGATCACGATTGTCGCGCCGTTTCCCCCGGGAGGCGTGGCGGACCTCACCGCCCGGCCCGTGGCGGCTGCGATGGAGAAGATTCTCAAAAATCCCGTGATCGTCGTGAACAAGACCGGCGCGGCCGGCGCCGTCGGCATGTCCTTCGTCGCCAACAGCAAGCCGGACGGCTACAATCTGCTGATGGCTCTCTCAAGCATTTCGATCATTCCCGAAGCCGACAAGCTGTTTGACCGTCAGCCCGCCTACACAATGGACCAGCTTGTGCCGCTCGCGTTGATCTCCGCCGACCCGACCATTCTGGTCGTCGGCGCCAATAGCCCGTGGAAGAGCGTTAAGGATTTCGTGGCGGACGCGAAAAAGAGGCCGGGTGAAATCTCCTACTCATCCTCGGGCGTGTACGGGACGCTGCACATGGCGATGGAGTTGTTCAGCCACGCCGCCGGCATCAAGCTCAAACACGTCCCATACGGAGGGGCCGGCCCTGCGCTCACCGCCGTTCTCGGCGGTCACCATGATGCCCTCGCCTCGGGGCCTGCGGTCGTTATTCCCCACATCAAAGGCGGAAAGCTGAGGCCGCTCGCGGGATGGGGAGCGAAGAGAGTTGCGTCGCTGCCGGATGTGGCCACGTTCAAGGAGCTTGGCTACGATGCCGAATTCTATATCTGGGCCGGCATGTTCGCGCCCAAGGGCACGCCGGAGCCCGTGCTTAAGAAGCTCCGCGATATCCTGAGAGCGACTGTACAGCAGGCGGATTTCAAGGATGCCATGACGAAGCTCGAAACTCCGATTGCCTACCTCGACGCGCCGGAGTTCCAGAAGTTTTGGGACAAAGACGCCAAAATGCTCGCCGACGCGATCAAGCGGATCGGAAGGATCGAGGAGAAAGAACAGAAATAGCCCTATCCGCGAAAATTGTAGGGGCGGACCTATGTGTCCGCCCTCCCGCCCCAGGGCAGACACGCAGGTCTGCCCCTACATCACGCATCGTGCATCCTGCATCGCGCATCACCGGCGTACCCCCCTCTTGACAAGGTTTTGACCTTTTGATATTGGTCTGACCAGTAGACAGCTAGACCCATGTTAAAAGCCATCCGGAAAACCCGCATCTACGAGGAAGTCGTCAACCAGGTTCACGATATGGTGCGGGAAGGCAAATTCAAAGCCGGCGATCAGCTTCCTTCCGAAAGAGAGCTGGCCGAAACATTTAAGGTGAGCCGGACCTCCGTGCGCGAGGCGCTGCGCGCTTTGGAGACTCAAGGCCTGATCGTGAGCCGCACGGGCGCGGGAAATTTCGTCGCCGAACTCCCCATCGAGTCCTTGGTTGCGCCGCTCGCAGCGATGCTGATCGAAGAGAAGAGCGCGCTGGCGGACATTTTTGAGATGCGCAAAGTGATCGAGCCGCACATCGCCTCCCTGGCCGCGGAGCGGGCGACCAAAAGAGACATCGAGCGGATGAAAAAGATTTTGGACAAGCAGCGAGAAGCCGTCAGCCGCGGCGAGACCGGCGTGGAAGCCGACGCGGAGCTTCATTTTGCCATCGGCCGCGCGACGCAAAACCAGGCGCTCGAAAAACTCGTTTCCGGCTTGATGGATATTCTGAGCCATAGCCGCGAAGAGTCTCTGCAAACGAAGGATCGACGGAAAGCGTCGATAGAGTCCCACCGCAAAATCCTCTCAGCCATTGAAGAGCATGACAAGAAAAAAGCCCGCGAGGCGATGCTGCTGCATATCGAGAACGTAGAAGAAAACGTGCTTTCATCGAAAAAACCCCAGACCAGTTACAGCGAGAGCCTTTTAGAAGAGAGGAGAATTTCATGATCAAGAGAGTAGAAGTCAACTATCGAGGTATCTTTCAGAAGAACCTCGGGAAAAAGATCGGCAGCGACATCGTTATGATCGCGAGCCGCATGGGCCAGAAGGCCTTTTCCAACGGTCGCTACAGCGATTCGCCGGAAAGAAACGGCATTCCCTGTAAATATTTCGCTTTTGTTTCTCCGGATCTGCCCGAGGAAGAGCTGGAAGCCGAATGCGGCGCCAAGCTCGAGATCGACGAGGCTAACATCTCCGTCGTCCTGGACGACACGATGTGCAAGGGCGTCGAGCCCTGGGGATGGCATGGCATCCGTCCCATCAACGAACGGGTGGTCAAGGACGGCTGTCTGCTCGTGGTTTCCAGGAAAAAGCCGGAGGAACTGCTAAAGTTCATCGGCAAGAAGCCGTATAACTACCGCATAGCGATCCTCGATGGAGACGCCAGTCTCGCCGGCCTCTGGGTCAACAAGGATGATCTGACTCACGAGCGCATCCTGGGCGGCATCGCGGCTGTGGATCCCGCCGTAATCAGCATCGAGGCGGTGGAAGCCTACCTGATGGACAAGACCAAGCAAAAGCATCGGGCCGAAGCCGCGCGGGCCGCGTACGAGTCGCTGCGCGCAGAGGCCAAGCCGCCGAGGGTAAAGACCGTAACGCCCAACGACGGAATCGTGTGGACGCATAAAATCCCCGTGCTGCCCAAGTGGTTCGAGATGGCCGAAGGCGCCGTGGTTCCGGCGGTGAAGCGCGGCTTCGAGATGGGCCCAAGGGGGCAATCGAGAAATGCCATGTTCAAGCGCGGCACCACCAAGACGCAGAGACCCGCGGTCAGGTTCGATCTCTGCACCAAGTGCACCCTCTGCTGGGTCGAGTGTCCCGACGAATGCTTCGATCCGACCACGGACGGCTTCTACGACATCGAGTACCAGTATTGCGTCGGCTGCGGCAAATGCGCCGAGGTTTGCCCGGTCAAAGAGTGCATCGTGATGGTGGACGAGCTGCAATTCGAGGACGACCACAGCCCGTGGGAGCATTGGAAAAAAGATTCTAAAGAGTACATCACGTGGGTCGAAGGGAAGAAAGGCAAAGACCGGGTTTCCTACCCCTTCGTAACCGGCAAGGGCATTACCGTCACTCAGGGAGAAGTGATGCCCGAGGGAAAGATCGTGCCCGTCAGAAAGACGGAGGAGGTTGAACTATGAGCGTCGCAGTCGCACAAGCAAAATCGGATCTATCGGGTGTCTACGAGCGGGAGGACCTTTTAAACGGCTGCCAGGCCGTTGCGCAAGGCGTGCGTCTGGCTGACGTGGACGTGATCGCCGCCTATCCGATCCGTCCCTATACCGAGGTGATGGACGCGCTCTCGAAGCTGATCGCCGACGGTCAATTCGACGCCGAGTACATCATCGCGGACAGCGAGCACTCCCAATTTGAGATCGTCAAGCACGCCAGCTCGGTGAACGCGCGCGCCTTCGGCGGATCGAGCGGCACGGGTTGGATGTACGGTATGGAAGCGCTGGTCGTTACCGCGACCGACCGCCTGCCGCCTCTTTTCGTGTGCGGCAACCGCGCGCTGGACGATCCGGGCGCCTTCGGCGTCGAGCACAACGACGCGATGGCGATCCGCGACATGGGCTGGCTTCTCTGCTGGGTGACAACCCCGCAAGAAGCGCTGGAGCACGTGCTGATCGGCTACCGTATCGCGGAGGACAAGAAAGTCAGGATGCCGATGGCGCTGGCGATGGACGGCGCCTTCCTCACCCACTCGCAGCACATGGTGAAGGTCCCCTCGGTGGAAGCCGCAAAGAGATTTCTCCCGCAGTACGATCTCGCCGAGCGCCGGCTCCATCCCGACAACCCGATCTCGGTCGCACCGCAGGTCAACGAGGATTGGGTCATGGAGATCAGACGGCAAAACTGGGAAGCCGCGAAGCGGGCGCGCGTCGTCATCAAGGACGCCTATAAAGAATTCAACAACGTCTTCGGCGAGCGTTACTCCGCTCCCTACTATTTCGAAGAGTTCATGACCGAGGACGCGGACGTAGTCCTGATCGGCCTCGGCACGGTGGCGGCTCCGGCGCGCACGGCAGTGCGCCGGATGCGCGAGAAGGGACAGAAAGTCGGATACGTGAACTTGCGCTGGTTCCGCCCATTCCCCACCGTGGAACTGAGAGAAAGTCTCAGCCGCTTCAAAGCCGTCGGCGTGATCGATAGGGATTTCGCCCACGGTTCTCCGGATGACTGCGGCATCCTGATGCACGAGATACGCTCGTGTCTGTATCCCGCGAAGAGCCGGCCGGCGATCGTTAATTTCATCGGCGGCCTGGGCGGGCGCGATCTCTCGATCGCCGACGCGCAGAAGATGTACGAAACCACTCAACAGGCGGCCACGAAGGATTCCATGGATGGATTCATAACCTGGATCGGCCTAAGAGAGTAAATAGGAGGAGAATATGTCAACCGTACCGACAATCGATTACGAAAAGATCAAAGGCGTTCACAAAATCCCGCTGGAAGAGCTCTATACTTCCGGCCATCGGACCTGCCAGGGCTGCGAGTCGGCGACGACGATGCGCGGCTTCATCAAGGTTGCGGGTCCGCGCTCGGTGGTCACGGGAGCGACCGGTTGCATGTACGTCGCCAATACGTCGTACTTGACCACGCCGTGGATCGTGCCGTGGATGCACACGCAGTTGGGCGCCGGCGGCTCGTCCGCCGTGGGCATGGCCGCGGGCCTGCGAGCGCTCAAGCGCAAGGGAAAGATCAAAGACGAGAAGATCAACGTCATCAATTTCTCCGGCGATCTCGGCGCCGGTGATATGGGCATCGGCGGCATCTCCGCCGCCCTGCAGAGCGATTACGACTTGCTGATTATCATGTACGACAATGAATCGGCCGCCAATACCGATATCCAAGCGACCGGCTCGACGACCTACGGCGCGCAGACGACGTTCACGCCGCCAGGAACGAAGCATCCCATTATGCAGCGGCGCTGGAAGAAAAATGTGGCGGGCATGCTGGCGGTCGGCCATCGAACCTGCCGCTACGTCGCGACCGCCTGCGCCACCTATCCGCCCACGGACTATTTGAACAAAGTGCAGAAGGCGCTCGCCATCGGCGGCCCGACCTTTATTCACACCTACGATCCCTGTCCCAAAGGTTGGGACTATCATCCTCGCTACTCGAATGAGTTAGGCGAGTTGGGAATCAAATCCGGCCTCTATCCACTCTACGAGGTGGTGGACGGCCAGGTCATCTACACGTACGATGCGCGAAAGACCGGCAAGGGAAGAATCCCCGTAAAGGATTTTCTCACCAAGCAGGGCCGCTTCGATCATCTCAAAGAGGAGCACTTCACCTACATTCAAAAGATGGTCGATGAGCAGTGGGATGAGTGGGCGATTCCCGGCGTCGCGCCGATCAAGGGGATCTTAAAGGCGAGAATATAAATCGTCATTCCCCACAAAATAAAAAAGAGGCTCCCAGGTCGGGGGCCTCTTTTTTTGTGTCCTGGCCAAAGAGCAAGCAAACGCATGCTCTCTTGGTTTGTCCCATCTTTTTTCGTAAGATAATCGCATGAGATCATCTCCGGCAATCCAAGCCGGCCGTTTCCGGCCGTCGCGACTCATAGCCGCCGCGCTTTTCGTAGCCGTGCCGTTTGTTGTCGCGTTGGAAAACGGATGGACCGCCTCCCAATATACGCCCAAGCAGATCGAGCTGTATGCGCAGTACGTTGGAATGACTTACTGGGTCGTCGAGGAAGCAGGCACGCCTGCGTTTCACGCGGCGCCGTCCTCTGCCGCGCCCTCTTTTCGCCCGAGACTCAAGGAGTCGTTTGAGATCAACGAGATCGTCGGCGGCACCGCCAAGCTTCCCGCGCCTTATTATCGGGTGACATTCGATTCCGGCAAGGAAGGATTCATCCCCGTCCGCTCGTTGGTCGAGCAGTTGAACGCAGCCTTCGTCACCGTGGACCCCGACCGCGACGCGAAGGCCAAGCTGGCCAAGGAAACCGAAACCGAAAAGAAACGTCAGGAATGGATCCAGTCTCAGCGCTGGCCCGAGCACGTAAAACAGGCCGCGCTGAAAAAGCAGCCGGTTCTGGGAATGTCCACGAAGGAAGCGACGGCAATTCTCGGCAAGCCCCAAAGAGTCGTCGGGATAAAAAACACCAATCTCTTGTTGGGGAGACAGGAACAATGGACCTACGAAGGCGGCTCGGTGCTGACATTCACGAACGGCCTCATCACCCGCATCCAACCGAGTGACAAATAAAAATTGGAGTATCGGAGTAAAGGATTATTGGAGTGTTGGGTCTTCATCCACTACTCCACTACTCCATTACTCCACCACTCCAGTACTCCAGTCGTAAGGTGTCCCTGCTAACCGTGCCCTGGAGTCGGAGTAGGAGTCGTTTGTCCGCGCAGGCGCCGCCACCAGGGAGTGATGATCGGCATGACGAAAAAGAGAATCGCCACCGCCGTGATCGCTCCGGCGATCGGCCGATTGAATAAAATCGCGAGCGAACCCTGCGACATGATCAGGCTCTGGCGCAGCGCGTTCTCCGCCATGTCGCCCAGGACCAGCGCCAGGACGAAAGGGGCCAGCGGATAATCCAGCTTTTTGAAGACGTAACCCACCACGCCGAAGATCAGCATGTACCAGATATCAAGCATGCTGTTGTGCACGGCGTAGGAGCCGATCGCGCAGACCACGACGATGAGCGGCGTCAAGATCGCGAACGGAATGCGCAGGATCATCGCGAACAACGGCACGAAGGCGAGCACCATAAGCACGCCGATCACGTTGCCGGTGTACATGCTGGCGATCAGCCCCCAGACAAAATCCGGATTTTCTTTGAACAGCAGAGGTCCCGGTTGCAAACCCCAGATGATGAGGCCGCCGAGCATCACCGCCGCCGTGGGAGAGCCGGGAATCCCGAGCGTGATCATCGGCAGCATCGCCGCGATGCCCGCGGCATGGGCGGCGGTTTCAGGGGCCACGACTCCCTCCAGCTCGCCTTTACCGAAAGCTTCAGGATTCTTAGAAAACCTCTTCGCGAAGGAGTAGCTTATAAACGACGCAGGAGTTGCCCCGCCCGGCTTGAACCCCATCCAGAACCCTATAAAACAGCTCCGAACGAAGGTGCGCCAGTAGCGCGGCAAAATTTTCCAGGTGTCGAGCACCACGCGCAGGTTCATCCCCGTCCTTGTGCCCTTAAAGCTCAGCCCTTGCTCGACGCTCAGCAGGATCTCCCCGATGCCGAAGAGGCCGATGACGGCGATGATGAAATCGAACCCTTTCATCAGCTCGGTAATGCCGAAGGTCAGGCGCAATTGGCCGGTGACGATGTCGAGGCCGACCGTCGCTAGGATAAACCCGATTAGAATGGAGACCAGCGACTTGAGCGGGTTGCCGCCGCCGAGCCCCACAAACGCGGAAAAGGTCAAGAACTGGATCGAGAAGATCTCGGGCGGACCAAACCTGAGGGCCACGTTGGCGAGAAGGGGCGCAAACAAGGTAATGAGCACGATGGAGAAGAACGCCCCGATGAACGATGAGGTGAAGGCGCCGGTCAGCGCCTGGCCGCCTTGTCCTTGCCGCGCCATCGGGTAGCCGTCAAAAGTGGTGGCGACCGACCACGGCTCGCCGGGAATGTTGAAAAGTATCGAAGTGATGGCCCCGCCGAAAAGCGCGCCCCAGTAGATGGAGGTGAGCAGAATGATGGCGGATGTCGGCGGCATCGTGAACGTGACGGGAAGCAGGATCGCCACGCCGTTCGCCCCACCCAACCCTGGAAGCACGCCGATGATCGTGCCGAGCAGGATGCCGACTACGGCTATCCACAAGTTGAATGGCGTGATCGCGATGTGAAAGCCGAGTAAGAGATTCTCGATGCCCATCGTCAGTAACCCAACCACTCTTCGAGCGGCCCTTTGGGCATCGGCACCAGAAACCACTTTTCAAAAACCAGGAAGGCGCCGATCGAGACGCCGAGCGCAATGAGAAGGACCGTCGCCCACGAGTGGCGGCCGACCCAGCGCATGTAAAAGCCCATGTAGAGCGCGGAAGAGACGTAGAGGCCGACAAAACGCGTCAGCGCGACGAAGGCAAGGGCGGGCCAGAGCACCTTGAGAACCGAGCCTAGCTGCTCGCGGCTGACGAAGCTCTTATTCTCCGCTCTCCGCACCGCCTGCGCGATGATCGCGACGCACACAACGACCATGATGAGAGCCAGCCAGAAGGGAAAAAAGCCGCTCCTCGGCCCGTCCGGCCCCCATCCAAACCCGAGGCGTACGGCATCGAAAAGGACGATGCCGCCGAGAAGAATCAACACAGATGCCGTAACGAGTTCTGCGGCGCGCATCCGAATTTATTTCTTGAGCAGCCCGCCTTTGGCCATGAGTTCACGGTGGAGTTGCTCGTTCTCCTCCACCCACTTGACGTACTCGGTCCCCGTTGAGAACGCGGACTTGAGCGCCCCGTCTTCGAGGTATTTCTTGAACTCTGGGGTGTCCAAGATCTTCCTGAGAAATCCGATATACCACTCGACGGCCTCCTTGGGCATATCGGGAGGACCGAATATACCACGCAGCATCAGGTAATGGATATCGGCGCCTAGAGCCTCCTTCACTGTTGGGATCGCCTTCCAATCCGCGGCCGGAATCCGGGCGGTATCGAAGACGCCGAGAGGGCGCACGCGGCCGGCTCTCCAGTTGCTCGCGCACTCAATCGGATTGTTCACCGTGGAATCCACATGCTTGCCGACAAGATTGGTGCACACCTCGCCGCCGCCTTTGAACGGCACGTAAGTAAACTTGATGCCCAGGGCCTGCTCGAGCTGGATCGTGATGATCTGGTCTTCCTGGGCCGAGCCGGTGCCCCCCATCTTCATCCGGTTGTCTCCGCCCGAGCGCTCCTTGACCGCGGCGATGTATTCCTTGGCGGTCTGGTAGGGCGTCTCGGCGTTCACCCAGAGAATGAACTGGTCGAGCGCAATGCGCGCAACCGGACTCAGATCCTTCCAGTTGAACGGGACGCCGGTGGCAAGCGGCGTGGTGAAGAGGTTGGAGAGGGTGATGATGATGGTGTGGGCATCGCCCTTTTTCTCCTTGACGTGAAGGAAACCTTCAGCGCCCGCCCCGCCCGACTTGTTCACGGCGATCAAGGGGCGCGGGGAAAGCTTGTGCTTTTCCGCAAGGCCGGAGATGAGACGGGCCATCTGATCGGCCCCGCCGCCGGTGCCGGCGGGAATCACAAACTCGATCGGCTTCGTGGGCTCCCAGGCTTGAACGGACTGCCGGGAACCGGCGACCGCCAAAAGTAGAACCGCAATTAAAACGGTAGTCTTCTTCATGAGCTTTCCTCCTTCTCTCTCTGGGCCGCTTCAATACACCCGCGTCGAAGTAAAGTCAATCGAATTAGCGCTGCCTCGAAGAAGGGTGTCGCCAATGACCGCGAATGCGTAAGATCAATATGGAAATGGATTGTGAACGGTGACCAACGATAAGATTGTCATCTCACGGTTGGAGGCCCACCGCCGGGACGCCCAAGATGGAAAACAGCAAGAAAATGATAATACCCTGGACAATCCAGCCAATCGCGCAGACGCCGACGGCGTGAAGCGTCCCGCTGTAATCAAGCGCCTGCCTTACGGCGACTACCATCGCCGCGAGCATCCAGATTGAAGCCACGACAAAAACAATTTGCGAAAACCCTGGAATGATGCCCAGTACGCGGATCACACCCGGAGAGCTGGAAAATCCTGTGGTACGAAGGAGTTGTCCGATATCGGCCTCAGTTTGAGGCTCGGGAAGGAGTCTTGTGCCGATGAGGTAGGTGAGATAAGCCCACACGTACCACCCGAGGACGGCGGCGACGGTGCCAAGGAAAAGTCCGCCGACTCCTCCATGAACGGCGCTGCCGATTCCCGCCGCGATGCTTGAGACCACCACAACAGTCATCGCCTGGCCGAGGGACGTCTTATCGGCCTCAACTTCTTCGTAAAGGGTGGCGTCCAGCTTGGCAGCCCGGATAGCGCGGTTGACTAGATCGGACATAATGATCCGCTTCTATAGACAGGCAAACTTCTTGTCAAGAAGCATTTCACACCACACTCTCACCAAATATCAAAGTAGTTGTCAAAGCTATAAAAACCAGATAAAAAGGTCCCATTTTACATTTAAGGAGAATTAGGGAAGTTGGGCATCACGATTAAAAAAGCGAAACGAATCAACGAGTTGCCGCCGTATCTTTTTGCCGAGATCGACCGGCGCAAGCGCGAGGCGCTGGCGCGCGGCGTCGATCTGATCGATCTCGGCATCGGCGACCCGGATATTCCGACCCCGGCGCCGATCGTCGAGAAGCTGGTCGAGGGCGCGAGCAAGCCGGTCAACCATCGCTACCCGAACAGCGCCGGCATGAAAGAGTACCGCCAGGCGGTCGCGAGCTGGTACCAGAGCCGCTTCGGCGTCACGCTCGATCCGGAAAAAGAAGTCGTCTCGCTGATCGGCTCCAAAGAAGGCATCGCCAACATGGCCACGGCCTTCGTCGATCCGGGAGACACCGTCCTAGTCTCGAGCCCCTGTTATCCCGTCTATCACATCGGCACCGCGTTCAACGGCGGAAAGAATTATTTTCTGCCGCTCACCAAGCAAAATCATTTTTTGCCGGACCTGGACGCCATTCCCGCCGAGGTCGCGCGCCAGGCCAAGATGCTGTGGATCAACTATCCCAACAATCCCACGGCGGCGGTAGCGGAAAAAGATTTTTTCACCCGCGTGGTGGAGTTCGCGCGGCGCAACAACGTCATCGTCTGCCACGACGCGGCCTACACCGAGATGGGCTTCGACGGCTATCGCCCGATGAGCTTTCTCGAAGTCGAGGGCGCGAGAGAAGTCGGCATCGAATTTCATTCGCTGTCGAAATCATTCAACATGACCGGCTGGCGCGTCGGCATGGCGGTCGGCAATCCGGAGCTTGTCGCCGGACTCGCGCAGGTCAAGTCGAACGTGGACTCGGGAATCTTCCAGGCGGTTCAAGAAGCGGCGATCGAGGCGCTGCGCCTCGGCGATAAGATCATCGAACCGTCGAGAAAAGTCTTTCAGGAAAGGCGCGACATTCTCGTGGACGGGCTCCGCGCCGCGGGATTCGAGTGCGAAAAGCCGCGCGCGACGTTCTACGTTTGGGTTTCGGTTCCGAAAGGATTTACCTCGGCGGATTTCACCGCCAAGCTGCTCGATCAGGCCGGCGTCGTCACGACGCCCGGCAACGGCTTCGGCGCTCCCGGCGAGGGTTACGTCCGCTTCACTCTTTGTGTGGACAAATCACGCTTGAAGGAGGTCACGGAGAGAATCCGGCAGGTAAGAATTTAGCACCACACCTGGAGGATCTATCCTGAAAGTACTGTGCCCCATCAGGTATACATAGGTATCGGCTCCAATCTCGGAAACAAGCGGGCGAATTACCTCGAGGCGCTGGAGCGGATCGCCAAGCTCCCCAAGACTCGCATCTTCAAAGAGTCCTCGGTCTATGAAAGCCAGCCGCACGGCGACTCGAAGGAATGGTACATCAACGGCGTCATCGAGATCGAAACCGAGCTCAAGCCCGAGCTGCTGCTGGGTAAATTCAAGAACATCGAGCGCGCGATGGGGCGAAAAAAAGTGCGCAAGAAATGGCGCGCGCGTATCATCGATATAGACATCCTGCTTTACGATTCGCTCGTCATGAACAAGAAGAGCCTCAAGATACCTCACCCCGAGATGCACCAGCGCAAGTTTGTGTTGATTCCGTTGAGCGAGCTCGCCCCGCAGGTGATCCACCCGGTATTGAGCGCCTCGATCTCCGAGCTGCTGTTCGGCGTGAAGGACGACAAGAAGGTCAGCCTGGCGAGACTCTAGTTCGGCTTGACGCAATGCCGATGGAGTGTTATTAAACATTTCTGGCCAGTCGAAAGGCGCTTCTGTTGATACTCCGGTTCTTACTCCTGTTCGGGCTTATCTACCTCTTTTTCACCCTGCTCAACCTCTATCTCTTCAGGCGCAAACGGACGCCTAGTCCGCGCCGGGGCGGCCGCGCGACTCAGGCGGAAGAGATGGTCCTCGACCCCCAGTGCAAGAGCTATTTGCCGAAGAGCGCGGCGATTCTCCGCGGCGACGAATATTTTTGCAGCGATGAGTGCGCCCGGCTCTATCTCGCCGGCCGGGCCTCTTGAGTTCCGAAAGCGATCACCCGATCTCCTGAGTCGTGATTCTCGAAGGAAAAATAGACCTCGCAGTTCCGGCCTCCTCGGTCTGGGATTTTCTTATGGACGTCAACCGCTTCGCCTCGTGCGTGCCGGGCCTGGAGCAAGTCACGCAGATCGACGAGCGCACCTTCGATGGCGTCGTCCGCGCGACGGTGGGCCCGATATCCGGCAACGTTACCTTCCGCTCCACAATTTTCGACAGCACGCCGCAGAGCAAAATGATGGTCCAGACCGACGGCACCGACTCCGTAACGCGGAGCGCCGTCGGCGCGAAGCTTACGGTCACGCTGAACGAAGCGATTGAAAACCGGACCGAGCTCAGCTATCACGCGGATATCACAGTCAAAGGCCGGCTCGCGATTCTCGGCGACATGGTCCTGCGCGCGACCGGCGCGCTGATGCTGGAAGAATTCACGAAGCGCCTGAGAGAGAAGCTGGAAAACGCTTCAGGACTGAGCAACGAGGACTGAGTAGGGGCGGTTCGCGAACCGCCCCTACAATTGCCAATAGCACTCAGCACTCAGTCCTTTAAAACCTGCACTAACAAAGCACGCTTCGATTGAACGAAGGAAACAATATGGCAAGTAATTTTTATGATGTCATCATCGTCGGCGGGGGCTCCGCCGGCTGCGCCGCTGCGGCGCGGCTGTCCGAAGATGTCGGGCGCAAAGTGTTGGTGCTCGAAGCCGGACCCGATCCGCAGCCGATTCCGGATATCGTCGCCGACGCATCCAGACAAGTACAGCTCCTGCTCGAATCCCCGTACGTGGCGATGTATCCGACGGAGAGAAGCCTGGACAAGAGCGTCTTCTACTCTCTGGCGGGCCGCATCATGGGCGGCGGCTCTTCCGTGAACGTGATGTCCGTCTTGCGCCCGACTAAATTCGACCTCGACACCTGGGCGCGGCTCGGCAATTCCGGCTGGTCGTACGAGAGCATGCTGCCCGTGCTCAAGCGGATCGAGTCGGACCAGGATTATCCGGACAGCCCGCTGCACGGGAACGACGGCCCGCTCTACGTTCACCGGCCCTTCAAGTTCGGCGATCCTATTTCCCCTCCCGCGCAGGCGTTCATCGACGGCGCTCTCGGCATGGGCCTGCCGCGTTGCCCCGACATCAATGCCCCCGACGCGCTGGGCGTCTCTCTCGCGCCGTACAACATCAAGGATGGCAAGCGCCAGTCCACGACGGTGGCCTATTTGAATCCGGCACGGGCGCGGCCGAACCTGACTATCGTTGCCGAGGCTGAAGTCTTGACGTTGAAGCTGGCCGGAACAAAGGCCGAAGGCGTCGTCTACGAGAAAGACGGCAAGACTCAAACGGTTCTGGCGGATCAGATCGTGCTTGCCGCCGGCGTCTTCCACTCGCCGCAAATATTGATGCTCTCCGGGATCGGCCCGGCGGCCGAACTAAAGCGCCACGGCATCCGCGTCGCGCACGCTCTCGAAGGCGTGGGCGAAAACTATCAGGACCACGCCGTCGTCTACATGACCTTCGAGGCCGCCAAAGATTTCCAGGAAGACTGGGTCGTGCCGCGCTTCCGCCTCGTCATCAAGAGCGATCCGGACGCCGGCTGCGGAAATTTTCACATCGTCATGCGGCCGCCCACTGTGATTCAAGGCATCAAGCGCATGCTTCCGGTGTCTGCTCACCTTTTGGAGCAGCGGAACCGCGGCCGGCTTAGGCTCAACAGCCCCGATCCGCACGAGCTGCCGGCGATCGACTCGCGCATGCTCGAAGATCCCGGCGACCTCCGCGCCATGCTCTCTGCGATGGAGTTCATCTCGCGTCTGGTTCAAAGCGGCCCGGCGAAAGAATTTTATGGGCCGCTGCTGCAACCCTCCCCCGGGGACGATTGGGCCAAGTTCGCCCGCTCGACCTACGACAGTTATCACCACGGCGTCGGCACCTGCATGATGGGGCCCGCGTCGGACAAATTTTCCGTCGTGGATGATCGGCTGCGCGTGCATGGGATCTCGAATCTCTGGATCGGCGACGCTTCGATCATGCCCACGGTCACTCATGCCAACACCAATCTCACTTCGATCATGATCGGCGAGCGGCTGTCCGACTTCATCAAGGAACTGAACTGATTCGCGTTTTGCTGTCCACTCATTTCTACCGTCCGACCGCTTTCATTCTCAAATTGCAATTTGAGATCTGCAATTTGAGATTTGAGATTCCTCGCGGAGCGAGGATAGCATGACACCCCAACTGCTCGCTCTGTTGACCTCTTTCTTTTACGCCTCGACGCTGGTCTCGGCGCGGTGCGGACTTCGGTATTCGACTCCCATCACCGTGACCTGCGTCTCGGTCGTCACGCAGAACCTTCTTCTCTGGAGCGCGGTCTTCCTGACCGGAGGAATTCCCAGCGTCTCACCGACGGCCCTGCTGCTGTTCCTGCTGGTTGGAGTCACGCAATTCGGCGTGCGGATGTTCTCGTATACCGGCGTGCATAAGATCGGCGCGTCGCGCAGCAGCGCGCTCCAATCGGTGAGCCCGCTTATCAGCACGCTGATCGCCGTCGTCGCTCTTCACGAGCGGCCGCATCCCGGAGTAATTATTGGAACGCTCTTCGTCGTCGGCGGCATCGTCCTCCTCTCGCGCAAAGGAAAAAAACAGATCGTCGACTTTCGCTGGTGGCACCTGCTTCTGCCGCTCGCCGCAGCGTGCCTCACGGGAACGAACCAGCCGATCCGGCGTCATGCCCTTTCCCTGTCGAAAGAGCCGCTCTTTTTCGCCGCCGTCATGGGCGGCGTTTCGCTGCTTTGCCTCCTGGCTTATCTCGCCTTTTTTCCGACGAACGACCGGCTGGTCTGGGACCGCAAAGCGGCGTGGCCGTTTCTGATTACGGGCTTGGCGGAAACAGTGTCGATCGTGCTCATCACCAACGCGCTCAGCGTCGGAACGGTTTCCGTCGTTGCGCCGATCGCGACGACCTATCCGCTCTGGGCGATGATCGGCGCGGCGATTTTTTTGCGCGACTCGGAGCGGATTAATCTTTCGATCGTCCTTGGCACATTAAGCGTCGTCGCCGGCACCGTCGCGATCATCTTGAGCCCTCACGCCTGAATCGATCGAAAGCTTACGTCCGACGAGCGTAACGACGATGGCGAGAGCAGCCAGGGGAACCAACGAGAAGAATGCAAAGCTCTGCGCCGCGGCGAACGCCGCCGGCGCGTCGGCGTTGCCGCGCGACATGACCGTCTCGATGAGCGCGACAGTCAGGGTCGTCCCTAAAGTCCCGGCGGCGGTGCCGAAGGACGCCAGCATGGCGGAGAGAATCCCGTAGTCTTCCACCCCGACCGTAGCGAAGGCGGCTTTCTGGTTTGCCGGAATGAAAAATCCGGTGCCCGTTCCGATCAGCATCAAAGCGAGCGCGACGGACAACGCCGTCGCGTCGAGGCCGAGCCCGGCATAGACGAAGATTCCGGCCAGGATAAAACCCAGTCCGAGCGCGGCCAGCGATCGCGGCTCGAGCCGGTCGGCGAGCCGCCCGCTCAGCGGCGACGCCAGCGCCGTGCAGACCGGCAGCGCGGCCATGACGAAACCGATCGCGAGCGGCGAGAGCGCCAGCGCCGTTTGCATGAAAAGCGGCGCGGCGAGGTTGATGGGGCTGTACGACGCGGTGCCGACGGCGAGCGAGATCAGCGCCGCCGAGAGCGGCCGGCTTTTAAAAATCGCGAAATCGATCAGCGGCTTTTTCGCGTGGCGCTCGATGTAAAAGAACGCCGGCAGACCACACGCGGCGAGCGCCAGCCAGAAAACGGTTCGACGCGAAGTCCAGCCTGAATTGGCGCCGAGACTGAGCGCGATGAGAAGCGCCGGATAGCCGACGATCAGCGCGAGCGAGCCGGCGACATCGAACGATCCGCGCCTGCGCTCCTCCCGTCCTTTGAAAACGCTGAAGACCACCGCGGTCACGAGCAGACCGATGGCGAAATTGAGTGCGAAAATAGAGCGCCAACCCCAGAGGTGAACGAGAAAGCCGCCGACCGTCGGTCCGGTCGTCCTGCCGACGGCGATGGCGGAAGCGAACAGCCCGAGCGCCCAGCCGCGCCGCTCCGGAGGATAGACGGCGGCGAGAATCGCCGCGGAGACCGGCAGCGCCATTGCGAGACCCACGCTCATCACGCCCCGGAAAATCAGCAATTGCGGAAACGACGTGGAAAGAGCCGCCAGGCCGGCGCCCAACGCATAGAGAAGAACCCCCGCGCGATGGAGCGTCCTCTGGCCCAACAAGTCGCCGGCCCGTCCGAAGCAGAACGACAGGCTGGAGAGCATCACCAGTCCCATCATCGAGACCCATTGAATCGCGGCGAGGCTGCTGCCGAAATGTTTCTGGATTTCCGGCAGAGCGACGTTGATGCTGCCGAAGCTGTTGAAAAAAAGAAACGCGCCGAGGCAGATGACGGCAAGCTGCTTCCATTCCTGCTTCGACTCGCTTTGCGGCGCTTCGTTCACGCTTTTTGATTCCGGATGTTTCACTTCACCCTACCGCCTACAGCCTATCGCCTACCGCCTGACATTTTTTCCTTTTTACTTTTTCAGCCAGAGGCTGATCCGCCAATCTTTTTGGCGGAGCCTTTTACTTTTTAGGTGTTCCTTCATATGATCCGTTGCGTCGTCAATTTGCAAATTCAAGGAGCAGGATCATGCCGCGAAAGAAAAAACGACAGGCAAAAGACAAGATCGAGGAAAAATTAACAGAACTCGGCCTGGAACTGCCCCGGCCGCCGACGCCGGCCGCGACTTACATCGCCTCCGTGAGAGTCGGCGATCTTCTCTTCGTCGGCGGCAACATCGGCCGTTTGAACGGCCAGCCGCCGAAGTACGTCGGAAAGGTTGGCGCTGAAGTCACGCTCGAACAAGCCTACGAAATGGCGCGCCACTGCGCGCTGAATCACCTGGCGATCATCAAGGCGGCACTGGGAAGTCTCGATCGCGTAAAGCGGATCGTCAAAGTGCTCGGATACGTGAACGTCGCGACGGGATTCACGGACATGCCGAAGGTCGTAAACGGCGAGTCGGACCTTCTCGTTCAACTCTGGGGCAGCCGCGGCGAGCACGCCCGCGCCGCCGTCGGCGTCGCTTCGCTAAGCAAAGACGCCCCGGTCGAGACCGAGATCATCGTGCAAGTGCGGAGATAAGACAGATTAGTTTTGCTCGATCATGAAAAATAGCGCTTGACGTCCCGTGAGGGTTTAGAGTATGGATTGCACAAAGTTTCCAATTCCGGCATTTGGAACACGCCTATGGTTGCCGCCAGCGAGGGTTAAGATGCTCGACAAGTATGTGGAATGGCGGGAAAATCACTGCTGTCGTAAGAAACTTAACGACTAGTGTTATACGTTAGGCCGCAAAAATCCGTGCGCATCCTACTAAAGTATGATGGCCTCTTCTTCAAGGCCTACTGGGTCAGGCGACGCCAAAGCGCAATCTGTGGCTGGTTTGGCGGCCCCGCCCTCTTCCGTGCCTTCTTTCCTGGCAGCCCACCTCTGCCACGTGACATTCACTTCACCTATCCGCCCGACGGCAACCTCCATTTCTCATTCAAGTACTTTGCTCCCGAGGGAACCCTGCTCCGGGTAGAATATGTGTTCTCGGACCATGCCAGAGTGAAATCCTTCGCGCCAGGGAGCGCCCCCCTCGTCGAGACACGACCTCGAGATGAACATGCTGCGCGAGAACAATTCGGGATGGGATTCCGCCCACCTTCCTTTGACGTGTTTGCCTCTCAGCCACACGTCTTCCAGTTCCCTCTTGCCGCTATACCATCGGTTAGCGCCAATAACTTCCCTCGGGCGTTCTCGGCCATCGCGGCGCCTCGAAACGACGATCTCGTAGTTGATTTAGCACAGCATGGCACCGGCGTCTTCAACCTCTGCGCCTTTCTTCTTGGCAACGGCAGTGCTCTGCCATCCTCTGAACCGCCAGGCGTTCTCCAAGTCAAAGTCGATGACACAGCGTATCCGCATATCAGGCTTCAATCACTGTTCATGCCCACAGCCACGGCCTAACCCCGCGCTGCAGCGGACGCGCTCACGCGCGCCGCTGAGCTTGTTTCGTTAGTGCTCCGCCTGAAACTCACCTGTAGGTTATCTGAAGGTAAAACGAAGTGGGAGTGCTACTCGCTTGTTCTTCGCGCCAGCTTCTCGATCAGAGCCGAGATTTCTTCGAGGCGGGTGCGGACTTCTCCTTCGGCTTTTTTCAGCTCCTCGGGAGAGACTCCTTTGGGATTCCGGGGACACAATAATAAATTCTTCTTGACGGCTTCGCAGGTAATTTAATACGCTTCACCCATGGCTCGGATTTCCAGACTCGCGGCGCCTGGTTATCCACGTCATGTAACGCAGTGGGGCGTACACTCAATCCCCATCTTCAACAGCGATACGGCCTCTCAGCTTAGGCAAGCGAGGACCTGGATCGAAGGGGCTTCCTGAAAATTAGTACTATGTCCCCGGAACCCAGAAACACATTCGCAAATCTCTGGTCTTAGCGTGCCCAGCATGCTAGCGTGACGAAATCATGCCGCTAGACACGTCAGCCGAAGCCGCCCACGTTCAGACCGAGATACATCGCGCGCTCCGCGGACCGCGCCGCCTGCAACTCGCGTGTCAGATGAGCGAGACCGTTCGAGACCTGGCCCGCGCTCGTATTCGTTCCAAGCATCCTGAGTTCGACGAGTCGGCAACTCGCGACTGGCTTACCTGGGAACTGTATGGCGTCCGGCGAAACGGTTGATGACGTAATTCGTCGGATTATTAACTTCCTCGATGCGGCGAGCATCCCTTACATGCTGACGGGCTCTTTCGCCAGCTCACTACATGGCATGCCCCGTGCGACCCAAGATATCGACTTGGTAATCGCTCCAAATCCAGCGAGTCTTGAAGCACTTCTAAAAAACTTTCCCGAAGATCAGTATTATGTTAGCCGCGACGCAGCATTCGACGCCTACCGGCGCTCTTCCCTTTTTAATGTCATTGACTTTGCCTCTGGGTGGAAAATCGATTTCATCGTGAAGAAACCACGCGACTTTAGCCGGATTGAATTCGATCGCCGCACGCCGGCTAACGTTTTGGGAACAACCGTATTCGTCGCCTCGCCCGAAGATGTTCTGATATCCAAGCTAGAGTGGGCGAAACTTGCCGAATCGGAACGTCAGATCGAGGATGCAGCGGGAATCATCCGAACTCAGGGACACGACCTCGACACTGCCTACATCGAGCATTGGGCCGAGAAGCTCGGGCTCCAGGCACAGTGGGACATGGCGAAAGCAAAGGCAAGCTGACTACCGAGCAACGTTACCGATCGAAACCCGCCCCAACGACGCGGCATCGCCTGCTTCGAATACCTAATTCAGGTCCCTGCCAACCGCATCGGTCATACGCAACTGAGCCTTTCACAGCTCAAGGTTATGCAGGAAGTGACCACGCTCTCGGTCTTCGCGCCATTCGCCGTGCTCTACATGAACGAGCCGCTAAAGTGGGATTATCTTTGGGCGGGGTATGCTTGCTCGGCGCGGTGCATTTTTATGTTTCGGACGTAGACCCAATTGTCGAAGATCGCTACCCATTCAGAAACGGGGGAAACGGGGTCAGACATAACAATCAATACAGTCTTGACATTGATCACCGGTTTTTGC
>CAYOJC010000028.1:0-49113 GCA_964404195.1 uncultured Syntrophobacteraceae bacterium
CCATAAGATAGCAAATTCTACAATGGATATCCATTAGTTATGCGAGTGTCAATATCACCCATTTCTTTCCGACCAAACTCCGTAGCGGTTTTGAGCCGCGTTTCATTGGCCTTCGAGCTGGCGAGCAGGGACTTATATTCCCCCACACCGAAGCCTCGTGCGAGTTCCTGATAAACTCCGGTGCGATACTCGCCGTGGCTCTCCAACTCCAGCCCCTTGATATACAGCCGCTCCATGGCAGTCAGTGATTTCCACAAGTGCGTGTCGATACCTTTCGGGACGAGATGGTCACAAGCGATTTTGACCGCGCGCTCGATGAGTTCTTCCACTGGCGACTTCTCACCCTTCTTAGGGATTTTGCTAAGTTCGTAAGTAACATCGATTTCTTCAATCTTCTTGGCAGTCAATATACGCAGAGCGGCTGCATAGGCCGCAAGCTGGTAATCTGTATCGGAGAAATTTGGGTCCTTCGCGTCATCTAGATCGCGCATGGTATCTAATTGACGGCGCACCTCAGTCTCTACTTCTTGGTAGACTTCGTCGAGGAAGGCTGTCTCCTCAGTCGTCTGCTTCCGCAATACGAGCAGGACAGTGCCTTGCACGTAGTTTCCTGCTTTCAAGTCCGACGTTGTCTCAGTGGCGATGCACCACGCGCTGCAGACGCGTAAACCTGCCGCCCACAGGATAAGCGCAAGGTCCGCCCAAACGCCCGCATCCTGGTGCGTGAACATGACGACTTGGAGGCCATCATCTGGCATCTTTTCAGACAGTCGGCAGTAGCACTCGACCATTGTTCTTCTGAAATTATCCTCGCTCCCTTTGACTGCCAACGCTCGCTTTGAGTCAGAATACCAGCCGGGGAAAAAGTCCGGTATTCGCCCCGCATACCAAGTTAGAAACAGCTCAGATATTTCTTCATAGTTTACGGCATCAGCATACGGGGGATCCGTTATCCAAAGGTCGCAGGATTGCTCCACACCGCGCGCGTCACAGACGAGAACCGAAGTTGAACCTTTGATCGGTGCTCGTGCGATATATGCGAACCACGTCGTGTCTAACGCAGTTAGTGGACGAACACCGAAATTGGCCAGCGTGTTTAGCGCTTGATTGCTGTACGTTTGTGTCGACTTTTCATTAGCTGGACTCGAATCCCACCTGCAAAGGCGAGATCCCCAATCTGCACATCTTCCAACGCCAAGTGTCAATGCTATCTTGCATGCCTTGGATAGGCGTGCCAACGCTGTTTGCTCACCCAACAGTCCATTCACGAGCAACTGTCGCGGCGTGTAGAGATGGTGCCAATATGTCCACCCGCGCTCACGAATCGGTTGGTCAGTATTATATCCAGGCTCAATCTTTCGGCTCGGAATAAATCCCCTCTCCTGCCACTCCCCGAAACGCTGCATGAGCAACTCAAGAACTCGTCTCTCCGTCTTTAAGTCAGCTTCAGTTGTAGCAAGATAATGGCGCTCGCTACAAATCTTTTCGACGCGGGCTCTATTTACTTCGGTCCATGTATCTACCCAGCGGATGCAGTAGAGGCGTTCACCAAAACTGTCGTTTTCTCGAGGTACAATGTCTCGGTTTTCCCAAGCGCGCAGCAAGCTTTTGTTCTCGCCAAAGGTGCCGCGCCCGTCGCCGCGAATGACTTTGATTGGGGTATGCCCTTTGCACTCGGGATTTGGACAGATCAACTGGGAATCCTTCGCGGTACCCGCGTCAGTCGCGGCATCAAGTTGTGCTGCCGAAACACCCGATCGAATCTCGAAATCGAAACGTTTTCCAGCCTTATCGGGGATAAGCCGCGCAATCGTTTTGGTTCCATGTCCAATTACCCAACTGGGAGCCATTGGCACCCGCCATCCACATTCCGGACAAGTTGCTTCCGTGCAGTAAAGATAGGCGTCGGCCCGCCAGCGACGATCCGTCTTCGGATCAGGTTCACGATGCTCGATGCCCCACTCGGTGATCTGGCGATCCACAGCCTCGTAAACCTCACGCTGAGCCTTCTGGACTTCCTGCGCAACCTTCTCGCCTCCTCCCACGATGTTGAGCGAGGCCCAAGTAAGCATCGCAGCCACGGGATTCAGGTCGCTGCCATAAGCTTCGCAGCCCAAACGGGCAGCCTCAAAAGGAATCGACCCGCCACCGGAAAAAGAGTCGCCGACACGCGGCACGTGGCCAAAGCGGCGTTTACCTAACTCTACGACGAGTTCCGACAGGGAAGAAGCATTTGTTCCGAGGTGTGCGTTAATCACCATCCACGACTCGGGCGAAGGCCCGTCAATCTGCTCGGGGCGATCACAGTATTCTAGCCGCTCGTCGTAAGAGAGGCTGAGGAACACTCTTTTCTGGAGTTCTTGCTTCTCTGCGGACGAGAGGCCGGGCTTCAGCTTGGCCTTTTCTCCAGTTGAACCGGATTCAAAGTAACGAGTCCGATCGACAGGTGGAAGACGCTTGAACAGTTCGGTAGCCCCGATGTTGACCGACTTGCGGCGAAGCATTCCGTCGTCGTCCATCGTCATGAGCCGTAGGAAGACTTCGCGGTCCTTTTGCGGATTATCAGTGGCAGGGAGCAGTAAGCCCAGAATCGTGGCGCGACAAAGGACGAGTGGCTTGCGGCCCCACCACTTGCCTAAGCCCGTGAGTGTCTGGCTCTGCTTTGCCGTGCGCTCGGCATAGCTTTCCTTTGACATTTTCGAGACTGGAAACTGCGTCTCGATGAAACAGAGGTCCCCGATAATTTTCGCCGGGGAAGGTTGGTAAGTTTCTTTCAAGGATGGATCAGAGCGAACAGATTCGGAGATACTCATGTTCTGCGGGAGCGGTGCCTTGCTGAGGTCGAGATCCTATTTTCCGTGCCTGTGTCTTCAAAGGAAGGACTAGCTTCTCCGGGAAAACCTTCGCTCACGAGCCGAAAGAACTCCGGAATAATCGCTCGGTCTCCAATGCGACCCGTCACCGGGTTTTCTGTAAGTGCGTAACGAACCGCTTTGCGCCATCCCCTGTTGCGTCCGGTTACGCAGTTACCGGTTGCGGCGGCAGTCATGGTGTAAAGCCACCAGCGCTCTTCAGGCTGGAGACCTTGCCAGTTGGCGATGGCAGTTCCTATCAAGGCAGGATCGGCATCTTCGATGGCCCACGTCAGCAACGCTAGCTCCTTGCCCAGAGTACGGCTCACAGCGTTAAACCCAGATTTCCATTTACCAGGTTTACGCCCTGTTTTTCGTAGGCGCACGTTGAATTCGGCACGCAATGTTTCCGCAATCTCGTTCCATTTGGCGCGAGCGAGCCGGCAGCGTACCTGGCCATCCTCGCGTTCCATACCGAGATGAACGGACTCGGCGACCCGTTCAGGATTCCAAGATAAGTGCTCACTGATATCGACGGGCAGCGTTGAGCCGGCCGGGATGTGCACAAGGAAATGGGCTGCTGATTCCGCCGGATCGAATCCGAAACCGCTCGATAGTAGCTCACGTTCTGGATTTGACGTCTTGGCACTCATTGTTTGACTTCACCGGGCTTCGCGTCTTCTTTTGACTCATTGAGCCAGTCTAGCAGACGCTGGCCGGTGGTAAAGTGGATAGCTGCTGCACTGATTTGCACCTGACCACTGCCGGTAACCGGCAGACGGCGAAGTGTCTCAACAGCATCGGTAACTTGGGCGCCATCCAGCTCAACCCGTTCATCCAGGGTCAACTCGGCCCAGCGGTCGCCCGTCACGCTGATGCGCACACCACTGATCCTAGCTTCGTGACGTTTCAGCCGCTCCATAAACTCATAGGATTGGAGGGTTAATTGGTATTCAATCGGCTTGCGCCAAATTGCAGGCTTGGCCGGGTCAATGGGCCGCTCGCCGTCAGTCTTGCTCCAATCGATCGCGATCTTGAGCACCTCGGACTGAACTCCCTGACACTCTGCAAACGCAAGAACAATAGGTGAGCCTTTGGGGATAGCAACAGGACCGTCATAGATGCCGCCGGAAAGCTTTGGGTCAGAGCCATCAGTAGTATAGCGAATCTCAGTTCTACTCGCTTTGCTCGGCGCGGCTTTAAGCTCAAGCATCTTGTCGCCCTTGTTGCCCGCATATAGGCGTCGCTTTAGCGTGACACGGTTGTTCCATGTGGCGGTAGAACCAGTAGGATGGGTGCCAGTGGAATCGACTGCCAGAAAGGATACTTCCATTTCATCCGTAACGTACAGACCGTTCTCAACCTTTTGGGAAGCCGTCGTAGCCTCGCCACCGACCTCGGCATAAACGATGTCTCCGTTAATCGGCTGAACTTTGAGCTCCACTCGGCCGGTATCTTCGTCACGAGCACGTTCCTGGTAAAGCACCGCTGTGGTTTTTTGCGCAGGCGGCGATCGATCTACATACCCGGAGCCGTCCTCGCGCCACATTTCTTTGTGCGTGAGATCGTCTTTGAGCGCATCCAGAGCATCCCGTCGATGCCATGGCCATTGACAGTTCATCGCTGCGCGTTTTTTAATTTCGGACCAAAGCATGACCGGGGTGGTGAAAAGGCGCTGTTCGACTTTCCTACGGAAAATGTCACTGGAAACATCGTCGGTGTATTTCTGCTTTTCTTTAAGTACCTGCAGGACTTGGTCCTCGCCATTGTATTTATTGCTCTCAAACTTCATTAAGAAGTCGGCAGCATTAAGAACGTCCTTATCTCCCTGTTTGGTGGGGTAATACAGTGTCGTGAAGGTTTCCTTCACGGCAGACAGGAATTGCCCGAGAATACGGTCACGAAGCTCGTCGGCTTGCTTGAACTGAGGGTCGGACGCTGGAACTTTATCGGCTTCCATCTCATCCATGATGTGCTGAATCGCCTTGAGGCGCTTCGCGCTTTCTATGAGGCTGTCGAAGGTGTTACGTGAGCCGGTGAGGAAAGCGACTCGGTTCTTGTAGGTCGTTTGCTCCCAAAACTGTTTGAGCTGCGGATTCAAACCCTGACCAACGTATGGCTCAGAGATAACCAGGGATACTTTCTCCGCTGTGAGGTCGATTTCATCGATGGCGGGAAGCGGAAGAACTTCCTGGAAGCACCAATTGTTAACCGGCTTGAACAACTCTGAGAGACGTTGACGCAGCTCTTTCAGCGATTGCTCACGTACGTAAGTGCGGGCAAGCGATTCCAACTTGGCATTTAGATTCTCGACGTTTTTGAAAAACAGCTTGCCGTCACGGTTGGAGTGGAGATACCAGGCGGCGGTGGCGAGTTTTTCGAGGACATCACCCTTAAGCTTCGTCAGGTTGCGACCCGGTGCGCAAAGATAGGCGATGAGTTCCGGGATGGAAAGACCGAGGACCGCATTGGGTACGTTTGGTAGAGAAGCAACGAATAAGAGTCGGCACGCATCCTGGGCATCGGTGCCTCCCAAATTCGTATCCATCACCTCGGCAACGGACTGACCCTGTGAAGCGATATCGTGGGAGATGGCGTTCTCTAGAGTAGAATTGATCTGGCGGATTTCCGACAGCGTCTCAGCATCGTTCAGGTCGAGATCCTGAACCGATATAAGGTATTTCTTGTCGGCCTCGCCGGATTGCCAGAGTCGGGCCGCGATTATGCGCATGAGGCGTATGAGCGCGCGAGTTTGCTGGAAGCCGGGGTTCTCACGAAATCTCGCGTAGAGATCCTTGATCGCTGGGTGAAAGGGATAACTGGAGCTAACGAGCTGGCCGAACTGCTCCGGAGACTGAGCGGTGATATCCATCTGCCTAGCCTCGCGGACCGCCTTGGCGTATCCCTGCGCGACTTCCTCAACTTCATTATCCTTTGGCAAGGACTTAAAAAGACGCTTGCGCAAAATGTGATAGAACTCGTCAGTGTTTATTTGCACCGGCGTAAGGTTCATCGCGTGGCGCTGAGCCTCAGCTTGGAGTTGTTCAAGGACGGTTTGAATCTGAGCACTGGCCTCCGCGTAAGTCCCGACCAGGTCCGTCAAGACAACACACACATTTGGCAGCTCGCTCTCAGCCGCCGCCTCAAAAAGATTCGTCAGCGCGGTGGCGGTGACCTTGGCGAGATCAGAGTTCCCAACGGAGATTGACTTAGCATTGTCCAGATAAGCAGGAAGTTCGTCGAGGAGAATGAGCGTCGGCTGTCCCTTGAGAAGGTTGGTCCAGGCGGTGCGGCCCGGAGCCTTAAGCGGCTGATAATAGTCTTTGAAAGCGTCGAACTTGCCGATTTGGCGCGCAATCTCGCCCCATATCCCATGGGGCACGTCAGTTTCGCGTCCGGAGAAAGCGACGACACGAACGGTCGGTAGCTCCTTGCCGGTGGGTAATCCCGAGAGCACTTGGGAGCGGTGCTCGGGTTGTTTGGCCAGCATTCCCAGAGCGATAAGGTTATGCGTTTTACCGCCACCCATAGCCTGTGTGAGCTTAAATACCGCTTGGTCAGATTTCCCCTGAAGGCGCCGGAACGCCTCCAGAAGTAGCGTCCGCATACCATCGGTCACATGGTTCTCATCGAAAAAGGCATTGCCCTCGATCTTCCCATCGACCAGATGGGTAAGATTCAGCACGGTGTCCCGCTTGGAAATGTCAAAGACGGTTTCCCTTGGAACACAGAGTTTCTTAAGCGGATTCATGTGTTGTTTATGTCACGCGCGTTCGAGAATGTAAGGCCTCAATTTTTCGACATTTTACTTGATCTTGCGGTGCGATAACAAGCCCAAATTTGGAGCAGCGTTTATGCGGGTAATTGGTAATTGGCTTAGTGGAGAAATTTAAAAAGGGGGGATGAGCCGCTGTAGATCGATCCGCGCTGCTTCAGTGCACCTGTGCCGGGCGCTTTTTGAGAGCTAAAACCTGCTCCAAAATTTCCTCGGCGTCGGCGGCGTCGGGCGCGAGCCTGAGATAAGTCTCCTGGTCATCGACCGCTTCTGAAAAGCGTTCGAGCTTGAGATAGAGCAGCCCGTGGTCGCGGATCTCTTGAACGAACTTGAGCGCCCGCTCGATCGCCGGACGAATATCGCCGATACGCAAGGAGGAAAAGATCTCTTTGGTTAGGTTGGAAACGAGGATCGAGGTGGCTGCGTAAGCAAGGTCCTGAAGAGTTTCTGTCTCACCCAGTTCTCTATTCTAAATAGGAGAACTTGTCTTCGGCACGTAGAGTCCTAACCATTTCACAAAGGAAAATTTGTCTTTTACTGCGTTAAACAATCGCTCATCGGCCGTCCAAAACTCGCAACCCCGTAGTTCCGCCAAGGCCAGATAAGTCGCATCATACACGGTCGTAAGACCAAAATCGGTAGCGATTTCCCACGCCCTTTGCCTCTGAGCCGGTTCTGAAACCTGCTGGATCGGCAGTGCCCTCAGCTTGCCGAAAGCAGCGCCAGCCTGTTCCGGAGTCAATTCTTTACGAACAGCCGCCTTTTGCCTCAGGATGCTGTCGGTCTCAACCTCAAAGAACACAGGAGCGATAAGCTGCTTGCCTTCATTCGCCCATTGGTCAAACAACGCGTCGGCTTTGTCGCTGTCCCACTCTGTGACAACCACCTTCACCGCCAGGCTGGCATCGACGCAAATTTCCATCGCCGGGCTCATTGGCCGGATCGCACCTCCCGCATCTGTCGAAGGATGTCCACCGAATCGCTGGTCTTAGGGAGTTGTGCTCTGAGCCGACGGGCGTCCTGTAACCACTCCTTGAGGGTTACGATTGTCGGATGTTGTTCAGGGACGACGCTGACGCGCGTCCCTTCGGGGAGCGCCACGTCTCCTTCCAACTCGATTATCTTTCCCTTGGCAACGCCTCTGTAAGTCATGGATTGACTTTTCTCCTTTCGCCCATTCAGGGGTTGGGCCACTCTCGCGCAAGCAAGTTCTTATTGTTCCTTATAATATTGCGTTTCACTTGTCTCGGCAAGAAGTATAACCCCCCTTGTCAACGCATCCAGATGACCTATTTTCGTTGGTTAAGGCTGGAAGACCACCGCCATTTCCTTAGTGAACCGTCGCCACCCGGCGCTTCAGGCCGGCTACCTGCTCCAATATTTCTTCGGCATCGGCGGCATCGGGTGTGAGTCTGAGATAGGTCTCCAGATCGTCAACCGCTTCTGAAAAGCGTTCGAGCTTGAGATAGAGCAGGCCGCGATCGCGGATTTCGTCGGCCGAAATCGGGTCTAGAATCACCAGGCGCTCCGCCACCGAGAGAGCTTTGGGATAGTTCCCCTGCCGGGCGTAGATCGCTTTTAGATTATCGAGCATGCGTTCGAGAATCGTCGCGGCAATGTGGCTGACGATTAATTTACGATTCGGCCAGCCGCTTGGCCGGTGCAACAGCGGGGCGACCTGAGATTACCGCGATATTCAGAATTCGTCGTGCATCTTCAACACACCGCCCACCAAGGCGCAGCCAGCACGCGCTTGCTTAGCGGGAAAGTCTCCGTGCCGCCGTAGAGCAGCAGCGCGCCGTCGGCGGCATCGGCGTATTCGTCCAGGAATGTCTCCAGTCCCTTGGCATCGGCCGGCATGGCACGGACCGCGGCCTTAACTTCGATAGGCAGCAGGCGCTTCGGCGTCTCGACCACAAAGTCCACTTCCTGCCCGGCGGCGGTGCGCCAGTAAAGTATTTCCGGGCGGCGCGCCTGCACGTCGCGCCAGGCTAAGAGATCCGTAAGCACCAGGTTTTCGAGATGCGCGCCGCGCGGCTCGGTCTCGCCGCCGAGATGAAGCGCGAGCGCGCTGTCGCCCCAGTAGAGTTTGGGCGCCTTGATAAGTCGCCGCGTGCGTTTGATCGAGTATGAGGGCAGCCGGATCGCCTGATAACTCGCCTCGATGACGTTCATGAAGCGCTGCGCCTGAGGCTGGGAAATGCCCGCGTCGCGGCCGAGTTCGGTTTGATTGAGGAGGCCGCCGATGCGCAGGCAAGCTGCGCGCATCAGGCGCCGGAAGTCGGCCAGATTCTCCACCGCGCGCAAGGCTTGCAGGTCGCGCTCGAGATAGGTCTGCACGTAACCCGAAAACCAGAGAGCGCGCGCCTCGTCGTCGGCAAGCTCGTGCGCGGGGACGGGAAATCCGCCCAGGCGCGCCGCGTCGCGCCAGTCTTCCGGCGGCCCCGCGTGAGCGGCCAACACTTCGCGCCACTTGGCAAAGCGCGCGCCGAGAAGCTCGCTCCAGGCGCCGGCGCGTCCGAGACCGAAGCGTTCGCGGCGCGTGAACGGCCAGAGCGTTACATAGACCGCGCGTCCGGCCAGCGTCTCGCCGATGCGCTCCATCATCAGAAGGTTTGCCGATCCGGTAAGGACGAAGCGGCCGGGTTTGCGCGGGCGGTCTCGGTCCACCGCTCGCTTGACCGCAATCAGCAGATCGCGCGAGCGCTGCACCTCGTCGAGCACGAGGGCCGGCGCGCGTCCTACTACCGAATCGGGATCGACTTCGGCCTGCGCGCGTAGGTCGAAGTCGTCAAGCGTGAGGTATGGGCGGTCTGCGAGCTGGGGGAGCGAGCGAACCAGCGTGGTCTTGCCGGTTTGCCGGGCGCCCAACAGGACAACCACTGGAGCAACGCGCAGGGCGCGCTCGACGGCTGCCGCCGCGGCGCGGGGCAAAACGGTTGTCGCGGTCGATTCCACGGAGGTATGATAATCATACTTTAGCGGAATGTCCAGTCGCTATATCGGTAAGTCTCCTGCGCTGCCCACCTCACTTAGTGAATCCTCTCCACGCGTCGTCTCAGGGTTTCCACCTGCTCCAATATTTCCTCGGCGTCGGCGGCGTCCGGCGCGAGCCTGAGATAAGTCTCCAGGTCGTCGACCGCTTCTGAAAAACGTTCGAGCTTGAGATAGAGCAGCCCGCGGTGGCGGATCTCCTGAGGCGATCACGTCAACTGGCAACGGGTCGCGCCGGATTGGGATGTTAGGACCCTTTTGATTTTCGGCGCTGCCGCAAGAAAGCCGTAGGCGGGAGAAGGGGTCATGTCCGCTCTTGGGTGTTGACAGGTCCACGGTGACAGGATTGCAAAGTTGCAGAGCTGAGTCGTAAAGTTACGGCAGCCGGTTGTGGGCCCGCGGCTACAAGCCTCTTCCCTCTGGCATCTACACTGGCGCCGAAGCCTTCGAGTGTTCGTGAGCCGAGTAGTCGCAAATCACCGGGCTGGGCAAACACAACCTCATCCACGGTCTCAAATCCATTCACTTGAATAATTGCGTATCCCACATCGCGCGTGACGATCTGGCCATTGGCCAGTTGGAAGGCCACGTCTTTCTTGCGAACCGCTATCTCTGCCTCCGAAAGCTTATCGGCCGGAATCCAGGTAAACTCCGAGCCGGTATCTACCAAGAGCCGCCTAAGCGCGACCTGCTTGGAAGGCGATTTCAGATTCAAAACCGTACAGTTGATGTGGAATACACCCATAAAAAATTCCTAGCAGGCTGCCCGGTGGGAAGTCAAGCGATATCCCAGGGGACGGAAGGTTAGCGCTGCTTCGCTTTGAGTCCGGCAAGAACCTTTTCGGCTGTAATGGGAAGTTCCGTAATGCCCACGCCGGCGGCATCTTCGTACTGGATCAGCCCTAGCGCTTAGACGCGGGAGGTTGGTATGCCGGTTGGCCTTCGATTTGCGGAGCTCTGGACGACGCAACTTCATGGCAAATAAAATCCCAACCTGGCTCTATCAAGTTCAACCCTCACCGCGGTTCCAAGATCACATCGACGAGCGCGGGGAGATTTTTCTCCTTGACGAATTTGGGCGCTCGCTCGATGGCGGGTCGGACCTCGGACAGCTTATCGGTCGGCCCTGAAGGTTTAAGACCGTTTTAGTCTCTGTCGCTGCCGCAGGAAGGCCGTAGGCGTATGGACAGGAAGGCAGGTCCGAGAGGAGAAGATGTTGCTATCGAGCAAAACCATAGCGATCTCCCTTCGCGAACCTGTCCATCTCCCGCCAGGTTTTAAAAGGAAGATGCCGTCTCATCTTTTTTGTGATGCGCTCAAATTCTCGGCGCGCTTGCTCCGGGCTCTCCTTCCCGAGTTCAGGGTGCTTGGAGAGGATCTCCTTTCTCAGCGCGTCAAATGCGGTTGTAGGATACGGCTCTTTGTCCCGCCGGTCCTTCTGTTCTAAAAGTTTACGGCTCAACTACAACCTCCTTGCCGTGATCGAACGTTATTTTCAGTTGGCGTATGATGCCTTGTCCTATCAGGCACTCGTCGCCCAAGAGAGTGAGCGGCGCGAGGAACACTAAGCTTAGGCCAACCACCTCAACACCACCGTGGTAGTGGGGCCGGATACTCTCAGAGCCATCAGCCAGGCGGGTTTTGACCTGAAACTCCGGAGCGCCAAGTTGAGTCTCCAGGTCTTCGGGAAGGACCAAATATCCATCAAATCCGGTATCGAGCAGCGCCCGATACACGAGGCTATGTGCGCGAACAGTTACCCTTACCTGGAGATAGGGATAGTCGCTGCTGACGAGCATTTCACAAACCTGATTTTGTACACATACTCATAACCGACTCTGTAGAGGACAAAGCTGCCGCTGCCTAGTTCGCGGATAGCCCGAGCCACGACCTCGTTATCGTCCTTCCCCACAACCACCCGTCCGTCCCGGCTGATCGCCGCGTACTCCCCGCGATGATCCTTTTCCAGAGTTTTGCCATAACCTTCGTAAAGCTTATCCGCTTCTACCACTGTCATCAGCTCACTCATACGATGAGCCTCCTTCCACGGATCTCAGGTCCTCAAGCTTCGCCATTACCTCGGTCCGGCTCACATGTCTTTCACGCCCTACAATTGTAATCCATCAAACTTTCGGAATCAATTCCGCGCGGGGGGCAGATATCGTATATAGAAACCGCCCTAGCGCGGCTCCGACACCACGTCCACCAGCGCGGGGGAGATGTTTCTCCTTGACGAATTTGAGCGGCCTCTTCTTAGTGGAGTCGTACGGATCCTTTTTTTAGGACCATAATTTGCTCCCCTATCTCATCGGTATCCTCCGCGTCCGGCGCGAGCCTGAGATAAGTCTCCAGGTCGTCGATCGCTTCTGAAAAGCGTTCGAGCTTGAGATAGCACAGGCCGCGGTCGCGGATCTCGTCGTGCAATATTGGGTTACTACAGGGTCGATATCCTCGTCATCGCGGCAGTTCAGGTTTGAAATAACTCTTCCTTTGACATATTACGTGAGGCAGAAGCTAAACTTCGTGACAAGGAGACCTGCTCATGTCCGATAGCCACATGCACGATTTCGAGGCGCACGTACGGGCGGTGGAAGAGGACCTGGAATATTACCGGGCCAAGCGGATCGAGCCGCGCATCTTCACGTTGCTGCGAAGAGGATTCATAGACTTTACCGATCTTTTTAACGCGGCCACCGTTTCGTCTGCGAAAGCCGGCGATTCGGGCCAGGGCAAAGGACAAGAACAAGATTTGGAGACGCGTGTCCGCGCGCTGGAAGACGGTCTCGACGATTACGTGAGAGAGATCGGGCTGATCACGTCCGCCATAGGGGACGCCGTCGATGTGGTGACGGAAGACGGCAGGGTGGAGCGGGGCGACTACAACGAATTTTTCCGCCTGACGCATCGAGAGTACAAAGGCACGCTCGATGAGCGCGTGCGGAGGTTGACTGAGGACGTAACGAAGAACAGGAGGGTGCTCGAGGTGCTCGCCGGCGCGCTGATTCAGAAGGGAATCTTGCGCGAAGACCTGCTGAACAATAATCGCGAGGCGCAGAAGAGCGCCGGACCATGGCACGGCGGAAAGATCGTCGCCCGCTGCTGGATCGATCCCGATTTTAAAAACAAATTAATTTCACAGGGGCGCCCGGCGCTCCGGGAGCTCGGCATTCCTCCCGGCCGGGTCGGAAAATTGGGCGTGTTGGAGAACACGGAATCGGTTCACAACGTCATCGTTTGCACGCTCTGCTCCTGCTATCCCTACGATCTCCTGGGCGACACGCCATGGTGGTACAAGCAGGACATCTACAAGAAGCGAATCGTCGCCGACCCGCGCGCGATCCTCGAAGAAATGTTCAAGCTGGAGCTTCCTTCCAAAATGGAAGTTAGAGTGCACGACAGCACATCGGACGTGCGCTACATGGTCATTCCGAGAAGGCCGAAAGGAACCGAGGGAATGAAAGAGGAGCAGTTGGCGAAGTTGGTGACGATCGACAGCCTGATCGGCGCCGGCGAGGCGATCGAACCCGCTCAAGTTGGAAAGCTAAAAGAAACCGAATGGGGTCATGCGAAACCTAGGCCGAGAGACTATTGAGGCGGTTCCTTGGCAGCGAGTTCTAAAAACTTCGTCGCCTTCGTAATACTATGCCTGAAAGTTTTAGCGCTTTGCGCAAATTTTCTTGCGCACAAAACCTAAGTTGCTGTATCGACGAGAAAATACGATCTCACCACGAAGTGCACGAAGGCCACGAAGGATTCGTAATTTTTATAACTTTTAAACTTCGTGCTCTTCGTGACCTTCGTGGTGAAATGTCTGTTTCTGCTTTGGTTGCGGCGTAGCTGCGCTAAGCTCTTCGTGGTGATAAGCTTTTTGACCACGAAGGACACGAAGCACACGAAGGAAGAGACGTTAGCGCGTGTATAGGTTACAGAGTGGAGTTGTTTAATGGAAACTGAGCCAGGCAGTTTTAAGGTCGGCGATCGGGTCGTCGTGAAGCAGGAAAATCCCAGCGGCAACCCGCGGACGCCGAAATATATCCGCGGCAAGCGGGGCGTGATTACCGACGTTCACGGCGTCATCAGCAACCTGCGCGACCATCGCGGGTTGTATCCGCCGCTCTATACCGTAGTGTTCGACGTGAAGGATGTTTTCGGTGGAGCGAGTCCAGACAAGCTCCGGGTGGACCTGCACGAGGATTGGCTCGACGCGGCTCGTTAAAACTAACCGGTCAATTAAGGAATCGTCACTCCCGCGAAAGCGGGAGTCCAGGATTATGTAGGGGCGCGATTCATCGCGCCCTCCTACTGGATTCCCGTTTTCACGGGAATGACATGCTAAGACGTGTTTACCGTAGGATTTTTACCGTCGAGAAAAGTGGCGAGCTTCGCCACGGGAAACCGGATGCCGACGTAGAATGCGCCGAACTGCCCGTAAACGGCGCTGGCCTCGTCGAAGCGCATCTCGTAAACGAGTTTCTTGAAGACCAGCGGATCGTCGGCGAATAGATCCACGCCCCATTCCCAATCGTCGAAGCCGATCGAGCCGGAAATTATCTGCGTCACCTGGCCGGCGTATTTCCTGCCGAGCACGCCGTGATCGGCCATCATCTTCTGCCGCTCGGCGATCGGCGCCGAGTACCAGTTTTTGATCTCGCCGCGCAGTTTGTTCATCGGGTAAAAGCAGACGTAGCGGCGCGCCGGGATCGGCGGCCAGAGCCGCGGCGCCGCCATTTTCTTTTGATTCGCCAGTTCCGCATCCACCGCCTGGGTCCACTCGGGCGAGCCGGGCTGAATCCCTTTTTGCTTCAGGCCGTCATACAGACGCACGGTCGCTTCATAAAGCCCCATCTCAACGACCGACAGATAAGAGGTCGTCGGCTCCAAAAATTCCGCGAGCTTGAGATTGACGACACTCAGCTCCGCGCTGTTCAACGCTTCGAGCGTCCGGCGGAAGTGAACGATTAATAGATCGCCTTTGTGCCCGAGCACGGAAAAGAGCGCGCTGGACTCGTCCTTCCCTTGCTCCATCGCGGCCGCCAGGGACGCAGCTTCCTCGACGGCGTCTCCGCGCGAATCTTTGTCGAGTCCCTTCCACGCCGGCCAGCGGATGCGAAACATCTGATGAAGGATGTACGACCCTTCCAGTGTCAGCGGGACGGGCGGATAACTGCTGATCTTTTCGTCTTTCATTTCGCAGAGAGCTTTAGCAGGGTGCTGAAACGTGATTCGTGCTTCGACAAAGCTCAGCACGAACGGTAATCTCAAAGTATTAACATTTCTCCGTTCGCCCTGAGCCTGTCGAAGGGTGAACGGAGGACCTCATGAACGTCCTACGTCGCTCCGGGCGCCGGTTTTCCGCCGAGCCGGCTGCGCAGCATTTGAAATCCGCGCTTGGCCAGGTGAAACAGTTTCGGAATCAGCCAGACCGCCAGGGCAAGGAACGCCGCGATCAATAGCAGCATCACAACCGGATGGTTGAAAGCGAGCCAAAGTCCGCCGAGCACGGTGAGGTCTTCGCCGACGCTTGCCGCCCAGTTGCTGAACGGTTCCGGGCTCACGTTGATTGCCAGCCGCATCGTCGCCTTGGTCCCATGCGCGGCCAATGCAACGGTTCCTCCGGCGAGAATCGCGGCCAGCTCCAGCGCCGGATTCGTCGGGCCTAAAGAGCGCGCGGCAAGGATCGCCCCGGCGGGAATGCGTATGAAAGTATGCAGCGTATCCCACGCGCTATCGACGTACGGCACTTTGTCGACGAAGAACTCAATCACATACATGATGCAGGCGACGGCGATTACCAGGGGATCCATGAGGACGTGCAGGCCCGACGGCAATTGAATCATCTCCGCGCGGCCCGCGATGCCGAGGACCGCGACGGTCGCATAGAGGTTGATGCCCGAGGTCCAGGCCGTTCCCATCGCGAGGCTCAACGTTTGCAGCGCTTCCATTTTAGTTCGCCGTCAGATCTTCCACTTCGCCTCGACCTTATCTTTGAATTCCTTCTCGAAGGCGTTCACCGCCGGAAACTCGTCCATCCAGCGGTACGGACGGCAGGCGTCGATCAACACGCGGTCCGACACGTAGCCTTTCGGCGAGCGCTCCTCCGGCGGCATCGCCGGCTCGCACACCGAGGCCCACACGCTTTTGACGACGTCGATGCCGTCGCGCACGTAGCAGCGCGTGGCGATCGCCCAGATCACGTCGTTCGGATTGGAGATGTCGATATCGTCGTCCACCACGACGACGAATTTTCCGCCGTAGGCGCCGGCGCGCGCTCCGGCGGCGACGAGCAGCGCCTGCTTCGAATGGCCGGCGTAGCGCTGCTTGATCGAAATCACCGTGAACGGTCCCGGCTGGCCGCCGTAGACAAAACCCCAGACGCCTTTTACCTCCGGAATGCCCGCCTTCTCTAATTGCTCCCACAGCGTAGCCGCGCCAAGCGAGATCGGCAGATAGCTGGCCGGCGGCTTGAGCGGCGGCGCGCCTAAAAGAATCGGATCGTTTCTATAGTAGACACGCTTCACGATCATCACGGGAGTTTCTCCGACGTTGGCTTCCGTGAAATATCCCGGCCACTCGCCGAACGGCCCCTCGCGCGGCATCTCCTCGTCCTTCATCGGCGGCATCTCGCCTTCGAGAACGACCTCCGCGTTGGCCGGTATCGGCAACCCGGTTACGGCGCCTCGCACCACCGGCACCGGCGCGCCCTGAAGGAATCCGGCGAACTCATATTCGTTCACGTCCGGCGGCAAGGGCATCTGCGCGGCGAGAAAAACGCTCGGACCCTGGCCGAGCGTTATGGCGACCGGCAGCGGCTTGCCGGCTGCGCGGCTGCGCTCGAAGGCGAGCCGGCCGTGCTTGCCCATGTTCATCTTGACCGACACCGTGTTCTTGTTCTGGATCATGACGCGATAGGTACCGATGTTGATCATGCCGGTTTCGGGATCTTTGGTGATGACGCCGCAACCGGTTCCGATGTACGGCCCGCCGTCGAGCTCGTGCCAGCTCGGAGTGGGAAATTTGTAGAGATCGACGTGATCTTCGTCCATCTGATTTTCACACACCGGGCCGCCTTCCACCTGCTCTGTGGGAACCGGCTTGAAGGCCGCGAGTTTTTTTCGCCACGCGTGAAGAAACTCGATGCCCTTGAGATCGACGGAGAGTCCCATCGCCGGCGCGGTTCGCCTGCAAGTCCTGAAGAGGTTGGAGACGATGCGAAAGCCCGGCGGAAAATCTTTGAAACCGCCGAACAAGAGCGCGGGGCCTTCTTTTTCCGCGGCCCGTTCGGTCAGCGCTCCGACCTCGAGTTTGAGATCGGCGCCCTCGAGCGTCTTGATTTCGCCCATCTCTTCGAGGCGGCGAATGAATCCTCTCATGTCGGTCACGTCATTCATGCGCATCTCCTGAAAAAGTCATCCTATTTCTCCGCGTCCGCACTGTCAACTCGCGCCCTTGCAGTTTCGGTTTTGTTCCTTTATTCATGTTATCGAAAATGCGACTCCTTGTCCTCTCCCTTTTCTTGTTTCTCTCGTCGATCGCGCCCGCCGAGGCCCAGAACTTCAAGGTTCAGGAGGCGGCTCTCGATAACGGCCTCAAGGTCCTCCTGCTCGAAGACCATAAAAGCGCCGTCGTCACGTTCCAGGTATGGTACCGCGTGGGATCGAGGAACGAGATCGACGGCAGGAGCGGTCTCGCTCACTTCCTCGAGCACATGATGTTCAAGGGAACTAAGAAAATGAAGCCCGAGGAGTATTCGCGCATCATCGCTCAAAACGGCGGCAATTCGAACGCGTTCACGACGCAGGACCATACGGTGTATTTCGCCACGATGAGCCGGGATAAGATCGGCGTGGAGATCGAGCTCGAGGCCGATCGCATGACCAACGCGGTGCTCGACGATTACGAGTCCGAGAAGATGGTGGTCATGGAGGAGAGGCGGCTGCGCACCGAAGACAAGCCGGGAGCGGCGCTGGGCGAGGTCATGGGCGCCGTCGCTTATACCGTCTATCCTTATCGCCGGCCGGTGATCGGCTGGATGTCGGACATTTTGAATCTTTCGGGCGACGACCTGCGGCAGTTTTACAAGACCTATTACGCTCCCAACAACGCTTTCATCGTCGTCGTGGGGGATTTCGAGTCGCAGAAAATTCTGGCCAAGATCAAACAGGAGTTCGGCAAGATAGCGCGCGGCGCCGAACAGCCGAAAGTGACGCTCGAAGAGCCGCCGCAAAAAGGGGAAAGAAGGGTCGCGCTTAAGAAAGCAGCGGAGCTGCCGCTGCTCTCGATGTACTATCACGTGCCGAACTTGCAGAACTCCGACGGTTTCGCCCTGGATCTCCTCTCGGTGATACTTGCCAGCGGGCGAAGCTCGCGTCTGTATCAGGATCTGGTCTACAACAAGCGGATCGCCACCGGGGTGGACGCCGATTACGACGGAGTTTCCATAGGGCCGGCGATCTTTTCTTTCACGGCCCAGGTGATGCCGGACAAGCAGCAGGCCGAGGTGGAGAGCGCGATCGACAAGGTGGTCGCGCAGATTCGATCGGAACCGGTGAGCGACAGGGAGCTGGAAAAAGCAAAAAATCAGGTGGAAGCCGCATTCGTTTTCGGCCAGGACTCGATTTTCGGGCAGGCTTTGAGAATCGGCCAGTTCGAATCGGTGGCCAAGTGGCAGTTCATCAACGCGTATCTGCCGGGAATACGCGCGGTCACGGCGGCGGACGTTCTTCGAGTCGCGAAAAAATATCTCGACCCGGACCGCCGCACGGTGGGAACGCTCGTTCCCACGAAAGAAACAAAGTAAAATGCAAACTGCAAACTGCAAAGTGAAAAATGGAAGAGAAGACGTTTTGACTTTTGCGTTTTGCATTTTTCATTTTGCAATAGCTTTGATCTTCCTATTGATGGGCGTAACAGTTATCCCTTCCTCTTCCGAGGCGCGCCTTTCCCCGCGCAGATCGATTCTTCAAAACGGGCTCACGGTCATCACATCGGAGCAGAAGGCGCTCCCGATGGTCACGTTCAATCTGCTCATCGATGCCGGCGCGCGCTTTGAGCCCGAAGCCGAGGCCGGTCTCGCCAATATCACGGCCCGGCTTTTGACCTACGGGACCAAGAACCGCACGGCGCTCCAGATCAGCGAAACGCTGGATTATCTGGGGGCTACGCTCTCCACGGGGTGCGGCGAGGAGGCCGCCACCGTCAGCATGACTCTGTTGAAGAAGGATCTGGACACCGGACTCCAATTGCTCGCCGAAGTGCTGACGGCCTCCACGTTTCCGGCCGAAGAGTTGGACCGGCAGAAACAATCCATCCTCGCTTCCATCCGGGCGCGCGAAGAGCAGCCCGGCTACATCGCGCACCTCAAATTCATCGAGGTTCTTTTCCCCAAAAGTTCTTACGGCCGGCCGGTGGAGGGAACCGAGGACTCCGTCAAGCGCGTCGATCGCCCCGGCCTGCTCGACTTTTACCAGAAATATTACCGCCCGAATCACGCGATCCTCACCGTGGTGGGAGACGTTTCCCACGAGGAGATGATGCAGAGACTCGGCAAGGTCTTCCAGCCGTGGGAAAAAGGAGGGGCTTCGGTGGGACCGCCGCCGCTGCCGGCCCCCGGCCCGGCTGGCGTTATCAAGGTCAACAAGGATCTCACTCAAGCGAACATCATCATCGGGCATGAGGGCGTGCCGCGGTCCCATCCCGATTATTATGCCATTCAGGTGATGAACTACATTCTCGGCGGCGGAGGCTTTTCCTCCCGCATGATGGAATCGATTCGCAACCGTCGCGGCCTGGCCTATTCGGTTTACAGCGCTTTCGATCCGGAAAAATACACCGGCAGCTTCCAGGTCTCCATGCAAACTAAAAACGAGAGCGCCGGGGATGCCATCCGCATCGCGATCGAAGAGATCCGAAAGATTCGCGAGCAGGGAGCGACGGAGGAAGAGCTCAAGGCGGCCAAGGATTATCTCATCGGCAGCTTTCCGCTCCGGCTCGACACCAACCGGAAGGTGGCGACGTTTCTTTCTCAGGTCGAATTTTTCGGCCTGGGCCTGGATTATCCCGAGCGCTATCCGGAGCTTATCCGGCGGGTCGGCCGCGAAGACGTGCTGCGCGTGGCCAGACGCTACCTCCAGCCGGAGAAACTTATTGTCGTCGTCGTCGCCGATCAAACGAAAGCGGCGCTGAAAACTCCACTTGACACCGGTAAGGGCCTATAGTAAAACCATTTCTCATACAGGTTACTCTTTAGGAAAGGCTACCCCTTCGCATGAAAAAGGTTCTGGTCGTGGAAGATCACCCGGATATGCGGGAGCTCCTGATCTGGCAGATGGAGTTGATGGGGTTTTCCGCCATTCCCGCCAAGCACGGTAAAGAAGGGGTAGAGAAGGCGGTCCAGGAAAAGCCTCAACTCATACTGATGGATATCATGATGCCCGGCATGGACGGCCGGGAGGCGACGCGGCTGCTGCGATCACATCCGGAAACTCAGGATATTCCGATCCTGGCTGCGACCGCGCTCTTCAGGGACGCCGATCTCAAGACCTGTATAGACGCGGGATGCAACGACTACATCGTCAAGCCGTTCACTTTCCAGGAGCTGCAGGGCAAAGTCCAGGAATTCATCTCCGGCGCCAACCCGTCCGTTCATTAACCGGCAACTTCCCATTCTTTCCTTTTCCCGATACGGTTGATCCCGAGGTCTATCCCGTGACGCGACGGGAAAAAGCCATTTCTATCGTGAAGCGCCTTAGGCAAGAAGGCCACGAAGCCTATCTCGCGGGCGGGTGTGTGCGCGACATGCTCCTCGCGAAATCGCCGCAGGATTACGACATCGCGACAAGCGCGAAGCCGGACGCGGTCAAAAAAACCTTTGCGAAAACGATCGAGGTCGGAGCGCAGTTCGGGGTCATCTTGGTCCTGCTTGACGGGGATTCCTTCGAGGTCGCGACTTTTCGGTGGGACGGACCGTATGTCGACGGCCGCCGTCCGAGCGAGGTTCGCTTTGCCGGCATGCGGGAGGACATCCTCCGGCGGGACTTCACCATCAACGGCATGATGTACGATCCGGTCGAGGATCGGCTGATCGATCTCGTCGGCGGCAGGGAGGATCTCGGCCGCCGTCTGATCCGCGCCATCGGCGAACCGCGCGAGCGCTTTCAGGAAGATCGCTTGCGCATGATCCGCGCCGTGCGTTTCGCGGGAAGTCTCGGCTTTACGATCGAAGAAAATACCTTGAGGGCCATCCGGGAAGAGGCCGCCTCGATTACTCAGGTATCGTGGGAAAGAATCGGCGAGGAGATCACGCGCCTGTTGACCGAAGGCGGCGCGCGGAGAGGTTTTGAACTGTTGGATGAGAGCGGGCTCTTGCCCGCTGTTCTGCCGGAAGTGGCGCGGATGAAAGGCGTAGAGCAGACTCCGGACTATCATCCGGAAGGCGACGTATTCGTTCACACGCTTCTCATCTTGGAGCAAATCTCAAATCTCAAATCTCAAATATCGGAGACCCTCGCCTATGGCGCTCTTCTCCACGATATCGCTAAACCCGTCTGTATTGAAAAACACGGCAAGCGCATCACGTACTACGGCCACACCGAAAGAGGCGCGGAGATGGCCATCGAGATCCTGAAGCGGCTCAAGCGCAGCCGCTCCGTTTGGGAACGGGTCGCCTATCTGGTGAAGAATCATTTGCGCCACACGCAGGCGCCGAAGATGCGCGTCAGCACGTTGAAGCGTTTTCTCGGCGAAGAAGGGATCGAGGAGCTGCTCGAGCTGACTCGCCTGGATGCGTTGGCGTCGAACGGCGACCTGCAATACTATGACTTCTGCCGGCGGAAGCTCGAGGAGTTCAAGCACGAGGAGATTCATCCCGAGCCGCTGCTCAAAGGCAAAGATCTGATCGCCGTGGGCTTTTCGCCCGGGCCGCTGTTTCACGAGATTCTCGAAGGGCTTCATGAAGCCCAGCTCGAAGGCGAGCTGCGCACGAGAGAAGAAGCGCTGGAATGGCTCAGAAAAAAATACGGAGATAAAAACTGATTATGAAAAAGAGCGGACTGAGAGTCGTCGGTAAAAATCTTCCGCGGGTAGACGGAAGAGACAAGGCGTCCGGAAAGGCGCTCTACACGGTCGATATCGAGCTGCCGAACATGGTCGTGGGGAAAATTCTGCGCAGCCCCTACCCGCATGCGCGGCTGGTCAATATAGACGTGCGCAAGGCCGAGAAACTTTCGGGCGTCGTGTCGGTGATTACGCGAGAGGATCTCGGCGCTCTCGACTATTATTACGGCGCCGCTTACAAAGACCAGCCGATCGTGGCGGTGGACAAGGTACGATACGTCGGCGATCCGGTCGCCGGCGTGGCGGCGGTGGACGCGGCGACCGCCGAGGAGGCGCTCGGCCTCATCGAGGTGGAGTACGAGGAGCTTCCGGCGGTGGACAATCTGGAAGCCGCGCTGGCGCCCAATGCCCCCCTGGTGCAGGAGAGCGCCTCTGCAGGGGGCGAGCTGCACGGCTATCACTATCAAGCGCCGGAGAAATTCAAAGGCACCAATATTTGCTACCAGTTCAGCTACAACAGGGGAGACGTCGCCGAAGGATTCAAAAAGTCCGCCTACATCTTCGAGGACACATTCACGTTCCCGCGCGTGCAGCACTACTCGATGGAGCCGCACGCGATCATCGCTCACGTCGAGAGCGACCGCATCACTCTCTGGGCCTCCAGCCAGGACCCGTTTACGCTGCGCGAGCATATCGCGGAGATTTTTCGGATGCCGCTCAACCGCGTGCGCGTGATCGTGCCTTACGTCGGCGGCGGCTACGGCGGCAAGCTGTCGGTCAAGACCGAGCCGCTGGCCGCGGCGCTCTCGTGGAAGGCGCGCCGGCCGGTCAAGATCGTGCTGTCGGTGGAAGAGAGCTTCAAGACGGTCACGCGCCATCCAGCGCGCTTTCGCATCAAGACCGGCGTCAGCCGGGACGGTCTGTTGTTTGCGCGCGAATGCGAGATTTACATGGAGACCGGCGCCTACGCCGACGCCGGGCCGCGCGTCACGCAAAAGGCCGGCTACCGGGCGTTCGGGCCGTACCGAATTCCGCACGTCAAGTCCGACGCCTACACGGTCTACACCAACACCGCGCCGGCGGGCGCGTTCCGCGGCTTCGGCACGCTGCAAGTCACCTGGGCCTACGAGTCGCAGATGGACATCATCGCTGAAAAGCTTGGGCTAGACGCGCTCGATTTTCGCCTGAAGAACCTGCTCAAGAAAGGCGAACTCTATACGCCGGGAGATACGCCGGTGGATTGCGATCTCAAAGATGGGCTGGTCCGCGTCGCGCGCGCGATCGGCTGGAAGCGAAAGAGCGCGAACGGTAACACCGGGAAAGGGCTTAGCTGCTGCATGAAAGACGGCGGCGGAACTTACAAATTCGCTTCGGCGTCGGCCAAGATGATCTCCGACGGCAGCGTGGTTTTGTTGACCGGCACGGTCGAGCTCGGGCAAGGTTCTCGCACTGCGCTGAGCCAGGTCGTGGCGGAGGAGCTTGGTCTCACTCTGGACCGGGTCGTCGTCGCGCAGCTCGACACGGAGACGACCCCGTACGATCCGGGAACCAACGCGAGCAGCTCGATGGTCGTCATGGGTCTCTGCGTGCAGCGCGCCGCGCGCGAGCTCAAGCAGCGGCTTTTGAAGACGGCCGCCAAAGCGTTGAACGAGAAAGTCGCCAACTTATTTCTCAAGGACGGCCACGTTCACAGCCGCAGGGGCAAGAAAATCTCCTATAGCGCGGTCATCGCCAAATACTTCGGCGCCAACGCCGGAGAGATTATTGGAAAGGGATCGTATCAGGATCACAAGAGCGCGAAAGCGGCGCTCGGCTCGCCCACGACTTTCTGGGAAATCGGCTGGGGCGGCGCGGAAGTCAAAGTGGACCGCGATACGGGGAAGATCGAACTTCTGAAATATGTCTCCATCGCGGACGTGGGACGGGCGATCCATCCGGTTCAATGCGAGGGCCAGGACGAAGGCGCGGTGATGTTCGCCGTCGGCCACACGTTGAGCGAGGAAATGATTTACCGGGACGGCCAGCTCTTAAACCCCAATCTCATCGACTACCGCGTGCCGAATTTCCTCGACGTGCCCAAAGTGTTCGAAACCGTCCTGCTGGAAAATCAAAACGGCCCCGGTCCGTTCGGCTCGAAGGGAATGGGCGAGGGAGGACTCCTCCCCGTGGCGCCGGCCATCGGCAACGCCGTCTACAACGCCGTCGGCGTCAGGCTCTACGACTTGCCGCTCACGCCGGAAAAAGTATGGCGGGCGATGAAAGATAAAAAACTGGAGTGATGGAGTAACGGAGTGATGGAGTAATGTCTAAAACAAAACACAAATTCTTATAACCCAACACTCCAATACTCCAACACTCCAACACTCCATTACTCCATGTTGCTATCCCGTGCCCCAGTTGAGCCAGGTGAAGATCGCGCCGTCGGGAAACGGCACGTGGAGCATGTGCATGAACAGCCCGTAGAAGAATAGCCAGGAGATCAGCGCTATGAGAAGCGTGATGGGCCATTTCTCCTTAGCGGCCTTGAGATAGGCAATCATGGTTACCGGGATCGCGAGGGAAAAACCCAGGAGCCAAATGGCGACAAAAAAGCCGGTAATCCAACCGATGGTAGCGCAGGTTCGCCGATAAACCACCTCTGCGGGAAGCTCGGGACCCGTCTCCAGCATCTTTGCGGCGGACCGAGGACCACCAGCGCCCAAAAGATCCCTTCCCAACTGGACCAGGGCGATCCCCAGAACCGGAAAGCCGATGGACCAGGGAAAGAGACCGGCGCGAAAACCAAAATTCCTGCTCTGCCACAGCGCCAGTGCGACTACAATAACCACAAAGGCGCTGAAGCACACCGCCTTGCTGAACTTCAGCTCGTGTTTCCCGGCCGGACGGCTCGCCCCAACCGCTGCCGTCGATTCGGTCTGTTCGTGGCTCTTTTGCCAACGAGCTTTGATGATTGGATAGAGTATCCCGGCTAAGGTCAATGCCAAGATAATTAGAACCCCAGGCCGCCAAAGCCAAGCAAGTCCATAGTTGTCGGTTGAAAGAAACAGCTTGTTCTCGGCCAAAGGGCCTAAAACCAAGCCGAGAAGCACCGGCGGACGCGGCCAGTCGAGCTTCTGCAAGACCCACCCCAGGCCGCCGAAAAACAAGACCACCAGCATATCCTCGAAAGCATTCTTCTCCGCGAAGGCGCCGAGATAGATGAGGAGCAGGATAAGCGGAATCAGGAGACTTCCCCTGATCTGCGTGACCTTCGCCAGCGGCTTCAAAAAGAGGAAGCAGACCGCGACAGTGATGATGTTGGAGATGATGATGACCCAGACGAAAGAGAAGGTAAGATCGAGCTTACCCTTGGGCGGCGGGATGAGCATGTCCGGCCCGGGGACGATTCCCTGGATAATAAAGGCGCCTAACAGGATCGCCATGATGACGCTGGCCGGAACGCCGAAGGCGATCGTCGTAATCAGACTACCTCCGAGAGTCGAGTTGTTTGCCGCCCCCGGTCCTAATACGCCCTCCACCGCGCCTTTCCCGAACCGTTCTTTCCCGGGAGAACTTTGCACCGCGTGGGCGTAGGCGAGCCATTGAGTCGTGGCCGCCCCCATGCCGGGGATGATGGCTGTAAAAGTGCCGAGCGCGCTGCAGCGGATCACCAGCCACCAATGGCGGAAGGTATCCTTAACCCCTTGCATCACGCCTCCAAGCTTTCCCACCTCCTGCTGGGAGATGCTGGTGCCCAGAACAGCCAGCTCGATGGTTTCAGGGATCGCGTAGAAGCCGATGGTCACCGCGACCAGGCCGACCCCGTCCCAGAGAAAGAGCTGGCCGAACGTGTAGCGCTGGATGCCGGAGATGGGATCGAGTCCAATCGTCGCCAGCAGCAAGCCCAAGCCGCCCGCGATGATGCCCTTCAACTGGTCTTCTCCACTGAGCGAAGCGACAAAGGTGATTCCTAAGACCGCCAGCATGAAAAATTCCGGGGAGCCGAAGGTGAGCACGAGGGGACGAATCACGGGGATCGCGGCGGCGAGCGCAAATGCGCCGAAGATCGCGCCCAGCAGCGAACTCATCAGCACCGCGCCCAAGGCCCTCCCTGCCTCGCCCTTCTTCGCCATGGCGTGGCCGTCCACAATGGTCGACGCCGTGGTGGGCTCGCCGGGCACGCCGAAGAGAACGGAGGTGATGTCGCCGGTGGTGGACGTGACGGCCGCCATCCCCAGGAGAAAGGCAAAGGCTTCTACGGCGTTCATCTTGAAGATGAACGGCAGCATCAGCGCCATGGCCGTGGGTCCTCCGAGACCGGGAAGGATGCCGACGACAAAGCCGACGACGATCCCGACGCACATCAAGCTGAAAGTTGGCCAGGTAAAGACCTGGTATAAGCCCGAAAGAAAGGCGCTCATCATCTCCAGCATGGCTGATTCCTTTCAAGCGGGTTCGCAGAAGGGCGCGGGCCGCGTGAAGTCATTGGGTCGGGAGGAACTCGGAAAGCTCTCACAGAGTGTGTGAAAAAATCGCCGATCGCCCTTCGACGGGCTCAGGACGAACGGCTAAGTGCTTGAACTTCTATCGATGTTATCCCGTTCGTGGTGAGCCTGCCCTTCGAGAACCTCAGGGCCGTGAGTCAATTCGAACGGTCGAACCATGAACTAATTTTTTCACACACTCTCAGTTGTAGAGGACGTCTTTGAGTTTGGCGACCAGGCCCGAATCGAGCTTGAACAGGCCGGAGATGATTTTCTCCACCTCGTCGCCGGGGATGAGGTTGACGCTCAAGTCCGCTTTCTTGCCTTCCGCGAGGAACTCCGGATCCTTCAGGGTGTCTTCGAAAGCCTTGCGCAAACTCTGCACGCGGTCCTTGGGCGTTCCCGGTGGAAGAGTATACGTGCGGACGATTTCGCTGTCGCCGTGAATGCCGACTTCGATCATCTTGCGGCCTTCGTCACTTTTGGCGAGGCTCATGGCCTGCGGCACTTTGGGAAGATCGGAGTGGCTCTTGCGGTTGGCCTGTAAAACGACGACCGCGTCGCCCGACTCCAGCGCCTTTTTCCAGGTGACCTTGACCGAGTCCCAACCCCAGCATCCGCCTGCGAGCTCGCCGCTTTCGGCCGCGAGCCGGATGTCCGCCGTGCCCTTGTAGCCGGTGACGAGCTGGATGGGCAAACCAGTCGCCGCCTTGATGATTCGGGTGGCGTTGTCCGGCGTCGAAGCGCCAGGCGCGACCCCCCCCATCTTCACGGGAGTCTTGGAGGCCGCCCATTTCTCGACGCTGGTGATGCCGCTCGCTTTGGTGAAGGCGCAGACCACGTGATCGGTGATGGGCGCGCCGATAAATTCGAACTTTCTGGCATCGAACTCCACGCCCTTTTGTCCCAGAACCTGGCCGAGGAAGAGGCCGCCGATGAAATGGCCGATCGTGAGGCCGTCCGGCTTGGCGACGTTGTAAACGTGATTGGCGGCGATCAGACTTCCGGCGCCGACCATATTGTCCACGATCACAGTAGGATTGCCGGCAATGTGCTTGCCGAGATAGCGCGCCAACGCGCGCGCGTAGGTATCGAAACCGCCGCCGGCGGAGAATCCCACGACGATTCGTATCGTCTTGCCCTTGTAGAATTGCTCCTGGCCGTAACTCGACGCCGTCAGGGCTAGAACCATCCCAAGGGCGCCGAGAACGACGCTTTTTATGCCGGACCGACGATCTCGCATGACAACCTCCTAAGGAAAGACAAATAAGATGCCGTGATATAATTCATTAAGGTCGATTGTGTCAAGGCCGGCGGCGCTCGCGGCGAGAGGGGAAAATCGCCGATGGCGGGGCTATGCTTCTCCGGCGTCTCTGCGGCTCAGCGGGAAGCTGACGCTAAACGTCGAGCCGTTTCCTAATTCGCTGTCGATCTTAATGTCGCCGTCCAACAACTCGACGAGGCGCTTGACGATGCTCAAGCCCAGACCGGTTCCCGGATATTTCCGCCGGTCCACTCCGTCGGCCATGTAAAAGGGCTCGAAGAGACGCGGCAGGTCCGACTCGTCGATTCCTATTCCCGTGTCGCGCACGGACCATGAGATGCGGCGGCCTTGAAGGCTGCTGTTGGAATATTGTAAAGAGACCCGCAACTCGATTTCCCCTTTCTCGGTGTATTTCAAGGCATTGGCGAGCAGGTTCTGAAGAATCTCCCTGACCTTGGAGCGGTCGCTGGTGAGGGACGGGATGCCGGCATCGATGTCGAACTTGAGCTTGAGCTCTTTTTCCCGCGCCAGCGGAGCAAAGGAGAGTTCCAGATCGTCGGTGATTTCGCGAACGGAGAATTCCGATTCGTGCACCGGAACTTTTCTCGCGTCCAGCCGCACCAGGTCGAGGATTTCGTTGATCAGGCTGAGCAAGTCCTGGGCGTAGCGGCCGATGCGCTCGAGGGCCTTGCTTTGCTCGTCGCTCAAATTTCCGTAAGAGCCGTCGACAAGAAGCTGCTGGGTTCCGATCACGACATTGAGAGGCGTTCTCAGCTCGTGGGCCATGGTATTGAGAAAATCGGTTTTGGTTCGGAAGGCGTCTTCCAGCTCGCCGGATTTATGCTGCACTTCTTCGAACAACCTGGCATTATCGACCGCGATCGCCGTCTGGTCGGCGAAGGCCGTGATCATCTGGATCTCATTGGGACGAAACTCTCTTTCCTGCTTGGAATAGAGGTTGATCGTGCCGATCACGCGCTGTCCGAGCCGCAGCGGAACTCCCAGGAACGAGCAATAGCCGGATTGGCTGAGTATCTTGCGGTGCTTTTCTACCATCACGGAATCGTCGCGCACGTTCTTGACGGCGATGACCCGATTCTCGCGGACGATCTTTCCCGTGATGCTTTCGCCCAAAGGCATGACCGGAGTGAGCGCCAACAGGTCTTCGTCCCCGGCGTAACCCGCGCGCACGAGCGATCTTCCTTCGACGAGGCGAAAGCTGGCGCCGTCCACGTTGAGGAACCTTCTCGCTTCGTTGGCGATGCTGGGAAGCAGGAGATCTCTCTTGAGCAGCGAAGCGACGTCCCGGTTGACTTTGATGAGGGTCTCAAGGTGCTGCGATTTTTGTCGCGCCTCTTCAAAGAGCCTCGCATTCTCGATGGCGATGACCGCCGCGTTGGCGAATTGCTCAATCAAGTCGAGATCGCGCTGGGTAAATTCTCGAGGTGAACGGGTCATGACAAAAATCACGCCTAGGGGTTTTTGCTCTCTGCTAAACAGGGGGACGCCAAGGAAACCGTGCAGATTAGCCGCCTTTACTGCCCCATGATAGGGCCTGTCTGAATCCTGAGCCATGTCCTTGACGGTTAGCGGTCTGCGGTTATCCAGCATCCATCTCCCGCGCCCAATCAACTTTCCCTCCTCCCCTGTGTTCATCAGCTTTACCAGTGTCTCGTCTCCCGTGAGTGCCCGAATCCTGATCCTGCCCTCTTCATCCAACAATCTGAGCAAAACCATTTGCGCCTGAAAGAGAGAGGCGGCCTCCTCGGTCAACCTCTGGAGCAGCTTATCAAGATCCAGGAGAAGGATATTGGACAGAAACTGCCGTAGCGCGCGTTGCTCCCGAATGGACCGTTCTAATTCCATGTTGGTAGCTTTCAGGTTGCTGATAAGACGCGCATTCTCGATGGCGATCGTCACGCCGTTGGCCAGCTGCTGAAGAAGATCGACTTCTTCCTGGATAAATACTCTCGGTTGATAAGTCAGCGCCCGGAGCACGCCCGCGATCTCACCGCTTCTCGATACCAAGGGAACTCCCAGATAACCCCGCAAGCCAAGGCGCGGGAGATTCGCTCCGCTCGTGAACTCTGAAAATTGGGTGATGTCGGGAATCAAGAGCGGCGTTCGATTTTCAATGATCCATCTGGATCGACCCGGACCGGGCTCAGGATTTCCCGACCACAGATGTCCCGGCTGTACGCCAGAGGCCGCCAAAACCCGCCAAGCCGAATTCTCCAATACCCTGACATCGCAAACATCAACTTTAAAAACCTCACGAACCTTGTCCGTGAGCTTTCTAAGTAGGCTGTCAACGTCCAGAGTGGTGATGTCTTGGTTGAGTTCCGTGAGAAGCCTCTGTGTCTCTTCCCGTCTCTGGGCCTGTTCATAGAGGTTTGAGTTTTCCACTGCCAGGGAAAGAATCTCGGCAATTGGAGAGAGGATCTCGACCTCTTTTTTCCCATAGCAGCGAGGCTTTAGGCTTGCCAGGTTCAATGCTCCTATAGCCTTTCCCTCGGCCATTAGGGGAAGGATTACGTAAGAGCGCAGTCCTACCTCCTTGTATCTTTTGTGAGTCAGGGGGAAGCGGGAATCTCGGAGAACGTCGCGGCATATAAGGGGCTCGTGATAGTCGAGGACCCAGCCGGTGGCGGTTCCCTCTCGCACCGAGAGGCCCTCAGGGATAGCGGACGCAGGTAGTCGGGATTCTTCGGCATAGACACGAAAGTAGTTCGCGTCAGTTTGCACGAGGTTGATCGCTAGTCGTTCGTAGGGTGCGAGCTTGTGAATCTCCCGGCTCAGGGTAAGACAGATTTCTTTCAAGTTCATAAAGCGCCCCCAAGATAATCAACTTCTTGAGGCAAAAAGATTGCCAAAAGAGGCGGGATTACGCCCAGCGAGGCGGATATGCCGATTAGAAGGGCGGCGCGACTGTTCCTCTCTCGGACGGCGGCAAGGGGTAAAGGGGCCGCGCTTGATTCGCTTTTAGGCTGCATAGGTCTCCCGGCCGTGGACCAGGGACAATACGATGCATTGTTCGAGCCGAGATGATTGTTTTTATCACGCCACCTTACTAGAATGAACGCCGTGGATGCAAACTCGTCGAGCTAATACTTTATGGCGGAGATATACCGCAATTACATCAATGGCAGGTGGATTGACGCGAAGTCAGGCCGGACCTTTGAGAACCGCAACCCGGCCGACCGGCGCGACCTTGTCGGCCTGTTCCCCGATTCGGACCGCGAAGATATCGACGCAGCGGTAAGCGCCGCCAAAAAAGCTCAGGCGCATTGGCGCCTGGTTCCTGCGCCCAAGCGCGGAGAGATTCTCTACCGTGTGGGAGAAATCTTGCGGCGGCGCAAGGAGGAGATCGCGCGCGCGATGACGCGCGAAATGGGAAAAATTTTAAAGGAAGCCCGCGGCGACGTCCAGGAAGGGATCGACACGGCCTACTACACCGCGGGCGAAGGGAGAAGATTATTCGGCGAGACGACGCCGTCCGAGCTGCCGGATAAGTTTGCGATGTCGATCCGCGCGCCGGTCGGCGTATGCGGACTGATTACCCCGTGGAATTTTCCCATGGCGATCCCGACCTGGAAGATATTTCCGGCGCTGCTCTGCGGCAACACGGTCGTGCTCAAGCCGGCGGAAGACACGCCGCACACCGCCGTAAAATTTTTTGAGATTATCGAGGAAGCCGGAGTGCCGCCGGGCGTCGCCAATCTGGTCCACGGCCGGGGCGAGCAAGCGGGCGCGGCGCTCGTGCGCCATCCCGGCGTGCGACTCGTTTCTTTTACCGGCTCCTCGGCCGTCGGACGGGAGATAGCGGCGTCCTGCGGGCGAGATCTAAAGCGAGTCTCGTTGGAAATGGGCGGAAAAAACGCCCAGGTCGTCATGGAGGACGCGGATTTGAATTTGGCCCTGGAAGGCGCGCTGTGGGGCGCCTTCGGAACCACGGGACAACGCTGCACCGCCACCAGCCGTGTGATTCTGCACCGCGATATAAAAAAACAATTCACCGAGGCGCTGGTCGAGCGGGCGGAGAAGATCAAAATCGGCGACGGCCTCGACGAGAGCGTAGAGATGGGGCCGCTCATCAACGCAGCCGCGCGCGAGAAGGTCCATCGCTACGTCCAGATCGGAAAAGACGAAGGGGCGCGGCTTCTCACGGGAGGCGCGATTTACGAAGAGGGAAAGTGGATCAATGGGTATTTCTACCGTCCGACGATCTTCGATCAGGTCGCGCCTTCGATGCGCATCGCGCAGGAAGAGATTTTCGGCCCGGTGCTCTCGATCATCGAAGTCGGCAGCTTCGAAGAGGCGACAGAAATTCTCAACGGCACGCCTTACGGTCTATCCAGTTCCATTTACACGAGCGACGTCGCGCGCGCGTTTCGCGCCGTGAGGGACTTCGAAGCCGGCATCACGTACATCAACGGTCCCACGATCGGCGCCGAAGTGCATCTCCCGTTCGGCGGCGTCAAAGAAACCGGCAACGGCCACCGCGAAGCGGGCACGACCGTTTACGACATTTACAGCGAGTGGAAGTCGGTCTACGTGGATTTTTCGGGTAAATTGCAAAAGGCGCAGATCGACAACACGGAATAAATTGGAGTGTTGGAGTCAAGGAGTAATGGAGTGTTGTTAGATTTTCGTTCTTACCATTACTCCAGTACTCCATTACTCCAAACCGTTACGGCATGAAGATTCCCAACATCAAGATCAAGCCTCCAGGCCCAAAGGCGCAGGCAATCATCGAGCAGGATGAGCGCTACACCGCTCCGGCTTACGGCCGGGTGTATCCGTTGGTCGTGAAGCAGGGGAAGGGGATGGCGATCGAAGACGTCGATGGAAATATCTTTCTCGATTTCATGGCCGGCATCGCCGTCGCATCGACCGGCCACGCCCATCCTCAGGTCGTCAAGGCGATCCAGGAGCAGGCGGCCAAGTTTCTCCATTTCTGCGGCAGCGATTTCTATTACGAGCCGATGGCGCTGCTTTGCGAAAAGCTCAGCCGGCTGGCGCCGGGTTCTTCCGCTAAAAAAGTCTTTTTGACCAACTCCGGCACGGAATCCGTCGAGGCCGCCATCAAGCTCGCGCGCTACTCCACCAAGAGAACGCATCTCATCGCCTTCCTGGGCTCGTTCCACGGCAGAACCTTGGGCGCGTTGTCTTTGACCGCCAGCCGCTCGTCCCATCGGGCCCATTTCGGCCCGCTCCTCCCGGACGTTCATCATGTTCCTTACGGCATGGAAGGTCTCGACGCGTTGGAAAACAAAATATTCCGCCACGAGGCCGCGCCCGAGGAGGTTGCGGCCGTCTTCGTCGAGCCCATTCAGGGCGAAGGCGGGTACGTTGTCCCGCCTCCGGACTTTCTCCGCAGGTTGGCGGACATTTGCCGGCGCCATGGAATCCTCCTCGTCGCCGACGAGATTCAGACCGGCTTCGGCCGCACGGGCAAAATGTTCGCCTGCGAGCATTGGGGCATCGTGCCGGATATTCTCTGCGTCGCGAAGGGGATTGCCAGCGGCCTGCCTCTGGGCGCGATGATCGCGCGCGGCGACATCAGCACGTGGAAGCCGGGCAATCATGGCTCGACCTTCGGCGGGAATCCGGTTGCGTGCGCGGCCGCGCTGGCGACGGTCGAGCTTATAGAGAGCGGTCTGATGGCGAATGCAGCGGAGGTTGGAAATTATCTAAAAGAACGGCTGGCACAGCTCAAGAACAAACATCCAGCGATCCGCGATGTCAGGGGGATGGGCTTGATGGTTGGCGTGGAGCTTACAGAAGCGGAGCTGCGGAATCGAGTCGTGCGCAGCGCCTTCGAGAACGGTCTGCTCCTGCTAGGCTGCGGCGAGAGTACCATCCGCTTCTGCCCGCCGCTGATCGTCAGCAAGAAGGAAGTTGACATTGCAGTCGAAATTTTCGCTGCGGTTCTCCTTACTTCTTGATCCCCAACTTTCTCTCTATATCCCCCACGCGCCGCTCAGATGAATATTCGCCCCGTTGACGTACCGCGCTTCTTCGGAGAGCAGGAAGCGCGCGACGGACACGGCGTCGTCCACCGAGCCGACGTAGCCCGCGGGAATTCGCTTCGCCATCGCGGCCAGCTCTTCTTTCGGCGCGCTGCCGGTATCGATAAAACCCGGCGAGATCACGTTCACGGTAATGCCGTGCGGCGCAACGACGCGGGCGAGCGAGCGTGCGAGCACGAGCACCCCAACCTTGGCGATGTAGTGCGCGGTCAGTTGCGGCTGCCCAATCAGTTGATCGGCGTTGGCCATGCTGAAGCAGACGATCCTGCCCCACTTGCGAGCGATCATTCCCGGCAGGGCGGCTTTGGCGAGATAAAAAATCGGATGGAGATTATTGTCGAACATCGAGTGCCAGCCTTCGACGGTTTCCTTCAACAACTCCACCCGATGGTAAGGTCCGGCGCCGTTCACGAGCGCGTCGATGCGGCCCCATTCTTTCTCGACGCGCGCGACCATTTGTGTCGCTGCTTGCGGGTCGGATACGTCGCATTGAATCGACAGCGCCTTCGATCCCTTCTTTTGCGCCGCGTCGATTACTTCCGCCGCCGCGTTCGCACTCGTGCGATAGCAGATGGCAATCGACCATCCTTGCGCGGCCAGATCCAAAGCGACGGCGCGGCCGATTCCCTTCGCGCCGCCCGTAACTAACGCTACGCGTTCCGCCATAACTCCTCTCAATTTGTGGTTGCTCTTTTCCGAGAGCGCTGCCAATATACCAGACACTTTACGCAACTCATAGGAAGGAATATGCGACTGCTCGTCTCTTTTGTCTTGTTGCTTTTGAGTTTCTTGCCGGCTTCGGCGGCGGAGATCTCCCACATGACCGACGCGGAGCTGGCGCAACGGGTCAAGTTGCCGGCCGGCTTCGAAATTAAAATTTTCGCCCGCGGACTCATGGCCCCGCGCTTCATGACGGTCGGACCGGACAATCTCATTTATGTTTCCATGCCGAGCATGGGTTGGGTGGGGCGTCTGAGAGATGACGACGGCGACGGCAAGGTCGAGCGCATCGACCGCGTGATCCAAGAACTCGACCGACCGCACGGCCTGGCCTTTCACGACGGCAAGCTCTACGTAGCGGGAACGGAAAAAGTTTGGCGCATCGACCGCTTCCGCGGCGACGGATCGCCCGGTCAGGTCGCCACGATCGTTCCCAATCTTACCGGCGGCGGCCACTGGACGCGAACAATCCTCTTCGGTCCCGACGGCAAGCTCTACGTCGTCATGGGCTCGTCGTGCAACGTCTGCAAGGAAAAAGACCCCAGACGCGCGGGAGTCGTGAGATATAACCCCGACGGCAGCGGCGAGGAAGTCTTCGCCGGCGGGCTCAGAAATTCCGTCGGCATCGCCTGGAATCCCGCGACCAAAGAGCTTTGGGGAACGGATAACGGCCGGGACTGGCTCGGCGACGATTCGCCGCCGGACGAGATCAACGTCATCCGCCAGGGGAAAAATTACGGTTGGCCCAATTGCATCGCCGACCGCGTGCCCGATCCGGATTTCGGCACGCCGGAAATCTGCCAAAAGACCGAGCCGCCGGCCGTCAAGCTTCAGGCGCACTCGGCGCCTCTCGGTCTCGCGTTCTACACCGGCAAACAATTTCCGGCGGAATATCAGGGAGACCTTTTCGTCGCGCTGCATGGCTCGTGAAACCGGAGCAAAAAGACCGGCTATAAAATCATCCGCGTAAAACTCGACAAGGGCCAGGTCAAGCAGGTGGAAGACTTCGCCACGGGTTGGCTGATGCAGGAAAAAGGCACGGACGTCGTCTGGGGCAGGCCGGTGGATTTACTGGTTGGCCCTGACGGCAGCCTGTATCTTTCGGACGATTCGGCGGGATTCATCTATAAAATAAGCTACAAAGGCAAATAGCTTCCCTTCACGAACGCGGGCCGTTCTGTTAAATAAATAAAATGAGCACCGATCCACTTACGCTCGACAGTCGGCCGGCGCTTCGGCGGCCGGTGTTGATCCTGGCCTTTGGCGGCTGGAGCGACGCGGGCGGGTCGGCGACGACGGCGGTGCGCTATCTGAGCGAGCAGTTGCTCGCCACAAAGTTCGCCGGCATCGATCCTGAAGAGTTCTACGATTTCTCGATCCAGCGTCCACAGGTCCGATTGGTGGACGGGCTTAAGCGGGAGATCCACTGGCCCTCCTATGATTTCCATTACGGCAGCGGCATCGGCATCGAGCGCGATTTCGTATTCGGGATCGGCGCCGAGCCGCATCTGCGCTGGCGCGGCTTCTGCGAGACCGTTCTCCGGCTCGTGCGCGAGTGTAAGATCGAATTGGTCGTTTCGCTGGGCGCCTATCTCGACGAGGTGCTCTACACGCGACCGGTGCCGCTGACGGGATTTTCCTCGGATGCCAAATTGATGACCGAGCTGGACCTTCTGCCGTCGCGTTACCAGGGACCGACCGGCATCGTCGGAATTTTAGCGGACGCTTGCCGGAAAAACGGCATTCCGAATATGAGCCTTTGGGCCACCTTGCCCCACTATCTTTCCGCCTCGCCGAACCCGCGCGGCGCGCTGGCGCACGTGCTCAGGCTGACGCAGTGGCTCGGCCTGCGCGTCGATACGGGACCGCTCGAGCGGGCGGCGGCCGAGTTTCAGAACAAGGTCAACGAACTCGTCGGCAACGACCCCAACCTCTCGGCGTTCATCCGCGAGCTTAAAAAGCGCGAGTTCGAGCAGTGAAGCTCTCCGTCCTGATGCCCGTCTTCAACGAAGCGAACACACTGGAAGAGTCGATCCGGCGGGTGCGGGGCGTCGCTTTTCCGAAAGAGATCATCGCCGTGGACGACGGCTCGACCGACGGCAGCCGTGAAATTCTCAAGCGCCTGGAGACGGAAGCCAGGGAGAAGGACGCTACTGAAAACGATTTCAAGTTAATCCTGCAACCCTTCAACCAGGGAAAGGGCGCCGCTATAAGAACCGGGCTTGCCCACGTCACCGGCGACGTCGTGATCATACAGGACTCGGACCTGGAGTATGACCCGCGCGACTATCCGAATCTCCTGGAGCCGATTCTCGCCGGCCATGCCGACGTGGTATTCGGCACCCGTTTCTCCGGCGGCGGTCCTCATCGTGTGCTTTATTTTTGGCACTCGCTGGGCAACCGGCTCCTCACGCTCTTCTCCAATGCGCTGACGAATCTCAACCTGACCGATATGGAGGTAGGATATAAAGCTTTTCGGACCGAAATCATCAAGGGCATGAAGCTCGAGTCCAACCGCTTCGGCTTCGAGCCGGAGGTCACCGTCAAGGTCGCCAAGAAGGGGTACCGCCTCTACGAAGTGCCGATCTCCTACCACGGGCGCACTTATGCGGAAGGGAAAAAGATCACGTGGAAAGACGGCGTGATCGCGCTGTACTGCCTGGTGCGTTATTGGGTGAAGGACTGACGGCTTAGCCTCTTACTCCCTCAGTCCACAACTCTTCCATATAATCCCTCAGCGCCTCTTTCAGAGGAAATTGCGGCGCGTAGCCCAGTTCGGCCTTGGAGCGGCTCAAGTCGAGGGGAAAGTCGCCGTGACCTTTGCCGCCATCGTCGCCGGCCACATTGATTTCTATCTTCGGCAGCAGCTCGCGCGCGGCCCGGGCGAGATCGGACGCGCGCGTTACGACGCCGCTGCCGGCGTTGTAGATTCGCCGCTTCGGCTCCCGTGCTTTGCAGGCGAGATCGACCGCCAGCGCGACGTCTTTGGCGTAAACGTACTCGTTGGAAAAATAAGTTTTCGCGTCGATGGAGAAAGGCTCGCCCTTGATGATTCTAAGGGCGAGATCGCGCATGACCATGCCGACGGTCGAGCCGCCGACGTAGTGGCCGCGTCCGAAAACGCCGGCGGGACGAATAATAACCGTGTCGAGATTGTAGAGGTGCGCGTAAGCATGAACGAGATGCTCGGAGCAGACCTTGGTCGTGGTGTAAAGGTTGTGGCCGCCGACCGGCGCATCCTCGCGCACCGGTCCCTGTGTGATTTTGTCTCTGTCGTAGACGCCGAAGGTGCTCACGTAAACCACGCGCTTCAAGCCGCGCAGCCGCGACGCTTCCAGGACGTTGATGGTTCCCAGAATGTTGTTGGTAGAGCCGGTATATGAATTTTCGGCCACCCGTTTGCCGATGAGGCCGGCGGTATGGAGGATCGTATCGATGTCGAATCGCTCGAGCGCGCTGAGCAGCGCCGGCAGGTCGCGCATGTCTGCGGCGACGATCTCCACCCGATCCGGGCCTACGATCTTGTCGATGTACTCCCGGTTGGGAGATAGATCGTAAATCGCGACTTTATTTCCGTCGTCCGCCATTCTCTTCGCGAAGTGGCATCCGATCAGTCCGCCGCCGGTAACCAAAACCTTCATGTGAAATCCTCCCTGTCCTTCGATTTAGGCCAGAATCAACACGCTGTCAATCAAGCAAAATTCTCTTGCCTTCGACTGCCTTTGTCGCTAGGTTCTATACGCGCCACGACGCAGAATCCTGGTGAAAGGAGACCATTTATGACGGCGATACGAAAGGGCATTTTGAGTTTTGCCGCCTTGATGTTCGTTCTGTTTGGGACTCAGATCTCGACCGCCTCTGCGCAGATGCCCAAGATAAAGGTCGGAAGGACGTTAGGGGGCAGCGGCTTTCATATTCCCTCCTATATCGCCGTGGATAAGGGCCTGTTCAAAGCAGAAGGCCTCGACGCCGATTTCATCGCCGCGCAGGCGGGCGTTTTGGTCAGGGCCGCCCTCGCCAAGGAGATCGAGTTCGTCCCGATTCCGGGAGGCGGCTCCGAAGCGATGCTCAAGGGGGCGCCGCTCGTTTTCCTCGTCGGGGAATCGCTCGTGTCCCAGTGGACGATCACCACGACCCCGGACATCAAGCGGGTCGAAGATCTCAAAGGGAAAACCATAGGGCTCGAAAGGCCCGGCCAAGCCGCTTACACCGAGGCGGTCGTCGTGCTCGGCAAATTTTTCAAGATGGAGCCCGGCAAGGACTATAAGGTCATCTCGTTCAATGCCGAGGGCGACCGGGTGGCCGCGCTGATCAACAAATCGATTCAGGGCGCGATACTCTCATTCCCCCATGCCGCCAGGGCGGAGAAAGAGGGCATGAAGATTCTCATCAAGACGGGGGATTACATCCCGCGGCTGGGCGGTACCTTTATCGCACACAAGGACTTCGTCAAAGAGAAGCGCGATGTGACCAAGAGATTTATCCGCGCGATGGTGAGGGCAAACGATTACGTGAAGGCCAACAAGAAGGGGACGATCGACGTTATTCAGAAATATTTCGATATCAAGGACGCGGCGCTGGCTGATGGGATCTATAATCAGGTGCAGAATGCCTTCGGACCGGATATCCCGCACGATCTGCTCAAGGAGCTTTTCGAGTCCAGGACGACGCCCGAGCTCGGCTGGCCCGCCGGCAAGCCTCTGCCCGACATCGAACAGTTCGTAGTCAGGGACTTATTGAACGAGACGCTGAAGGAGATGGGACGAACGCCAAAGAAGTAGGTAAACAAATAATGTAGGGGCGCGATTAATCGCGCCCTACAAAGGCAAGGCTGGATTCTGCTTGTTGGCCTAAAACGTCTTCACTACCTCCGGGCGCCAGCGGCTGAGCCGGGATTCCAGCATCTTCACGAGGTGCGTGAGAATCAGCGAGAGGCCCATAAAGATAGTCACTCCCACGAAAACGACGTCCACCTTATAGTTGGTCGCGGCGCTGGCGATCATGAAGCCGAGTCCTTTACTGGCGCCGAAAAATTCCCCCACGACCACGCCGAGCAGCGCTCTGCCTATCGCCAAACGCAAGCCGGCAACGATGTAAGGGACCGAGTTGGGCAGGACCACAATCTTCATGGTCTGCCACTCGTTGGCGCCGAACGATCTCACCACGTTGACCAGAACGCGATCGACGTTCTTCACCCCTACGTAGGTATTGATCAGAAGCGGGAAGACGGCGCCGACAAAGACGATCGCGATCTTCGACCATATCCCGATGCCCAGCCAGAGCATAAGCAAGGGCAGAAAAACCAGCCTCGGCGTAGCGTTGAATGCGGTGACGAAAGGATCGAGCATGGCGTCGAGCGTCTTCGACCTCCCCATGAAAAGACCCAACGGCAGGCCGGCGACGATGGCCAGCGCGAGCCCGACGACGAACTCTACGCCGCTTACATAGACGTGGCTCTGAATCTCGTTCGCGACGACTAACCTATAAAAGGCCTTGATCACCTCGAGGGGCGTGGTGAAGAAGAGCGATATCCCTCGGGGGAGGGTGACGATGGCGGGCAGCGACTGCCAGGCTAGAATGATCAAAAGGATGAAGCCCACCCCCAGAATAGGCTGCTCCCTTTCCCGATAGAAGGTCGCGAGCGTGCTCATCTCGCCTCCTGTCCGATCTTCCAGGGCGCCAAGAGTGTTTCCAATTTTCTCAAACCTTCGGTGAAAATCACCGCCACGATCATCAACAGCAGAATGGCGGCGAACATCTCCGGCAGCCTGTAGGTGTCGCCGAAGCGGGAGATCGCGAAGCCGATGCCCTCCGAGGCGGCGTAGTATTCTGCGACGAGAATGCCGACGATGCCCCGGCCGATGGCGATCCTCGCGCCCGCGACAATGTACGGCAGTGTGCTCGGAAGTATGACTTTGAAATAGATATCTTTTTCTTTCCCACCGAACGCCTGCACGACGTTGACGAGGAGCCGGTCGGTACACTTGACACCGGCGAATACATTGAAGACAAAAGGGAATACCGCGAGGAGAAAAATCAACGCCACCTTTCCCGTGAGGCCGACGCCGAAAATGATGATGAAGAGGGGAGCCAGCGCGACCAACGGGCTCGCGTAGAGCGCGGTAAGAAAGGGGTCGAGGACGTATTCGGCTCTACGGCGCCAGCCCATAAATACGCCGATGGGAATGCCGACGATCACCGCGAGGCTAAAGCCCCAGAAAAAGGCCTTGCTGCTGATCGCCAGGTCCTTCCATAGCCCTCCCGAGAGGATCTGCTCCTTGAAGGCGACGGCGATGAGCGAGGGCTTGGTGAAGAAAAAGGGATCGAGGGGAAGCAAATAGGTGAAGGCGAGCTCCCACGCGAGCATCAACCCGACCACCGAGACCACGCCCAAAAGCGGTCTCCGATATTCGGAGATCGTCTCCTTAAATGCCATCGCCGTCACGCCTTCCCGTCAGCTCGTCTTTGAGGGCGTTCCATATTTCCGCTTTGATCTCGTTGAACTTGGCCGACAACCTCATTTCGTAATCTCTGGGCCGGGGGAGATTGATGCGGATGATGGTTTTGGTCCTTCCAGGCCGCGCGCTCATGACGACGACGCGGTCCGATAAATACGCCGCCTCTTCGATGCTATGGGTCACGAAGATGACGGTCTTCTTCGTCCGCTCCCAGATCTGCAAAAGCTCCGCCTGCATCAGATCTCTCGTTTGAGCGTCGAGAGCCGCAAATGGTTCGTCCATCAGCAGCACCTCGGGGTCCGTCGCCAGCGCCCTGGCGAGACCGACTCTTTGCTTCATGCCGCCCGACAGCTCATGCGGGTAGTGAGCTTCAAATCCTGCGAGGCCGGCCATGTCGATCAGCTCCTGAGCGCGCTTTCGTCTGATTGAACTTTCGACGCCTTTCAACTCCAGGCCCAATTCGACGTTCCCGATAACCGTCCGCCACGGGAGCAAGCCGAACTCCTGAAACACCATGGCGCGGTCCTGGCCCGGGCCGCTGATGCGCGTGCCGTCGAGCTGCATCAACCCGGTGTCGGGCTTGATCAGCCCGAGAAGAATATTTAGGAATGTGCTCTTGCCGCAGCCCGACGGGCCGACGATGCTGACGAACTCGCCTTTTCCCACATCCAGCGAGAGTTCTCTCAGCGCGGCGACGGGTTCCCTATTTTTGGGCCGGAACGTCAGACTGACATCTTTTGCCTGTATGCAGGGCGTCATGTTTTTCAGCTTCGGGTAACTCTATACAAAAGCATTGCCGGTCTACAAGAACGGGTAGTGGTTCAATTTGATTTGAACAACGTGCCTTTGTAGGGGCAGGCCTGTGTGCCTGCCCGCATTTTGGGCGACCACATAGGGTCGCCCCTACAAAATTTCGCCGAACCATCACCCACAAACTCGACCGGGCGACCAAATTTTATAGCGAAGTGCTCGGCATGAAATGCACCAAGGTGGGCTTCGACGTGGACAGCGGCGGGCCTTACAAAGACGTCTATGGAATGTACCCGGCGATTTCCCGCCTCTTTTTCGAGGCGGCATGTGCCTCGTTCTCTTCGAGCGGCCGAAGCCGATCGAGAGGGGAGACTTCGACGACGGCACCGCGCACATCGCGCTACAAACCGGCAAGGAAGATTTCGACCACGCTGTCGATGAACTAAAAAAAGCCGGCGTGAAGATTCTTATCGACAAGCCGGTCGAGAGACCGACGGGCAGGGGTTTGTATTTTTTTGATACCGAGGGAAACTACATTCAGCTGCAGTGCCCCGAGTGAGAAACGGCTTTTAGGACAACGCTCTTAGCAGAGCTCGCTCAAGCGGTCGAGGCACTTCGAGGCGATAGAAGCGGTCTGCCGAATACCCATAGTCCTCACCACTTTCGTCGACCACGCGCAGATAGCCGTGTGACTCTGCCTCTTCGTCAGGAATGACTTGGTAGAGTTTTCCCACTTCCAGAGAAGCCTCGTATTTCTTGTTGTTGATGCAAACCGCAAAATATTTTTCTTGTTTTGTTTGTTTCTTCATAGCTAATCCAACAATGGAAACTTTATTATTTATCCAGGGAAAACAGCCACGACAACAAGGCGGGGCCGCCGTACGCCATCATCGTCATGAGTGATGAAATAGGGACGACGATGGCTTCCGCGGCAATCCAAAGGACTATTTTTGTCCAACGTGGAGCTTGGCGTAACATTGATGCGAGGCGTAGCGAGCTGACCTGCAATACGATATAACCAGCGATGCCGAACAAGACATATTGCAGCAGCACCCCAAATGTTAGGCCGTAAAGTAGCCCCCCTAAAAGGTAAACGGCAGCCGGTGATTCCCATCCGAACAATAAACGCCACAACAAATCCACGGCAGCCATGCCGGCATAGCTTGCGGCAGGTAGTCCCAAAACTGCCGGTGGCAGAGCAAGCGAAGCGCCCCACCAGAACCGCTCACTTCTCAGAATTTTGATGGCCACTGCTAACAATCCACGAGCCGTTGTTGTTCTAGCAGGGCGACTGCGCGTTATTCGTTGTCGCTCTCATCGTCCATCCCGAAGAGATGCTTGAAGAACCGCTCCGGGGAATTGAGAAAATCCCGGGTGACCAGGTAGTGTTCCGTTTCGCGGTAAGCAACCTCTCGTATCGTATCTCCGTCCAGGTTGAAGAGGACCGCTCTTGGGTAGCTGAGGATGATGGGCGAGTGAGTGGAAATAAGGAATTGAGCGTGGCCGGGCCGCTCAAGATCGTGGATGATCTTGAGAAAGGAGAGCTGCCGTTGAGGCGAGAGCGCCGCCTCCGGCTCGTCGAGGATGTAGATACCCTGCTCGAAACGGTTCACGAAGAGCGACAGGAAAGACTCGCCGTGGGATTGCTCGTGGAGCGACTTGCCGCCGTAGGCGCGCAGGTTCGAAACCTGCTCGATGTAAGTGGCGAAGTTATAAAAACTCTCGGCGCGCAGGAAGAAACCTTCCGTTACCTTGGGCATCCAAGAGAGCCGAAGGGCCTTTGCCAGGTCGGAGCGGTCGCCGAAGGTCGCGAAGTGATGATCGCGATTTCCGCCCTCGGGATTGAATCCACAGCACTCGGCGATCGCTTCAAGAAGTGTTGACTTCCCGCTACCGTTCTCCCCGACGAAGAATGTGACGTTGCTGCGGAACTGGAGGTCGATGCCGGGAGAAAAGGCCCTGACGTTGAAGGGGTATCTCGACGGATCCATCTTGTCGTGAAGGCTCGTGACACTTCGGAGGAAAGGTCCCGACCGAGCCGACAAACCGGCGCTTGGCTTTCGCTTCGGCTTCATTCTCGGATTTTTCCACCGCTGATCAATTGGTGATTCTTGATTTGTAAGCTCACCAGGCGCTCTTAAGGTCGCTCTGAAGTGGTGGGTTCGGCCGCCGCCCTCCGTTTTTCTTCTCAACCGCTGATACGACTAAGCCAATAACCTGGTCGACGGCTATGGTGGGCCACTGCCAGGATGAGCACACCTTCTTCCTCAATTGAGTAGATGAGTGAATATCTGAATTTCCGGAGTATGCGCTTCCGAATGCCCGGTCGAATCTCCTTGGCCGATTCCGGGAACTGTGAGATGAGCTTCTCGGATCTCCGAATTTCCTCAAAGAACTGTCGCCCCAGCCCGTTGGCTCGGAGTTCGAGGTAGCCGATCTCATTTAGCAACTCGTCCTCGGCAGCCTCGTGGTACCTGATGGGAGTCACCGAATAAGTCTTTCGGCCTTTTTGTGTACCTCTTCCGCCGGGATTGCCTTAGCGCGACCTGTGCGATACTCCTCCAACCTCCTCTGCGATTCATCGGCCCAAAGTCTTTCCGCCTCCTCCTCGCTCAGTTCTTCCAGGCTAGCCAGGAGCCTTTCCGCCAGCTTCGCGCGATCATGAACGTCTAGGCTCATGGCACTTTGGAGAATCTCAGCTAGGTTTGACATGTTGACCTCCGCGTTCATTCTATCGGCGCAAAGACCCAATGCAAGCTGATAGACGCGCTGATAAATTACGCCAAGTTGTAACGAAAGTCTATTTATTTTATTCGAGAAGGCAGGCGTGGCACGAGGATCTCTTGCGATTCGCGATTACTTTGCCGCCAGCCTCCGCGCCACGGTGATGAACCCCGTGTGCGCGACCATACGATGCTCGGGGCGCATGCTCATGTCTTTGATGTGCCGGAAGCGCATGAGACTCTCTAACGTTGATGCACGCGGAGTTTCCGCGTCCGGGTGGAAGCGTTTGTTTGACGATATAGCCCCTAATAGTTGCCACCGCGGATGAACCGCGCAATGCCGGCGGCGACCTCGGCCTCCTGATCGACATAGTCATGTGGCTCGCGGACCTCGCACGCCGAGAGGCTCGGCGCCCGACCGGGCGCGATGGGGCCGCCGGTAACTGTAACAACCTGCCGGCGCGCGTTTTGGGTTCTCGCCGCGATCTTGTCCATGATTCCCACCGGCGAGCGGACGCAGTTGTCGGCGGCATGCCCGACGACTAGCACCGGAATCTTGATCGCTTCCAGAGGCAGGTCGAACACGGTCTGCGTCGCCAAAGGCTTTCGGGCGCGCGCCTCGCCCGACATCATGGCGGACATGAGCACCACGCCATCGGGGGCGGACGGACCCGAAAGCCGCGCGGCGGCATTCGCGGCGGAAATCGTTCCTCGACTGTGTCCCACCAGCCAGATGGATACGTTTGTGCGCGTCCGCACGTCGACGATCACCTTTCCCAAATCGTCCGCATGTTGTGGCGCGATCCGGAATCCTGCCAGGCCGTCATTGCCCGTGTAATCGGACGGCGCATCGACCAGCGCGGTACCGAAGCCCGCGACATGGAAGTGTGGCAACGAGCGCACGAGCGAATTGCCCTTCAGCGCACGCGGACAACCCTTGTCGTCGAGGGAAAGGTTCCCGCCGCCGCCCACGAGCAGCACCAGCGCAATCCGCGAGCCCTGCGCTTGCGCGAGCGCGTAGCGCGTCGTGCTGCTGCCGTGCGTTGCGATCGTCACCACTTCGCCGCAACCGCCCGCAGCCGGCGCGGCCTTCGATTGCGCAACGGCCGTCCCGGTCGCCGAAGTCAGCAAGAACGCCGCAAGTATTATAAAACGCATCATGCGCTGCCGCGCTGGACCTACTATTTTGCCGCCAGCCGTCGCGCCACCGTGATAAACCCCGTATGCGCGACCATGCGGTGCTCCGGTCTCACGCTCATGTCTTTGATGTGCCAGAAGCGCATCAAGCTCTCCATCGTCTCGATGCAGGCGAAACCGCCGTGCTCCCTCAGGGAATCCACCAGAGTTTTTACTTGAATGACCGTCGGCAGATAGCTGAGTAATATTCCTCCCGGCCGCAGCGCCTTCCACGCCGGCTCGATGACGTGCCACGGCTCGGGAAGATCGAGGACAACGCGATCCACTTCGGTCTCCTCCAGAGATTGAGCGATGTCGCCGAGCTTCAAAGTCCAGTGGTCCGCCGCACCGTAAAACCGCGCGACGTTTTCGCGCGCCATGCGGGCGAAGTCTTCCCGCAACTCATAGGAGACGAGTCGTCCCTCGGAGCCCAGAGCGCGGAGCAGCGCGACGGTCAGCGCGCCGGCGCCGACGCCCGCTTCGATCACCGTGCAGCCGGGAAAAATATCGGCCCAGATGAGAATCGTGCCTATGTCTTTCGGATAAATGACTTGCGCCTGGCGCGGCAGGTTGGGAATGAGTTGGGCGAGAGTAGGGCGGAAGACCAGGAAAGCGTCGTTCAGTGAAGACCACACGACCGATCCCTCTTCCCGGCCGACGATAGCGCCGGCGTCGATCTTGCCGTCGCGAAGGGAGATTTGTTTGCCAACGGCGAGCCGGCGCAGATACTGGCGCTCTTTCCGGTCGGAGAAGATGACCGACTCGCCGTCGCGGAGAGGCCCGCTTGAAATCATTCTATTGCAAAGTCCTTTCGAGAGAGATGAGGCAAAATAAAAGAGTTGACGTGTGAAGTCAACGCAGAAGGGTTGAAGGGATTTAGGGTTGCAGGGTTGAAGAGTTTGGATTCCAGGTTGGCTTTTGAAAAGGCGGGTGATAGTTTTCACAAACCATGGCCGACCAACCCGCACACCATCCTCACGAAGACTGGCACACGCCAAAGGGGCGCGCGATCCGCGAGATCATCTTCGGCGTGAACGATGGATTGGTGACGACGATCGGCTTTCTCGCCGGCGTCACCAGCTCCATTGCTCAGGCGCGTTTCATTTTGCTGGCGGGAATGGCAGAAATCGTCGCCGGCGCGATCTCCATGGCGCTGGGGGCGTACCTGGCGACGAAATCCCAGCGCGAGTTTTTTCACTCCGAGATCGAACAGGAAAAATGGGAAATCGAGAAGATGCCCGAGAAGGAGGCGCAGGAGATCCGGGAAATTTACGGCGACATGGGATTTACCCGCCCGGAGCAGGAGATGATCGTCAATCGCGTCACCTCGGATAAGGACATCATGCTCCGCTTCATGAAGCGCGAGGAGTTGGGTCTCTTCGACGAACATCTGGACGACCCGGTCGGAGTCGCACTGACGATGGGTCTGTCTTTCTTGGCGGGCGCGCTGCCTCCCATCGTTCCGTACTTCTTCATCGGCGACCCTCACGCCGCGATTTGGGTGGCCGTTCTCCTGTCAGTTGTATTTTTATTTTCCGTGGGCGTCGCCAAGACCCGGCTGACCAAGGTCAAGCCGCTGCGCTCGGGCTTGGAAACGACAATATTAGGAGTGGTCGCATGCGGGATCGGTTATATTCTCGGCTGGCTGGCGGAAAAAGTCATTTGACGACGTAGTTCCCATAGCCTTTTCGGGCGAGCTCCTCCAGAAGATCTTTTACTTCCTGCGAGCGTCTCATGTCGGCGACCAGCAGCGCGTCGGGCGTATCCACTACGACCGCGTTTTCCATCCCCAGCATAGCGATCATGCGCTTGTCGGTGTACGCCAGACAATTTTTCGATCGGAAGGCGAGCCAGCGGCCGACACCGGCGTTGCCGTCCGCGTCTTTCGGCAGCATGCGGTGGAGCGCGTCCCAATTTCCCACGTCGCTCCAGCCGAAGTCCGCTTCGAGAGTTGCGACCTTTCCCTCCGATGCGGCCTGTTCCAGCACCGCATAGTCGATCGATATGTTCGGCATCTTCCGGTACTCGCGCCGGAAAGCCGCGGAGGCTTTCGGCGGCAGCGTCGCCAGTTTTCTCCCGCGCGCGATCTCTTGGATACGCGCCAGTCCGCGCGCGACCGCGGGAGCGTACTGCCGGAGCGATTCGAGAATAGTCGAAGCGCGCCAGACGAAGATGCCGCTGTTCCAGAGGGCGCCGCGCCGCATCAGTTGCAGGGCTTTTTTCACCTGGGGTTTTTCCGCGAAGCCTTTGACGCGATAAATAGCTCCGGCGTTTCCCCGCGAGGCATTCTTTCCCTTCAGGATGTAACCGTAACCCGTCTCGGGATAGGACGGCCGGATGCCCACGGTCAGTAAGGCGTCCTCACGCTCGACGAATCGCACGCCCGCTCCGAGCGCCCGCGAAAACAGACGCGGATCGGAGACCCAGTGGTCGGCGGGCAGCACGGCCATGATCGCGTCGGGATTTCTCGCCGCCAGCTCGACGGCGGCGAGGCCGATGCAAGGGGCGGTGTTGTTTCCCTTCGGCTCGATGAGAAAATTCGCCTTCGGCAGCAGCGGTAGATCCCTCCGGACCGCGCCGTGGTATTCGGCCACGGTGACGACCACGGTATTGCCGTGACCGAAAAACGGCGCCACCCGGTGCGCCGTTTCTTGAAGCAGACTCTTGGCGCTCAAGAGTTTCAGCAGTTGCTTGGGACGCTGCGCCGTGCTCAACGGCCAAAAGCGGGTTCCCTTGCCGCCGGCCATGATGACTGCGTAAAGCTTCCTCTTCATTCCTACACCTCGATCGGATAAATATCACAGGAAAGGCAAAAGGAAAAAGTAAAAAGGTAAAAGTGAGAAACGAATCTGCCAGCGAAGTTTCCTGGACGGTTCCGGCCGGGGAATCTTCCATTCGCCTCGACGCCTTCGTGCGCCGCTGTTTGCCGCACCTGTCGTTGCGCGAGGCCCAGAGGGCGATCGGCGAGGGATCGTTTTGGATCAACGCCCGGCGCGGGAAAAAAGGCGACCGGCTCGCCGCCGGGGATCTCGTGCGCTTCCGCGGCCCGCCCCACTGGCTCGCTCCGGCGCCTTTGCCGCGCCCGGACCTCGGTGTAATCATCCGTTATGAAGACGACTCCGTCCTGGCGCTCGACAAGCCGGCGGGAATGGCGACGCACGGTTTTTCCGGCCGCGAAACCGCGAGCCTGGCAAATTTTTTGGCCGCCGCGCGTCCGGCGCTTCGCAACGTGGGGCGAAGCCGGTGGGAGCCGGGGCTCGTCAACCGTTTGGACCGCGGCACGTCCGGCCTGGTCCTGGCCGCCAAGGACCAAGATTCGTTCGAGGATCTGCGCTCGCAATCGCGCCGCGGGCTGATGAAAAAAAAATATTGGGCGCTGGTTTGGGGCAAGACCGAGGACCGCGGCGCGATCGACGTTCCGCTGATCCACGACCCGCGCGACCGGAAAAAAATGACGCCGCTCGGCCAGGCGAAAAAACGAGAGCGTTCGCCGCGAAGCTGGAGCGCGGCTACTCGATTTCAGAGCCGCGGTTTCTCCCAGGGCTTTAGTCTCCTCGAAGTCGAGATCGAGAGAGGCGTGACGCACCAGATCCGCGTCCATTTGCAGGCGGCCGGCCATCCGCTCGTCGGCGATCCGCTCTACGGCGCCGGCCGAACCGACGCGCTCGGTCTCGAGCGGCAATTCCTCCACGCGGCCGGTTTGGAGTTTCGCCATCCGAAAGACGGCCGTAAAATTGTGGTGAAGTCTCCCTTACCGGAAGATTTGAAGCAGGTTTTGGAGCGTCTCAAGATTGAAATTTAGGTTCTTCTGGGTTTAGTGTGGAGGAGTATTCACCACGAAGGACACGAAGAGCA
>CAYOJC010000029.1:0-45533 GCA_964404195.1 uncultured Syntrophobacteraceae bacterium
ACTAACTAAAGAGGACTTGTGCTTGCTCCCGACATCCATCATACAAGTCTCAGGGTTGACCCTGAGCAACGTCGAATGGGTCAACATTAAAAATTCAGCATTGTTATGACCTACCAGCCAAAAGATGCCTTTTATCGCAAAGCGAAAAGGGAAGGGTACCGCTCGCGCGCGGCCTACAAGCTCCTGGAGCTTGGTCGTCGATTTCAACTCATCCAGCCGGGCGAGCGCGTGGCGGATCTCGGCGCGGCGCCCGGCGGCTGGCTCCAGGTCGCCGCCGAGCTCGCCGGGCCCAAGGGAAAAGTGGTCGGCATAGATCTCCAGCCCATCGCGCCGTTTCATGAGCCCAACATCGCCCTTCTTCAGGGCGATGCCGCTTCCGAGGAGTGCGGCAAAAAAATCGAAGAGCTTTTGGGCGGTAAGGCGGACTGCGTTCTATCGGACCTTTCGCCTCGCCTTACCGGGATACATGACGCCGATATCGCCCGCTCCGTCGAGCTGATTCGATTGGCCCACGCCGTCGCGCGCCGCCTGCTTCGGCCGGGAGGAAACTTTCTGGTCAAGAGTTTTGTCGCGCAGGAGCTGCAGGCGTTTTTCCTGGAGCTCAAGAAGGATTTTTCGTCGGTTGACCGCACCCGACCCGAGGCGACGCGCAAAGGGTCTTCGGAGATTTATTTCTGCGCCAGGGGATATCGGGGTGCCGGAGTGGAATCTAGAAAAACTGGATTCCCGCTTTCGCGGGAATGACGGGAGCGGTCTTCGGACAAACGTAGCCTGCATTCCGAAAGACCCGGATAAAATTTACTATTACTCTACCGTAACGCTCTTGGCGAGGTTCCGCGGTTGGTCGAGGTCGGTGCCGCGCGCGACGGCGACGTAATAGGCGAGGAGTTGCATCGGGATCGTGAGCACGATGGGCGTGAGAAAATGAGAAGCTTCGGGAACGACCAGGCTCCGGTAGGCCGCGGCGCCGATCGTCTCGCCGTCGCGGTTGGTGACCGCGATGATTTTTGCCCCTCTAGACTCCACCTCTTTGAGGTTCGACAGCGTCTTTTGAAAATGGCGGTCTCGCGGCAATAGCACCACGACCGGCATCTTTTCATCCACGAGAGCGATCGGTCCGTGTTTCATCTCGCCGGCCGGATATCCCTCGGCGTGGATGTAAGAGATCTCTTTTAGCTTGAGCGCTCCCTCCAGCGCGATCGGATAATTGATGCCTCTCCCCAGATAGAGAAAATCGGAAACGCCGCTCAGCTCGTGGGCCAGACTTTCCAATTCATTGTCCAGCTTCAGCGCTTCTTCTATCCAATGCGGAAGGTGCATGAGATCTTCTAGCAGCCGCCTGGCTTCGGCGGCCCGCAGGCTGCCGCTGAGCCTTCCCATCCCGATCGCTAGAAGATAGAGCGCCGTCAGTTGGGAAGTAAATGCCTTCGTGCTGGCGACGCTGATCTCCGGTCCGGCGTGGGTATAAAAGACGCCGTCCGATTTCCGCGCGATCGTGGAATCCACGACGTTGCAGATCGAAATCACCTTGGCTTTTTTCTTTCGCGCCATCTCCACCGCGGCCAGGGTGTCGGCGGTCTCGCCGGATTGGCTGATGAGTAGAAGCAGGTCGCCGGATTTAATGAGCGGTACGCGGTAACGGAACTCCGATCCGTAATCCACCTCGACCGGGATGCGGGCGATCTCCTCCAGCATGAATTTGCCTACCAGCGCGGCATGCCAGGCGGTGCCGCAGGCGACTATATGGATTCTCTTGATCTTCCGCATCTGGGTCGCGCTCAGCGGAATGCCTTCGAGCGCGACCGCGCCCTCTTTGAGCGATATCCGCCCGCGGAACGTGTCGGTGATCGAGCGGGGTTGCTCGTGGATCTCCTTCAACATGAAGTGGGGGTATCCTCCCTTTTGCGCGGCCACGGCATCCCAGGTGATTTCCTTGAAAGAGCGGCTGAGGACTTTTCCCTTGCCGTTCAGGATTCGAAACCCGCCGGCCTTGATTTCAGCCACTTCGCCGTCCTCGAGAAATGTGACTTTGCGAGTGTGATCGAGAAGGGCGGGGATGTCGGAGGCGACGAGAGTTTCGCCCTCGCCCCAGCCAATCACGATGGGAGTCGAATTTTTCGCTACGATCAGACGGCCGGGATCTTTCAGGTTCAAGAAGACGAGCGCGTACGAGCCGTGGATCTCCCGCAGGCTTTTCTGCACCGCGGTGAGAAAGTCCGCTCCACCCTGTACCTTCTCATTGACCAGGTGGGCGACGATCTCGGTGTCGGTCTCCGACCCGAACTTGGCGCCCCGTTTGAGCAGATGCTCCTTGAGCTCCAGATAATTTTCGATGATGCCGTTATGAACGACGACGACGCTGCCGGCCTGGTGCGGGTGGGCGTTGACTTCGGAAGGTTTGCCGTGGGTCGCCCAGCGCGTATGACCGATCCCGACGTTTCCGGGTATCGGCCGCGCATGCAGCAGCGCTTCGAGGTTGCCGAGCTTGCCCTCGCAGCGGCGGATCGCCACCTGGCCGCCGTTCAAAACGGCGATGCCGGCCGAATCGTAGCCCCGGTACTCGAGCTTTCTGAGGCTCTCCAGTATGATCGGCGCCGCCTCGCGGCGGCCGATGTATCCGACGATGCCGCACATCAGGCTTTAACCTTCTTCATTTTTCTTCGCTTCTCCTCGGTCCAACCTTCCTTTACGTTCTCCACTCTTTCGTTATACACCAGCGCTCCCGCCGGCACGTCATGGCGGATCGTCGTAGCCGTCGCTACGTACACGTCGTCGCCGAGTGAGACCGGCGCCACCAGGGTGGAGTCGCTGCCGACCTGAACCCGGTCGCCGATGGTCGTTCGATATTTTTTGAATCCATCGTAATTGCACGTGATCGTCCCGGCGCCGATGTTCGCGTCGCGCCCGACGGTAACGTCGCCCAGATAGGAGAGGTGATTCGCTTTCGATCCCTCGCCGATCGTCGCTTGCTTGGTCTCGACGAAGTTCCCGAGGTGAACGCGCGGGCCCAAAAGAGTTCCCGGCCGGAGATGAGCGAACGGGCCGATGATCGCGCCGTCCTCAACTTGGGAATCCGTCATGACGACTGAAAACTTTAGATGGACGTCATTGGCCAGCCGCATGTTCGTCAGATACGCCGTGCCGTCGATCCGGCAGCGCTCGCCGATCACCGTGTCGCCCAAGAGATGCGTGTTCGGACCGATGATCGTATCCTTGCCGATCTTGACCCCTTCGTCGATGTAGGTGGTCTGGGGATCCTTGAGGGTCACGCCTGCTTCCATCCATTTTCGGTTGATCCGCTCCTGGAGGATCTTTTCCATAAGCGCAAGCTCCTCTCTCGTATTGATGCCCATGATCTCCCGCGCGTCCTCTGCTTCGACGGTTCCGACTCTCTTGCCGGCGTTAAGCGCCGCGGCGACGATGTCCGTCAGATAGTATTCTTTTTGCCGGTTCGAGTTGGTGACGTTCTGCAACGCGGGAAAGAGAAAATCGGACGAGACCGCGTAAATGCCGGCGTTGATCTCCGTGCTCTTTTTTTCCGCGTCCGTTGCATCTTTTTCTTCGACGATTCCGATCACTTTTCCCTCGGCGTCGCGGAGAATTCGGCCGTAGCCGTAGGGGTCGCTGAGACGCGCGGTCACAAACGTAAGCGTCGCGTTTTCTTCGCCGTGATGGCGCAACAGCCGAAGCAGGCAGTCCCGCGTGATCAACGGGACGTCTCCGCTGAGGATCAAGAAGTGTCCCGAGAAATCGCGGAAGATTTCTTTCGCGCAGCCGGCCGCGTGTCCCGTGCCGAGTTGTTTTTCCTGCAAGACCCAATGGATTCCCTCGTCGCTACAGGCCTGCCGCACCGACTCCGCGCCGTGCCCCACGACGACGGCGATCTTCTTCGGATTCAAGCTGCGCGCGATTTTCACGGGATAGGAAAAGAGCGGTTGTCCCCCGATGCAGTGAAGGACTTTGGGCAGGCTGGAATTCATTCGTTTTCCAAGGCCTGCCGCGAGGATGATGACGCCGAGATTATTCATGTATGTGGGTTAGACCCTGGAAAATAATAGGATTATACCGTAAGCAGCGGAGCATTCAAAGAGACGCAGTTTCCACGCACCTCAGATTTTTTTATTTTGGCGGCCTAAATCCTGACCACATTTGACAGATATGGATGGCACTGGTAGTTTGTCTGTACGATAGGGGAGAGGAGATGATATGAAGGCGACGGTCAAAAAGAAAACGTATAACCTCGATGAAGGGATCATTCACAAAGTCCGCCGTCTGTTTAACGTGAAGACGGATACCGAGGCTATTCAGAAGGCACTGCAAAAAACGGTGGACGACCGGGAAATCGAGAAGTCTTTGGACAGGCTGCTCCGAGGAGGCAGCTTCCGGACGATATATCGGTGAAGTACCTCCTGGATACCAATGTTTATATAGAGGCTGTTCGATCTGAGGCTCAAAGGAACTAATTCCGGCAGACTTTTTTCCCTTTGCTCCCTGCGACTTATTTATCCGCCGTCGTTGCTTACGAGCTTTACGTAAACGGGCTCTAGTGTTTGCCACGAGCAAGCTTCCTGGCTCGTGACTTTACTTCCTTCCAGGGGAGCAGCCGAACTGTGCCCTCTTTTATCTCGCGCGAGCGCCGCTCAATCTCGGCCGCCCGTGCCGCATCTACATCCTGTTCCGCTTCCGGTTCCAAAGTGTTAAGAAGTCGCTCCACAACGCGAACGCGATCCTTCTGGGGCAGTTTAACAGCCGCTTTGATAATGTTCTCAGCGAGTTTGGCCATGATCGCTTTCCTCCAGAGCCACAATTATAACCTATGTCGTCGGCTTTTTCATCTTGTGTATTCGGATGATTGCTGTCTACCCGGTTGAGAGAGAGCCGGCCGTCGAGAAGTATATCCACGAGCATGGGGCAGAGCTCCATGAATTTGCCCGGAAAGTCCGCGAGCGCCACCTTCGCAGGGCAGTCTGAGAGTGCGGCGGACTCGGTAGTCCGCAGAACTTTGTTAGACTCGCGAAAAGACTCCCGATCCTTTTTCAACCTCCAACCGGTGAGAAGGAGGGACGGTATGTAAGTGTGCGGGCCGTCGAGTTTTTGGCCTCTTCCTCAAGATCTTGTTCGATTTAAAGTCCAGTTCCACCCCATAGGACGACGGGGGATACATAAATCCATCGTCGTTCGTACATCTCTCTACCTGCTTTCTAACCTTATAGATTTCCGGAATCGGAGAGATGGAGCCTCCGTCGAAATCAAATCTCCAATCGCAAGGAAGAAAGCCGAAACGATCTATTTATCACTGCCCTTTCTCCTCTATCGGTTGCTACGATCTTAATCCCGGTGGGCTGTAAAACTCATCCAGGACTTCATCGATCTGTCGGTCGATATCCTTGAAGACCTATTTGATTTCGATGCTGACGAGACTAAATTACAGTTGCGGCTATATCGATAATTTTTTGTAGCTTAATCAGCCCTTGCTCAAATATGGTTTGGGCATCCATAGTCTCTACTATTTTGTTCCAATCATTGAGATCTACATTTTGGAGAGGCGGGTTACGGAGCTTATTCAGTTCTGCAGTTTGTATCGGCGGAAGTTTCCAACTTGTCGATACCTCTGTTTCTGAAGTACCACCCGGAAGACTTCCGCCAATAAATAATCTAACAAGTCTTGGCGGAGGCTTTGATTCAACGTGTGCCTCGAAGTGTCTCAAGGTTCGAAGCCCACGGACAAGCACGTCGTTTTCTGGCAACGTTCTGAGCCAATCGTCAAAGTTTAGACCACTACGCGTTTTGGGAACTTGATTCTTCGCGAACTGAATTGTCGCCTCAAATGTAAGTAGGAATGCACTCACAGCATCGTTTAGTAATATCCGATGTTGAGGAGTTCGTGGGTCATTCTTGGTTTCGGCCCATTTGTATATGGTCAGCCGACGCTCAGCCTCCTCCAATTTGCTCCAAGCCGTGAGTATACTCGCAGCTGGCCGTAGTGCGATCTTGTAAATGAAATGGTCAAAGTCTGGAAAAGAATCTCTGTGCTGAGCCACCTGGACCCTGGACCATCCGAGTTTGGCCTGTAGCCATCCTATAAGTCTTGTAAACAAAACGGTTAGCCTATCTAGTCCAAGTTTCACCGAGCTAGAGGTTTTCAGGCAAGGAAGAATTTATTTGGCGGGTGGCGGCGGTTCCGGCATCCGCTGGATCGGCAGGCGCGGCTTGCCTTGGCTTTGCGGGTAGCGCTCGCCGCAGCTTTTGATCATGTACATCAGCAGCGACACGGAGATGACGATCGATGCCAGAGTGATAAGCGGTCTAAGAAAGGCGCTCCAGCGCTCGCGGCGGCGGCGTTCTTTCAGCTCGGCCAATCTTTCGGCTTTTTCTTCGGGGGTCATCGGACTTTACGCCAATTGGCGGCTCAGCACCCGGGCGCCGAGCCATAACATCGCGGCGTCGAAGACCAGCAGCACGGCAACCGTCCACAGAAGCCGCGGCGCGTCCCAGCCGGTGAGGATCAGCGAGCGCATCGCGTCGATCGCGTAGGTCATGGGATTGATGCGCGCGAGAAGCCGCATCCAGACCGGCAACGTTTCGAGCGGGACAAACGCGCTCGATAGGAAGGTGAGCGGAAGGGCCGTGATTCCCATGATGGCGAAAAAATCGCCGTGATTATGCAGAACGAAAGCAAGCATCAGCGAAATCGCCGTTACGCCGAATCCCAGCAGCAGGCCGGTTCCAAGAAGCGCCGCCACGCCGCCGATACCGGTGGCGATGCGGACGCCGAAGAGAATGCCCAGCACGAGAATGAGCAGGCACTGGAGCATCGTGCTGAGATTGACCGCGAGAAAGCGACTGACCAGGATCGAGGAGCGCGAGATCGGCGCGCTCATCAGCCGCAGGAGAAAGCCGTTCTCTCTATCGAAGAGAAGAGGAATGCCGCCGCCCATGCTGTTGCCGAAAGCCGTGAGCGCCAGGATCCCCGGCAACAGATAGCTGCGGTAATCTTCGCCGACCGAGTTCCGCGCCAGACCTTGAAAAGCGCCGCCCATGAATATCAAAAGAATGATCGGATTCAATAAATTAAAAGCGAGACTGAACGGCTCGCGCTTGAGATGGATCATCCAGCGTCGGAATTGCGCTTGGGTCTCCTGAATAAACTCACGCACCGTTTCGTCCTCCTTCGGAGAACGCGCGGCCGGCGTAATGGAGAAAGACGTCGTCGAGGCCGGGACGGCTGTAGGTGATCGAGTGGACGGAGATGCCCGCCGAAGCGGCGGCCTCGAGTATCTTCGGCACCGCCGCCTCGTTGCTTTCCACGTAGATTTTGAGACGCGTCCCGTCCTTCACCGACCGCTGGACTATCGAGAGCTGCGAGACGGTTTTATCCAAACTGTCCAGGGATTCTCCGTCGTGATCGTTAGCGCTCGCGATTTCCACCGATACAACATCTCCGCCGAGCCGGCTTCTCAGAGTTGCCGGTGAGCCCAATGCGACGATCTTGCCGCGATCGATGATCGCCACTTCGTCGCAAAGCCGCTCCGCCTCGTCCATATAATTCGTGCAGAGAAAGACGGTGGTCCCTTGCTCCTTCAACCGCAGAATGTAGTTCCATACGTCGCGGCGCACCTGAACGTCGAGGCCCAGCGACGGCTCGTCGAGCAGGATCACCGGCGGGCGATGGAGCAGCCCGCAGGCGAGATCGAGTTTTTTCTTCGTTCCGCCGGAAAGATCGCGCGCGCGGCGGTCTTCCAGGCCGGCCAGGCCGACCAGAGCGAGCGCCTCCTGCATTCTGCTTTCGCGTATTGCGGACGGCAGATGATAAATATCGGCGTAATAGCGCAGGTGCTCTCGCGCCGTCAGATACGGGTCGGTCGTCAGCTCTTGCGGCACGTAGCCGATCAAGCTGCGCGCTTTAGCCGGGTCCTTGAATACGTCGGTTCCCGCCACTTCGACCCGGCCGCCATCCGGCCGAACCAGAGTGATAAGGATCTTGACGGTCGTGGTCTTCCCCGCTCCGTTCGGTCCCAGCAGGCCGAAGATTCTGCCGCGCTCGACCTCCAGGGAAATTCCGTCCAGAGCGACGACGCTGCCGTAAGATTTCTTTAAGTTTTCGATGCGGACGACGGGTGCGGACATGTCGATCGAGAATCATATTACGTGATTCGGCCGAAGTCCACTAGACGGCTCTCGGGCTTCTATCGAGATATGCCCCGATATATAAAAAACTTGTCAACGGGGGAGAATTCTATTACAAAGAAGGGACATGAAAAAAAGCGGCCTCGTCATCGACGTGCACCATCACTGGATGCCCGAAGAGCACTATCGCCGACCTGAGCTTTACGTGCGCCAAGACGAGGAAGTGATTCACGACGCCGACCGCTTCCGCATCCAGCGCGCCGGCATCCAGCTCTTTTCCCCGCCTAAATTGACCTCGCGCATCGACGAGCAGATCAAGGCGATGGACCGCGCGGGCGTCGATCGCGCGGCGCTCCACGTCGGCGTCTGGCTCGACTGGGTGGATCTCAAAAGCGCGCGGCTCATCAACGACAGAATGGCGGAGATTGCGGCGCAATATCCCGGCCGCATCATCCCGCTCGCCCACGTGCCGCCGCTCGATCCCGAAGGCGCGAAAGAGTTGCGGCGCGCCGTGGTGGATCTGGGCTGCAAGGGAGTCGCGGTCAACACGCACGTCGGCGGCGTTTTGCTCGACGACGAGCGGATGTATCCCTTCTATCGCGCGGTGTCGGATCTCGACGTTCCAATTTTAGTCCATCCGGCGGCGGAGATCCCACTTGCCCATCCTCACGGCATGGAGCAGTTCAATCTCACGAGAAACTTGGGCCGCGCCTTCGACACGACGATCAACATCGCCCGGCTGATGCTCGGCGGCACGCTCGACCGCTTTCCCAACCTGCGCTTTGTCTTCTCGCATATGGGCGGCGCGTTTTTCGCCATCAAGAACCGGCTGAATCCGGCTTACTTCGACAAGCGCGGAAAAGGTTTTTTCGACAAGTATAAGCGGCGGATCTTTGTTGATACGGCGCCGCCCTTCTGGAGCCCGGAAGAGATCCGCTTCGCCGTCGCCATGATGGGCGAGAGCCAGGTGCTGATGGGAAGCGATTTTCCCACGGTAGATCTCTTGAAAGACGCGGTCAGGATCGTGCGCAAGGCGAAGGCGACGGCGCTAGTCAAGAAAAAAGTTCTCGGGGAGAACGCGCGCAAGCTGTTCGGTTGAGTTCGCGCTGTAGAGGACCGACGTGGCCCAACCCGAACCTCCAGAGCCCAAGCAAGAAAACTGGTGGGAGTTCTGTCCCGTCTGCGGCGCCAAGCTCGTGAATCAGAAGTGCAAGTTTGTCTGTTCCAATCCCAGGTGCCATTACTTTCAAAGCTGCAGCGAGTTCGACACGTGATGAAGAGATGTGGAGTAATGGAGTATTGGAGTCATGGAGTAATGTGATGGAAACCCAACCAGGCTCCACTTCAAGACTTCAACATTCCGATCCCGCAATACTCCGATACTCCAACACTCCAGTACTCCAATAGTTCCTGTATGGCTAAGACCGCGGGTATCATCATCATCGGCAATGAGGTTCTGTCGGGAAAGACACAGGACACAAACTCGCATTACCTCTCGAAAGAGCTGCGCGCCCTCGGCGTGGAGCTTCGCCGCGTCGTCGTCATCCCTGACGAGATCGAGCTCATCGGCCGCGAGGTCGCCGCCTTTGCGCGCGACTTCGACTTGGTCTTCACGACCGGCGGCGTCGGCCCGACGCACGACGACGTGACGATGGCCGGCATCTCCCGCGGCTTCGGCGTCAATGTCATTCGCCATCCCGACCTCGAGCGGCGGCTGCGCGAGCGTCACGGAGCGAACATCAACGAGGCGCGGCTGCGAATGGCCGAGGTCCCGGAAGGCGCAGAGCTGGTGGGGGACTGGTCGCTCTACGGGCCGGTGGTAAAAATGAAAAACGTCTACATTTTTCCCGGCATTCCCAAGGTTCTGCAAGACCGCTTCGAAGCCATCAAGGAAAGTTTCCGCGAGGCGCCTTACTATCTCAAAATTATTTATTCCAGAGAAGGCGAGGGAGTGATCGCTTCGATTCTCAACGACCTGCTCGCGAGCTTTCCCGATCTTCTCCTCGGCTCTTATCCGGTGCTCGACAATCCGGATTACCGGGTGAAGTTGACTTTGGAATCCAAAGACCGGGCTTATCTCGATCGCGCCTTTCATAAACTCCTGAGCGCGCTGCCCGCGGGATCGATCCTCCGGACCGAGGGAAGCTGAGAAATGGAGGAACGGCAGCCTAGCGGAGCTTGGGGAACTCTGCCGCCGTTCAAGCAAGCCGCGCTGCCGCGCTTTCCGGGCATGCTCGCCGCCCTGGGACCGGGCGTCATCTTCCTCGCCCTTGCGCAGGGCAGCGGCGAGCTGATCTGGTGGCCTTACATCATCGCGAAATACGGCCTCGCGTTTCTCTTCCTTCTTGTCCCGGCCTGCCTGCTCCAGTTTCCGGTCGTCTACGAAATCGGCCGCTACACGATGCTCACCGGCGAGAGCATCTTCCAGGGCTTCATACGCCTGAACCGCTCTTTCGCCGTCCTGCTCTGGGTTCTCATGACGCTTTCCTTTCTCTGGTTCGGCGCCTTCGCCGCCGCCGGCGGCACGTCGCTCGCGGCATTGACCGGTTTCCCGTCAGGTTGGAGCGCTCGCGGTCAGACTCTGTTTTGGGCGTACGCCACGATGCTGGTTTTTTTCTCCGCGATTATTTTGAGCAACGTCATTTACCGTCTCGTGGAAGCTTTCATGTGGGGCGTGGCGATCGTGACGCTGGTCGGTCTTTTCTGGGCGAGCGCCCATCCGGACGTGCTGGCGACGCTGCCGGCATTTCTCAAAGGCTTGTTCGTTCCCCAGTGGCCGATGCCGCGGCCGTGGGATGCGGCGGACGCGACGACGCTGCTCGCCGCGATCACCTTTGCCGGCCTCGGCGGCTTCTGGACGCTATTCTATTCCTACTGGACGCGTGACAAAGGCGTCGCGATGGCGCACTACATGGGCCGCATCACGGGACCGGTCACGGGAAAGCCCGAGTCGATTCCCGACTCCGGCTTCACGCCGAGCGCGGACGCGGGATTGGCCGAGCTTCCGAAATGGAAGCGCTTCATGGTTTGGGACATCGGCATCGGCATCGGCGGCAACCTGCTGACGACCTTGATGACCTGCCTCCTGGCCTACGCGCTGCTTTATCCGAAAGGGCTGCTGCCGCAGGACTACGAGCTGGCGGTGGTACAGAGCCGTTTTTTCGAGGTGAGCTGGGGATGGATCGGCAGAGTCCTGTTTCTGATCGTGGCCGCCGCGTTTCTCTCCGACACGTGGCTGGCGACCGTGGACGCCGTCAGCCGCATCCACACCGATTGCGTGTATGCATTTTTTCCCGCGGCGCGAAAGATTCCCGTCCGCTCGTGGTATCTTATTTTCCTCTTCGTGCTCACCGCGATCACTTCGGTCACGGTTTTAATGAGCGCGCCGGGACCGCTGATTCTTCTCTCGGCCGTGATCGGTTTTGTCGGCACGGTGATCTATTCGGTCGCTCTGATCGTGCTGAACCACGTCTATTTGCCGCGCCATCTTCCCGAGGGCGCGCGTCCGGGGAAACTCAACCTAGGGTTTTTGATTGTCTCCTGCGTGGCCTATGGGGCTCTCGCCGTTGCGTATCTGCTCGCGGTTTTTAAATTAATTTAACTTTTTCAGGCCGGTCAAAACGCACCAGAGGCGAGGCGTGTGAAGGTCCGCCCTTCGACTTCGCTCAGGGCTAAGCGGAGGCGTACTTTTTCCGGTACGTTGACGCCATAGCCCGCCACTGGCGGGCTATGGCATATGGACGTTTTCACCGGCCTGCTAGAAGAGGCCGTCGTTGAAGCCTATATCCCAGCCGAGGAAAAGCCCGAAGGCCGCGCTCGCCAATCCGGCGACCAGGCGTATCCAGTGGTTGAGAACGGTGAATCTTTGCGCGGTGAGGATAAACGGCAGGCCGATCAAGCTGCTCAGCACCAGCATGCTGCCGACCGAGCCGAAGCCGAAAATCACGATGTAGAGCAGACCGGCGAACGGCGAAGGAATGGTCGTCAAGACGAGCAGCATCAACGCGGCGCTTCCCGCCAGGCCGTGAACCATGCCGACGATGAACGGCTTGCGCATCGATTTGAACGGATGGGGATGAGCGTGAATTTCTTCCCGTTCGCCGTGGATATGGAAATGGCTGTGCGTCTCGGGACTGTGATTGTGCGCGTGCAGGTGGATTTTTTCGGAGCGAAAAGAGCGCCACAAGATGTTGACGCCGAGCGCCACCAGCATGACCGCCACCAAAAACTCCAGCCCCAACGCAACGCGGGGCGGAATGTTCAGGCGGAGTCCGATGACGAGCACGCCCACGACAAAAAGCGTCGTCGTGTGGCCCAAGCCCCAGAAGGCGCCGATGAGAGAAGCCCACTTGAGATTCTTATGCTCGCTGACGATGGTGGAGACCGCGATCAGATGGTCGGCGTCCAGGGCGTGCTTGACGCCCAGGATCAAGCCAAGACCGAAGGCGGCGTAAAGAGATGGTTCCATAGCTTTAAACTTCTTGCAGGCCGATCAAAACGTCCAAGTTAAGATGCCGCGAGGCGCGCGAGAACCGATCCTTCGACCTTGCTCAGGACAGGCGAGCGGAGGCGTACTTTTTTCAGTACGTCGAGCGAGGCGGATCGAAGCACAACGAAGTAGCTGGGCCTTTTCAGCGTCCTGGGAGCGGTTGACCGGTTTGCGTGCCTATCCACACCTCCCCGCCCTCGAATACTTCCTTCTTCCAGATCGGCACGGTTTTCTTGATTTCCTCGATCGCGAAGCGGCAGGCTTGAAATGCGTCGTCGCGGTGCGCGGCGGAGACGGCGATGATCACGCTCGGCTCGGCGATCTGGACCGGGCCGATCCGATGCGTGATCGCCATGCGCTCGATCTTCCATTTTTTTTGGGCTTCCTCTCCGATTCGCGCCAACTCCTTTTCGGCCATTTCAGGATAGGCTTCGTAGTCGAGCGCGATGACCTTGCGCCCTTCGTTGTTGTTTCTCGTGGTGCCGATGAACGTGGCGATGGCGCCGGCCGACGGGTCGGTCACGCATCGCACCAGCTCATGAAGATCGATCGGCTCGCGGGTGACGCGAAACATTTTCACTTCGATCCTCCGCTCACCGGCGGGATGAACACCACTTCATCTCTTTCTTTCAACGCGTAGTCCCGCTTCACGTAATTTTGGTTCACCGCGTAGAGAAGCCGCGTCGCCACCGGCGCCAGTCCGGGGTAATCTTTTTTTAGCGCTTCCCAGAGGTCGGCGACCGTGCTGCCTTCCTCGATCTCCTTGGTGATCTCGCCGGCGCCTGCGCGCTCGCGCAGAATGGCGAAGAATTTTACCTTGATCGTCATTTCCCCTCGAGCTGGGATACCATATGTCCCAGCTCGGGCAAGATCAGGCGGCGCATTGCGAGCTCGACCGCTCCGCGGGAGCCGGGAAGCGAGATCAGCACTTTTCCCCTGGCCGAGCCGGCGACGGCGCGGCTCATGATCGCCGCCGAGCCGATATCCTGATAGCTCAAAAAGCGAAAGATCTCGCCGAAGCCGTCGAGGCGCTTCTCCAGAAATCGATCGATCACCTCATACGTGCCGTCGCGCGGCGCGATGCCGGTGCCGCCGTTGACGATGACCGCCTCGATGTCGCCGTTCGCCAATGTCTGGTTTAGTAGAGAGTCGATCTCGACGGGCTCATCTTTCACGATCCGATATCCGGACAGCCGGTGGCCGTGCTCGGTCAGGAGGGCCTTGATCAACTGACCGCTCTGGTCGGTGGACTCGTCGCGCGTGTCGCTCACGGTAAGCACGAAACAACCGACGCTTCTCTTACCTTTTTCCTTGTGTTCCGCGACGGACACGAAAAAAAACCTCTCTGTAAAAACAAAATCGACTATAACAGCGGGGAGTATCGAATTCAAATCAGGGTCTTTAACAGAAAACGAACGGTTGCAGAGCTTTTTCGGGAGAAATAAGATGGTGGTATGGGGTCGGACAAAGAGCCTTTCTCCCTCTACGTGCATATCCCGTACTGCGCGGCCAAATGCCCGTACTGCGATTTTAACGTTCACGTCGCGTCCAAAATCCCCGAGGCGGAATATTGTGAGGCGCTGTTGAAGGAGTTGCAGTTCTATTCGCAGTCGGACGATTGGCGCGGCAGAAAGCTCAAGAGCGTCTTCTTCGGCGGCGGAACGCCCTCGCTGTTCTCGCCGCAATCCATCGGCGGGATTCTCGACGCAGCGGCGGCCCATTTTCCGCTGATCGATAAGGTTGAGATCACGCTCGAAGCGAATCCCGGAGCGGAGGACTGGAGGAATTTTCCCGGCTATCGGTCGTGTGGCGTCAACCGGCTGAGCCTCGGCGTCCAGTCGTTTCAACCCCATCTGCTTAAATTTCTCGGCCGTTTACATTCAGCCGACGAGACACGCGAGGCCTTGAAAACCATCCGGCAAGCCGGTTTCGAGAACTTCAGCATGGATCTGATCTACGCCGTCCCGGGTGAGTCGCTGGCCGATTTGCAAGCGGATCTGACCGAAGCCGTGGCCTGGCAGCCGCCGCATTTATCCGCCTACAATTTGACCATTGAAGAGCGAACCGTTTTCCATCATTGGCTCAAACATGGGGAAATCCATCCTTTGCCTGAAGATGAAGAGATCGCGATGGCCGAGGCGATCGAGGAAACGCTTGCACAAGCGGGTCTGGAACGGTACGAAATCTCGAATTATGCGAAACCGGAACGGCAGTCGAGGCATAACAGCACGTACTGGCAGGGCGGCGATTACCTGGGAATCGGCGCCGGCGCGCACTCGTTTGCAAGCCGTGATGGACATGGCGTACTCGGTCTTCGGTGGCGTGAAGAGAGAAGTCCCGTCCGGTACATGGAAAAAGTAGCGCGCGATGGAACCGCGGTGGTTGAAAGCGAGAGCTTGAATCGTGAAAGAGCGGCGGCCGAATTCATGTTCATGGGTCTGAGAATGACGCGAGGCGTTTCGGTCGAAGATTTTTTCCGCCGCTTTGGCCAAAAGCCGGCGGAAATTTATCCGCAGATCGGCTCGTGGCTGGAAGAAGGGCTGATGGAATCCAAAGATGCCGGGCTTCGACTGACGCGCCGAGGTCTGATGCTGGCCGACGAAATCTTTATTACGTTCGTCTAAATCCCATGCGAATCCGCCGCCGTGTAACTATTGAAGCGCCCTCGGAGATGGTCTGGGACGTAATCACCGATCTTGGCCGCGCCCGCGAATGGACGCCCGAGTTCGGCGATTACCCTTTCATTTCTCCGGAATGGCCGAGACCGGGAGCAAAGGCGACGTGGCGCTGTCACGCCGGCGCGCTGAAATTTGATTTCGAGCTTACGATCACGGAGTCCGTTCGCGGAAACGTGCTCCAAATCGTCAACCGGAGCATCTTCGGCGAAGGGCTCGAGGTTTACAGCTTGGCGATGTCGGGAAAGACGACCACCGTTTGGTACGACGCGAGCGATCAGCCGAATTTTCTCGGACGCCTGACGGCCCGGTTTTTCGAGAAAAAAATGATCGCGGCGATGGACAAAGCCATGGCGGGCTTGAAAGTCTACTGCGAACGTAGAGCCAAAGGCCTTCCGTGAAAGATCGCAACCACGCCAACGTCTATCGCTTCGAAGACCGTTGGCACGTACCGTTTACCGCTGAAAAAGTTTGGGAAGTGCTGTCGCGGCCGGAAGATTATCCGCGCTGGTGGCGCGGCGTTTACTTGAGCGCGAAGCCGCTGGATAATAGCGGCAAGAGGGTGGCGGTCGTGGCCAAAGGCCGGCTGCCCTATAAGCTTCGGTTCACGATCGAAACTCTGCGCACGGAAAAACCCAGCCTGATCGAATTTCGAGCGACGGGAGATTTTGTCACCGACGTGTCGCGTTGGGTGCTGAAACCGGAAGGCGAGGGGACAGCGGTGATTCTCGAATGGAATCCGCGAGTCGAAAAGCCGCTGGTGAAATTTCTCTCTCCGATCTTGAAGCCGCTCTTCTATTGGAATCACGAATGGACCATGAAGCGCGGGCAGAGACAGATCGTGGAGTATCTGAAGAACGGTGGAGGTGGTCAAATCAAGTAAAATAGCCGGCTATCACAAGTGGAAGATTGCCATCCTTCCCGAGATGTGGCTTTGTTCGGGAGGCAGCTATTTCAGATTCTTCACCAGATACGCGCTCAGTGTTTGCAGCAGACGTTCACGACCGGAACTCTGGATTGGGAGTTTTAATCAGGTCTGACGAGTACTCAGGCTCGTTCGGTCCGTAGGCCGAAGCCAGCCTTTGAGTGGACATTTGAATCCACGCTTGATGTTCTTCTGCCATCAATTCGGGAACGCCTATGGCGACCAGTACTTTTGCTCCTGGCGGCACCTGAATTGGCTGAGCGAGCTCTAAATGAGTGGAGTCCACAACCTGGGCCTCTCTAACCTCCATTTGACACCTCCTGAGCTTTGTTTGCCTCTATGGTAAACACCTTAAAGCTTGATGTCCATAGATGCGGATCACACGCCGAGCTCAGACGTCACTACCAGCGATCGGTCTGAAACCAAGGGTTCGGCCTAGAAATTCCCCCTTTTATTTCGCTGGAATGGAATCCCCGCGTCGGAAAGCCGCTGGTAAAATTTCTCTCTCCGATCTTGTTTCTGGTTTCTGTATCAGACTTGCCTAACTCTACTAACTCGCCAGACCTTTCTGCAACGCCCGGCTCACGTTCGACGGGTGGCATCCGAGGAAACTTGCCAACTCGGAGGCGAGATAACCTTCCTCCAACACCCCTTGGCAAATAAACCGGTCCCGCGCTTCCACCATCTTCGCAGTTCGCCCTTTGCGTTTGAGGCTCTGCGGATTGAGCCGCGCCCCGCTCGCTACTTTCTGAAGCAGATTCCCCAACGACACGCGTCGCGACGCCGGCGGCGCCGTTCTCTCCTTGACCATCTTTCTAACGAACCGCTCCGATCCTAAAAAAGGCGCGTGATCCCCAGGATGCCATTCCGCCCGGTACGTTTCCTTGACTCCCTCCCGTATAAACGCTTCGTATCGAGCCGCCGTGCGAAGCTCCTCCATCACCGGCCCGGGATCGATCAGCCCTCGCTTGTCCTTTCCCAAGTATTCCCCGTGACCGCTCCACCGCCACTCCCCAGGCCGCTTCACCATTTTGGCTCGCACCGGATTGAGATGGATGTAGCGCACCAACTCCAACAAGTAGCTATCGCGGTCGCACACGATCGCTTTGTAGCGCCCTTGAAACAGGTGCCCCCGGTGGGGCGGTGGGTTCGGTTAAATCGCCGCGCGTATCCGGTCAACAGCGACTGCAGCACCCGCGCCGTGGAAGCTTGCTGCACTTCCAAGAGCAGATGGAAGTGGTTCGACATCAAAACGTAGGCGTAGAGGTAAAACGGATAACGCTTTCGCGCCACCGCCAAACCGTCGAGAAACGCTCCGTAGTCGCTGTCCTTAAGAAATACCTTCCGCCCGTCGTTGCCGCGGGCCATCACATGATAGAGCAGTCCTTGCGCATGGACTCGGGGATGTCGAGGCATAAAGCGCCAATATCAAAGTTAGTAGACTTAGGCAAGTCTGACACGGAATCCGGAATTAGTTCTTGATACCCGGCGCTTAGCCCGAAGCCAAGGATAACCCCAATCAAACCGATAATTGCTTCAATCACGGCACTCGGTTGGCATTTGATTAGGCAACGTCATAATGGATCATGAAGTGAAATATCTCGCGACGAAGAATACTACAATCGCAGCGGGGACAAAAAAAGCGCAGGACTGAACAAGATACCCCACCCAGGGCCGCTGTGGCGTATCGCCGGAGGCATGCAGATTCTGAACATAAAGAACGTACTTCGACTCCGTGCCGGTAATCAGATTCTTGCGAAGAAGAACATCAAGCAAAGCCTCCCCCGCGACGAAAAGGACGATGACGGCGAGGGCGGTGACAAACGAAGCACCGCCTGCTCCCAAAACTAGGCCCATTAGAATCGCCGAAATCATACGAGTGTGGGTAGTTACGTAACGTTTTGGGTGAGCGGGCGTCCGCGTCCGTCTCAACCCAAGGGTTAGCCCTTGCCTGGGGCTCGTGTCATTACTGCTTGCATGATATCAATCGAATGCTGTGTTGCGTCGCTACAATGTGCCCTTCCACATTGTTGAAGGATTTCCGCGGCCTCGCGCGAATATTTCTGATTGTTCGTCTTTAGGTATGCTCTGCTGAATGTACTGGCCACCACATCAACAAATCTCTTTCTACTGTTATCTCTGGTAAGCAGCTCCAAAGGCGCTATTGAAACAAGTCGACCTTGGGCGAACTCATCACAAAGTCGCGATATCTTTTCGTACAGTGATGTGGCCCCATGTTTAAGTGAAATATCAATATCGCTTTCAGGAATAGACCAATCATCAATGAATACGGCAAAGGCAGCATCGTCTCCACCTGCGTTAAAATAACCCGTAATTAATTTGAACAAACAATGATCAAGTATGTGGGAATGGATAATTTGGGGTATGGGGCGTTTTCGGGCTTGTCGAAACTTCCGCCTGGCTTTTTCACCAAAGCACTCATAATCAACAATGATTTTCCGAAATGTTGGATTTGCTGTATTCACACTGGAAACATAGATGGACACAGGCAAGTCTGACAAGAGCTTTGCAATACTGACTGCGCGAGAATTCGTGATACGATGGTTTTTCAACGGCTTGCTATTCGCCAGACCAAAATCAGCTTTGCCTTTGGAAAAGATAACATCCTCATCCGATTTCTCGTAAGTTACACCAACTCCTATAAACCAATCAGTCCTTTGGTCGAAGCTGATAGCTGGTGTCCCAGATTCATCAAAAAGCACTACCATGTTTTTGGCGGCCATAGGTAATCCTGATTATTTGGGGCTAACGGCCCAAGCTCAGCGACCCGGCCCACGAGGGGCCACGATTGCAACCGCAGCGCGATGGCCGGGATCGCTTCAGCGCATGGTTAGCCGTTTCGTTCATCGGATTCAGCGGTTTTCGAGCGTCGAACAATGTAAAGTCCGGCGAAAGCGCCGACTAAAGCCATGACAGATGCGAGTCCTCCGCCGTGCGATTTAAGTTGAATGCCCCCGAGGTTGGCACCGCTCCAAATGAGTGCGATGGACGCACCTGCCAGTAGAAGCCAAACTCCGAATAATACGACCGCCGTTTCGGTTTTGTGGCTCGGCGCAACTCTGGCGCCCGACCACATGAATGCCATTGCGGCAACAAGTGGGAGCAATACGCGCTCTGGTGTCTCTGGATACGGCTCGATGAAGCCGGAGCCAGTGAGAGTCTGATACAGAATGAGGTGAAGAGGGAAGGCTGATAGAATGGCCGCGACGAGCGCCACCGGAATGACTGCTAACCAACGTAGTCCGTATTTCATGGTGTCCTGCATGTGCGCGTAGAAACGGCTAACTATTAAGTGAGTAGGTCAATCTAACCCGGTCGACGATTTTATAATTACCGGCAATTCTATAATTGTTTTCGGCGCTTAACAACAAAAAACCTGACCCGACAAACACTGCGCTATTGTCAGCCTTTGCCCTCTACAATCGGGTCCGAAATGATCCCGAGTTAGTCCGCTGGACTATGAACTCCTTTGCCGCCGCGATTCAAGACATGGGTATAGATCCATCTCTCCGCAAATTCCGCGGGTGTTGTTCAACGTCAAATCGGAGGGACTGACTCAGCCGCTAAGCCAAGAAATTTTCCAAGTCAGATTCTAAGAGCCAAACGGAATGAAACCGTCACGACCGCGTTTATAGTTTCGCTGTGTCTGCTCCGGGTTGCGGTTGACGAGCGGGCGGTGGTAGAGCGGATGGCGCAGGCTGCGCACTTCGTGCTCGAGCTCGAAGAGCTTCTCGCCGCTTTTGGGATCGACGATATCTTTGAAGCGGAACTGATGATTTCGGACGTCTTCGGTAATCAAGGCGCGACCGTTCAAAAAATTGTACGGGCCGGAGAAGTTCGCGACGTAGATCGCGATGTGATGGCCGTCGTAGGGAAGAAGTGCTTGATCCGTCTCTCGGAATAAAAGCCACTGATTGCGGCCGATCGCGACGCGCGCAATGGAGAGATCACCTTCGGACTCCACTAGCGTAGGTGCGCGCATGACTTCTTGATAAAAGCCCGCGATCCCTCCGGCCGCGCCCGGCCCGACCAGAAACTCAACGTAAGGCATTCCCAGGGCCATGTCGCCGAATCTGTCCATGGGAGCGTAGCAGCGAAAACGATTTCCCCACGGGCAGGTGACGGTGACGTGGCCGGATTCACGCGACCATTCAAAGCGAGTGTCTTTGAGACGCACTCGCAGCGATTCGAGCCTCCGCTCCAGCGCTTCCAGGTCAGGAAGCACGAGGCCGATGTGACCGGACAAGCGCTGCGCCGAGTCGGTCGGCAGATGAAACTGCTGCTCGCCGGCGTTGATCCACATGTTCTCCAGACCGACCGTGAGGTAGGGATCGCGTGTGAGTCCCAGGCCGACGAGGTAGAAGAGAATCGCCTGCGCCTGGTCGGCTACCTGGACGTTGACGTGTTCGAGCAAAACGATATTGCCGACATCCTCGTGGATAGGGTCCATAGTCTTAGTATTCCCATCGAGGGGATCGCGTCAAGGTACTCTCACGGCGGCGGATTGACGTTTACCCGTTAAACGAATACATTCCGCCGAGCGATTCCTTCCGTTAGGCGCGTCAAATATGTCGATAGGTTTCGGCGGTAAACGGTTCGTTAATCTTTTATCACTTTTTGTTTTCTGCATCATGCTCTCAAGCGCCGATTTTGCGCGACCGGCCGGCGACTTTCCTTTCGTCCATACCTCGGAGGCCGGTTTGCCCGCGTATGCGCGCTTCCGCGCCGAAGGCATGCCGCTCGGCGAAGCTTTTTGGCATGGCTTTAAATATTTTGCCAAATACAGGAACAAAAAATTTTCAGCTCCTACGGAAGAAGTTCGTTATTTCGACGCGCAGAGAAAGCTGCTCCGATTTCTGGCGGCTGAGCCGCTCAGTTCCGCCCATAAGCTTCGCGCAAGCCTCGCCATGGTCGGCGATCTCATGTGGATTCGAAACGATTGGGACACGTTTGTCACGAAAGAGATTTTGGATTCGATGAATCGGTTCGATGTCGTGCTCGGCAACCTGGAAACGGTCATCTCCCCCAACTTCAACGTGCGCGGGTTCTTGCCCGATTACATGGTCTACAATTCCCACCCCGCTCTCTTACGGTCGTTCAAAAGGTATTCCGGGGGAAATATTTTCACGGCATTGTCGATCGCGAACAATCACACGATGGACTACTCGGACAGGGGTATTTTAGACACCATGGATTTTCTCGATAGCAATCGGATTCTGCACAGCGGAGTTCGCAAGGACAAAGCCGGCAAGCGTTATACAGCGTTTGTCAGGAACGGCATCAAATTTGGGTTTTACGCCGCTACGTTCGGCCTGAACGACCAAACTGAAGGGCAGCGGACGAAGCTCACTCTGAATATCCTGCCGGGCCTCGCGCCGGAAACCGAAACAGCCGTAGATATTTCCCAGGTCAGAGCGGTTCTGGCGGCAATGGACGAGGAAGGGGTAGACTTCAAGATCGTCTCCTTGCATTGGGGGTTTGAATACGAATTTTATCCTTCTCCCAAAACGATGCAGGTCGGCAGAGAGATTGTCGCGGCGGGCGCCGACGTGATTATGGGCAGCCACCCGCACGTGCAGCAGCCGAGCGAGATTTGCTACGTCAACGGCTACGAAGGGCGCCACGGCCGTCTCAAGGAGCAGTTTCCTTCGATGGTCGATTCAACGGGTTGTGTGCTGAAGGACGCCAGGGGCGGCGCAAGAAAAGCGCTGATACTTTATTCGCTCGGGAATTTTACCACCGCCATGTACACGTTTCTCTGCGAGGCGGGCGTCATTCAGCATATCCAGGTTACGAAGAATGAAGCCTCAGGAGAAGTGGACTGGGGGCTGCCGGGATATGAGCTCGTTTATAATTTACGAAGCGATCCGGTTACGAAAAAAAGGATGATTTTGCCTATGGAGAGTTACCTGCACGAAAATTGCCGGCAAAAGCAATGTCCGGCAAGCGTGGTCGAGTCAGTTTCGTTTCTCCATCGACACTTGAAAGGCGTGGAGTGAATGAAGAAGGCCTCGAGACCTGAACCCCCTCTTCCGCTCGCTACCTCGAAGCGGCGCCGGCTTTGACTCTCTCGACGACTTTCTGCGCGGATAGGTCGATGACGGCGATTTCATCCGTCGCCTCGCACCCGACGAACGCGCACTCGCCGTCGGGATCGAACGCCAGGTGAGCAGGCGCGCCTCCCACCTCCAACCGAGCTGACATTTCGTGGCTGACGGAATCGATCACGCAAACGCTCGATTCGCCGGTGTTGGACACGACGATCCACCGGCCGTCAGGGCTTATGGCAAAGAAGTGCGGATAAATGCCCACGGGTATGCGCGCGACAACCTGGTGGTTCTCAGTTTCCCAAACCGTGAGATCGTCCGAGGCGAAATTCGCGACATAACCGAAGCGGCCGTCGTGGCTCAAAGTGGGAAGGTGCGCGGCCGCGCCCGCGGGAATCGTCGCCGTCACCTCGTGATTGGCCGTGTCGATGACGGAAACGTCATCCGATAATGTGTTCGCGATGTACGCGCGCCGGCCGTCCGGGCTGAACGCGATATGGCCCGGCCCCAATCCAACCGCAATCTCGCCGATCACGGCGTTTCGCCGGGCGTCGATGACGCTTACCGTGTGCGAGCCGGAGTTTGGCTGGTAAACCCAGCGAGAGTCCGGCGAAACCGCGACGTCGTGCGGCGCTTCGCCCACAGAAAGCGTGGCGGTTCGCTTGCCGTTCTCCAAGATCGTCATCGTCTTGTCCGGTCCGCTGGGCAGATACACCACGTCGCTTTCCGGCGCAACGCACGGCAGCAGGGGACGTTTGCCGGCCGGAGCCGTGTCTACAACAGTATCGGTGAAAGTATCGATAATGGTCACGTCGTTCGAGCCGCTGTTGGCGACGTAAAGACGGCGATGATCGTGCGACAGCTCAAGATGCGAAGGCTCTTCGCCGACGGCGATGTGCCGCGTGACTTTGCGTGTCGACCCGTCGAGGACGGCGACCCGGTTTTTCGTCGTGTTCGTGTAGATGCGACCGTCGCGGTGCGCCACGACGGAATGCGCGCCGCCGCGGACGAGTCTCGGCGTCGAACCGTCGGGCAGAAGATTCAAGAACGTCGCGCCGTCTTTTTTCTCCAGTGACACACGATAGCCGCTCTCGATCAGAGAAATAAACAGCCGCGCCGGCCTCTCCTCGACCCGGGCGTGCACGAGGGCGTTCCGTCCCCTGAGCGCAGCGTAGTGTTCGCGCAGCGCGGCAGATTGCCGCTCCGGCGAAATATTTCTTAGATCCAGCTCAACTCGTTCCATGGAGCGCCCTTGATAAGAAGCCCTGACGTTTACCCGATGGAATATGGAATCTGGATCGGGCCGTAGCCCTGCCAGTATTTTTTATTCACCGGATCGTATCTTCCCTGAAGAAAACCGCCGGCCTTCTCCGCCCGCACGATGATCGCGACGGTGTGCTCCTCGCCGCTCGCCTCCGCGTGAATCTCCCACGGGCGGACCAGATCCACTTCTCCCGGACCGGCGCGGAGTTTGCTCACGCCGCGGATCTCGGCGTAATCCGGTTTCGATCCGTCGTCGATGCGCTGATATCGCTGGATCGTCTCCGTGCCGTCGAGAACTCCGTAAAGGGTCCAGTTATGCGCATGGTCGTGAATCTGCGTGCGCGTGTGGGGCGCCTTAGTTAGGCCGTTGACGACGAAGCCGAAGTCGGGATCTTCGTAGAAGAGAAGATTTTCCGCCCGTTCTTTGTGCGCGCATTCCGGCCAGCTCCTGGAAGATTCTTTTATCTCATCGTCGGCCAAAAGCTCGCGCAAAAGCGGCGCAAGCTTCTCCCAGCGTTGGGCGAGATCTTTTTCTTCAGTAAATAATTTACGCGTAGATGCGATGAAGCGATTGAAAGCGGAGTCGGCTTGCGAAGTCATAACGACCTCCTTGCGCGTTAGCTCTCTTATCTTTATTCCACCTACTATATGAGCGTCAAGATATGAGGAGAAAGAGGCCGAGAGGGGCATGCCCTTCAGCGGGAGCCGATGGGCCTCTACTTATCTGTCTCGAACTGCTGAATTGAACTGTCAGTTATCTTTGAGAAGCGCCAGTGTCGGACGTCTCCTCGCTTCAGGGCACGCCCCTCTCGGCCCCCGGAACTTGGAACAGTCGTTTGAGTAAGTGGTAGACTTGCGAGGATACACCGTGAAATTTAGGTTCCCACGTTCCAGGAGGTGAGATATTTCTCCTGCTCTTGCGAGAGGCGATCGATACGTATTCCCATGCTGGCGAGCTTGAGGCTGGCCACCCAATCCTCGACCGCTTTGGGGACGTTGTAAACTTGGGGGGTGAGTTTTTTGCGGTTCTTCACCGCCCATTCGGAGGCGAGCGCCTGGGTGGCAAAGCTCATGTCCATGACGGAAGCGGGATGGCCCTCCGCCGCGGCGAGGTTCACCAATCTCCCCTCGCCCAGGAGGTAGATTTTTTTCCCGCCGCGCAGCGTGTAGGCGTCCACGCTGTGGCGGACGTTCTTTTCTTCCTTAACGGCCATCTTTTTCAGCGCCTTCAAGTCGATCTCGATGTCGAAGTGGCCCGAGTTGCAGATGACCGCTCCGTCTTTCATGAGCTTGAGGTGATCTCCGGCGATTACGTGCATGTCGCCGGTCAGAGTGATGAACAGATCGCCGATCTTCGCCGCCTCTTTCATCGACATCACCTCGAACCCGTCCATCGCCGCTTCCAGCGCGCGGATCGGATCGACCTCAGTTACAATGACCTTCGAGCCCATGCCGCGGGCGCGCGAGGAGACCCCCTTGCCGCACCAGCCGTAGCCCGCGACGACGACCCGCTTGCCGGCTAAAAGCATATCCGTTGCGCGAATGACCCCGTCGATCGTCGATTGGCCGGTGCCGTAGCGGTTGTCGAAGAGATGCTTGGTGCTCGCATCGTTCACGGCGATGACGGGGATCCTAAGTTTCCCGTCGGCGGCGAGCGCGCGCAGCCGGATGACGCCCGTCGTGGTCTCTTCCATGCTGGCGATTAATTTAGATGCCAGATGCGCGTAGTCCTTGTGCAGCATGGAGACCAGATCCGCCCCGTCGTCCATCGTGACGACCGGCGCGTGATCGAGCGCCGCTCTCAGGTGGCGGTAATAAGTTTTGTGGTCCTCATGTTTGATGGCGAAGACCGGAATCCGGTCGTGCTTGACCAGGCTGGCCGCTACATCGTCCTGGGTCGATAGCGGGTTGGAGGCGCAGAGAACGACCTGGGCTCCGCCGGCCTTCAGCGCCTGAACCAGGTTGGCGGTTTCCGCCGTGACGTGAAGGCAGGCCGAGAAGCGCAGCCCTTGAAAAGGCTTCTCCCTGGCGAAGCGCTCGCGCGCTTTCCTTAGAACCGGCATGTCCTGGCCCGCCCACGTAATGCGCTTTTTTCCCTGCGGAGCTAAAGCGAGACTTCGAACGTCGTATTTCTTGCCTGCCATGGTGACGACCTCCTCCACACCCGATCGGTGCTTATGTTTTCGCAGCGGCTTTTTTCAGCGCCTCGACCTTGTCGGTCTTTTCCCAGGTAAAGCAACCGTTTTCGGGAATGCGGCCGAAGTGACCGTAGGAAGCGGTGGGGCGATAGATGGGACGCTTCAAATCCAGAGTCTGAATAATGCCTTTGGGCGTGAGACTGAAAACTTCCCGGACGATGCGTGAAAGATCTTTTTCGGGAATCGTTCCGGTATCGAATGTATCGACCGCGATGGAGACGGGATCGGCGACGCCGATCACGTAGGCCAACTGCACCTCGCATTTGCGCGCGAGCTTTGCGGCGACGATGTTCTTGGCGATGTAGCGCGCCATGTAGGCGGCGCTGCGATCCACCTTCGATGGATCCTTGCCCGAAAAGGCGCCCCCGCCGTGGCGTCCCATGCCGCCGTAGGTGTCCACGATGATTTTCCGGCCCGTCAAGCCGCAGTCACCCTGCGGCCCGCCGACGACGAAGCGGCCGGTAGGATTGACGTGGTAGACCGTGTCCTTGTCCAGATAATCCGCCGGAATGACGGCGCGGATCACGCCGTCGATCACCGTGTCTCTAAGCTTTTTGTATTCTACTTCGGGAGTGTGCTGCGTCGAGATGACGACGTTCGTTACTCGCACGGGTCTGCCGTCTTTATATTCCACGGTCACCTGCGATTTACTGTCGGGTCTTATAAAAGGCGCCTCGCCGCCTTTGCGGATCTTGGCGAGATACTTAACCAGGCCGTGGGCCATCTGAATCGGAAAGGGCATCAGCTCGGGAGTCTCGTCGCAGGCGTAGCCGAACATCATCCCTTGATCGCCGGCGCCCTGCTCCTTATGCAGCCCCTCGCCTTCGGTCACGCCCTGAGAAATGTCCGGCGACTGACGCTCCACGGCGGAAATAATCGCGCAGGTATCGCCGTCGAAACCCATCGCCGAGTCGGTATAGCCGATGTCGCGGACGACTTCGCGGATGATTTCGTTGTAGCTGACTTTCGCCTTGCTCGTGATCTCGCCGGCGACGACCACCATCCCGGTCTTGGTCAACGCCTCGCAAGCGACGCGGCTATCGGGATCGCCGCTTAAATGGGCGTCGAGAATCGCGTCGGAGATCTGATCGCACATCTTGTCGGGATGGCCTTCGGAAACGGACTCCGAGGTAAAAAGAAAATCCTTGACTGCCATTGAACGCACCTCCGGGGGGCATTGCCGGAACAAAATTGAATTTAACTCGTATATCGGAGAAGCGGATGGGAATCAACCCGGATGCTTACGCTTGGCGATCGAGCCTCACTCGTTCTCGAAAAATTTCTTGTCGACGAGTTTTTCGACGGCGCGGATCGCTTCTTCGGCCTGCTTTCCTTTGGCCTCGACCTCGATCTCGCTTCCCCGCGTGGCCGCCAGAGTGAGCACGCCCATGATGCTCCGCCCGTCCACGCTCTGACCGTCTTTGGAGATCGTGACCTCCGCGTCGAAACGATTGACCGTCTGGACCAAAAGGGCGGCGGCCCGCGCGTGCAGCCCGAGCTTGTTTTTGATCGCGAGTTTTTTCGCTAGCTTGTCCATCGTCTCATTTGTCGATGTCGCGGTGCTTCACGTGGATGCGAAAGTTCTCTCCGTCGAGCCTCTTTTTCAACTCCTCCACGAGAACGACGGAGCGGTGTTTTCCGCCGGTACAGCCGAGCGCCAGCGTCAGGCTGCTCTTTCCCTCACGCACGTAATGCGGCAGCGTAAATTCCAGCAGTGCATAAAGCCGGTCGAGAAACGCGTGCGTCTCGCCGAGCTTGAGAACAAACGCTTCGACATCGGGATCCAGCCCCTTCTTGTCTCTCAGCTCATGGACGAAAAACGGGTTGGGAAGAAAGCGGCAGTCGAAGATGATGTCGGCGTCGGTTGGAATGCCGTACTTGTAGCCGAAGGAGGTGAGGAACAGGTTCATTTTGCGGGGAAAGGCGGTTTGGCTGAACTGCTCTTCGATTTCTTTTTTTAGCTCATGCACGTTGAATTGGCTCGTGTCGATCACCTTGTCGGCCAGGGCGCGCATCCCCTCCAGCGCCTTGCGCTCCCGCGCGATGCCCTCCTGAACCGGACCGTCGCCGGCCAGCGGATGCGGGCGGCGGGTTTCGCTGAAGCGATGCAGCAGCACGTCGTCGGCGGCATCCAGAAATATGACCTCCACGTAGTGTCCAACGCTCCTCAAGGCGGTGAGCACTTCGGGCCAGGATTGAAGGAATTGCCCGGCTCTCAGATCCACGCCCAAGGCGATCCGCCGGATTCCCTCGCCGTATCCCAGACACAACTCGATAAACTTGGGGATCAAGGCGACGGGAAGGTTGTCGATGCAGAAGAAGCCCCGGTCTTCGAGCGCGTGGATCGCAACGCTCTTTCCCGAACCCGAGAGTCCCGTGACGACGACGATATCCAAACTGTCGGTCATAATCACTTCTCAGAACTTCCGGTCTTCCTCCTCGAGCACGCTGAAGATCTCTTCCTGCGTTTTTCCCTCCATGAGCCGGACGCGAAACGAGCCGTCTTTGAGCAAGCGCGAGATCCGCGCCAGCGCCTTCAAATGGTCCGCCGCCGAATCTTCCGGTGCGATCAGGACGAAAAAGAGATACGTCGGGCCTCCGTCGAGAGAATCGAAATCGACGCCGTGGACGCTCCGGGCAAAAACTCCCAAGACTTTTGGGATACCGGCGGCCTTCCCATGAGGGATCGCCACGCCTTCGCCGATGGCCGTGCTGCTGATCGTCTCTCTTTCGAGCAGAGTGTCGAACAATTTCCGGGCGTCCAGAGAATGCTCCTGGTCGGCCAGCCGGTCGGCCATTTCTTGAAGCACGCTTCTCTTGTCCTTTCCCTTGAGGTCGGGAATGATCCTCGCGGCAGCCAAAAAGTCGGTGATCTTCAAGATTTTACCCTTTTTCTTTTGAGTTGCGTTTTGGTTTTATATTTTCGGATCTGTTGCTCGACCTTATCCATCAAGAGGTCGATTGCGGCATAAAGATCGTCGGTTTCTTCCCGTCCGTGGATCGTCATTCCGCGGCTTTGTACCGTAACCTCGGCCAGTTGCCGCGCGCGCGAGTCCACCGACAGAACCACGTGGGCTTCCAGGGGGCGGTTAAAATATTTGCCGATTTTGTGGAGCTTCTCCTCCGCATAGATCTTCAGCGCCGCCGTCGGGCGCGTATGGCGGAAGGTCACGGAAACTTTTACGTCCGTCATAGGCGGGTTCAGTCTATTTTCTGAGATAGGGCTGCCGCCGCCTGGAAGAGGGGAGAATGCCCATGGCTTCCCGATACTTGGCTACTGTCCGCCGGGCGATGCCGATCAAATCGTCGCTCAGAAGCTTGGCGATGTGCTGATCGCTGAACGGTTTTTTCTGGTCTTCGGCGGAGATGATGCCCCGGATCTTGTCTTTGACGCTCTCCGAAGCGATGTCTTCTCCGTTGCCCGATCTGAGGCCGCTTTGGAAAAAATATTTAAGCTCGAAAAGCCCGTTCGGCGTGTGCACGTATTTGTTGGCCGTGGCCCGGCTCACCGTGGACTCGTGCATGCCGATGTCCTGGGCTACGTCCTTCAGCACCATCGGTCTTAGCTGGCTCACTCCCGTCTCCAAAAACTCCCGCTGGAATTTGAAAATGCTCTGGGTCACGCGATAGAGCGTCTGCTGCCGCTGGTGGATGCTCTTGATGAGCCAGGTGGCCGCGCGCACTTTTTCTTGCAGGTACTGCCGGGCCTTTTCTTCTTCCTCGCCCTGCTGGCTCGCCAGACGCCGGTAAAAAGAGCTGACCCGAAGCCGCGGCAGGCCCTCGTCGTTTAAAAATATCACCCACTCGTCGCCGATTTTTTCCACCGAGACGTCCGGGATTATCGTGCGGATCTCTTCTTCGTCGTAGCCGCGCGCCGGCCGCGGCTCCAGCGAAGCGATCACCTGAGACGCCTCGACGATCTCATCCACGGTGATGCCGAGCTCGCGCGCGAGTTTCTCGAACCTTCTATTTTCGAGCTGCGCCAGGTGGTCCGAGACTATGCGCGCGGCCAGGCTGTCGGCAAGCCCGAGGTTTTGGAGCTGTATCAACAAGCATTCGCGTAAATCCCGCGCCGCCACGCCCAGGGGATCGAAGAACTGGATTTTCTTGAGCACGGCTTCCGCCATTTCCGGCGCGCCGCCGGTGGCCTCGCAGACCTCGTCGAGGGAAAGCGCAAGGAAGCCGTTCTCAGCCAGGTTTCCGATAATGTAAAGACCGACTTTCTCTTCGTCCTCGCTCAGCCGCGACATGCGCAATTGCCAGACAAGATGATCTTCGAGCGAGGTCTTCTTTGTGAGAGTATTCTCCCACGAAGGCGGCCCTTCGTCCTCGTCTCCGCCGCACTCCGCGGTGAGCGAGCCGTGAAGAGAGTTGGAATGGGTATCGAGATAATCTTGCCAGTCGAGCGTGCCGATCTTGTCCGCCGCCGAAAGCTCGCGCACGGGCTCGGGCGCTACGATTCTCTCGGGGAGCTCTTCCTCGGGCTTCAGCGGCTGGTTTTCCGGCTCGCCGGGGGGGCTCTCCTCCAGCGTCGGATTTTCTTGCAGCTCCTGAGAGATCATCTCCTCGAGCTCCAAGCGCGAAAGTTGCAGGAGCTTGATCGCCTGCTGCAACTGGGGAGTCATCACCAGTTGCTGCGAGAGTCTCTGAACCTGTCTGATCTCGAGCGCCATGATCAGAGCCTGAATCCTTCGCCGAGATAAACCTGGCGCGCCCTGGGGCTGGTGGCGATCATCTCGGGAGTGCCTTCTTCCAAAACCTGCCCTTCGTTGATGATGTAGGCGCGATCGCAAATGCCCAGGGTCTCGCGCACGTTGTGGTCGGTGATCAGCACGCCGATGCCGCTCGTGGTGAGCTTGTGGACGATTTTCTGAATCTCCGCGACCGCGATCGGATCGATGCCGGTAAAAGGCTCGTCCAGCAGGATGAAGAACGGCGAGAGGACCAGCGCGCGGGCGATTTCCACTCTACGCCGTTCTCCGCCGGAGAGCGTAACGGCCTTCTGTTTGGCCAGCTCAAAGACGCCGAGCATCCGCATGAGCCGCTCGGCGCGGTCTTTTTGCTCCTCTTCGCTCAAGTCGAGGGTTTCGAGAATCGCGAGAAGATTTTCCTCCACGGTGAGACGGCGAAAGACGGAGGATTCCTGAGGCAAATAACTGAGACCCGCGCGCGCGCGCTGGTAGATCGGCAGGGCCGTCAGATCGTCCCCGTTCAAGATGACCTTTCCCTCGTCGGGATGAACCAACCCGACCATCATGTGAAAGGTCGTGGTCTTTCCGGCGCCGTTCGGCCCCAAAAGTCCGACGACCTCGCCCCCGTTCACCGCCAGGTTTACCTGGTCGACCACCCGCCGGCCGGCGTAGGATTTCGTTACGCTCTCGGCTAGAAGCTGGCTCATTTTGCTTTTGTCGGCTCGCTCTCGCTTTTTTTTTGCTGCAGCTCATCAGGGAAAATCGTCCCTTCGACGCGCCGGTCTTTCCCGCCTTCAACGATCATCCGGTCCTCGGTCATAAAGTAAATGATTTTCTCACCCGAGACCTGGCTGTTCCCCTGGCGCATCATCGGATTGCCGGTCATCGTCATAGTCTGCGTCACGCCGTCGAAAACCGCCTTGGTGCCGGTCGCCACCCGGTCTCCTTGGGTTACCTGGACCAGTTTTCCTTCGGCGATGGCCTCCTTGATCTGCTGAAGATCGGGATCGAAGTAGGTGGTGAGCTTATCGCTCCTCATGGTCATGTCCCCCTGAATCGCCACCACCTGTCCCTGGTAGATGAGAATATTTTTCTGCCGGTCTACCTCCATCCGGTCGGAAGTAATCAAGATAGGGTTTTGTTTACTGGAGCCGAACCCGCCCGTTTGAGGTTTCTTTTTTGTTTCGGTCTTTGTTTTTCCGACGGCCTCGCCGGCCCGCGCCGGAGAATAGGTGCAGGCAAAAAGCAGACAGGCCGCCAGCACCGCTCCGGTGGTCCGCAGGCGCCAGGCTCGGTCAGCCATCCTTCTTTTCATTTGATTTTCCCTTCGTTTTTTTGAGCTTGTCGGGCTCGACCTTGGTCTTCACCCCCTGGTTCAGCCGCATTTTATCGTCATTCAAGCTGATCTCCATGTGCGAGCCGTCCAGCTCCATGCCCGCGCCCTTGACGCTTACCCGGCCCGGCAAGACCATCTGATTCTTGCTCTTGAAATAAAGAATCTCGCCCGTCTTCAAGACGTATCCGCGAAAGTTGACTTCCACGTCGCCGAGCAGTTGGGCCTTTTGCATATCTCCCTGGCCGTCCTCGAGCCACAGGATTCCCTGGTCTCCAGTGGCCTCCACGGTGGTATTATCCTTCTGATAAAAAAAGACGCGCGGTTTTTTCAGCACGAGCAGTCCTTCCGCCTTGTGGTAGCTCGCTTCCTCGCCAAACACCTCCCAGACCTTTCGTTCTCCGTCGACTTGAGCGCGATGAAAGTCCTTGATCTGCAGCGCCGCTTCAGGGACATAATCCAGGGCTTTCACCGCCGCCTTCCGGAAAGACCTACTTTTTCCTTGCCAGATGCTCTCCCCGACTTTGTAAACCACTCCCCCTAGTGAAGCGGAAATCAGGATAAGTAAAGTGATTCTCAGCCTGCGTCGATTCATATTTCGTCTCAGCAGGGGAAAATACCATCTTTCAAAAGAGCTGTAAAGGCGATGGGCACGAAACTTGCTAGACTCGAATGAGATTCAACGGCGGTCATACTGCCGAGTGGCGTTGCGCCACTTAAGTTGCGCGCGCAGGAGCAGGTCAGTAACTTCTCTTACCGCGCCTCTCCCTCCTGAGGCTGTGGTCACATGATCGCTCAATCGCTTGAGTCCGGCCCAACAGTCGTTGACCGTTATCGCCAAGCCGACTCGTTTGAGAAGCGGCAGGTCCACCAGATCGTCGCCGACGTAGGCGACCTCCATGTCTGATAATCCCGTGGCGCGCTTGATTTTTTCGTAAGCGACAAGTTTGTCATCGGCGTCCTGGTAAACAAGTTTGATTCCAAGCTCTTTGGCGCGATGGTTGACTGCGGCCGAGGAGCGGCCGGAAACGATGCCGACCTGGATTCCGGCGCGCTGGAGCAGGCGAATCCCTTGTCCATCGCGCACGTCGAAGGATTTGATTTCTCTCCCGCGGTGATCCACCACGATCCTGCCGTCGGTCAAGACTCCGTCCACGTCGAGCAAGAGGAGTTTTATTCTCCCGGCTTTCTTGCGTACTGCGGCCGTGATGCGCTGCACGGAGATTAGATACCGGCCTTGAGAAGGTCGTGAAGGTGGACGATGCCGATGGGTTGTTTCGTGCCCTCGTCCAGGACGAATAAGGAGGTAATCGAATGCTCTTCCATGAGCGCCATGGCCCGCGCCGCCAGCGCGTCGGCAGGCACGGTCTTAGGGTTGCGGCTCATGAGATCTTTTGCCTTGAAGCGGAAGATGTCTCCTTTGCTTTCCAATCCGCGTCGGAGATCTCCGTCGGTGATGATGCCGACGAGATGACCTTGACCGTTCAGCACTCCGGTCACTCCCAGGCGTTTGGAGGTGATGGCCAGGATGGCGTCTTTCATCGACGTCTCTTCGCCGACCAGCGGCAACTCCGGGCCCCGATGCATTAATTCTTCGACGCAGAGCAGGAGTTTGCGCCCGAGCGTTCCTCCGGGATGGCGCAGAGCGAAGTCTTCTTCCTTGAAGCCTTTTTTTTCAAGGAGGACGACCGCCAGGGCATCGCCCAACGCCAGGGCCGCGGTGGTGCTGGCCGTGGGCGAGAGTCCCATCGGGCATGCTTCTTCTTTGACGCCGGCGTTGAGCACGACGTCGGCGATGCGCGACAGAGTGGAAGCATGGTTGCCGGTCATGGCGATCAGCTTGATGCCGAGCCGTTTGATGGCCGGCGCGAATTTGAGAATTTCTTCGGTCTCGCCGCTGTTCGAGACCGCGAGCACGACGTCTCCCTTGTTGATCATTCCCATGTCGCCGTGATTGGCATCGCCGGCATGGAGAAAAAGCGAAGGCGTGCCGGTGCTCGAGAGCGTGGCGGAGATCTTGCGACAGATAAGGCCCGACTTTCCGAGTCCGGTGACGACGACTTTTCCCTTGCAGTGATGCAGGAGATCCACCGCGCGGAGGAAATTTTCGTCAAGCCGATCCACGAGAGACAAAATTCCCCGCGCCTCGATCTCCAGCACGTCGCGCGCGCGCTTCAATGTTTTGCCGGTATCCATATCTAATTGTTCTTCAACAGCGCGTCGATCTCCTTGACTCGCTTGAGCAGATCTTCGAGCTCTCCCAGAGGCAGGGAGTTGGGCCCGTCGCTCGGCGCGCGGTCCGGATTTTCATGCACTTCCATAAACAGCGCGTCGATGCCGACGGCGACGGCGGCCCTGGCAAGCGCCGGGATGTAGCGGCGTTCTCCGCCCGACGCCTTGCCGAGCCCGCCGGGAAGCTGCAGGCTATGGGTGGCGTCAAAGACGACAGGATAGCCGAGCTCGCCCAACACCACGAGCGAGCGCATATCCGAAACCAGATTGTTGTAGCCGAACGATGCGCCGCGCTCGGTGACCATGACCTGCTCGTTTCCGGTCGAGACGATTTTCTCGACGATGTTGCGCACGTCCCACGGCGCCAGGAATTGACCTTTCTTCACATTGACGACTTTTCCCGAGCGCGCCACGGCGAGGACGAAATCGGTCTGGCGGCAGAGAAAGGCGGGAATCTGCAACACGTCCGCGGAATCCTTCACGAGGGCTGCTTGCTCTTTCTCGTGCACGTCGGTCAACACCGGCACGCCGATCTCCCGCCGCACTTTGGCGAGGATGCGAAGCCCCTCGTCGATGCCGGGTCCGCGGAACGACGAGAGCGAGGTGCGGTTGGCTTTGTCGTAGGAAGATTTGAAGATGACGGGCATGCCGACTCGATCGGCGACGCTTTTGATGAGGGCCGCATGCCTCATTGCCGAATCGGCGCTCTCGATGACGCACGGTCCGGCGATCAAAGCCAACGGCCGTCCACCGCCGATTTCAAAGCCGCCGATTTTAATTTTTTTGGAAGCCATGATGCGTCGCTAGTAAAACACTGCAAGGCGCAGAATGCAAATTTTCACCGCTTTACGGGAGATCGTGTTGTCTTCCTTCGAGACCTTCGTGTCCTTCGTGGTTAAAATCTTCTCACCACGAAGAGCACGAAGCACACGAAGTTTGGATCATTAGTCGCGCCAAGAGCGCAAAGCGTACTTTGGCCTCTCTTGGGCCTTTTTCACCGGCCGGCTAGGTGCGCGCGACTTTGATCCGAGGCACTTCTTTCAGCGCGAGCCGGTTTTGCAAAGCCGCCTTGATGAATCCCTTGAACAGCGGATGAGACTCCATCGGACGGGACTTGAACTCCGGATGGAACTGGCAGCCCAAGAACCACGGGTGATCTTTCAGCTCGACAATTTCCACCAGACTTAAGTCCGGCGACAGACCGCTCAGCGCCATGCCTTTTTCAGCGAAGATGTCACGGTACTTGTTGTTGAATTCGTAGCGATGGCGATGGCGCTCGGAGATTTTTTTCTTCCCATAAACCTTTGCCGCCAGGGAATCGTCCTGGAGGACGCAGGGGTAAGCGCCGAGCCGCATCGTGGCGCCTTTTTTCTCGATGCCTTTTTGCGCCTCCATGAGATCGATCACCGGATGCGGGCTGTTCGGGTCGAATTCAGTCGAGTTGGCGCCGGAAAGGCCGCAGACGTTGCGCGCGAACTCCACTACCGCCATCTGCATGCCGAGGCAGATTCCGAAATAGGGGATGCGGTTCTCGCGCGCGTAACGCGCCGCCGTGATTTTTCCTTCGCTGCCGCGGTCGCCGAACCCGCCGGGAACCAGAATGCCGTCCGCCTGATCCAAGACTTTGGTGCCGGTCTCTTCGATGGCCTCTGCTTCGAGGCAGTCCAGCTCCACTCTCGCCTCGTTGGCGATGCCGCCGTGCACGAGCGCTTCCATCAAGCTCTTGTAAGATTCCTTCAGCTCCATGTACTTGCCGACGACCGCGATGCGCACGGTTTCTTTGGGGTTCTTGAGCGTCTGGACGACTTTTTCCCATTTCTTGAGATTGGGCGCGGCGGTCCACATGCGGAGCTTCTCGACGATCCTCTCATCCAATCCTTCCTGATGGAAAATCAGCGGCACCTCGTAAATCCACTCCACGTCCTTGGCGGTGATCACCGAACTTTCGTCCACGTTACAGAAGCTGGCGATCTTGGCCTTGATCTTTTTGTCCAGCAGGCGATCGGTGCGGCAAAGCAGGATGTCCGGCTGGATGCCCAGTCCGGTCAGCTCCTTCACGCTATGCTGCGTGGGCTTGGTCTTCAGCTCGCCGGCGGCGGCGATGTAGGGAACCAGCGTCAGGTGGACGTAAAGAACGTTTTCCTTGCCCCAGTCCCAGCCGAACTCGCGCACGGCCTCCAAAAAAGGCAGACCCTCGATGTCTCCCACCGTCCCGCCGACTTCGCAGATCGCCATGTCGTAGCCTTCGGCCGCGGCCTGGATGCGCCGTTTGATCTCGTCGGTGATGTGAGGGATGACCTGAACGGTGCCGCCGAGATAGTCTCCGCGCCGTTCTTTGCCGATGACGGTTTCGTAGACCTGGCCGGTGGTGAAATTGTTTTTCTTTCCCATCGGCGTCGAGACGTAGCGCTCGTAATGGCCGAGATCGAGATCGCTCTCGGTGCCGTCGTCGGTGACGAAGACCTCCCCGTGCTGAAACGGGCTCATCGTGCCGGGATCGACGTTGATATAGGGGTCCATCTTGAGCAGCGTCACTCGGAGGCCGCGGCTCTCCATCAGCGCGCCGATCGAGGCTGCGGCCAGTCCCTTACCCAGCGACGAGACGACGCCGCCGGTTACGAAAATAAATTTGGTTTTTACGCTTGCCATAGTCCGGTATTTCTCCCGCTCTTATTGCTGCGCGCCGCGCAGGTATGCTTCCGCCTTTTGCAAATCGTGCGGCGTGTCGACCTCGACCGAAGGCTCCTCCACGTCGGCGACGCGAATGCGATAGCCGTTCGACAGGACCCGAAGCTGCTCCAATTTTTCCGACTGCTCGAGCGCCGTGGGGCGCATGGCCGCGAACTTCAACAGAAAGTCGCGGCGGTAAACATAAATGCCGACGTGACGATAGCCGAGAACTTTGCCGGTCCCGTTGCCGGCCGGAACGCCGTCGTCCCGCGCGTACGGAATCGGCGCGCGGGAAAAATACAGCGCGAATCCCTGTCGATCGGTCACTACCTTGACGACGTTCGGGTTGAGCCATTCATCGCGCTCGACGATCGGCGTCCGCGCCGTGCCCATCGGGATCGAACGATTGCGCTTGAGAGGACCAAGCGTTCGAAGAATCGTTTGCGGCCGGATGAAAGGGAGATCTCCCTGGACGTTGATCATCCACTCGGCGCGGATTTTTCGCGCGACTTCGGCGAGACGGTCCGTGCCGCTTAAGTGTTTTGCCGAAGTCATCATCGCCTCGGCGCCGAAATTTTTCGCCGCCGCGAAAATCCGGCGGTCGTCGGTGGCTACGATGACGCGATCCAAACCTGGAGTGCGGGAAGTGTTCTCATAGACGTGTTGGATCATCGGTTTGCCGCCGAGCAGGGCCAGGGGCTTTCCGGGGAAGCGGGTTGAATCGTAACGGGCCGGGATGATCGCGACGACAGCCATGAATCAAACTCCAGACGCCGGACGGCGGGCCGAAAGACCGGGAGTCAAAGGTTTGATTTTGCCGCTAGAAATAAAAAGCCGCGATGGCCTTCTCGGAAAGCGCATCACGGAATTTAACTATATCCCTCGCGCCGAATCCTGTCAATGAGATTTTGGATTTTTCGATTTTGAGACTTCTCAGATGTTGCAGCAAAGTGAAAGAGAACGTGACGCTGACGACTAAGGAGCAGAATCGATTAGAAGTTTTCAAGTACGAGAGATTGTCAAAAATCGAAAGCCAGGCCCAATGTCCTCCGGTGTCTAATCCAAAATCGGCCAGCGAGAATCACTGTTAGGCATCGCCCCCAGGCTCACGAAGAAGTGGCTGGTTGTCTTTCGTGATCCTAATTAGAAACCGTAGCGCTTCGTTCACTGACTCTGCACTGGGGAACGCTTCCGCTACATCGGGCTCTAAGCGGACGACAGAGTCGCCGAAACTTTTGCGACCAGGGCCGAGCCTGCGCACCTGTAAACTTTTAAGGTCGTATTCTGGCCGCAGTTCATCTTTCATCTTTGGGTTAACCTTTTTCATAGGCCTTTCTCTCCGCCAGGGTGACTTCCCTGGCGCTAATCAAGCGCACAGCATCCCCTCGTTCTGTGTACGACGCAATCAGCAAACGACCTTGCCGCGACTCGCCAACGATAAGATAGCGATGCTCATCATAGGAGTGGTCGGGGTCGTAGAAGTCCACATAGAGTGGATCATCGAAAACTGTTTTTGCTTCGTCAAATGAAACTCCATGATCCGCCAGATTCGCTGCTGCTTTCTTCTCATCCCACTTGAATTCCATGCCTATGATATCACAGCAGACATCGAGACTTGTAGCAACGCTTTCTACGGCGATAGATGCCTAGTGAGTATACTGATCAGCATAGCACGGTAAGTGAATTTCGTAGATATCCGTGCTTGACCCCACGGCCGTTGCCCTACCACTCATCTGGATTGACCTGCTCACATCCCTCTTCGATCGCCTGCGCGATGATCGCGAGGTCCGCCGCCTCGATCGCCCCTCCAAACCGGAGTAACGACTCTCCAGGGGTGCCGCGTCTCTTGAGGGGCGCGAGTGTGCGGACGAAATCCAGGACCTGCCGCTGCTCCTCGGGACCAAGCTGTTCGAGCTGTTTCAGCAACTCCTTTTCCATTCCGGGCTCCATGTGATTGCTCCTCCTAACTTCCACATTCTACATCAGTCCGAATATCGTTGCGACCTCTGCTATGACATGAGAATTTGGATTTTGAAACTTCTCAGATGTTGCAGCAAAGTGAAAGAGAACGTGACGCTGACGACTAAGGAACAGAATCGATTAGAAGTTTTTAACTCGGCGACTTGTTCCGGGGCGGATATTAGAAAGCGTCTCTCCAACTCATCCAGGGAGAGATGGGTCGAGACGATGATTCCAGAAAGCTATTAGCCGGACTTCAGTTGCGTCTTGGTCTGTTTGGGAAGTGCGGTTATCACCGACCGCAGCAAGGAATTCACGGACTCGGGGGATTGGAACACAGCAGCGACGTCCGAATCGAGCACGACGGCGACTGTCCCGGCCTTCATAAGAGGGGCAAATCGATTTGGTCGGGACTTTCGGTAATCGAACTAATACTCCCGCCGCATCTCATCTCCCCTCGGTCTTCTACAACTTGATGTTTTCTTCATATTCGTTCCGCTCTTTGCTTGTTGCCCTTCGGGCACTGACACGCCGTGCTTGGAAAGGTTGGATGCTGCTTTTCTGCGATCCCATTCGAATTTTAAGCTCATTCTTGAGAGAATACACTAACACGATCACGGCCTATTCTCACATCGCCTTGTCAAAACATGCCTTGTCAAAACAGTTAAGGCTCAACGGCGAGCTCACCGGCGCAAGGCTGGTGCAGCGCGAGGTTAGGCGGGCCAACCTGATCGATTGCGCCAAGATCAGTACTTTGCCTTAACCCGAGCCAATTCTTCTTTGGTGATGGTGTCCGCCCTCTTGAGAATCCAGGCGGCCTTGCCGATCCATTCCTTAAAGAGCGTGAGGTTTTTTTGTCGCTCCTCGTCGGTGGCTCCGAGGTAAAGATACATGTTCCCAGGCTTCCCGTCCTTAGTATTTTTGCCGTCATCCAGCCGGCGCATGATGGCCCCCGTATCCGGCCAAGCGATGTAAAAGAGCAGCTCCGCATAGGTGTCCATACGCGGGCCCTTGCTCATGGCCGTGTATTTTTCTTTGTTCTCATCAAATTCGCCGAGATAGGGGGAATTAGCTCCGTGGCATGCTGCACATTTCGCTTCCCAGAGCGGGCGGATGTGCTTACGATAGGTTACGTCCTGCGCTAACGCAGGTGCGGCTAGCGCTACTAACAGCAAGAAAGAAACTATTGCTCTCATTGTGACCTCCTTTGATTGGACTGAATTATATCGTTCAAACGGGACCGCTCTAGAAACGAGTGTGATCGTCAGACGCCTAATATGCCGGTCAGTACAACATTGGTCGTTAAGTTTTTTGTGACAGCCGCAATTTTTTAACCTTTTCAAAACCTTGTCAACGATTTCAAGTGTCGCTGGCGATTGCAAAAGGCCGACCATCTGGTCGGCATATTACCACTATGGCCGTCCAGATCCCAATTCGTCTGCCGGGATTCGAACTCCTTACTCCGAACCAACAGAGTGCGTCAAGCGTTTTAGACGCAAGCGCCCTTTATCGACGGATCAGGGTAGGTTGCAAAGATAAACCCCGGAGGGGTAAAACCAAGCGTCACCGGAGGCAGGCAGATGAAAATCACCCGAGTTCGCGCGGTCTCGCATAAAGTTCAAAACACGATGACCGGATGGAAGACCTCTCTCGGCGGGCACGACACGCATGAGCTGATCTTTGTCCGCATCGACACCGACGAAAAAGTTTTCGGCATCGGCATCGCGAGTCCCGGCGCGATTTACATCAGCGGCGATACCGGAGCGAATCATTTGGAGCTGCTCAACAACCGCTTCGGCCCGGCGATCGCCGGCATGTATCCGTTCGATATCGAAGCCATCCTTCAGAAGCTCGATTCTATCGTGCGCGGCGCCGAGAGGGCCAAGGCGGGCATCGACCTCGCGCTGCACGATCTTGCGGGCAAGGCATTGAGGGTCCCGGCCAACCGTCTTTTCGGCGGCATCGTTCATCGGCGCGTGCGCGTCACGCGCCTGATGGGAATGTTCGAGCCGAAAGAGATGGCGGAGAAATCGCTCGAGCTGGTGCAGCGCGGTTACTCGTCCTTGAAGCTCAAAGTCGGTAACAACCTAAAAGATGATGTCGAGCGCGTGAAGCGCGTGCGCGACGCGGTCGGCCCCGAGGTCACGATCACCATTGACTTCAACCAGGCATGCTCCGCGAAAGAAGCGATTCGGAGCATCAACCGGATGGAGCCCTACGACGTGATGCTCGTCGAGCAGCCGGTCAGAGCGGCGGATCTCAAAGGCATGGCTCTCGTGCGCCAATCGGTCGCCCCGCTCGTCATGGCGGACGAGGCGGTCAACTCGGCGACCGACGCGCTCAAAATTATCGAAGCCGGCGCGGCGGACGTGATCAGCTTAAAAATTCCCAAGATGGGGGGCATCTTCAAGGCGAGAAAGGCCGCCGCGGTGTGCGAAGCCGCCGGCATCGATTATCTTGTCGGCACGGCGCCCGGCAGCCGGCTGCTCGACGCCGCCAACGTTCATCTGGCGGCGAGTCTCAAAAATTTGAAGCTGCCGTGCGAGATCGGCGAGTTCGAGCGCATGGCGAATGATCCCGCGAGCGGATTGGAAATCGCCGGCGGATTCTCTTCGCCGCCGGAAAAACCGGGACTCGGTGTGGAAGTGGATCTGGCGAAAATCGGCTTGGCGGAATGAGCCAGCACTAAACCTTTAGCTTCACTTTCGCCTCTGAAGACCCTCACCCCTTCCCTCTCCCTCTGGGAGAGGGCGAGGGTGAGGGAATGTGAGCGACTTGAAGGCTGACTGGCTTGGTGCTGACATCCATTTCCGAAGAATTCGGAAAACAGAGGTAAAACGATGATCATCGACGCAGATGGACATCTTTTCGAAACCGAGGAGGTCTTCGAAAAATATATGGAGCCGCCGTTGCGCAACTATCGGCCGCGGCTCGTGGGCGACGAAGACGGCCATAATTTTTGGGTTGTGGACGGATCGACGCGCTACAAGCGGCCCAGCATTCCCGGCGCCGGCAATCCCGGCTCGGCGGCGCCGCCGGGAAAAAAGCTCCGGGAGGCGCGGCGCGCTTCGGTCGGCAGCCAAACTTTATCGAGCGTCAAAGAACGGCTCGACGATTTGGACAAGGAAGGAATCGACGTTCAGTATCTCTATCCGAGTTTTCTCTTGCACGTCAATTCGTGGAAAGACGGCGTGCTCGGGAACGGCGTCTGCCGCGCCTATAACACCTGGCTCGCTAAAGTATGCACGGAAGCGCCGGATCGCTTGAAAGGCGTCGGCCTGGTTTGCCTGCGAGATCCCGAAGGCGCCGCCGCGGAAGTCGCGCGGATCAAAGAGCTTGGGCTCGCCGCGGTGATGGTAAGCGGAACGATCGGCGCCAATCGTCTCGATCATTCCGACCACGAGCCTTTCTTCGCCGAGGCGAATCGTCTCAGTCTGCCGATCGCCGTCCATTTCAGTCTGGAATTTCCCGCGGTGAGCGAGCTGTTTCCCCATTTTTTCCCCAATCGCGTGCTGGCGGGAATTTTTCCGATCATGGCCGGATTCACCAGCGTGATGTGCTCCGGCTTGATGGAGCGCTACGCGAATCTGCGCTTTGCGTTTCTCGAAGGCGGCTGCAATTGGGTCGCCGCCTACGTCGAGCGTATGGACGATCACTTTGACAACCCGCGCTACAACGCGCGCCAGTTGATCAGCCGTCCACCGAGCGAGTATTTAAACTCCGGCAGAATCTTTTTTGGCTGCGAAGGCAACGAAAGCACGCTCGGCCGCATCGTGGAAGAACTAGGGGAAGACAAGCTGCTTTATTCTTCAGACTATCCCCACGCCGACCGCACGGAAGGAACGGCGCGCTTTCTCCAAGAGCGCGCCGATCTTCCCGCCTCAGCCCGGATAAAGCTCCTGGAAGAAAACACCCGGCGCTTCTACGGTTCTTAGGGATGCCGCGCGCCGGAGAAGAAGGAAGACAAACGCCGCGACACGAAGATGTAGTCTCTACTCCTACCCATCGGAGAGCCCCCTCCTCAACTCCGGCCGACGGCGTGAAGGCTCTGCGATAAAATGTGCGGCCGGTTTGCTTGATTTGACCTTTTCCGTTCTATAAACTTTTGACAGCGTGTGGTTCCGAACTGTTTGATGAGCCCAAAGGAGGTGCGGAGATGGAACTGCCGAAATGCCAGAAGTGCAGCAACGGGTTGCTGATCCCATTATCGGACTACGGCCAGGAAGGCGCTTCCGTGATATTCAAGGCGTGGGCCTGCACAAACCCGGATTGCGGATTTTCTCTCCGAGTCGATAAAGGCGAGATCACTTACGGAAAGAGAATAGAGCCGAAGCACTGACGGCGGGAAAGAAAAACTCCCTGTTTTCGATGGGCCCGCCGTTCAAGTAGAATTGCCTCGGTTGAAGCTCTGAATCGCGCGGGCGAAGAGATCGCAGCCGCGCTCCAGCGCTTTGAGACATTTCTCTTGCGTTTCGCCGTCCAACGCGTAGCGCTTGAGCGCCTCGGGCGCCAGCCACTCGTGCCCTTCTTCATCTCCCAGCAGAGTATCGCGATAGATCGAAGCGGTTTTCGGATCGATCGGCTCCACGCGCTCGATGAACGACTTCGACGTGCGCGGAAAAAACTCCTCATGACCGTACTGCACGCTGGCCAACAGCTCGCAAAAAGATTCCAGCGAAGCGTGATAGTCCCACAATTCCCTCAGCTCGGGGAGCGGCGCGCTCCAGAGCGCGTCGGGATCGCCGTCGAGCTCTGTAATTCGCTCGCGCAGGATCGAGGCGTGCTTGAGCTCGTTGGCGACGTATTCCGAAAGCGGACGCTGGATATCCAGATCGGGAACCTGAGCGACCCATCGCGCAGTGACCTCGCCGGCGCGCCGCTCCATGACGACGCCGAATTGCAGCCGGCGCAGGATGACCGCGCGCGTCAGAGGCTTTTCCGCGCCGTAACTTTTCCGGTCGGCGGTCATCTTCTGCCACGCCGCTTCGCGCCGCGCGTCAAGGGCCTTCAAAAACTCGTCCGGTTTTAAGGCTTCCATAAAAAACTCCCACGGATTTGACAATTGGCGAAATCCGGCCTTAAACAAAACAGAAAAGTTCTTTATTGTAAAGGCTCGTCCATGAGACCAAGACATTCAATAGTGCTTTTTTCGATCGCTCTAACGATCCTGGCTTTGTCCGTCCAAGTCTTCGCTCAAGGGGGAGGTAAGTGGGCGACGAAAGCGCCTACGCCTTCGGCGCGAACCGAGGTTGCCGCCGTCGCGCTCGGCGGCAAGATCTACGTGATGGGCGGCTTCGGGAAAAATGGAGACCTGGTCGAAGAGTATGACCCGTCTACGGATCGCTGGCGCCGTCGCGCGCCTCTGCCGCGTCCGCTCCACCACGTCGGAGCGGCCGCCGTGGCCGGAAAAATATACGTCCTAGGCGGGTACGCCTCTGGCGCATCGCTCAACACGGTTTATGAATACGATCCGGTTTCAGATCGCTGGCGCGCCGTAGCGCCGATGCCGACCGCGCGCGGCGCATTGGCGGTGGGAGTTGTGGGCGAGAAAATTTACGCCGTCGGCGGCGTTGGAACGAATGGGCGCAACACTTCCGCCAACGAAGAATACGATACCGCGCAGAATCGCTGGACCCAACGCGCCGCCATGCCGTCTCCGAGAGACCATCATGCCGTCGGCGTCCTAGCCGGCAAGCTCTATGCCATCGGCGGAAGGCTCGACGGCAATCACGGACGCAACATTACCGTAAACGAGGAATATGACCCCGCAACCGACAAGTGGCGCGCGCTCGCGCCGCTGCCGACTGCGCGCAGCGGCATCGCCGCCGGTGCGCTGGGCGGGCGGATTTTCGTCTTCGGTGGCGAAACGCTTTCCCGTACCTTCAACGAGAACGAAGCCTACGATCCCGTGAAGAACACCTGGACGACGATGAGTCCGATGCCCACCGCGCGCCACGGCCTGGGAGCCGCGGTGCTGGGAGAGACGATTTACGTGGTCTCCGGCGGCCCGCAGCCCGGCGCGACTTATTCGTCCGTGAACGAAGCGTTCACTCCGTGAGGATTAACGCAGCTTAAATTTTTCGCGCAGGCTCTGCCAGGAATCGAACACGCAAAGGTTCTGCAGCATGGTGGTCGTCGGCGGGAGCAGCGGCAGACTTCGATTGGCTTCTTTCAGGGCGTGCTGCGGGGTGGTCCAGAGACTATCGGCGACTTCTTCGGAGCGGGAGAGCGCTGTTTGACCGGCGGGAAGTGAAGCAAGATAAAAACGTGTATCGAAGCGCATCGGATAGAATTCCGGTGTGACGCGGTGAGAAAAATAAACCGCGCGGGCGAGATCGCAGAAAAGATTTTCCGCTTCGAGAAAAGAGCCGAAATCCAGCGATCCCGCGACGAGCGCTTGGCGTTTTTCTTCCAACCGCTCGCTGTCCTCGACATCCGGCTCCGCGCCGCTCTCCGTGACGCAGAGGAGAATTCCGACTTCCTCGAACAGCTCCCGGATGACCGCGACCCAGTGCGCCAAAGAAAGCTCCGGGTTCAGATCGTCTCCGAGAATTCTTCGCGCCTCTCGTGCCGAAAGCCCGCGGCAGCGCCGCAAGGTTTTCTCCGACCGATCTTCCGGTCCGACGCTGCCGCCCGGAAAGACGTAAAATCCTCCCAGAAATTTCATTTCATTCGGACGGCGGGTCAGCAGGATCTCAAATTTCCCGTCCGGATCGGGGCGAATCAGCAGCACCGTGGATGCATGTTTGGGGTTTCGCATCGCCATCGAAATCCATCCTATTACGTTCTTGCATCGGATTCGAGTTTGAAGCCGGACGGCTTGATCCGAAAATCGAATTCCCATAGCTTAGTGTAGTGTCTCACGCTGTTGGCACCTTATCCTAAGTTCGACAGGCGAAACGG
>CAYOJC010000030.1:0-45054 GCA_964404195.1 uncultured Syntrophobacteraceae bacterium
ACGAAGAGCACGAAGCACACGAAGTTTGGATCATTCGTCGCGCCAAGACGCCAAGGCCGCAAAGAAGACTCTATTATCCTTCCTTCACGGCGAGTAGGCTTTCTCGCCGCGCCGCGTCATGAAAAGCTCCAGCGGCAGCTCGGTGCCGATGCCTTTCGCGCGTGCCTTCTCGTAAACTTTTCTTGCCGTCGCCGCGAACTGGATGCCCATGCCGGTGTTGTTCTTGAACAGCGTGATCTCTTTGTCGTCTCTCCGGCCGCGGCATTTTCCCGTCAAGAGCTCGCCCAATTCGTGAATATCTTCGGCCTTGATCAGGCCGCGCTCTAAGCGATCGTAGAGTTCCGCCTGCCGATCGATAAAAATTTGCGGTTTATAACCCACGACAATCAATCCGGCCCGGCGGATGGTCTCGTCGTCAAGCTCGTGGCGCTTGAGGTAACCGTCGCCGCCGACGATGCTGTTGACGTGCGTTCCTTCTTTCAGCCACCGTCCTTCAATGACAGGCTCCACGGTATTCGTCGCGGCGGTGACGATGTCGCTGCCGCGAACCGCGTCTTCCGCCGAAGCGACCGGCACGACTTCGATATCGCACTCTGTGCTCATCTCACGCGCGAAGCGCTCGCGGTTTTCCCGCGTGGGACTGTAGACCTTTACTTGTTTCAATGGCCGCACCACGAGCGCGGCTGTCAATTGTGTGTGCGCCTGCTCGCCGGAGCCGAGAAGCCCCATGATGGAGGCATTTTTTCTAGCAAGATATTTGGTTGCCACACCGCTCGTCGCGCCCACGCGGAGCGTCGAGATCACGTGATCGTCCATGATGGCAAGCAGCTCGCACGTGTCCATATCGAACAGAAAGACGAGCCCGACGAAATCGCCCGGATAAACTCTCCGGCTGGCGCCGCCGACTTTTACTTCCGTGGAAAAACTCGAATCGATGCGCAGCGCCATCGACTTCATACCGGGAACCAGCCCCATGATGTTGTTGAAGTAGTACTGTCCTCCCGGTTCTTTCCACGGCACGCGGAGTCTCGCCCGCGGCGCGGTCTTGGCAACGCCTTCGCCCAGTTCGCGGAAGGCCTGCTCGATCACCTCGATCTCTTCGTCCATCGGGACGAGACCGTCGATCTGTTCGTTTTTTAGAACCAAAACCATGAATGGTTCTCCTTCGGGCTATTCTTTGAACTTCAGCGCCTTCAGGACATATAGCATGCGTACAACAGACGGTTGGAAGGAGTCAAGAAAAGATGGACGTGAGAGGACCGCGTGGGAGGCTTTCTAGGATTAGACCGATTTGATTGATGACCGGTCTCTAGCCTCCCAGGCGGAGGACGTTGTAGGCTGTGATGGGGCGATGGAAGCCTTTCAAAAGGAGTTCTCCCACTGGTTCCACTTCCACGAGATCTTCCACCGTCCCCAGCAGGCGCTGGGGGACCAAGATCTGACCGGGCTTGGCTTCGCCGCAGAGACGAGAAGCAAGGTTAGTAACGGTGCCAATGGCCCCATAGTCCCAGCGTCCCTCGAAGCCGATACCGCCAATAGTAGCATAACCCTGTGCGATGCCGACGCCGAAGTCGAGTTCGTAGCCTAGCTTGCGCCACTTTACGGTGATCTGCTCCACCCGTTCCCGCATCGCCAGCGCCATCTGAATCGCCCGCTCTGCCGGATTCGCCAGCGGCACCGGATCGTTGAAGAAGATCATCATGCCGTCGCCGGTGAAGCGTTCTAGAGTCCCCTCGTGGTCGAGGATCAGCTTCCCCATCTCCGCGTGGTATTCTCGGAGCACTCCCATAACTTCTTCGGGCTCGGCGGTCTCCGCAAAGGCGGTAAAGCCCCGGAGGTCCAAGAAGACCACCGTTATCTCTCGCCGGTGGGTCTTAAGAGGGTCCTCGGCGCCTCCGGCCACGATCAGCTCGGCGAGCTGAGGGGAGAAGAAGCGCTTTAGCCGGCTCAGACGCTCGAGCTGCGTCACCTGTTCCTGGACGCGTTGCTCCAGGGTCTTGTTCCACTCGGCTAGTTCACGGAGATATCGAACTTCCTGATCGCGCAATCTTTTCTTCTCGAGACACGCACCGATGCGCGCTCTGAGCAGAACCGGGTCGAACGGCTTGGGCAGATAGTCCTCAGCCCCGCGTTCAATACAGCGCACGACACTCTCAATTTCGTCGAGAGCTGAAATCATGATGACGGGGATGTCGTGCCATGTGCTGTTGGCCTTTAATTGAACGAGTACCTCGTAGCCGTCCATCTCCGGCATCATCACGTCAAGCAGTATGAGATCGACCGATTGGGTCTGAAGCAATGCCAAGGCCTCTTGCCCATTCTCCGCCATGCAGACGTCATAGCCTTCATGTTTCAGGCGGCGGGAGAGCATGTCGCGGTTGCTTTCATTGTCGTCCACAACGAGGATGCGGCCGGATGCGGTTTTGGAATCAGCGCCGTGGTCTGCTACGAACGGATGGATGTCAGGCTCTGCCTCACGAAAAAGGCCCGCGGTGGTAACAGTTTTTGAGACGTGCGCGGCCGAGATTCTTTCAGTCATTGCCGGATCGAGGAAGTCATTGATGCAAGCCAGTAACTGCTTGCCGGCTGCGTGGATCTTCTGGAGATCGGCAGCGAACGTTTCCAGGCCGCGTTCGCCGGCCTCTTCCAATAACATCTCACTGTAGCCGATAATGTGGTTCAACGGCGTGCGCAACGTATGGCGCATGTTAGCAAGAGAGGCAGGCTGTTTCCGGCTAGCCTCGGGTGTCTGGGTTTGCTTATCTTTACTCGTTTCTTCGATTGTCTCCTGCTCTGAAATATTATCGGGGTTTGTCTCATCGCTCATGGCGGCGTTCCCTTGTCTAACAGGGCGTCGATTTTCTCCAGCAAACGCTGGAATTCGACCGGCTTCGTATCGTAGTCGTCGCACCCCGCCTCAATTGCCTTCTCGCGATCACCTACCATCGCATGGGCGGTAAGGCCGATAATGGGGATGGCGTGAGTCTCGGCTGCTGCTTTGAGCCGCCGCGCCGCTTCCCAACCATCTAAGCCGGGCAAGCTCATATCCAACAGGATCAGGTCAGGTGCTTCCGACTGGGCCATCGCCACTCCTTGTTCCCCATCCACAGCAATGACTACTTGGTAACCGCGCCGTTCGAGGCGGCGCGACAGCATATCCCGGTTCATCTCGTTATCCTCTACCAGCAGGATCTTTGGCATTCGAGATCTCCCTTGCGCTTCCGAGTTTTGGATGGATGGCGGCTGTAACCAAGTCACGAACCTCGCGTATCAGTTCCTCCCGGCTGTAGGCTCCTTTTTGGAGAATCTTCTCCACGGAACCATTTAACCTTTGCCGATCCTCCGCCGTAAGCGTTTTGGCTGTAATCACAATGACAGGAATCGAGCGCCAGGCTTCATGCTTACGGACCTCCTCCAAAAACTGGAAGCCGTCCATTTCAGGCATCATTAGGTCCAGCAGAATGAGTTCCGGTTGATTTTGCTCCATCTGTTCCAAGCCAGCCCGCCCATTTTCAGCCTCGATGACGGTCCATCCCTCTTTTTCGAGACGGCGCCGGAGCATCACGCGCATGCCACCATCGTCCTCTACAATCAGCACCGGACAGGGGGGACGAGCGCACTGATACGTCTCTAGAATGACAGCAAGGCGCTCCCAATCAATCGGCTTGGTTAAGTAGTCGGCTGCGCCGAGCGCATAGCCCATGTGCTTCTCGTCCACTATGGAAAGCATAACGACCGGAATATCGGACAGAGCAGGATCAGCCTTCAGTGCCGCCAGAACCGCCCAGCCGTCCATGCCCGGCATCAACACATCCAGCGTAATCACGGCAGGGTGCAATTCTCTAGCGAGTCGAATTCCCTCCTCACCGCTCCTGGCGGCAATCATCTGCAGGCCTTCTTTGCTGAGGAATCGCCGCATCAGATCGTGCACCGTAGGATCATCGTCGATGACAAGCACGGTGGCGGCGCCTTCCGACGACTGCCGGGCGATGGGAGTGGGTTCTTCTATAAGAGGCAACTGGCCCACCTTGGGTTCAACCACTTCGGCCGGAAGTCGGACCGTAAACGTCGATCCTTGTCCCGGCGAGCTCTCTACCGTAATCTCGCCACCCATCATCTGGCAGAAGTTCCGGCTGATAGCTAGCCCTAATCCTGTACCCCCATATTTCCGTGTAGTCGAAGTATCAGCCTGAGTGAATGCTTGAAAAAGCTTACTCGTCTGCTCCGGGCTCATGCCGATACCAGTGTCACTGATACGGAAATTGATCCAGTCCCCGCCGTCCGCTATCTCTCGGGCGACCCCCAGCGTAATGGTGCCCCGCTCGGTGAATTTGCAGGCGTTGCTGAGCAGATTGAACAGGGCTTGGCGGACTTTTGTCAGGTCGGCCCGCATCGCCCCGAGACCATCGGCACAGTTGACCTGTATGGCATTGGTATTTTTCTCTATAAGCGGTTTAACTGTAGCGACAACCTCTTGAACCATCGGGACGACTTCGAAATTCTCCAGGTAGAGGTCCATCTTGCCGGCTTCGATCTTGGAGAGGTCCAGGATGTTGTTGATCAGCGACAGCAGATGCTTCCCTGCCCCATGAATCTTCTGGAGATCCGGAATGAATGTCTTCTGTCCCAAATCTTCCGCTTCTTCTTCGAGCATTTCGCTGTAACCGATGATCGCGTTCAAAGGCGTGCGCAGCTCATGCGACATGTTTGCCAGGAATTCCGACTTGTAAAGGCTGGCGACCTCGAGTTGTCGGCCCTTGTCCTCAATTTCACGGAATAGTCTCGCGTTCTGGATCGCCAGCACCGACTGCGTCGCGAACGATTGAAGAAGATTTACCGTCTCGGCCGAAAAACTTCCGGACTGTTTGCGATAGACCGACAGTCCGCCGACGATCTGTTTTTCACGGAGCAGCGGAATCGCCAGGAGCGAACGATAACCGAGTTGTCGTAGAGCGCGTCGTCCTTGGGTCTCGCCGGCTTCTTGCTCTTGCAATATGTCGGCGACCTGGACCGGCGCCCGCGTCGCGGCGGCCCGCCCGACCGTACCCGATCCAAGGCGTATAGGATTTGCGCGCAGCGCCTCGACCAACTCCTGTTCCATTCGATGGCTGGCCCGAAGGTAAAATTCCTCCGTCGGTTCGTCGAATTCATAGATCGCTCCGGCGTCGGTACCACTGAGCTGGACCGCGTGAGAAGCGATACTGGTGAGCACGGCTTGGAGGTCCAAGGTGGAACTAACCGCCCGCCCGACTTCGCTCAGGGCGCGCAGTTCGTCCAAAGCGCCGCGTAGTTCCCGCGTTCGGGCCTCAACTTTCTGCTCCAGGTTAGCGTAAGAATCCTGGAGTTGCTCAGCCATAATGTTGAACTGGTCCGCCAGCGCCCCCATCTCGTCCCGGTTCGGGACCGCAAGCCGCTGGGAGAAGTCTCCCGACGCAATCTGCCTCAGCCGTGTGTCCATCTGCTTGACCGGGCCGATCAGTGACGACGAGATCGCGTAGCCGAGGACGATGGCCAGCGCGATGCTTCCAACCGCAAAGCCGATGACAAACCATCGAGAGGTCTCGAATGCCTCCTTCTTCTCTTCGAATCTGAACGCCATGTCGATCTCGGCCTTGATCACAAGCTGGTTCATGGATTGCGCGAGGCGGTCAGCCTGAGTCCTGGCCTGAGTTAAATGGAGCTCCTGGCCCTGAGCAATCTTTCCGCTGCGGATCAGCTCAACGACCTGGGCCACTACTTGGATGAATTGCTCATAGTCCTTGCGGATCTGCCGGGCCAGTGCTGCCTGGTCGTCTGCTATAAACTGAAGCGAGTCAACGTAGTTGCCGAACTGTTTAAGCTGGCGGAGCGTCGCCTCGAGCGTTTGCTCGTTAGGAACCAAGAGTGCTGAGGCGACACTGTAAAGCTGGGCCGTGGTATCGTGTTGTAGTTGACGGTAGGCGGTGATCTTCTGCTGGAGATTTACCACATCCTCGGTGCGGCGGTTGGATTCACTGAGCTCCCAAAGGCCCACCGCGCCAAGGGAGATGAGCAGAACCACGATGGCCAGGAAGGCCGCGAGCAGCTTAGTGCGAACGCTCGCCGGCACCCAGGCGACAAGCCGGGGCAGCCATCCTCTCATAAAAGGTCCACCCGTACGACGAGCGACCCGGCGAATGTTATGGCCATGTTGGTCTCGCCGAGACTAAGCAGAGGCTAGTAGGACTCCTATTTCGCCACGCCTACTTTGTAAATGTTGTCCTTCACATCTTTGGGTTTACGTTCAACTCTCTGAGATGGCGGATTATAGCCGCTGCCCCTCGAAGTAAGTCGATGCAGCCAGCACGTCGGCCTTCTTCCCGGACCTCGCTCAGGATCAGCGCGAAGTTGGTGTGGCCTTTCGGGCAGGCCTCGATCTGTCTATTCGACCTTACGGCGAATAATTATAATTTGGGCAATGTTTATTCTAAGTGCGGGGGGCAGTCAAGCTAAAAAGGGCGTGTTGTCGATCAGGGCGCGATTTTGCTAGGCGGTCATGCCTTTTTGTTTTTGAAGTAGTCGGCATCGATCTGAATATATTGTTTCCACTTCTCTGGAGTCGCCGCTTCCTCGAAGATCGCCTCGACGGGGCACACCGGCTCGCAGGCGCCGCAATCGATGCATTCCTCGGGATCGATATAGAGTTTCTGCTCCTTTGCAAACTCTTCGGTTTCGGTCTTGGTCGGGTGAATGCAATCCACCGGGCAGACATCCACGCAAGCGGTGTCTTTCACGTTGATGCACGGCTCAGCAATTATGTAGGTCATCGAATCCTCCCAGCAACAATGTCCTTTTTTCCTATCAAATAGACTGTTCGAAGTCAAATTATTGCGCGGTTCTGAATCGGAAGCCGGCTTCGCGCTCAGCCACGGCTTGGCTCTTCCTCGCGCTGGATGATCAGAGGAACGATGGCGTTGCGGATCGCCTTCTCGCTGACTTCGCCGAATTTTTCTTTGAAGCGCTCGACCGGGATGACCGCCTTCGCCATGGAGCGATGGCCGCCCGCGCTGCCGATGTCGTCGAACAACCGCTTCATGATATCGCCCGCGCTCTTCACATAACCGACGTTCCGCGCCGCGATCACGACGCGATCGCCCGAAAGACCGGAGACGATGCCCCACTCCACGCCCTCGATCTGAAGCGAGAACTCCGCCATCTGCGGAATGACGTCCTCGCGCTTGACCTCTCCCATGTGAATGACCGCCACGCCGTCGCTCAACCGGAGCCGGCTTAGCGCGCGGCCCAGAGCTTCGAGGTCTTCGCGCGGCAAGGCGGGACGCTCCATTTTTGTGATCAGGGGGCGATTGGCGAATGGGTAGAGAAAGCTGAAGGCTTCGACGTCCACCATGTGGCTGCCGCGCTCCAAAAACAGCGTGTCGGTTTTGATGCCGTAGAGCAGCGCGGTGGCGAGCCTCTGCGACGGCTCCATGCCCGCGGCGCGCAGATAGTCGGTGAAGATCGTCGAGGTCGCGCCGTAATTGGTCCTCAGGTCTGAGAAACGAGCGGAAAACGGCGTGCGCTTGGGGTGGTGGTCCACGACCAGATCGACCCGGCCGAGAGGCTTTTCGAAATAGGGCGGCTGCACGTCCACCATGGCGAGCCGGGCGCCATCCTGATGCAGGTCTTCGTACGTGATTCTGTCGATCTGAATTTCGAGCAGACGGATCATGGCGAGATTTTCCGGCCGCGTCACCTCGCCGAAAGTAACGATCGGAGTCGTGGCCCGGTTCCGGCCTAAAAGCTCGCGTAGCGCGAGCGCGCTGCCGATCGCGTCCGGGTCGGGATCGTGCTGCAAGAGGATGTGAATCTTGTCCTTTTCCCGAAACAGCGAGCGGATTTTTTCCACCCTGCGCCGGTTGATGGCATCGAGGAGCTGAGGGGCGCAAAATTCTTCGAAGATGTCTGCCAGCGGAATCTGGCTCAGCAGCCGGTCCTTGAAATTGCCCGTCGATCTTTTTCCGGAAGAGAGCGAGAGGATGGGGAGCTCCGGCTTGAGCGTCCTCAACTGCATGTAAACCCGCTCCCATAGCGGCCGGCTTCTGATAAAAAGAATGACCTGGTCGACCCGCTCCAGGTGGGATTTCTCATAGATCGCCTCTTTATCGAGATCGCCCCACTGGCTGCTGCCGCCGCGCCGGCGAATGCGCCGCGCCGCTTCCGAGTCCCCCACCAGGAAGAGGACCTCGCTCCGCTTGGTCGCCAGCTTGCGCATGAATTGGAAGAGCAGATCGTCTTCACAGATGGCGAGGTATTTCATAGGCTCATCCCCCCCGAAAGGAACAATCGGAGCGCTGATTTGGAGATGTTCAGACTGGGAAACGGCTGCCAGCAAACACGCCAAAAACCTTAGCACCTTCAATCCCGTTTTTCCACCGGGCTTGAACCCTTCCGCTGGAGCCTATAAGGGATGAAGAAATGGCGGAAACGGAGGCATCCGAACCATGATCAACAGCGGCGAGAGAGGGTTCGGCCTGCCTAAATTCAGCGCCAGCGAGCGCGACAGACGGTGGGGAAAGGTGCGGGAGCTGATGCGCCGCGCGGGGCTGGACGCGATCATCGGCTTTCCCAATCAAAGCCATTGGGACCAGTTTCAGGCCGACATCCGCTATCTCACGCATATCGGCGGACATCAGTACGAAGTCGCCGTGGTCTTTCCGCTGTCGGGAGAAGTGACCGCGTTTGTCCGCGGCGCCAACGAAGTCGAGTGGTGGGCGATCGCCCAGGATTGGGTCAAAGACATCCGCGCGACGCGGAGAACCTGGGGCGAGCCGGTGATCGAGCGGATGAAGGAGCTCAAGCTCGACGGCGCGCGCATCGGCGTCAGCGGCCTCAGCGGCCTGCTCCGGGCGCCGGAAGGTACCGTCGTAACGGGCATGCTGGAGAAGGTTAAAAAGGCGTTTCCCAAGGCGCAGATCGAGAACGCAACGGAGATTTTGCAGGACGCGCGCTCGGTCAAAGGCGAGGAAGAGGTGGCGTTTATCGAGCGGTCCGCGGAAATTTTGGATCGCGTCGTCGAGGCGTTGGTCGCAAAGGCGCGGCCCGGCGTCATGGAGAACGAAGTCGTCGCCACGATCTGGCAGACGATCATCGCCAACGGCGGCGACTACCCGTCGATGACGCACTGGGGCGCGGGGAAAGGCGTTCCATGGGCGTCCCGTATGGCGCCGCATCGGAAACTCGAAGCGGGCGACATGATCAACACGGAGCTCGAGGCCAAATACGGTGGCTACATCGCGCAAACGGTTCAGGCCGCCTGTCTTGGAAAAATTCCGCAAGAGCTCCGGCGCGCGTTCGAGGTCAGCGTCGCGATTTTCGACGATCTCGTCGCTTTCATGAAGCCGGGCGTCACGTACCGCGAGGTCATCCGGAGTTATCAAAATCTCGTCCGCGAATCGGGCCACATTCCCAAAGGCATGCTGCTTCACGGGCGCGGCATCGGCGAGGACCGGCCGCAGGTGACGGGCGAGGCGGACGTGGGTTACGACACGGCTCAATACACCATGCACCTCGATATTCCGCTCGTGGTAGGAAACGTGATGGTCTTGAAACCGGGGGCGATGCCGGCGGAGGCGCCGGATTCGATTCGCTGCGGCGATACGGTTGCCATCACGGCGACCGGCGCGCGCCGGCTGGGAAAAAGGAAATTTACTTTTCCGGAGATTGTCTGAAACCACGATGAAAGCCGCCACTCGCTCTGACCCCTCACCCCTTCCCTCTCCCTCTGGGAGAGGGCGAGGGTGAGGGAATTTCCTCCGGCCCTTCGACTTTGCTCGTTGAGTAAATAGTCATGTCACTCAGAAAACTCAGCGGCGATTCCATATTCCTTTTTTCGATCACCGCGATTGTCCTCTATCTTACCGTCATTCCGATCGCCGTCATGCTTCTCGGCAGCTTGCAGCGCGGGCTTCCGGGGAGCTGGTCGCCGATTACATTCGCCAACTACGTCGAAGCGTTCTCCAATCCCGCGCTCTTTTCCGCCATCTTGAACGCGGTCGTCTATTCCGTCGGGTCCGGCATCGCTTCGGTCTGCCTCGGCACCTATCTCGCATGGCTGACCGAGCGGACCAATCTCCCTTTCAAAGGATTGGTTTACAGCTCCGTGCTTACGGCGATGATGATTCCCGGCGTTCTCTTTACGATTTCGTGGATCCTGCTACTCGCCCCCAGGGCCGGGCTGATCAATGTCTGGCTGATGAAGATCTTCGGCTTGAGCCAGGCGCCGTTCGACCCTTACGGGATGGCGGGAATGATCTTCGTCTCCGGCATCGACGATTTTTACACGCCGTTTCTCTTCATGGCGGCGGCTTTTCGTTCGATGGACCCGTCGTTGGAAGAGGCATCGATCACATCCGGCGCAAGCACCATGACGACTTTTTCCCGCGTGACGATCAGGCTCATGGCGCCGGCGGCGCTGGCCGTCTGTCTGCTCGTCTTCATCCGCGGGCTCGAGGACTTCGAGGTGCCGGGACTGCTGGGAATTCCCGCCGGCGTTCACGTCCTGTCCACGGAGATCTATCTCTCGGTGCGCCGCCCGCCCGCCGATTTCAATCTGGCCGCGACCTTCTCGATGTTTTATCTCCTGGTCGCCCTCGTCGGTCTCTATTTTTACTTTAGGAGCACGCGGCTGACGGAGCGGTACGCGGTGATCACGGGTAAAGGCTTTCAGCCGCGGCTGATCCGTCTCGGCCGCTTGCGCATTCCGGCTTTTTTGAGCGTTCTCCTGCTCATCGCCGTGACGGTTTATATGCCGCTCGGGATTCTCGCCTGGACCTCGTTTCTCCCCTGGTACGCGCCGCCCTCCTGGGAGATGGTGAACGCGCTGACATTGAAAAATTTTCGCTGGCTTCTGAGCGACGATCTGATCGTCTCGGCGCTGAAAAATAATTTCATCGTCGGGCTGACCTCGGCGGGCCTCGTAACGTTCTTCGCCGCGGTAGTCGCGTGGATCACCATCCGCAGCAAGGCGCGCGGCCGGCGCGTTCTCGATGCCATGGCCTTCTCCGCCACCGCGTATCCGAGCATGGTGCTGGGACTGGCGTTGATCTGGTTTTATCTCACGGTGCCCATTCATATTTACGGGACGCTCTGGATTCTCGTCATCGCCTACGTGACCAAGCGGCTCCCCGGCTCCACCCGGATACTCAGCGCGGTCATGACGCAGATTCGCGCCGAGCTGGAAGAGGCGTCGGAGACTTGCGGCGCGAGCTTTCTCAAAACCTTTGTCCGCATTATCGTTCCGCTCCTGATTCCCGGCATCTTCGCGAGCTTTGTCTTTACGCTGACGATTACGTTCAAGGCGCTTTCCATACCGGTGCTTTTAGGTCATTCCGGCACGGAGCTGATCCCGCTGCTCATCTTCGATCTGTTCGAATCGGGACGCTATTCCGAAGTCGCGGCATTGGGCTGCGTTACGATCGCCATTATTACCGTGGTGACGCTGCTGTTCCGGCGCGTGAGCCAGCGCTTCGGGTTGAACTCGTCTACCGCCACTTAAGAGGCCGGTTGAAGCGGCTCTATAGAAATGGCATAAACCTACCCAGGAATTTGCCGTGGCCCCAAAGCTTCAAGGCGTCCAGAGAGTCATGAAGATCTTGATATTTTTGCTGGCCCTGTTTCTTCCCATCTCCGCGTGGGGCGCCGATGCGGAAGAGTTTTTCGCCGCGCTCAACAAATTGCCTTCGGCGGAGCGCCAGCAAAAGTTGATCGCGGGGGCGAAAAAAGAGGGAGAGGTGATGCTGTACTCTTCCTCCGGCCTGGAAGAGGTCAGGGCCATGACCAACCTCTTTCAGAAAAAATATCCGTTCGTAAAGATTCGCTTCATGCGTAAAGGCGGCAGCCAGCTCTTCAACGTCTCGTTTATGGAGTTCAAGGGCCAAACAAACCTAGCCGATGTTTATTGGGCCGGCACCTCGACGATCGGCCCGATGTATAAGCAGGAAAGAGCGATGCTGGCCCGTTACATTTCACCCGAGCGCAGCGCCGTCGCCGAAGAATACAAGGACAAAGACGGGTATTGGACGGCGACGCGGATTTCGGTGGCGATCTTCGCCTATCACGCGAAAAAGGTGCCGCCGGAAAAAGTGCCAAAGACTTACCAGGACCTTCTGGATCCCTTCTGGAAAGGGCAGCTTTCCGTGGACAGCAATCCCGACCGCTCGCCGTATCTCTTGAACGAGCGCATGGGATGGAAGGCGACCGAAGAGTATCTGAAAAAACTTGCGCAGCAAGACTTGCGGCTCCATCGCGGGAGGACCGCCAGGCTTCAGCTCATTCTTGGCGGCGAGGTGCTGGGCGGATTGGATATCAACGCCGACAACATCGTGGGGCTGCAAAAAGAGGGCGCGCCGATAGAATACGCTATCATGAATCCGAGCCTTCTGTCTTTGACCTCCATCGCAATGCCCAAAAGATCGCCTCATCCGCACGCGGCGACCTTGCTCTACGACCTGCTGATATCCAAGGAAGGGCAGACGGAGCTGTCTAAAGAGGACAATGTCCCCGTCCGCGACGACGTGGAGATTATGGCCAAAGGGCTGGCGCAAAGATTCAAGGAAGCCAAGGCGCAGAAGAAATTCATCGTGCAGTCACCGGGCACCTTCGATCCCACGGAAGAAGACAAGTACGATCGCGCCTACATCGACATACTGGTAAAAAAGAAGCCATAAAATTTCTGGGAGGACGACCATGGAAAAACTAACGACAATCAGAGCTCTCGACGCGGTCAAAGAATCCCGCTGGGATAAAGCCACCGGACGAAACTACGTCCGCATATCCGGGACCGACCGCTGCCACATCGCGATCAACTGCTACGAGCCCGGCGTCAACGACGAGATGCACTGCCATCCGGGATCGGACCACACTTTCTTCGTCGTCGAAGGCGAGTGCACGATCAAGGGTCTGAAAGACGGCGAGGAGCACAAGCTTACGCAGCACCAGGGCGTCCACATCGCCGCGGGATATTTTTATCAGTTGAATAATACGGGTAAGGATCGGCTGATTCTTTATCAGGTGAGCACCGAGGCTAACCCGAGGCCGAAGATAACTAAAGTCGTCTACGGCATCGATACGAGTCTCAAGGAACATCTTCTCGGCCGGCTGAGCGAGCAGCAACCATGACGGTGAAAGAAGTACATGAGTGGTGCCGCGCGAATCGGATCGACGCGCGCGGCTTCGTCCGCGGCGGCGAATTTTTTCTCCGTCACGGCGAAGACGGCTCCTCCACGGCGCCTTCGGGAGAAATTCTTCACTGGCAACTGACCATCGATGGCCAGAACTATCCAACGAGCACTTCGGATTTGGGGCGTTTGATGACGGGAAAAATCGGGCTTGAAGATTTCGTGAAGGCGCTGACCCGGCGTCCGGGTCGGTCGGCTGAATAGCTCTTGACCTTTTTCCCTCAGCGCCGTGGCGATGCGGCCATTGAGAAGTACGCGGCGGATAACCCGCAGATATTTTCCTTCCATGATGTCTCGGTAGCAAAAAAATTCCCGGTACATCTGTTAAGCCATTTGACATTTGAACGTCTCATGCATTGATTTGCCTCCCTTGATAATGCCATGAACCCATCGACAAGCTGGTCGACCGCGGACATCCTGGCCACGGTGCGCCGTTACTGGGGATTCTCCGGTCTGCGCCCGCTGCAAGAGCAGGCGATCCGGGCGGGTCTCGAACGCCGCGACTCGCTGGTCGTCATGCCGACCGGCGGCGGCAAGTCGCTGTGCTACCAAGTCCCCGCCGAGCTGGCGCAGCGGACCGACATCGTGGTCTCGCCGCTCATCTCGTTGATGAAGGACCAAGTCGATGGGCTGCGTGAATGCGGCTATCCCGCGGGCGCCTTGTATAGCGGCATGTCGATCGACGCCGTCCGCGAGACTGAAGCGCAGATTGCCGCCGGCCGCTACCGGCTGGTGTTCGTCGCGCCGGAGCGCCTGCTGACGCCGCGTTTCCTGCAGTTGATCGAGCGCCTCCAGGTGCGCGCGTTTGCCATCGACGAGGCCCACTGCATCAGTCATTGGGGCCACGACTTCCGACCCGAATACCGGCAGCTCGCCGAGATCAAGAGCCGCTTCCCAGAGGTCAGCGTGCACGCCTACACGGCGACGGCCACCGAGCGCGTTCGCGCCGACATCGCCGAGCAACTGCGCCTTAAGAACCCGGCGCTGCTCGTTGGCATTTTCGACCGCGCGAATCTGGTCTACCGCATCGTCCCACGCGTCGATGCCCAGACGCAGGTACTGGAGGTGTTGCGGCGCCATCCCGGCGATGCCGCGATCGTCTACTGCCTTAGCCGCAAGGACACCGAAGCAATGGCGGCGGCGCTGCGGGCGAATGGGCTCAGCGCCGCCTTTTACCACGCCGGCATGGAAGCGGACGAACGCCGGCGGACGCAAGACGCGTTCGCGTCAGAGGAGATCGATGTCGTGGCGGCGACGGTGGCATTCGGCATGGGCATCGACCGCAGCGACGTGCGCTGCGTCATCCATGCCGCCATGCCCAAATCGATCGAGCACTATCAGCAAGAAACCGGCCGCGCCGGACGCGACGGGCTGGAAGCGGAGTGCGTGCTGCTTTATTCAGCCGCGGACGTCCTGCGCTGGGAATCGCTGATCGGGAAGAGCGCCGCGGAAGCCGCCGCCCCCGACGAGGTGATCGCCGCAGGGCGCCGCTTGCTCGAACAGATGCGGCGCTTGTGCACCGGCGTTCATTGCCGGCACCGGAAGCTATCCGAATACTTCGGGCAGGAATACTCGAAGCCCAACTGCGAGGCTTGCGACGTCTGCTTGAACGAAGTCGAGACCCTGGCGGACGCGACCGTCACGGCGCAAAAGATTCTCTCGTGCGTGGCGCGCGTCGGCGAGGGCTTCGGCGCCGAGCACATCGTGGACGTGCTGCTCGGCGCCAAGACCGAACGCGTGCGGCGTTGGCGCCACGCGGAGCTCACCACCTACGCTTTGATGAAGGGCACGGATCGCAAGGCGCTCACCAACATGGTCTACCAACTCCTCGATGACGGTCTGCTCGATCGTACCGCCGACGAACACCCGGTTCTTCGGCTCAACGAGACCTCGTGGGCGGTGCTGCGCGGCAATCGCGCCGTGCGGCTGCTTCAGCCAAGGACAAAAATCGGCAAAACCCGCTTCGATGAAAAGTCCTGGGAGGGAGTCGACCGGGGATTGTTCGAACGGCTTCGGACGTTACGGCGGGAAGTCGCCGACGAGCGGCGCGTGCCCGCGTATGTATTGTTCAGCGACGCCACGCTGCGCGACATGGCGCGCGTCCGGCCGGGATCGTCCGCCGCGCTCCTCAACGTGCGCGGCGTCGGCGAACGCAAGCTGGCCGACCTCGGACAGCGCTTCCTCGAACAGATTGCAAGCTACTGTAGCGCGAACGCCCTGACGCTGGACGCCACCGTCGGCAGCCGTCCAAGCCGAGAACGGATACGGAAGCCGAAACGACAGGAAGGAGATGGACTTTGAGAAAGGCGGACTTGAGACGGGCCTTTGAGGACAGAATTCGAGATGCCCGCTATCTAGTGGGAGAAGACCGTTTCTTTGTCACGTTTGAAAGCGGCAAAGAGTATAGTTTTACCCGCTCCCTCTTGGAGTGTGACGACGGGACGGATGTTGTCAGTGTCAAAGTAGACAACAAACGTTTCTTTTTCACCGTGACTCAGTCCTCGGGAAATAAATATGAAGTCCCGTGGGACCGGGTTTTGTCCGAAGCTGAGACTTCGTATCCGTATTTTCGAAGGCACGCTGCGATTGAGAACTCGCGCAATGTGGGAGGAGAGATCGGCAAACTCCGAAAAGCCAGGGGCATGACTCAAGCAGAGCTGGCGCGCGCCGCAAAAATCCTTCGCCCCAACCTCGCGCGCATCGAAGCCGGAAAACACCGCCCCACTCTTGAAACATTGGAGAAGCTTGCCGGCGCGTTGAAAGTTCCCATCGTGGATCTGATTGCCGGCAGATGAGCCGGTTGGTTAAGTCAACTCAGTCAACAACGTCCCCTGAGTTTGCCCGCGCCGCCCAGCGCTTTGTGAGCTGCCGTTTCTGGGCGACATTGCGCGCTTGGCTTCGTTGAAAGCAACCTCTTCCAGTTCCACCCGCTCTTTAATAATTCGAGCTAACCATTCTTCAACATTTTTTTCCCGGTGTAATCTTGCTAGGAACGCAGCACGAGCCGCCAATTCGGCCGGGAGAGATAAAGCCGGCGATTTGGCTTGGCGAACGTGAATCGGTTTTTCCCAAGCGGAATCTTCCTCGGTTTGCGATTCTACTACCTTATCGATCTCTTCTTCGAAAAATTGTTTTCTTCGAGTTTTCTTTTTTGAATTCATAACGGCCATCCTGTGATTATTCGCACAACATTGCTGGGTTGTCCTGGAAAAGACTCCCGCTACATTTGGGTCCTATGGCCTCTTGGCTTCAACGTCCCTTGTTTTTGTCTTTCGTGAACTGAGAAGCCCTTTGATTTGCCCCATCAGCTTTGGCAGGTTTTTCAGTTGGCACTCCCAGAGTGTAAGTACTTGCCAACCGTCCCGCCTGAGCCTGAGTACCGCGGCCCGGTCCCGGGTGACGTTACCTTCTAGTTTCGTTCGCCACAGCGCGGCGTTGTTTAGGGGTCGTAGCCGTCCCTTCTTGCAGGTGTGGGAATGCCAGAAACAACCGTGGACGAAGATGACCCACCGCAGGCGGGGGAAGACCAGATCGGGACGCCCGGGCAAATCGCGGCGGCACAAGCGGAAGCGTAAGCCGAGCCGATGGGCAATGCGGCGCACCATGATCTCGGGCGCGGTGTCCCGTCTTCTGACGCTGGCCATCGTGTGCCTGCGATGCTCCGGCGCCATGTTGTCGGCGGCACCACCCACCGTCCACACCTGCGAGCGCGAGGGCGAACCCGCCTCATTTGGCTTTGCTCTTGTGCTTTCTCTTAGCTTTCCTGAGCCTGTCATAACGATCTAAGAACTCCTTGTGGTTGCGCTCAACCATTCTCAGGAGATCCCTGTACTTCCGCACGTAGATTCTCGCCTCTGCGAGATTCTTCGCTCGGCCCCGCACCTGCGACGTGTCCACCGTGTCACCGACTAGCAGATAGCCGATTACCTCCTTGCCGGTCATCTCCGGGTCGGTTGTCTTCGACACATGGTCGCGCATGAAGATTACGTATTCCTCAATCTGGTTGAGTTGCTTGAGGGAAGCTTTGCATTTTGGCCGCTTGATTTCCACCACGATGAGGTCGTTGCTCTCACGTACGCAGAGAAAATCGATGCGCTTGTCTTCTTCCAGCGTCTTTGCGTCTTCGGGAAATTGGTCCTTGAGCAGTTGACTGTACTTCTTTTCGTCCGCGATGAGATTCCACCGCGGGTCCAGTACCCACGGGAACTCCTTTAGAAAATTGTGGAGGGTCGGCACCTCCAGCGCATTTTTATCGATGAGTTTCTGCAGTTTCTCGATGGTCTTAATGCGGCCTTCGGTGACACGCATCATCTCCTTTGCCTCCACGACCTCCCATTCTCGGAACAAGTCGATAATCTTCGGAACGTCCTCGACCTTCGTTTGTGAAAGCTCGTTCGCCAATTCGCGGAAGGCGTCGAACTCGAGGAAGTCGAGGCACATCTGGATCATTGGCTGGTGGTCCTTTACGTCCGCCAGCGGGTTCTTCGCGATCGTCTCGCGAATGAGTTTGTCAGCGACTTTCTTCGAACCGCGGTTTTCGTACTCTTCAGTTTCGGCGAGAAATTGCTTGTACAGCGGGTTCTGGGCCAACTGGATTTCGTTGTCCGCTTTTCGGCGCTCAGCCCATTCGCGAGCAATGCGGTTCACCTCCTTCTGGCCCCAGTCTTTGAAAGCCGTATTTGCCTCGGTGTCCCATACGAGCGAATTGCGAGCGGTGGCTGTGGTATCTTCCACGTCGTCGACGAACTCTGCATAGAGTTCGCCCACCAAGTAAGAAAGCGCGAACTGCTGACCAACCACTGCGTCAAAAACGAACGGTTCCTGCACGAGCCTCCCGCGCGCCATAAGGACGATGCCGCGCTGAATGCCGTCTTCAAGTTCCGTTGTCCGGTCCAGGGCACCAACCCAGCCACTGACCTTCCAGCCAGTGCCCAGCTTGATCTCAGCATCTTCGTACTCCCAGAGGTACTTCTTGCCGCTCTCGTCCTTGTCGAGTAAGCGCTTGAGGTCGCGCTCTTTAGTCGTTATGGGAGCACCGTTGACCTTAACCTGAAACTTGTTGAGGTCCCCGATAACTGAGAAGCGGCGAGCGAGACCGCGCCGCAGGGCGTCAATACCGACGGATCTATTGCGGAACTTTGAAATGTTGCGGAGCGTGACTCGTGTGCCCTTCTTCAGTGTGCCAGTCGGCGGCATAGGCGGCATGAGAAGTTCACGATTGGCGGCCTTCCTCTCAAGCTCCGCGTAGCTCATTACGAAGCGGGACGTCTCCCCGTTCTTCACCGTCTCAATCTCTATCTCGCCCGCAATGCCGAAGGCCGAAAACTTGCCGATCCCTTTATGTCCCATGACGCGCCGGCGATGTTTCCTGGTCGGCTTGTCGCCTTTATCCTTGCGGCGGTCGCGCCCGACGATTAGGTAGGCAGTTCGAACGTCCTTATCAGACATCCCCTCGCCATCGTCCTCGATGACCATTTTAGAATCATCCGTGAAAGCAGTTTTCGGGATCGTGATGTTGACGTGCTCTGCATCAGCGTCCCAGGCGTTCGCGACGAGCTCTCCGATAACCGGTGGCAACGTGGCGTACATCTGCAAGCCGAGATGTTTAATCGTCCCGATGTCAAACTCGATCTTAAAGTTAGCCTTCTGCTTGCCCATCATTTACCTCTCTTAAGCCGCCGGGCCGAGAGGACCAAGGCACGCCCCAGGCGCTTCGCCAACTCAACCGGCACGGCGTTGCCGACCTGACCTGCTATGTGGAAGATCGATGTGCCGTGAAACTCGTATTCGTCTGAAAACGTCTGCAAGGCGGCGGCCTCGCGTAGCGACAGTCCCCGGTCCTGGTCGGGATGAACGAACCGGCCGCAATAGACGTCTGTGCAACGGCAGGTCAGGGTTGGTGCCGGCTGTCCCCACCACATGCGACCGAACACATCCTTGTGAACCTTAGGCCGGTCCTTGTGACATTCAAGTAGGAGTGATTGGTCCTTGACGTCGCTTCTGCTTCCTCCATCCTTGGGAACGGCACGCACGAGTCTCTTATGGTGCGGCTTCAATTGCCGGGCAACGTGGTTCGCGATCTCAACATGCTTCTCTCCAGCCTTTAGAGCCGGGAAACGCGCAATTTGATCCTTGACGGTCCGGACCTTGTGCGACCTTCGAGGCGATATTACCGGCCCCAACCTCGACGCGAGCAAGATGAACCGCTTGCGAATTTGCGGCACACCGTAGTGCTGTGCGTCGAGCATTGACTGGAAAACATGGTCGAACTTGCAACACTTGAGAACAGCCAGGAATTGCTGGTACACCTCTCGGCCGTAGGCGGTGTTCAGACCGGGCACGTTCTCGACGAGGATGAAGTCGGGCGGCGCCTGCTTCACCAGCCGGGCAAACACGAGAAGCAAGTCTTTCCGGTCGTCCACCCCCTGCATCTGGTTAAGCGTGGAAAACGGCTGGCAGGGCGTGCAGGCTGCGTATAAAACTCGATCATTCTTGCGGATGCCGAGTTCCTTGCGCAGTTTCGCTACCTCGACGTTCTTGATGTCATTGCAGATGAAGCGGCTTGGCGAGTTGTTCTTTTCATAAGTGTCCTTCAGCGCCGCGTCATTGTCCACGCCGGCCAAGACAACAATACCAGCATCAAGTAGGCCACGGGTTAGCCCGCCCGCGCCACAGAAAAAATCGATGGCCTTGATCATCGAACCAGCGAGGATACTGAGAATGTATTGTTGTTTTTACTGACTTTCACGTTTTCGCGATTCTTCAACGGTTCGGAGAGCTTCTTAATCTTTTTTTAAGGCTGGCCAATTCGCCCTACATTGGTCGGTGTATTTCGGATATATCGTCCCCTATTTTTTCGGATCGCGTTTCGACGTGTCGCTGTCCTCTGAGTGTGCAGCGTTGCCACGAAGACCCTCATACGCACGCGGGTTCGCAAATCCCCGCTTCAAGATGGCATCCGCGAGATCTCCGCGGGGGAGGCGAGAATCGAGTTGTAGGCCAAGTTCGCGGGCCAGCTGACGGAGGAATCTCGTTGAGTAGAGCGATTGATCCTGTAGCCGAGTTCGGATCTCATCCAGCCCTAGCGTTTCAAGCTCCTTTCGGATTGCTCCGATATCCACATCCCGATCAGACGTTCGAGGTCGCTGACCTTTCGGAGAATTTAGCATCATCGGGCCGCGGCTGGCGGACAGAAAACTATCCAGCACGACTAGCGCACGCTGGACATCGTCTCGTTGTCCGGCCGCGGGCTGCGATGCAAGCTGAGAACGCAGGGTTTGTAAAAACGAAATGAGTTCGTCAATAGCCTGGACACTGATGCGCAGTTCTTCTTCCGTTGGTAGAGACTCCACGGCATTGCGGACGGCGCGCAGTAAGTTGCGCTGCCAATTCACATTTGTGCTGCGCGTCATGGACACCTCTTAAGGAATTCATTCGTAATTTGAAGATACTGATCCCTAGCGCGAGTTGCATTCTGCGATGCAAGTAAAAAAACAGGCATGGCTTCGGCCGAGGCTTCCTGATAGGCGGTCAATTCCGTGGTGAAGTCTGTGAAAACAATGCCGGGGTATGTATTGGCTACCCGATTCATGGTCTCACGGTGCATTAGCGTCGGCGTTTGGCGGAGGACGCGGACAAAAATGATCCCGCCTTGTTCCGGAGTCGAAACTTTTTCCCCGATTAGGTGGGCATACTTTCTCATTCCGGCGGTTATCTTATCGACCCCCTGCATTAGAAGACTAATGCCGATCGTGGAGAGATGGTCAGGTAGTGCTGTTATGACGTAGTAGTCACTAGCAAGAAGTGCATTCTGAGTGAGAATATACAGATTTGGTGGACAGTCGATCAGTATATAATCGTATGCAGACGAAAGTGACGCCAATAATTTTCGCATAAAAATACGAGGAAGGACATACGTTTCAGCCTGAACGGTTAACCTACTCAACTGGGTCGCAAGCGGATTGTTGCCAGACAAGGTACCCCGGTCAATACTAATATCAAAATCAACGAGAAGATCGAAGGCTGATGGCAAGACATCGACTCCTGGAAGCACCAACCTTCCATTTTTGTCTTCAATCGGGGACTTCCAAACATTCTTTGGGGAAACGAATGGTTTCCCCTTGAGGTAACGTTCATAAAGTAAAGCAACACTTGTGCCGCCTTTGTTGGCGTAGTCGCGCCAGCGATCCCAGACTGCACAGAGCAGTGTCAGGTTGCATTGCGGATCGATATCGACAAGAAGAACTTTTTTACCGTGTGCATATGCGAGTGCGCAGCCTATATGGTACGTCGTCGTTGTTTTACCGACTCCACCTTTATAATTAATAAAGGAAACGATCTTCGCCATAGCGATTACCGTCCTTTCGCCACTTACGTTTGGCGATTCTCTAATGGTTCCAATAAATTGTCAATCTTTGGAGTGCCCGTAAGAGTCGTGACGCAACATCCGTTGGGGGACTTAGTAAAATCCGGAAATGTTCACTTCTTCCCCGCCACGATCAACGTCCCACCCGGCATGGTGCCGGGGATATCGGCGTGACTTTCGATCGAAGCGAAGCCGGCCTCTTTCAGCCAGCGCGTGTACTCGGAAAGCGTCCAGCACTCGCCGCCGGGTGTGTGGGTGAGAGTGTAAACCGAAAAACGCAGCGGAAAGGTCGGGCCGGTGCGCTCTTCGTCGGGGAGGAAATCGTTGACGACGAAAATACCGCCGGGCTTTAGCGCCTTGTAAGCCGCGCGAAACAATTCCTGATTTCCTTCCGGCGATTCGAACCGGCAAAAGTTGCTCGCCAGCGCCAGGTCATAAAACCTCTCTTCGATCTTCGCCGAGCGAAACTCGCCGTCGACGAAACGGATCTTCCCGTCGAGGCCGCGCTCGCGGTTGAGCTTCTTCGCCACGGCGTTGACGTTCGGCCAGTCGAGCTGCGTCACCTGAGCCGAGGGATCGCGCGCGAGGATCGTCATGCCGAAGATGCTCGAGCCGCCGGCGATGTCGAGCACGCGAAGCCCCTTGCGCTCCGTTCCGATGCCCAAAATATCGCACAACGCCTTGGCCACCGGCTGGGCAATGGGAATGATGCCGAGGACGAGCTTTTCCCAGACTTCCAATTCCGTCGTCGTGTCCATGCGGCTCAGGGGCTTGCCGGTCTTGAGCGTTTCTTTCAGATGCGCCATGCCGTCCCACAGTGCCAGCGCGACGTGGCGGAAATCCCCCATGTAGCTCGATTTGCCGCGGACTAGAAAAGTCTGGCTGATCGGCGTGAGAAAATATTTTCCCTGGCGTTTCTCCAGCATTGCCAGCGCGATCAGACCGTCGAGGACGATGCGCGTCGCCCGTGGATCTGTTCCCGCCTGCCGGGCGATCTGTTCATAGCTGTGGAAGCCGTGATCGATGTGACTGAAGAAATCGTATTCGATCGCCGCGTTGAGGATCTGGCTGTTGCCGAAGTCTCCCAGGAGACGCATCAAGGGACGCGGCGAGAGACTCTCTTTGGTATTTTCCGGGACGCTCATGCGCTGTAAAGCCCTTCTTTCTTGATGGATTGATAGACGCCCTCGAAGAACCAGGCGAAGTACGCGGTGCCCATGCGCAGGCAATATTCCAGACTGAAGCCGGGGCGCGTCTCGGCGCGTCCCTCTTCGAGCATTTTTGTCAAGACCATCCAGTCGAGACCCGCGTGCGCCATCACGCCGTCGTGTTCTTCGAGGTCCGCTTCGGCGTGGACGCGGAAATAAACGATCTTCTCCTCGGGGATCTTGTAAGTTTTTCTCAGCGCGTCGCCAAAGAATTTCGCCCAGTGGCCGACCGCTTCTTCGACGCAGAACGAGGCCCACCATTCGGCCATCGTGCCTTCGTAGAGCACGCCGCGATAATATTCCAAAAACGCGCGGCACTCGGGGAGCATCTCGTACTCGACCATGTCGTCATCCTTCAAGCCGAAGTTTCGCCCCTGCTCCAAGACGATCCGGATATGTCCCGGCGGCGTGGGATGGATCATTTCATCCGCGACGTGATTGGCGAAATGTTTTTGCAATTCGGGATGGCGCTTGAAGAACGGCAGGTGGCGTTGATAGGCGACGCCGTGGAAGTTGTTGATCTCAGCGACAAAGCCGTACCAGTTCTGCCAGAAAACTTTGATCGCTTCCATGGGCAAGGTTCCCTTGCTCAGTTCGGTGTGAAACCGGCCCTTGAAAAGCCAGCGGTCGGCCAGCCCCATGAGATATTCTTTCAGGTCTGCGACGACCTTTTCGGCCTCTTGCGGCGACAATCGCTGCCCAGTGTAATCTTTGCTCATATCTCTCTTCCTCTTTGGAGTACTAGAGTGGTGGAGTAATGGAGTAATGTTAAATCAGAATATCCAACACTCCAGAACTCCAATACTCCATCACTCCAATTTTCATAGGATCGCTCCGGGGTTCAAAATATTGTTCGGGTCTATCATTTGCTTGACCTCTTTGACAAGGTCGTAGAGATTTTTTAGCCGCTCGTAGGGATATGGTCCTTTGGTGCTGAGCGTCGGCGCGGTCCAGACGACGCCGCGCTTGTTGCTGAACTCCATTACTTTGCCCATCCACTTGCGGAGTTTCCCCACGTCCTCGTCGTCGTAGGGATTGTAAAAGACGAAGTACTCCTCTTTCATGGCGAGATCGCGCGTAACGTAGCTGTCGTGCTGCGGCGAGTGCTCGGGGTCCCACAGGCCGCACTCGCGCTTGGCCGCTTCGTCCAAATCGTACATCTCTTTCAAAAACGTGATCGGGTACATCTTCGACGTCACCGCGAACATTCCCGTGTGGCGCACGACCGAGCTGCACCAGCCGTCGGGTCCCATGATGTGCCAGTCGGGCCAGCCGTGGAGACCGTACTCCTGCGCCTTGGCGCCCATCGACTTCTCGGCGATCTCGCGCGCCTCGACGCCGCCTTGCTCCTCGTAGATTTTTCTCATGCGCTTTTCTTTGTACGCCCGCTCTTCGTCATCGCGCGCGAACAACATCGTCTTCAAGAAAAACCAGGCGTCGTCGGGGATCTTCGATTTATCCACGAGCCCTTCCTCCATCGGCCAGTGGTATTGCCAGCGATCGACGAAGTGGATGTCGTAGACGACCTCGCCTTTGACGAGGCCCATCATCGCGTCTTGAACTTTGTCGAGCTGATCGCGGCGAAAAGTATAGCAATAGTCGTGGAGCCATTCTCTCCGGCCTTCGATCGCGCGCAGGCAGACTTTACTGATAATTCCGAGCGAGCCGGCGGCGAGAGTAAACATGCCGAGGAAATCGGGCAGATGAATCCATTTCTGAAACGGGCCGAAGTCGGTGCCCTGATTCGCGAGCGCGCCGAGACTCAGGGTCTCGCCGTTCGCGAGCACGACCTCCAGGCCGAGGACCATGTCGGCGATCCAGCCGTAGCGCGTCATGCCGTAGCCGATGCCGCCTTTGTTGACCATCGCGCCGATGACGACCGCGGGGCCATAGGTGCCGAAGTTGGGCAGCATCAGCCCGTGTTGGCGCAGCGCGTGATGAATCGCGTAGACGCTGGTTCCGCCTTCGGCGATCACGTACTGGAGCGTCGAGTTCACTTCCAGAATTTTGTCCATCCCCAGCATGTCGAGGAGAATGCCGCCTTTGAGCGGCGAGCTGATGCCCATGCCGACGCCGCCTTTGGCGACGATCGGAATTTTATTTTCGTTGGCGAAAGCGAGAAGCTTTGAGAGCGGATTGTTCCCCGCAGCGTCGGATTCGATCCGGACGATGACGTCCGGCAGCGCCTTGTACGCGCCATAGGCGAGCGTGTGCTGGTAATTGATCTTGTCGATCGGATTGGTCGAGACGAAACGGGGCCCGACGATCTCTTTTAGCTTCGAAACGATTTCGTCGAGAGAAAGCATTTTTTCGGGGCTAATGCAAAATGCAAAATGCAAATTGAAAAATGTAAAATGAGGATTCGGAGCAGAAATTCACAGACTCGGGCCGAATCTCAAGGAAATTTTGCACTTTGCCTTTTGCAATTTTCATTTTTCATTGTGGGTTACAGCTGCAGGTGGCTTCCCCCGGTGACGAAAATGTTGCTTCCGGTCAACACGTCGCTCTCGTCGCCGGCGAGAAAGGCGATCGTGCCGGCCACGTCTTCGGGGTAGAGATGTTTTTGCAGCGGCCTGCTCTTGCGCACCCGCTCCTTGTATTCTTCGGACATGATGGTGGAGGCGTCGGTCAGCGTGAATGCGGGCGTGACGATGTTGACCGCGATGCCCGACGGGCCGAGCTCGATCGCGAGCGTGTTCGCTATCGACTCCAGCGCGGCTTTTGCCGCGGCATAGGCGCCCATCCGCGGCAGGGGCTGCTGCGCCAGCCGGGTGCTGATCACGATGATCTTGCCTTTTTTCTTTTCGATCATGCCGGGTACGAAAGCCTGGACGCAGTTGTGTAATGCGCCGAGTTCTTTGCTCGTGGCCTCTTCGAGGTCTTTCCAGGACATCTGGTCAAGCGGCGCAACTTTGAAGGGAAAGAAAGCGTTGTTGACTAAAATATCCACCGCGCCGAAATTTTCCTGCACGGCCTGCGCCATTCTATCCACCTGAATACGATCGGTGACATCGGCCTGCCAGACCATTCCGCCGGCGCCCTCGTTCTCGACTTCCTTGAGAACTTCCATGGCCTGGTCCCGGCTTTTGAGATAATTGACGACGACGGATGCGCCGCCTTGGGCCAGGCGCTTGGCCGCAGCCGCGCCGATGCCCCGGCTTGCCCCCGTGATCAAAACGACTTTGCCGCCGAGGGGCCGGCGCTTGCCTTGCTCCATGAATTGGCCTGAAGTGATTTAAATCGCCACGGCGTCTTCGGCGGCGCCCTTTTCGTACCTGGCGGCGTTCTCCTTGAAGGAGAGAAATTTCTGGCGCACGTAAGGAGAGCTATAGCCGCTGAGGATGCGCTCGATTCTTCCGGGCTTGCTGTAAAAAGACTGGAAGGCCCAGCCGGTCAGCTCGCCCAACTGTTGGCGCGTCAAGTGCTTGGTCGGCATGACGCAGTGCTCGAGGTCGTAGAGACTCAAGTCTTCGATCTCGATCAGGCCCTCTTTGGTCGCGCGTTTATAAATCGGCGAGCCCGGGATCGGGTTGAGCAACTGGATCATGACGATGTCCGGGTCGATCTCGTCGACGGCGCGGGCGCGCTGGCGGATCTTTGTCTCGTCGTCTTCCCAGAAGCCGTTGAGATAGGTCGCGACCGTGGAGATGTCGTTCTGACGCAGGTAGCCGATGATGTCTTTTAATTCTTTCACGCCGACTTTCATCGGCCCCTTGCGCGCTTCCGCGATCTCCTCGTCGGTGCCGCCGTCGATCCCGATCAGCACCTGATACATTCCCACCTTGCGCAGCCGCGGTAGGAGGTCCGCGTCGCGAATGAAATTCTGCGCGCGGCCGAGACAGAACCAGCTCACGTCCAATTTCTTTTTTTCCAGCTCCTCCACCAGCTCGACCATTTTCTGGCGGTCGGAATTGAAGTCGTCGTCCATGAAAGTCAGCGCCTTCACGCCGTAGGTCTTGTTGAGGATCTCCATTTCCTCGGCAACTTTTTTGCCGCTGCGGGTGCGGTGCGAGCTGAAATCGCGCGGGCTGCGCGGGTCGACCAGCCACCATTCATAGCAGAAATGGCACGCGCCCTCGCATCCGCGCGCGGTCACCGCTTCGTTGTAGTGGGGAAGCACTGAATAGCCATAATACCGGTCCATCGGGAAGAGGTCGTAGGCGGGCATCGGAAGCTCATCGAGGTTGGTGATGAGACTTCTCCTCGGATTGAGCACGATATCGCCATTGCGGTAACAGAGGCCTTTGATCTCGCCCAGCTTCGGTGCCGGCTGCTTCAGCTCTTCCAACAGCTCCCACATCGTATATTCGCAATCGCCGAAAACGCTGACGAGCGTGAAATCGAGCTGCGGGTTTTGTCGCATGATCTTTTCGGGGACCGCAGTGTACATGAGCCCGCCGGCCACTGTTATCGTTTTCGGGGCCACCTCTTTGATGCGCTTCATCGCGTCATGAAAGCGGTTGAGCTGTGCTGCGCCTCCGGCGGCGGCGATCATGCCGCCGAAGAAGACGACATCAGGGCTTCGCCGTTTAACCTCCTCCAGCATCTGCTCGTCGTTGAGTCCCAAGGCGCGGCAGTCGAGCACTTGGACCTCCGCGGCTTTTTTTTCGCGAATGAATGCCGCGAGTTGCGCGTGCAGCGGGTTAGCTGCCAGGTGCCGGTCGCCCCAGGGGGCCCAATTGCCCATCGGCGGCGTAAGGAAAAGAAGCTTCATAAAGGGTTCCCCCAGACGTATGAGATGATTCAACTTAAAATATTTAATACCTTAACGATTGTCAAGCTTCGCCCGTGCGCCGGCGGGTTGACAGAATCCTCCGGCTGGGGAAAAGTTAGCGAATGCTCTCTGCGCTCAAACCGCTTTCGCCGGTCGTTCCCGTCTTCGTTCTCATTGCGATCGGCTTTGTCTTTGCGCGCTACAAAAAAATCAGCCTCGATCCGATTACCGAGATCGTCATCTATCTGGGCGCTCCGTGTCTGGTCTTCACCTCTCTCGCCACCAAGCCGTTGTTCGCCGCAGACATCGCGGTGATCCTGGCCGGCGCCGTAGGGATCATCGCAGGCGTGGGGCTGCTCATCTGGCTCTATGCCTTGCTGACAGACTTCAGCTCGCCGGGTCTGACGCGCTTCCCGTGCTTTTCATGAACGCGGGCAACATGGGCATCCCGCTCGCGCTCTTCGCCTTCGGCGAGCCGGGGCTGCAGCGAGGAACGCTTTTTTACGTGATGATCACGTTGATGCACAATTCGCTGGGTCTGTACCTTCTCGGCGGCAAAGGCGGCGCGCGCGAGATCTTTCGCCTCCCGCTCATCTATGCGGCTGTCCTGGGCCTGCTCTTCAATCTGGCCAAGATTCCGATTCCGGAGCCGATCTTCCAGCCTCTTTCGGTTCTGGGAATGTCGGTCATTCCGTTGATGCTCGTAAGCTTGGGTTATCGTCTTTACACGATGCCGTCGCTCACGTGGGTACACTCTTTCGCCGGCGCGATCATCCGCGTCATTGGCGGGTTCGCTTCGGCGTACCTGACGGTCGAATTGCTGGGCATCCATGGAATCAACCGTCAGATCATCCTGCTCTACGGTTCTCTGCCTTCGGCGGTGATCAACTTCATGCTCACCGAGAAATACAGCCGCGACCCGGAGCTGGCGGCCTCGATCATTCTATTCTCCACCGTTTTGTCGGTGATCGCCGTGCCGCTCGTCTTGTGGCTTGTCCTCTAGCGGTCAAAAGTTTCTTGACAATTGTTTCCGCGCGGTATAGTTTTCGTTTTGCTCTAAGGCTCCAGGGAAGTCCGGTGCGAATCCGGCGCGGTCCCGCCACTGTAATGGCGACGAAAGCCGCAAGTTAAGCCACTGTGCGCCTCAGGCGCACGGGAAGGCGCGGCGAGTAGAATAAAGCCTAAGCCAGGAGACCTGCCTAGAGCACGTTCAACCGGCCTCTCCGGGAGAGAGAGAAAGGTTCCGCCGTTTTCTCCTTCATTCTCTTTTTTCGCGCCGAGGCCGCTTTGGTCGTCTTTGGTCGCCGATCATGAAGATTTCTTTCCTATTCGTCTCCATGGCATTGCACGCCTCGGCGCTGGCCTATCCGGCGCTGTTTCTGGATTCGAGAGTCGCGGCACCCATCATCGTGACGCTGCTTGAGACGAATGGTGGGAGTGGCAATGGGGGAACGGACGAAGGGTCGGCGCCACAAAAGAAACCGATACGTTCGACGCGGAAAGCCGCACCGGAAATGCGGCAGGAGCAGTCCGTCGCGGAGGCGGAGCGAATTGTCGCTCGACCGGAGCAGTTGGTGGAGTTGCCGAAAACCATTTCCACGGCGGTTGTCGCGACAGACGCGCCGGGAGGCATCGTCATCTCAGCCCGTCAGAGCGCCGCGGCCAGTGTTGTAGAAAATTCTTCGCCATCGAGCGGGGGCCGGGCGGAAGGCGTGGGCGGAACCGGCGGAAGCGGTGGCGGCCGCGATGGTGGAGGCGGAAGCGGTTTGAACGGAATCGGCCCGGGCTCAGGCGATGGGCGCGGAAGCGGGAACGGCGGATCGCCGTTCCTTCAGGTGCAGATTACCTACAGCCCCATGCCGGAATATCCCGATAGCGCGCGCAAGGCAGGATGGCAAGGCACTGTAACACTTAGAGTCCTGGTGGACGTAGAAGGCAAATCGAAATCTGTCGAGGTGTATCAAAGCTCGGGGTTTGCGTTGCTGGATCAGGCTGCAGTGGAGACCGTAAGAAAGCGCTGGCGGTTTTACCCTGCACGCGAAGGTGAAAAACGAGTCGAAAATCGGATCCGGATTCCGATTGAGTTTAGCCTGCGCAATCTAAAAAAAAACTGACAGTCCAAGTATAAAAGGAGGCACGTAGAGCAGCTTATCAACCGCAGACGGATGTAAGGGAAAGGGGTGAAAATCCCCTGCTGCCCCGCAACTGTAATGGCCACGAAAGCCGCAGAAGCCACTGTCGGCCTAGCATAATGGCTGATGGGAAGGCGCGGCGAGTAGGTTTAAAGCCTGAGCCAGGAGACCGATCCGTTCCGCTTAACTATCCCTCTCGCGGGAGAGAAGGAGGCGCTATGTTTTTGTTGGTTCTTATCCTTTCCGTTCTCGTTTCCAATTTTGCCGGAGCCGCAGAGCCTAACCGGGAAGAAACTTTTCCGCCGTTCGTGGTTATCTCAACCAGACTTGAAACGCCCGAGGAAAACGTCACCACCTCGGTCACGGTGATCGACGACAAGAAAATTCAGTCACGCCAAGCCGAAACCGTCTTGGAGATGCTGCGCGACGTGCCGGGAGTGGACGTGGTTCAATCCGGCTCGCTCGGAAACGGCACGTCGGTTTTTATTCGCGGCGCGGATTCCGACCAGATCCTGGTGCTGGTAGATGGAGTCGAAGTGAACAGCACTACGTTGGGCTCGTTCGACTTTGCCCACCTGACGACGGAGAATATCGACCGCATCGAGATTCTCCGCGGCGCCGGCGGGACTCTTTACGGCTCGCAGGCGATCGGCGGCGTCATCAACATCATCACTAAGAAAGGCAACGGACCGCCCGAGCTGACATTATCAGCGGCCGGCGGCAACGGCTGGACGCATCGTCAGGTTGCGACACTGAGAGGTGCGGAAGGAAAATTCGCCTACTCTCTGAGCGCCTCCCAGTTGCAGACCCGGGGATTCCACCGTTTCAACGACGATTACGAAAACATTACGGCCTCCGGACGGCTGGACTATAAATTTACCGACGATGCCAGTCTCAAAGGGATCTTTCGTTTTATCCGGAGCGACGTCGGGCTTTTCAACAGCAACAACTTCGTTCCGGGAGACCGCGGCGACCCCAACGCGCGCGACGAGCTGCAACAATACTTGGGCAAATTAGAGTGGGAGCAGCGCATCTCCAAGGCGTGGGACTACCGCGTCGCCGGTTCGGTATTCAAGGAAAGAGAAAAATTCAGCGACGAGGTCGATTCATGCACGTTCTTCGGCTTCCCTTGCGACTCCAGGCGACGCGATAGTTTTCGTCCCAAAATCCTTACTGGAGAGTTTCAAACCAACTTCCGCCCCGAGGAATGGAGCACGACGACTTTCGGCCTGGAGTACAAGCTTAGAAAAGCCACCACCAGCGGCGGCATCGATCGCGCCATCCGAAACATCGCCTACTATCTGCAGGAGCAGATTCAACTCTTCGACCGCCGGCTAATTTTGATCCCGGGGGTCCGGCTGGACGATCATCAGACCTTCGGCCGAGCGTGGACGCCGTCGATTTCCGGCGCTTATCTATTCAAAGAAATGGGGACGAAGCTCAGAGCAGGATACGCCAAGGGCTTCAAAGCGCCGAGCTTAAACGAGCTGTTTTTTCCAACATTCTTTCCCGGTTGTCCCGCTTTCGGAAATCCCGACGTAGGGCCTGAGAAAAGTTGGGAGTTGAATACGGGTGTCGATCAAGAGCTCTTCAAAGACAGGGTGAAGCTAGGTGCAACCTACTTCCATAGAGAGGTCAAAGACCTGATCGAGGCCAGGCCTATTCCAGTAGATCCCGTTTTGTTTCCCGGCTGCCCGTCTTTTATTACATCGGTGTTTCAAGCGAAAAACGTCGGACGCGCGCGCTTCGACGGCGTGGAGTGGAGCCTGGCCGTCAAGCTTCTCTCCTTCCTCCGATTAAACGCCCAGTACACTTATCTGGATTGGGACACGGCAACCGGCACGCTGGCGCGCCGTCCAAGACATCGGGGGAGCGTGAATCTCAATTATCTCTACGAGAATTTGAGTCTCAACCTGAACGCCGTCATCGTGGGACGGCGCGACGATTTCGACGTGCATACCTTCGCCAATATCAAAATGCCGAGTTATACACGGTTCGATCTGGCCGGCTCTTACCGGCTGCCTGTTGAGATTCCCTTGGTGAAAGGTATAAGCCTCTTTGGAAAAATCGAGAATCTTTTCAACAAGAAATACCAGGAAGCCAACGGCTTCGATGCGCGACCGATTAATTTTCTGCTCGGCCTGCAAGGCGTGTTCGGAAACAAGTGAGCGGGACGCGAGGAGGCCGACAATGAGACGAATCGCAACGCAATTCGGCGCTATCCTGGGAATGTCCCTGCTGCTGGCCGGCGGCTGCGCATCCAGGGATAAGACTGTTGACGTGACGGTGGCCGTCGATTTTGGACCGGCCAATCGGGCGGAGCTGCAAAAGACGGTTGCCGTTCCTGAAAGAAGCACGGTGTTCGACGCTCTGAGGACCGCGTTTCCCGTCGTTACTTCCGGCAGGTGAGGCGTGGAGTATTTCGTGGAAGAGATAAGCGGAGTGAGAAGCGATCCGGTGAAAGACCGTTGGTGGTACTTCGAAGTCAACGGCTACCGCTCGAACGTGGCAGCGGAACGCTACCTCGTGAAACAAGGCGACAGGATCAAATGGCTCTATCTCGCGACGCCCGACTCTTCCGCGAAGCCTTTGCCGGGAGCAAAGGAAAAACCAGGGCTGTGAATCGTTCCCTGACCGGGCGTGGCCCGGCACTTAGGGTGAAAGGACTACTCAATGGCTGGTTGGATTATGAGCGCGTTCGTTCTGATTGCGTGTTTCGCAAGGTTATTACCCCATATGACTTCAATGCCAATCGTGGCGTTGGCTTTGTTCACGGCAGCGTATTTACCCGACAAACGCTCGGCGTTTTTGGTTTTCTTCGGTGGATTGCTTCTCAGCGATCTGACTCGCGGACTTCACAGCATGATCCCCGTCGTCTACGCGGGTCTCGTGCCCGTGTTGCTTGTAGGTTTCGCGCTAAGGAAGAACCTCCGCACTACGCGCATCGCTGGCGGAACGGCGCTTGGCTCTGTGATTTATTTCTTTCTGACCAACTTCGGGGTTTGGGTTCTGGGTGGTTGCGACTGGACTCAGGCGCGCGAATATCCGCCGACGTTTGCCGGGCTTGCCGGCGCGTTCTCGGCGGCTTGGCCCGGACTGCCTGAAAGGATGCTGGCGGATCTGCTAGCGTCTTCTCTGTTTTTCGGCGTTTTCCCTCTGGTGTACAGGAGCTTCGCAGGAGCTTTTGAACCGGCGCCGCGTCGGTCGAAAGAAAATCTTTAGGTAGCTGTCATGGAAAACCCGGTTGACGAATTGGCGACTTTTCCCGGGCGCATCGTCTGTTTGACGGAAGAAACAGTAGAAGCGTTGTACTTATTGGGCGAAGAGGGGCGGATCGTGGGCGTCTCCGGCTTTGCATGCCGGCCAAAGGAGGCGCGCGAGAAGCCGCGGGTCTCCGCTTTCATCACTGCGAAAATCGACAAGATTCTCAATTTGCGCCCCGACCTCGTCATCGGCTTCTCGAATCTGCAGGCGGAGATTGCGCGCGATCTGATTCGCGCGGGGATCAACACGCTGGTCTTCAATCAGCGCTCGGTCGAAGAAATTTTCCGGATGATCGTCATGCTTTCACGGATCGTCGGTGTGGAGGGGAGGGGTCTTTCGCTCTGCGAAAAGCTTCGAGCGGGTCTCGGGCGGGTACAGGAATCGGCGCGCCGTTTCTCGCGCCGGCCGCGCGTGTTCTTCGAGGAGTGGATGGACCCGCTCATCGGCGGCATCCGGTGGGTGGAGGAACTGATAGAGTTCGCCGGCGGCGAACCGATTTTCCCGCAACTCCGCTACGAGCAGGATGCGGCCCGGCGCGTGGTGAATCCTCAAGAAGTCGTCGCGGCAAAGCCGGACGTCCTCATCGCCTCGTGGTGCGGGAGAAAAGTAAACAAGGCGGCGATCCGCTCGCGCGCAAATTGGGAGACGATTCCCGCCGTGCGAAACGGCGACATCTATGAGGTGAAGTCCACATATATTTTGCAGCCGGGCCCGGCGGCCTTGACCGAGGGGCTGTTTCAGCTTCATGCCATCTTGGCGCAGGTCGCCGGAGTCGAGCCGCTGAGCGACGTCGGTCCCGCCGAGCGAATGGACCCGGACCTCAAAACGATTGGCCGGGAACAACCATGAGAAAACGCGCCTTGATGATCCTGGGAACCGCTTCGCACGTGGGGAAATCGCTTCTCACGGCGGGCCTCGGCCGCATCTTTGCCGACGACGGTTATCGCGTGGCGCCTTTCAAGGCGCAGAACATGTCGCTCAACTCCGCGGTGACGCCGGACGGGCGCGAGATCGGCCGGGCGCAGGCGCTCCAGGCAGAAGCCTGCCGCGTCGCGTCCTGCGCGGAGATGAATCCCATTCTCCTCAAGCCTTCATCCGACGCAGGCTCGCAGGTGGTATTCATGGGGCGAATCCGGGGAGAAGCGTCGGCTTCCGACTATCACACGCGAATGGTTGAGGAGCTCTTCCCACAGGTTCTCGCGGCTTATCGCCGCCTCGCCGCGGCGCATGATCTCATGCTGTTGGAAGGCGCGGGCTCGCCCGCGGAAATCAATCTACGCGAGCATGACATCGTAAACATGCGTATGGCGCACGCCGCCGATGCTGCCTGCCTGCTGGTCGGTGACATCGACCGTGGCGGCGTGTTCGCTTCGTTGTTGGGCACGATGGAGTTACTCGGCGCGGAAGATCGCGCGCGCGTCCTTGGTTTCGTCATCAATAAATTTCGCGGCGATGAATCGCTCTTGCGGCCGGGCGTGGCGATGATAGAGCACCGCCTTGGCTTGCCTTGCGTTGGCGTCGTGCCCTTTGTCCCCGAACTCGGCCTCGATGAAGAAGACGGCGTCGCATTGGAGGATCGCCCTTCGGCGGCGCGCCGATGGAAAAACTCCGAAACGGGATCGGCGCGGGCGCTGCGCGTCGGCGTGATCGCCCTGCCGCACATGGCGAATTTTACCGACTTCGACGCGTTGGCCCTGGAGCCGTCGGTCTCGCTGGCGTTTCTTGAACGGCCCGAGGAGATGGCCTCGGCCGATTTACTTATCTTGCCCGGCAGTAAGCAGACGCTGGACGATCTCGACTGGCTCCGCAAACGCGGGTTCGTGGACCCCATTCAGCGCCTTTGCAAAAACGGCGTCCCCGTCGTCGGCATCTGCGGCGGCTTTCAGATGCTTGGCGAATTCATCGACGACCCCCATGGGACCGAGAGTCAAGGAGAGCCCCACAGCCGGGAGGGACTGTGCCTTCTGCCGGTGCGAACCGTACTCCGCGCGGAGAAAACGGTTCGCCGCGTTCAAGGACGCTTGCAATCCAATTTTTTCGGCGCCGGCTTCCGTACGGAAACTCACTTCGCAGGCTACGAAATCCACGTCGGCGAAACTCTCTATGAAACCGGCGCCGAGCCTTTCGCAGAAATTGTCCGCCAGGAGCTTCCGGGCACCGTGCCGGACGGCGCGGTGAGCTTGTCCAAGCGGGTGATCGGCACCTACGTCCATGGCCTCTTCGACGGCGATAACTTGCGCCATTCATTTCTCCAGGCCGCGCGCGCCGCCGTCGATCTCGCTCCCGCGGAAACATGGGCGAATGTCGCCGCCGACCGCGAGGCGCGCATCGACCGTCTGGCGGATCATCTCAGGAAATCGCTGGATATGAATCTCATTAAGAGCTGGCTCGTCGCTCCACTCGGGACAACAGAAAGGTTCGATCGGAGACGGCAAGCGCCATGCGATCTATAGCGGCATTCGTTATCGCCGGCACTCACAGCGGCGTCGGAAAGACTACCGTCGCCCTCGGTATCATGGCCGCGCTCCGGCGGCGGGGCTTGAAGGTCCAGCCGTTCAAGATCGGGCCGGATTTTATCGATCCCGGCCTGCACTCCATCGTGACCGGATCGCCGTCGTACAACTTGGATGGCTGGATGCTGCCCAAGAACTACAACCTGCGCTGCTTCGAAAACAATGTCCGCGGCAAGGACGTCGCCGTCGTCGAGGGCATGATGGGACTCTACGACGGCCATAGCGGCGCGAGTGAAAAGGGGAGCACCGCGGAAATGGCCAAGCGGTTGGGTCTCCCCGTAATCTTGGTGGTGGACGCTTCCGCGATGGCGCGCAGCGCGGCGGCGCTGGTCTTGGGGTATCGTCTTTTTGACCGAAGGGTTAATCTCGCCGGCGTGATCTTTAATCGCGTTGGGGGAAAGGGCCACGTCGAATTTCTGCGGGACGCATTGAAGACCTTGCCGGGGCTCCCGTGCTTCGGAGGTCTCCCGTTCGAGGAAGGAATAAAAATACCGGAGCGCCACCTCGGGCTCGTGACCGCCGAGGAAAAGTTCTTCGATAGACGGCGCGCCGATCGACTTGCGCGTTGGGTTGAAACGCATCTGGATTTGGACGCATTGCTGAAGCGCAGCCGGATGGCCGTGCGTTCACCGGCGGTCGAGCGCCAAAATGAGAAATCGCCGCCTGAGAACGTTTCCATCGCCGTCGCGCGGGATAAAGCTTTCTGTTTTTATTATCCCGACAACCTGGCGATTCTCAGAGCCGCCGGGGCCGAGCTGAAGTCCTTCAGCCCCATAGGCGATCGCGGGCTGCCCGCAGAGACAAAGGGGATTTATCTGGGCGGGGGATATCCGGAGCTGTATGCAAGCAAACTCGCGCGGAACCGGCCGATGCGAACGGCCCTGCGAAATTTCATCGAGGCCGGAGGACCCGTTTACGCCGAGTGCGGCGGCTTCATGTATCTCTCGCAAGCTTTGATCGACGGAAAAAACCGGGAACATTCGATGGTGGGCGTTTATCCGTTCAAGAGCAAAATGCATCCGACTCTGAGGATGCTGGGTTATCGCGAAGTCTTCTTTGAAGGAAAAAGTTTTCTCCCCGCTGGAAAGAGCGCGCGGGGACACGAGTTTCGTTATTCGGAGCTAGAAAATTCCTCCACGCGTGTACGCGGCGTTGAGAGAGCCTATGCCGCCCGGGCCACAACAAAGACGGAAAGCTGCGCGGGCTACCTCTATAAAAACTGTGTTGCCGGCTACGCGCATTTGCATTTTGGTTCCAATCCGGGCCTCGCGAAAAAATTTGTCGCGGCATGCAAGAGTTGGCCGGCGTGATTCGCGGGGACGTCGCACTTTTATGAATCATGAATTCAGCCCGGAAGAGGTAGAGACTTTCTACAAGGTTGTTTTCAATCGCAGGGACGTGAGGCGATTTTTGCCCACGGCGATTCCGGCGGAAGTCATCCAAAGAGTTTTGCTGGCCGCCCATCACGCTCCCTCGGTGGGATTTATGCAGCCCTGGACGTTTATTTTGATCCGCAGCCCTCAAACCAAAAAGAGCGTCAAAGAAGCTTTCCTCGAGGCGCGCGGCATGGAGGCGGAGCAGTTTTCCGGAGAGAGAAAAAAACTCTATCTGACGTTGAAGCTCGAAGGAATCGAGGAGGCTCCGCTCAACCTGTGCGTGACCTGCGATCACGAGCGTCACGGACCGGCGGTCCTGGGCCGGTCGCTGATACCCGAGACCGACGTCTATTCGACCTGCTGCGCGATCCAAAATCTGTGGCTTGCGGCGCGCGTCGAGGGATTGGGAGTCGGTTGGGTGAGTATTCTGTCGCGCGAGAAACTGAGAGAAATTTTGCGCATTCCGTCCCACGTGATACCGGTCGCCTATCTGTGCCTGGGCTATACGGAGCGCTTTGCCGGCAAGCCGGAGCTCGAAAGCGCCGGATGGCTCGACCGTGTTCCGCTCGAAGAGGTTATCAGCTACGAGACGTGGGATAACAAGGGGACTACGTAGAAGTAGAAAGTAATATCGATGGCAAGACAAGTCGTTCTTATCACCGGCGGCGCGCGCTCGGGCAAGAGCCGCTACGCGGAGGAGCGCGCGCGAAATGCGGGCGCGCGGCGTCTTTACCTCGCTACGGCCGAAGCCAAGGACGAGGAAATGGCGCAACGCATTGCGGTGCACCGGGAGAGACGCGGCAAGGAGTGGATTACCGTCGAAGAGCCGATCGAGTTGTCGAGGGAGCTTCTCGGACGCCGCGGTGAAGTGGATTGCGCCCTGGTGGATTGCTTGACGCTATGGATGAGCAATCTTCTCCTCCGGCACGACGAAGAAACCGTGACCAAAAAAATTGACGAGTTGATCGACGCGTTGACGCTGCTCGACTTCGCCATTTTCTTTGTGACGAATGAGGTCGGCTCGGCCATCGTTCCCGACAACGCGCTGGCGCGAAGTTTTCGCGACCTCGTCGGCTGGACCAACCAGCGCGTCGCGCAATCCGCCGACGAAGTCGTTCTCATGGTTGCCGGGCTGCCGGTGTTCGTCAAGAAGGATGGCGCATGCTCCTAGAAGAGACATTGGAAAAAATCCGGCCGCTGGACCGTTCTTCGGAAGCGGCCATTCAGAAACGGCTCGACTCTCTCACGAAACCTATCGGCAGCCTGGGCAGGTTAGAGGAGCTGGCGCGCCACGTTTCGTCTATTCAGGGCGAAATTCCTCCACGCCTAGGCTCCAAGCTGTTATTTGTCTTCGCCGCCGACCATGGGATCGCTCAAGAGGGCGTAAGCGCCTATCCCAAAGAAGTCACGGCGCAGATGACCTACAACTTTCTTCAAGGCGGGGCCGCGATCAACGTGCTGGCGCGCCATTACGGAGTCGATGTCGAAGTCGTGGACATGGGCGTGGACCACGATTTCGCGCCGCTGGTCGCCTTGCGCTCTTGCAAGGTCAAGCGCGGGACAAATAATTTCGCCCGCGGCGCCGCGATGACCCGCGAGGACGCGCGGCAATCTCTGGAAACCGGAATTCGCTTGGCCCGGCAAGCGGCAGCGCAGAAAGTACTTCTCCTCGGCGCAGGCGAGATGGGCATCGGCAACACGAGCAGCGCAGCGGCGATTCTCAGCGCCTTCACCGGACTTGCCGTGCGCGACGTGACGGGAAAGGGGACGGGCATCGACGCCGCAACCTGGGCGCGAAAAGTTACCGCCATCGAAGCCGGTCTCCGACTGAATCAGCCGGACCCCAAAGATGCTCTCGACGTTCTTTCGAAGGTCGGCGGCTTCGAGATCGGAGCGATCGCGGGTTTGATTCTCGGCGCGGCGGCTTTTCGTATTCCCATGGTTCTGGATGGCTACATCTGCTCTTCCGCGGCGGTTCTGGCCCATCGCTTCAGTCCGCATGTGAAGGACATTCTCTTCGCCTCGCATCTCTCGGCGGAAGCGGGGCACGGCGCAATGCTCGACCTACTCGGGCTGAGAGAGCTTTTCGCGCTCGACATGCGCCTGGGGGAGGGAACGGGGGCGTGCATCGCGATGGGCTTGATCGAAGCGGCGGTGAAGATCATGCGCGAGATGGCAACGTTCGAATCGGCCGGAGTCGCGGGAAAAAATTCGTGAAGTCGTTTTTAGCGGCCTTGCAGTTTTTGACGATTTTTCCCTGGCCACGGCGCGCCGAGCGCTCGGCCGACGAGATTGCGGCGGGTTCGGTTTTCTTCCCCGTGATCGGTTTTCTTCTGGGCTCGATTTTGGTTTTGGTGAATTCCGCGTTCAAGCCGTTTGTCCCGGCGGGGATTTTGAGCGTGGCGCTCGTGGCCCTGCTGGCGTTGCTCAGCCGCGGCCTGCATCTCGACGGCCTCGCGGATACCTTCGACGGGCTCGGCGCGGGCGGAGAGCGCGAGCGCGTGCTCCGCGTCATGGATGATCCGCGCACCGGCGTCTTCGGCGTGCTCGCCGTTGTGCTCGTTATTCTCCTCAAAGTCCGCGCCATCGAGCTGATGGATGCGGAACGCTGGCGCGCGCTGCTGATGGCGCCTTTGCTGGGACGGTGGGCGATGGTGCTGCTTGCCTATCGCTCCGAGCCTGCGAGGGAAGGTTTAGGCTCGGCCTTGGTCGGCCGCATGACGGGAAGGCATTTATTCTTGGCCACCGTTGTCAGCGTCGCGCTGGCCGCGGGCTTCTCGGGAACCGCCGGCATTGCGATCATGATTTGGATCGCTCTCTTCACGATGGCATGCAAGAGTTACTTTCACCGCCGGCTCGGCGGAGTGACCGGCGACATCTTCGGCGCCGTCGGAGAATTGAGCGAGACTTCGGCTTTGGTTCTGTTTTGTCTGGCGCAAAGATGATAGCGAGGCTTCAGGGCACAAGTTTTCGATGAAGATAATCTCTGTCGCCTATATTTTTCTGTGCGTCTTGTTCGGATTGACTTCCCCGCTTCGCGCAGGCGAAGCAGCGTCCAGAAGAATTGTTTCGCTCGCCCCCAGCGTGACCGAAACCATTTTTGCTCTTGGCTTGGGCGATCGTCTCGTCGGCGTGACGACTTACTGCGATTATCCGGCCGAAGCGCGAAAGCTGCCGAAGATCGGCGATTTTATGAATCCCAGTCTTGAAGCCGTCATCGCCAAAAAACCGGATCTCGTTATCGGCGTCATCGGCGCGAGCGATCCGGTGAAGGCGCGCGAGATGGAGCGCTTGGGGCTGAAAGTCGTCTTGGTTTCCGTAGCCAATCTGAACGACGTTCTCGCCTCCATAAGTTCCATCGCGGCGCTGTTGGGCAATGCCAAGGCCGGAGAAAAGCTCGTCGCGAAAATCCGCGCGCAGGTCGAGGATGTGAAAAAGAGGATTGCGCCGGCCGCGCGGCGCAAGGTGCTTCTCGTGGTCGGCGTTCACCCGGTGATCGCCGTCGGCGGGAAGAATTTCATCGACGAGCTGATCGCGCTGGCCGGCGGCGAAAACATCGCCGGGAACGCGGCGCAGCCGTGGCTCAATTTGCCCGACGAAGTTGTGGTCGCCAAGGCGCCGCAAGTTATCATCGAGGCCGGCATGGGGTCCGAGCGGGGAAAATCTAAACGCTGGGGCGACCTAAAGTCGGTTCCGGCGGTTCGAGAAGAACGCATCTACTCGTATCCTTCGGACAAAATCTTGCGCCCCGGGCCGCGTTTCGGCGAGGCTCTGGCCGATCTTGCGCGCCTCGTTCATCCCGAATGCTTCGCGAATCCAACGAACAACAAGCGCGACGAGAGGAGTCGATGTGAACGTCCTAAACCGTAGGAAGATGATCCAGGTCAATGGAATTCTTTTCCTGCTTCTCGTCGCCTCGCTCATCGGCTGCTCGCTTCTCGGTCCCGTGCCGGTCGATCTCCGGCGCGCTTTCGAAAACATTTTTTCCGCGGACGCCAATGCCGAGATTCTCTTTCGCGCCCGCCTTCCCCGCGTGCTGTTGGGCATCGCGATCGGCGGCGGCATGGCGGCGTGCGGCGTCGTGCTCCAGGCGCTCTTGCGCAATCCGCTTGCCTGTCCGCAGATGCTGGGAGTCTCCGGTGGCGCTTCTTTGGGCGGAATCTTAGGGCTGATCTTTTTTCCCAACTGGCTTTTGCCGATCGCCGGCGGTCTTCTCGGCGAAATCTCATGGGTCCCGCTCGCCGCGTTTCTCGGAGCGCTGCTCAGCATGCTTCTGGTTTATCGTTTTTCTCTTTTTCACGGGCGCCTCCATCCGTATCATATTCTCCTCTCCGGCGTGATCTTCAATTCCTTCGTCGCGGCGCTGATCATGTTTCTCAACTCGATCGTCGATTTCTATCAGGCGCAGGGTCTTCTTTTCTGGCTCATGGGGAGCCTGTCCTCCCGGGCCTATCTCACCGTGGCTTTCATCTGGGCCTACGTCGTTATGGGCTTTCTCTGGCTCTGGGCGAAAGGACTGCCGCTCAATCTCTTCACTCTCGGCGAAGAGACGGCGATGCAGCTCGGCGTCGAGACCGGCGCGCTCCAGCGGCAGATTTTTATCGCCACGTCGTTAATGATCGGCGCCATGGTTTCCGTCAGCGGCATGATCGGTTTCGTTGGGCTCATGATCCCGCACGTCATGCGGCTGATCGTCGGCAGCGACCACCGGCTCTTGCTGCCCGCTTCTTTTCTAGCCGGCGGGATTTTCCTCTCCTGGGCGGATACGCTCGCGCGCATCCTGCTCGCCCCCGCGGAGCTTCCGGTCGGAATCGTCACGGCATTTTTCGGCGGGCCGTTTTTTCTGTTACTCCTCTACCGCGAAGGAAGAAAAAAGTTGGCGCTATGAATCCCGCGATTCGAATCCGGCATTTGGGATTTGCCTACGGCGAGCGGAGGGTGCTCGACGACGTGTCGCTCTCGGTCGAGAAGGGAGAAATGATAGGAATCCTGGGACCGAACGGCTCGGGAAAGACGACCTTGCTCAAGATTCTTTCCGCGGTGTTGACGGGACGCGGAGCAGTCGAACTTAACGGAAAGGATATCCGCGCCTTCGGAAGGAGGGATCTGAGCCGGCTCTTTGCCGTCGTGCCTCAAGAGAGCCAGGTCAATTTTCCCTTCACGGTCGCCGAAATCGTTTTGATGGGAAGAGCGAGCCATCACAATCCTCTTGGTTTTGAGGGCGAGCGAGATCTGGTAGCGGCGCGAAAGAGCATGGAAGCGACCGAGACGTTGCCGCTCGCCGACCGCTATCTCCACGAGATCAGCGGCGGAGAGAAACAGCGCGTGATGATTGCCCGCGCTCTCGCGCAAGAAGCGGAAATTCTTTTGCTAGACGAGCCCGCGGCCTTTCTCGACCTCAAGCACCAGGTCCGGATTTTCGAGCTAATGCGCCGGCTCAATCGTGAGCGCGGGTTGACGATCGTCGCCGCGCTTCACGATCTCAATCTTGCGGCGCTTTTTTTCCCGCGTCTGGTGCTGCTTGCCGAGGGTAGGATCTACCGCGACGGTTCGGCGATGGAGGTTCTGACGGAAGAAAACATCCGAGAGGTGTATGGGATCGGCGTTCGAGTTCGCCGCGATGAATCGAACGACAGACTCCAAATCTTTCTGTGTCCTTAGGTCGGACGTTCCTATGCCTGAGGCTGTCACGCTCGCCCCTTGAGGGCCCGCGCGCATTAGCAGCCTCGCTTGTAAAACGGCGGCGTTGAAGTTAAAGACCATCGTAGAAAGAAGGCGGAGGCACATATGGTAGCGACGGTTCGAACTCTCGGCGACGAATGGATCTTTGCGGGCCTCTTGCTGCTCGGACTTTTCGCGCTCTACGTTGTGGCGCTCGACCAGGGATTTCTGCTCTCGTTGATCCAGGGTCCGGCCGCCTTCGATATGAATCTGATTCACGAAGCCGTTCATGACGCGCGCCACGCCGCCGGATATCCCTGCCATTAAATTGTTTCCCGTTCCTGCCGTTTATCTCCCGGTAAAGGTTCTCACGGGTGGAAACCAGGTCGCTCGCTGAGATACTCAAGGCCGCCGTTCTCGCCGGGCTGATCGCCGGCTTGATCGCGGCCGGCTTCCACTGGATCTTTACCGAGCCGCTCATCGACCGCGCCGTCGAGATGGAAGAACATTTGCACGAGTCGCTCAACGCTTCGGCCGCGGAGCCCGTGGTCGGCCGTCCGGTCCAAAAGCTCGGACTGTTCATCGGCTTTCTTCTTTATGGCGGCGCATGGGGAATCCTGTTCGGCCTTCTGGCTTATGCGATCCGGCCGTGGTTTGCCGATATGAGAAGACAAGGATTTTTTCTTTCTGTTCTCCTCGGTTGGGCCGTGGCGATTTTTCCATTGCTCACATATCCCGCCAATCCGCCCGGCGTCGGCGAGGCGGCGACAATCGGTTATCGACAAGAGCTTTTTCTCGTTTTTATCGCGCTGTCGTTGATCGGGACCTTTGCGGCGCTCGGCGTCGAGCGCTCGTTCCGCCGTAGCAGCCGGGCACGCGTCGTTGTGCTTGTCATTTATCTAATCTATCTTGTCGTGATCTTTCTCACGATGCCGTTCAATCCAGACGAAGTAAGACTGCCCGCCGAGCTTGTCCGTGAATTTCGCATTCTTTCACTACTGGGCCAGCTTCTTTTCTGGACCACGATGGGCGGCGCGTTCTGTTGGCTGTGCGGAAGACAAAATCACCGCCTTCGGAGCGGTTAGTCGATTAGACTCAAAGTGATTTGATTGCGGATTGAGCACCTGTTGGATATACTCAAGCCAGCTTTTAAGCGACGGAGAATCCAATGCAGGCGCTCGCAATCGTAGAAAGAAGCAAGCTAATCAAAAACGCGGAAGGTAAGCCGGTTAAGGTGGTCTTGCCGTACCGCGCATACAGGGAGTTGGTAGAGTTGAAGATTAGCCAAGAGATCTACGAGCGCCCAGAAACGCAGAGTGCGATTCATAACGCCAGGCGCGACGTTGCAGCAGGCCGTGTGCATCGGTTTAAGAATTTGACAGAGGCACTGCGGTGGCTCGACAAGTAGTCATCGAGTAGGCCGACACTTTTCGTCGAACCTATCGCGACCTTCCAGAACTCATCCAGAAAAAAGTTCAAAAGCAGCTCCGCTTTCTTTCCCACGATCCGAATCACCGTTCTCTTCGCATCCACAAGCTGAACGGCGAGTGGGAATTTTATGTCGATGTCCATTATCGGTGCTTCTTCCGCCAAAGGGGAGATGTTTATATCCTCCTTACGGTCGGCACGCACCGGCTGGTAGATCGTTACAGAAGGTGAGGCTCGCGCAGTTCTGGCTAAAAGAAACTTCAGAGTCTAGAATATACAAGCACTCATCCAAGTCGCTCCTCAACACTTTGACCACTTAAACAACCCCTGCTTCTTCACCGATTCGCTTTCCGATACCCCAGCGCGTCCTGGGCGATGATGATTTTTTGAATGTTCGACGAACCCTCGACGATCTGATACGACTTGGCGTCGCGCAGATAGCGCTCCACGGGAAATTCCGTCGAGTAGCCGTAAGCGCCGAGAATGCGCAGCGCGGCGTCGGCGGCGGCCGCCGCGGCCTCCGCGGCGGTGTATTTGGCGATCGATACTTCGAGGTTGTTCGGCTGTTTCCGGTCCGCCAACCAGGCGGCGCGGTAGACGAGCAGACGCGCGGCCTCTTCGTGCACGATCATCTGCGCGATCAGGTCCTGGTTCATCTGGAATTGACCGATCTTCTGGCCGAATTGCTCCCGCTGGTTGCAATAACTCACCGCCGCCTCGCGCGCCGCGCGCGCTACGCCGAGCGCTCCCGCGGCGCAATTCAGGCGCGTCTGGTTGAGTTGCCACATGCAGATTTTAAAACCGTCTCCCTCCTTGCCGAGGAGATTTTCCGCCGGGACGCGGAAGTTTTCAAAGGTGAGCTCGCCGATCGGCGAGGCATGAGCGCCCATGGTTTGCAGGGTGCGGCGGGTGACGCCGGTCGCATTGAGGTCGGCATAGAAGGCGGAGAGGCCGCGGTGCTTTTGCGCCCGGTCGGTGTAGGCGTAAATGAGAGCGGTGTCCGCCACGGGGGCGTTGGAGATCCAGATTTTGCTGCCGTTTAGAATGTAGGAGTCGTCTTTGCGCGCCGCCGTGGTGCGAATCGCCGCGACGTCGGAGCCCGCGTCGGGCTCGGTGATGGCGAAGCAGCCGATTTTCTCTCCGCGTACGAGCGGCGGAAGCCATTGCTTTTTCTGCTCCTCGCTGCCGAACTGAAGCACG
>CAYOJC010000031.1:0-44565 GCA_964404195.1 uncultured Syntrophobacteraceae bacterium
TCCCGACTTGTTGATATCGATGGCGGGGAAAACTCTCTTGTCCATCAGGCGCCGGTCCAGGTGAATTTCCATGTTGCCGGTTCCTTTGAACTCCTCGAAGATGACCTCGTCCATGCGGCTGCCGGTGTCGATCAGCGCCGTCGCGATGATCGTGAGACTGCCGCCGTCTTCGATGTTGCGGGCGGCGCCAAAGAACTTCTTCGGCTTGTGCAGCGCGTTGGAATCGACTCCGCCGGAGAGAATCTTGCCGCTCGGAGGGACTACCGTGTTATAGGCGCGCGCCAGGCGGGTGATGCTGTCGAGAAGAATGACGACGTCTTTTCCATGCTCCACCAGACGCTTGGCCTTTTCGATCACCATCTCGGCGACCTGCACATGCCGCGTCGCCGGCTCGTCGAACGTGGAACTCACGACTTCGCCGTCCACCGAGCGCTGCATATCGGTGACCTCTTCCGGCCGCTCGTCGATCAAGAGCACGATCAGGACCGCCTCCTTGTGGTTCTGGGCAATGGCCTTGGCGATGTGCTGCAGCATCATCGTCTTGCCGGTGCGGGGAGCGGCCACGATCAAACCCCGCTGCCCCTTCCCAATGGGCGTCAGCAGATCGACGACCCGGGTCGTATAATCGTCCGGCGCATATTCCAGCCGCAGCCGCTCGTTGGGATAGAGGGGAGTGAGATTGTCGAAGAGGATCTTGTCTCGGGCCTTCTCCGGGTCCTCGTAATTGATCGATTCGACCTTGAGCAAGGCGAAATAACGCTCGCCCTCTTTGGGAGGCCGGATCTGGCCGGAGATGACGTCGCCGGTGCGGAGATTGAAGCGGCGAATCTGGCTCGGAGAGACGTAAATGTCGTCGGGACCCGGCAGGTAATTATAATCCGGCGCTCTCAAAAAACCGAAACCGTCGGGAAGCGTCTCCAACACGCCTTCACCGTAGATGAAGCCGTTCTGCTCGGTCTGCGCCTGCAATATGGCGAAGATGAGCTCCTGCTTGCGCATGTTGGCGGCGCCTTCGATGTTGAAATTCTTACCGATCAACGCCAGATCACCGATCTTCTTTTCTTTGAGAGCCTTTAGGTTGAGCTTGCCGTCTTCGACGGCATCCGGCTCAGCCCGTTCGGCTCCAGGACTGCCTCGGACCATAAACCAGTTTCTCCTTTCACTACATCGTGAACATTGCCGCTATCGATCGCGGATTGCTGACTTCAATTCCTGGAATCTAGTTCCGCCCTAAGTAAGGACCGCCGGACCCGGCTTCGATCCGCTATGCGGCTATCCGGGCCCGACAAAAACGCGCCCCCACAGGACAAAGCCGGATTCTCGCACTGACGTGAATATTTTGCTCGGGATCCAAATCAAACTTTTGGGTCGGGATTCAGTGAACGATTACCTTAATGATGAATGTGGGATTTATGTCAAAGAGTAACGTCGAGCCGGAACATCGCGTTGTTTCTCATAATAAAAAAAACCGGGCTCCTTGTCAACCCCTTTGTCGTGAATCCTTCCTATCGCCCGTTCGCCCCCGCTCCCTCAGCCCACGTAAAAGCTCCGCCATGTCCGACGGCAAAGGCGCGTAAAAGCTCATCTTCAGGCGGCTGCGCGGGTGGGAAAATTCGAGCCGTTCGGCATGAAGCGCCTGACGCGGAAAATCGCGCAACATCGGATCGTCGGCGGCGGCGCGCCGCTTCGGACCGTAGACGGCGTCGCCCAGAACCGGATGCCCTTCATCCGCGAGATGCACGCGCAGTTGGTGAGTGCGCCCGCTATGGGGCCGCAGGCGCAGCAGCGTCACGCCGGAGGAAGGACGTCCGGGCTCAACCGGCGGAAAAAACTCTTCAACCCGCCATTCCGTCAGCGCCGATCTCGCCCGCGAGCCCGCGCGCACGCTCGACATTCGCTTGCGGTCGCTCCGGTGACGGCCGATGGAACGGTCGATCGCGCCTTTCTGTCTCGCCATCCGGCCCCATACCACGGCAAGATATTCCTTGGACACGCGCCTGTCTTTGAACTGCGCCGCGAGATCCTGAAAGGCGCCGCCGTTTTTGGCGACGACCATCACGCCCGAGGTGTCTTTGTCCAGGCGATGGACGATCCCCGGCCGGCGCTCCCCGCCGATGCCCGGGAGGTCCGGACAGTGATAGAGAAGCGCGTTGACCAAGGTTCCGTTTTTCCATCCTGCGGCGGGATGAACGACCATGCCCGGCGCCTTGTTCAGCACGATGCAATCCGCGTCCTCGTAAAGAATCGCGAGCGGCAGCGGCTCGGGCGCGAGCGCAATTTGTTTGGGCGGAATAAAATGAATCTCCACCCGATCGCCGCGCTTGAGACGGGCGCCCGGCTTCGGCCTCTGCCCGTTCAGCGTGATGCATCCGTCGGCGATCATCTTTTGAATCGCGGAGCGCGTCGCTCCCTGGGTCGGCGCGGTAACATCGCGCGCGAGGAAAACATCGAGACGCACACCCGCATGCACGGCGTCCACGACGGTCTCGCGCTCCGACTCGAGCGGCGCTGCGGAGCGGGTATGGAGAGGCGCTGCTTGCACGTGATCAACCATCCGAAGCGCTCTTCGGCAGCTCGACGCCGCCCAAGATCTCCCGAGCGCTCGCCACATCCAGCTTGATCTGCTCGACCAACAATTCCACGGAGGAAAATTTTTTTTCTTCCCGGATTCTCTCGACGAAAAAAAGCTTGACCGCCTGATCGTAAAGATCGCCGTCGAAGTCGAAGATGTAACTTTCGATCGTCCGCGGCCCCGCTCCAAAAGTCGGGTTGAGCCCGACGCTGGTTACGGAGCGCCATTGCCAGCCGCCGGCTTGCATGATCGAGGCGTAAATCCCATCGAGCGGCAGCACTTCGGTGCGGGCGACGATGTTGGCGGTCGGATATCCGAGATGGCGCCCGCGGCCGTGGCCCGAAACCACGCGTCCGGAAATAAAATGGTAGCGCCCGAGATAATTCCCAGCCTCGCGCACTTCTCCCTGCTCGATCAGCGTTCTGATCCGGCTGCTGCTGACGCGATGGCTGCCCAACTGGATCGGCTCGATGACGCCGACCTCGAAGCCCATATCCTTCCCCCAGCGCGCCAGGTCTTCGACCCGCCCTTTTCTTCCTTTCCCGAAGCGCAAGTCCTTGCCGACCCACATCTTGCGCACTCCGATCCGCCGCACGAGATACTCCCGGACAAACTCGTCGGCCTCGACGCCGGCGAAAGCCGCGTCGAAAGTCTGGACGATCACCGCGTCCACCCCGAAGGATTGGAGCAGAGTCATCTTGTCCTTATGCGTCAGGATCAACCGCGGCGCTTTCTCGGGCGCAAGGACCTTCAATGGATGCGGCTCGAAAGTGAGAACGACCGAGCGGCCGCCCATCTCCTTCGCGTCGTCAATCGCACGGTGGAGCAGCGCCTGATGTCCCAAATGAATTCCGTCGAAGTTGCCCATCAGCAAGATCGGGCGGGGAATCGAAGGGGGCCGGCTCTCAATGTGGCGGAGAATTTCCATGGGTCGGGATAAGCCGATCGGCGGTCAGCGCTCGGCTCCGGTCAGGCTCCAGGCGACCGACGGCCAGGCGATGAAATGAAAACGGATATGCGAGTTATAATGTGACAGGTCAGGAGCCCAGAGTTTTAAGCTTCTGCTTCGCTTTCGCCGCCTCTTCGGACTGCGGATAGCGATCGGCCAGCTCCTGCAGAATCAAACGGGCGTCCACCTTGTCGCCCAACTCGGCGAATGCGAACCCTTGCTTGAGCAGCGCCGCCGGCACTTTGTCGCCCTTGGGATATTTCCGGCGCACCGCGTCGAACTCCAGGATCGCTTGATCGTATTCCTTCAAACCGTAGTAGCACTCGCCGAGCCAGTACTGCGCGTTGTCCGCAAAATCGCTGTTGGGATACTTCTTGAGAAATTCTCTGAAGCGGGGAATCGCGGCGCGGAAGTCTTTGCGCTCGACCAACCTCCACGCCTCGTCGTAATCCTTCTTGGCGGCCTCAGACTCGGGGGCGGCTTTTTCCCGCGATTCCACTTGAGCGCCGGCCGGAGCGCTCTCCGCCGTCCTCGCCTGCATCGCCTCCCGGAGCACCCGGATCTCATCATCGCGCTGCTTCAGTAAACCGGCCTGCGCCTTGAGATCTTCGCCGACCTTGCCGACTTTGGCTTCCAGATCCTTGATTCTCTGGTCCCCCTCTTTAGTCGATCGCCCGATCTGCCGGTCGAGCTGGAACCGGACCTCTTCGACCTTTTCATTGAGCGCCTTGATCTCCCGGTGCATCTGATCGAAGTTGGCCTTAGTGTCGGCAAGGCTGGAGCGAATGGCGTCCAAATCGCCGCGGCTGCTTGAGGTCTGAGTCCGGAGCGTGCGTTGCTCCCGCTCGATGACGTCTATTTGTTGCGGCGTCACGCACGCGGACACCGCCACGGCGGCCAACCCGAGAAAAATAGCGCAAGGGCTCTTCATGAACCGCACAGAGTTAGAGGAGGTAACAGGTAGAATCCGATTCTGACTTTCAGCTTCAGGATTCGTAGCGCGATCTCTTAAGAAGCCGGGCGCCCGGCGGTGATCACAAACCGATCGCGACGGTTCTTTTGCCAGCAGTCCTCGGTCTGTTCTTTGCAAACTTGGAGCTCTTCGCCGTAGCTGATGGTGGATAAGCGGTCGGCCGGAATGCCCAGGCTGACCAGATAATCCTTCGCCGCCTGCGCGCGCTTGGCCCCGAGCGCCAAGTTGTACTCGTTCGTGCCGCGCTCATCGCAATGGCCCTCGATTTCGACCCGCGCGGACGAATTGGCCTTGAGCCAGTCGGCGTTTGTCTTTAAGGTCGCGCGCGCATCCGGCCGTAAATCGAAGCTGTCATAAGCGAAATAGACCTCTTTCAGCGGGCCATCGCTGACCGGAAGCTTGCCCTTGCCCGCATCTTCCAGACTTCCGCCGCGCGTAGTGGACTCGCCGGTCTTGGATTGTTGCTGGCCTTTTCCACCCGCCGTGCCTTGGGAAGCTGCGTCACCCTGTGGTGTGGGGGTAGGCTTTGGGCAGCCGCTTACCACGAAGAGAAATGCCAAAAAGACGATTCCCAAAAGCAGCGTGTTTACCCGATCGAACATTTTTTCTCCTTTCATTTCAACTCAGAGGCTGTGAAAAAATCGCCGATCGCCCTTCGACGGGCTCAGGACGAACGGCTAAGTGCTTGAACTTCCATCGATGTTATCCCGTTCGTGGTGAGCTTGCCTGTCCTGAGTGAAGCCGAAGGGTCGAACCATGAACTAATTTTTTCACTCACTCTCAGTCCAGACGCGGAGACCATGAAGGATTTGTATCATCTGACCCGGAAGCTGTCAATGTATTCTGGTTTTCGCCGGTGTCGCGCATCATATAAAGACGATAACGTCCGCCGCCGCGATTGGACGCGAAGGCGAGAAATCTGCCGTCCGGCGCCCAGGAAGGATCTTCGTTGTCTCCGGAGCCGGAAGTGAGTTGCTGCGGATCGCCTCCCTGAACGGAGATGGTAAAGACCTGAAAGCGCCCGGCAACTCTTCCCGTATAGGCGATCTTGTCTCCTTTCGGCGACCAGTCCGGCGAGGTGTTGTACGAGCCCGAGTACGTAAGTCTTCGGACGTTGGCGCCGGCAACATTCATAATATAAATTTGCGGGCTGCCGCTACGGTTGGAAACGAACGCCAGCCGATTGCCGTCCGGCGACCACGCGGGCGAAACATCGATGCCTTTATCCTCGGTCAAGCGTCGCAGGGTTTTTCCCGAACGGTCCACCAAATAGAGATCCGTGTTGCCGGCCCGCTCGAACGCGACGGCGATGGTTTGGCCGTCAGGCGACCATTTTCCGCCGATGCTCGAGCCGCTGCGCTCGGCGATGCGAGTCTCTCTTCCCGCCGCCAAATCGTAGAGGTAGAGGCTTCGTTGGCCGTCTTTGTACGAGGTATAAAGGAGCATCCGGCCGTCGGGACTCCACGCCGGAGATAAATTGATCGAGCGGTTGTTGGTGACCTGGCTCTTCTCGCTGCCGTCGAGGTGGGAGAAGTAAACTTCCTTCAGAGCGCCGCCGCTTTTCGAGACGTAGGCGATCCGCGTGTTGAAAGGCCCCGGAGTTCCGGTGAACTGATTGATGATCTCGTCCGCAAACTTATGCGCCATGCGGCGGAAATCTCTCGCTTTGCCGGTATATTTTTTGCCGACGAGCTGCTTGGCCTGATAAACGTCGAACAGGCGAAGCTCCACGGTCAGATCGTCGCCTTGCACGCTGTAGCCGCCTTTTACCAGGCTTTCCGCGCCGATCGTGGACCAGTTTTTAAAATTGATGGTTTCCAAGGTGATGCCGCTCTGCTGAGGGTCTTCGATGTAAGCCGAGCGGTCCAGCACGCGGAACCAGCCCGAGAGATTCAAATCGTTGCCGATGGCATCCGCAACGGACTCCGAAATCCCGCGTTTGTTATCGCTCGCGCCCGGGTTTTTGAGCGGCGAGATCGCGATGGGATAACGGCGGCCCGTTTGCCCTTCGATCGTTCCTTTGACTTGAGAAAAAAGAAACCGGGCGGAAAAAGCCGGCACCAGCAGGAATGTTAAAATCACCAGCGTCGCTCCCCTAAGCATCGGATTATCCCCCCAGCTCCTTCGGAGTAAAAGCCAGTTCCACATCGGTAAATTCCTGGCGGTGGCTCTCGGGAGGCGGAGGGAGAGGATTGGCTTTTCTCAGCGCGCGGATCACCGAGTCGTCGTAGGACGAATCGCCGGAGCCGCGAACCAATTTCAGCCCGACAATCTCGCCGTTTTCCTGAACGCTGAAACGCACCGAGGCCACCAGGTCGGTTCTCCTTCCCGCCCAGGTCCAGCCGCCTTTGATCCGCTCCCGCATCTCGTTGAAGTATCGTAAGAACTCGGCGCCTCGCGCGATTCCTCCGCCGGTGCCTCCCGCGCCTAATGCCGCGGCGCCGGGTTCTTTGCCGGTCGCGGTGCTTGTGGCCGCCGCCTTTTGCTGCTGCTGTTCCATCTTTTCCTGCGATTGGGTCCGGCTCCTGATCGCCGCCAAGGCATCTTCGATTCGCTTTTCCCTCAACTGTTTCAATTTTTCTCTGACCTTTTCCGCCTCGGCCTCTTCCTTCTCCTTCTTGGCCTTTGCCGCCAATGCCATCTCAGCGCGGCTGTCCGGAACTTTTTTCTTGGTCTCCTTCAACTCGGCGGGATTGGGCCGAACATCTTCTTTGGACTTCTTAGGCTCTCTCTTAGTCTCCTTTACCTCCGGCGTCGCTTTTACCTCCGGAACCGGCTTCACCTTGGGAGCGGGCGCGACCGAAGTGCCCGCTCCGCCGCCAATTTTCTCGCCGCCGACCAGATCCACGCTGTAAACCGGGTAGCTCGGAGTTTTGCTCGGCAGAAACGGCACGATCAATAGAACCGCGATGAGCACGGCGTGGGCGACACCCGAAAAGAAAACCCATCTCCACACTCTTCCGCCGCCGTCGCGATGATCGGACGGCCTTCCGGAGATCGGCATGGGGTCAAGGGGGGTTTTTGCCATTTAGCTTTCTTTTTCTTCTTGCGGGCGCGTCACCATCCCCACTTTCTGAATGCCCGCCTGCTTGATCTCCGCGACCACTCTCATGACGACACCGTAGCGCACGTCCTGATCCGCGCGGAGATAGACTTCTTTGTCGGCTTTGATGCCGCGAATAGCGCGGAGCTTCTGCCCCAGCTCCGCCGGCGTCATCCCCGCGTCGTTGAGAAAAACCCGGCCGTTGCGGTTGATCGAGACGACCAACTGCTCTTCCTTCCCCGGTATCGCGCCGGCCTGCGTCTGCGGCAGATTTACCTGCACGCCTTGCTGGATGATCGGCGCGGTTACCATGAAGATCACCAGCAGCACCAGCATCACGTCCACGAGCGGCGTCACGTTGATCTGCGAGATCGTGGCGCTGCCCTGCTGCGACGAAGTGTCAACGGCCATGAAAACTCCTTAGGCGAGAGGCATGAGGCGCGAGGCTTGAGTAAGAAATCTTTTTCTTTCCTGTTTCCTGTTTCCTGTTTCCTGTTTCCTGTTGCCTGTTGCCTGTTGCCTCTCGCCTTTCGCCTCGTGCCTTATTTTAAAAAATGTCGTTCTGCGATGTTCAAGAACTCGTGCGAAAAATTATCCATCTCCGTAGCCAGGACCTTGATCCTTTGAACGAAATGGTTGTAAGCCATAAGAGCGGGAATCGCCGCCGCTAGACCGAGCGCGGTCGCGATCAGCGCTTCGGCGATGCCGGGGGCGACGGCCTGGATGCTCGAAGAATGAGTCACGCTCAAGCCGAGGAACGCGTTCATGATTCCCCAGACCGTGCCGAACAGCCCGATGAAAGGAGTGGTGCTCGCCGTCGTGCCGAGGAACGTGAGAGATTTTTCCAGTTTCGTGATCTCCACGCTCGTGGCTCGCTTCATCGCGCGAGTCACATTGTCCACGCCGCCCAGCTCCGTCGTCAGCGACTCGCCCGGAGCCGCTTTGCCGCGCGAGACTCGAAGCAGCTCCTCATAGCCGGCGCGAAACACCTGCGCGACCGGGCCGGACTTGAGATCACGGCTGGCGTCGTGGATCGAAGCGAGATTGCGGCTGTCCCAAAAAATTTCTATGAATTTTTCCGATTCGTTCTTGGCCCGGCGCACCTGGTTGAGCTTGGAAAAAATAATTCCCCAGCTCAGCACGGAAAACAATATCAATAACAAAAGCACGCCTTGGACCAAGGGACTCGCCCCTTTGGCCAAATCCAAGATCCCGTGCTGTTGAGGGACCGTCAAATCATTCTGCGCCAACAACTGAAGCAGCGACAAGGTAGGCATCATGGGTTCCGGTAGTCCGTTGAAAAAAGATTATAACCTCTGTATCTAATCAATTAAAGTCCTGCCTGGATTTTATACTTTAGACGATCGGGGAGGCGTTTCAATACATGATCCGCAAATTGAAAGATCTCGACCTCGGCGGCAAGCGGGTTTTCGTCCGCACCGATTTCAACGTCCCGATCGAGCGCGGCAGAATCACCGAGATGCACCGGATCGAGAGCACGCTCCCGACGCTACGCTTCGTTCTTGAAAAAGCCGAAAAACTTTTGATCGCTTCCCATCTGGGACGGCCCGGCGGCAAGAGAGATCCCGAATGGAGCCTGGCGCCCGTGCGCGAGGCGCTGGAGAAATTGCTTTCGTCTCCGGTTGCGCTCGCGCCGGACTCGGTCGGCCCCGAGGTCGAAGCGATGGCGCGCGATCCGCGCCGGCGGATCGTCCTGCTCGAGAACCTGCGCTTTCACAAGGAAGAAGAAAAAAACGACCCCGGCTTTTCCCAAAAGCTCGCCGCTCTCGCGGAAGTCTACGTCAACGACGCCTTCGGGGCCGCGCACCGGGCGCATGCCTCCACCGCGGGCATGGCGCGGTACGCGCGCGAAAAATGCGCCGGCCTTCTGCTCCAGAAGGAGCTGGATTATCTGGGCCGGCTGCTCGGCGCTCCGGAGCGGCCGTTCGTCGCCATCTTGGGCGGCGCCAAAGTCTCGGACAAGATCGGCGTGATTAAAAATCTCTTGCCCAAGCTCGACGGCTTGCTCGTCGGCGGCGGCATGGCCTATACGTTCCTGAAGGCGAAAGGCATCTCCATCGGACGTTCTCTGGTCGAGGAAACGCACGTCGGGCTGGCGCGCGAGCTGATCGCGCAGGCGGCGAATGCAAAAATTACTTTGCTGCTTCCCGTCGATCACGTCGCCGCGGAGGGTCACGATAAGAATCCGGTCGCGGCCGGCGAGAGCATTCCGGAAAATTTGATGGGTTTGGATATCGGCCCGAAGACGCGCGAGCTTTTCATCCGCGAGTTGCAGAAGGCGAAAATCGTCCTGTGGAACGGACCCGTGGGACTGTTCGAGGAAAAAAACTTCAGCGCCGGGACCATCGATATTGCCCGCGCCCTGGCGGACTCCGGCGCGGTCGTCGTTGTGGCCGGAGGGGACACGGTCGCGGCGGTGATGGAAGCGGGCGTCGCGGACCGCATGACGCATCTATCGACGGGCGGCGGCGCGACCCTTGAATTTCTCGAAGGCAAGAAACTGCCCGGCATCGAGGCGCTCGAGGTCGAGGCATGAATCCACCGCTGGTCGTCGCCAATTGGAAAATGCACGGCACCCAGGCCGAAGCCGCGGCGCTGGCGCGCCAAGTCGTAAACGGTGGCGGAGGAATCGCCGGCGTGGAAGTGGCGCTCGCGCCGCCGTTCACCGCGCTCTCCACCGTTTCGGCCATTATAAGAGACAGCGCCATCCGGCTCGCCGCGCAAAATATTCATTGGGAAATGGAAGGCGCCTTTACCGGCGAGGTCAGCCCTAAAATGGTCCGCGAGCTGGGGTGCGAATACGTCATCCTCGGTCATTCGGAGCGCCGCCGCCTGTTCCACGAGAGCGATCAAACGGTGGGGAAAAAGATTTCCGCCGCTTTGATTTGCGAGCTGAGACCGATCGTCTGCGTGGGAGAGACGCTTCAAGAAAGAAGCAAAGAAAAAACGAACGCTGTGATCGGCCGGCAACTGCGCGCCGCGTTGAAGGGAGTAGGCAAAGGTGCTATAAAAAACTTCGCTGTCGCCTACGAGCCAGTTTGGGCCATCGGAACCGGCCGGAACGCAACGCCTGAGCAGGTCGCGGCGGTGCATCTTCGGATCAGGAATCTTTTGCGGGGGCTTTGTGATAAAATAGCAGCGGAGAGTTGCCGCATTATTTACGGCGGCAGCGTTCGTCCGGATAACGCGGCAGAGCTGGCGCAGGTGCCGGACGTGAACGGCTTCCTCGTTGGAGGCGCCAGTCTCAAGGCCGAGGGCTTTCTCGGCATCGCGCGCGCCTTTCAAACGGAGCCCGCGGCGGGATCATGATTACCATAGTGACCATCCTTCACATCTTCGTCAGCATCGGCCTCATCCTGGTCGTGCTGCTCCAAACCGGGAAAGGCGCGGACATGGGCGCCGTCTTCGGCGGCTCGAGCTCGACCATCTTCGGCAGCAGCGGCGCGGGCAATTTTCTCACGCGCCTCACGACCGGGATGGCGATTGTTTTCATGATCACCTCTTTGACGTTGGGGTACTTCTCCGGAAAAAGGACGGCCACGAGCGTCTTCGACGCGCGCACGGGCCAGACCGAGCAAGGCGTTCCGCAGGGACGAGCGGCGCCGGGCGCTCCGCCGCAGCAACCCTCCGCGCCTTCGGCTGCGGCGCCATCGACCACGGCACCGCCGGCCGCGCCTCAACCTGCGCAGTCCCAAAGCAAATGAGGCGTGGCTGTTCCCTAATTCCCAATGCCTGATTCAGCCGGATCCTCCTGAGGCGGACCCGCCGTGCATTGTGGCGGGGGCTGATCCGCCAATCTTTTTGGCGGAGCCTATCTCAAGTGCGAGGATGGCGGAATTGGTAGACGCGCTAGTTTGAGGGAAAACTAGGTCTCAGAACTGAAAGCAGCGGTAAAAAGGGGGGTTAGAGATAACCCCCTTGTTTATTGTATTTCTTACGCCTCCCGAATTCCGCCCATTCCGCTCATTCCGCAAATCGGCGCTGGTTCGGGGCAGAATACTTTTAAAATGGTTTTAAAATGGAAGGCGGAACCAAGCTGGTCCAGCGCCAAATTTCTTTGACCGATCGAGTTTTGCTCATTACACTTGGGCTTTAAAGGGGGGAACATGGCCGATATCAAGAACGGTGGTAATGGAGAGTTTTATAGCAGCGTCATCGCGAGGCTTGAAGCCGCGCCCAATGCCGAGACAACGGCGGAACTTTTGACATGGCTAAGAGACCACCACGAGACAGGAACTCCGCAGGAAAAGTTGGCCGTATACAAAAAACTTCGCGACCTACGCGCTATAGACGAAGAGAGCCTATTTTACATGATTGCATGGATAATAATGATGTACATCGCTCACGACAAAATTATGCAAGCTTATGACGTTGAATTTAAGAACGTGAATGCCCAAATAAAGGCAGTCAAAAAGGCGCACGGCCTTGACCAGGACGAAGATTGGGCAATCGGCCAAGGCCCCGACGAATATAAACAGCTATCAAAAGAGTGGGGGGGCCATTCACGATAAGATTATGGCCGAAACTTTCCGGGAATGCGGCGAGAAAGAAATGGCCGAGATGTACTTAAACAGCCGGGAAGAATTCGACCGATTGTTTGAAGCAGGACGTAAACTCCTCCATCCCGGAACATAGATACCGGTGTGCTCGCCGGGGGGCTTAGAGACAGGGTCGGGCGCTGAACGTGGCTTTAAAAGCAAATACGGCGGTTTTTTCCGGCGTGAGGCGAGCGTTATCAAATGGGTACAAAGACAGTCGAGACAGAATAGGCGTTAATCTTTATTTTCTTTTTTCTGGGATGATCGCTGCTTATAATCCTCCACCATTTTGGACAATAAACTGGTCCGCTTAACGCGGACTAGTCCCGAAAGCCAAGTGTGAATAGACATTATGGCGAATGGCAGCTTGCCGAAGTCCTTCGTTAACTCCAACGGGAAACCGCTCTTTGCGGTCTTTATCTCGACGAAGTCCACGAACTCGTCGAGTTTTGCGCTGAATCCCTTTGGTTCCAGATTGTGGGCAAGCTGTCTTCGTAGTTTGTTGAGTTTTTTAACGGCACCCCACAGCCAAATTCTCGCCGGGTTATCATCAAGGGCTTCCGCAAGACATATGGCTTGGTAAAAAATCAAATCCGCATCCCGTAGTGCTTTAGCTCCGATCTTTTGTTCTAGATATGCTCCGACGAGTTCCTCCACTAGCAGGTGGCCTTTAAGCAGGACGGATAAAGTGTCCCCCTTCCAAGGGAGATGTTGCAGAAATCGGAGAAAATCATCGCGTAGAATTTTCACTTGTTCGTCGTTCACGATTTCCCCTCTACATTTAATCGAAAGTCGCTGGCAAAACATAGAGCGAAATAACGCCGCCGGTCAATATCTCCAGCGAGACTAGACGCGCGAAGAAGCCGTGCGGGGCCGGGCTAGTGTGGGAGTTGCATCCGATCACAGCTATCAAGTTTGCACCGAAGCCTATAAGGTAGAGTTGACCTCTACGAGAAAGAGCGGCGGGGGTGGTCAATGTCTAGGGTTAAATCTTATCAGCTAACGGGAAAGCCGCTGTTTGATTACGCAAAGAATCTCGGCATCCCAATTTATGATACCTAACTCAGTAATAATGCCTGGGACGAAGAGGAGATCCGGCGACGGATTTTTAACGTTGAGCGTTCAAGGCGAGAGCACCGTCTGTGGATCGTAGCTCTTGGCTCTGCTATCGCATCTGCAATTAGTGCCGCAGCCGCTTGGACGGCTATATTTTTTCGACAGTAGAAATTGGGGATAGGTAAGCCTAGAGCGGGAGTCGAAGATTTAGGGGACCTTCCGGTCGTCCAAAGTGGAACTCGTACTCGGTCGGGCTTACAGCGAATCGAATCCCTTCCAAAAATCCATGATAACCAAGAAAATTTGGACCCGGCCATTCCGATTCCGGCACGAAAATCGAGGCGTCCACTTCGACAGAACGGCCCTCTTTTGCCGGTACTAATATTGTGCCGCGAACTATCCAACCCGGAATTTTCCCAAACCTCGTTTCAATTTTGGTTTTTTCACCTTGCTGTAAATCAAGACCGGCATTTTCTGCAATTTCCGGATTCATGATCGAATAGGGCGCTCCCGTATCGACCATCGCATATACCACCACTTCTAGCCTCTCGACCTTAACCGCAATATAAATACGAGCCTCACGATCTCCCCGGCGACCAGGGTCATGATCGAGAAAGTCTGCGACTGAAGTGGTAAAGATCTCCGGGCCGTTGTTTAGCATTCTTCTATTCTGAGATGTGATGCGTCAGGGCTCCGGTAATCGGGCCTCGTGAGCGGGCTGCACTCAACGCCTCGGTCAAGGTATTCCCAAATCCAAGCAGTTGCGATCCAGCAACAACAACCCACTTGCCACGATACTGGTTGGCATTGGCTTCCAACCAAGCTACTTCATCGGTCCTCCTGGTTAGAGCCGTGTCTACCGAACGAATTGTCGGCGGCGAGAGTAATTTATGCCAGCGGGCGAGGGAGGGATCGGAAGGGTCACGTTGATGGCCGAGCACGGCCCATTTTCTCGCAAGATCAACACGGTCAAATTCTACGGCTGTCCTGATTGCGGCCGAAAAGACGACCGCGTTGCGGGTGAGTGCCAGTGCGTTCTCGAAGGCATCCAAGCCCCGCTGCGCATTTCCAGTACGGAATTCTTGTTCACCGGTGGCGGCAAGTTCGCGGGCCTTAGCATCCGCACGAAACCGAATTTCCGGTGTAGTTTGTTCTTTTTGTGTTGGGCGCTGGCTTCCCATAAACACCGCGTACCCCTGGCCAGATGCCCGAGGCTGAGCCTGAAATTTTGGCATGGCCTGAACTGCCATCAGTCGCCCAAATCCTCCAACGGGAGAACCGCTCGATATATCCGACGGCGACCGGAATGGTTCCGGAACTTGAGCATCGGTTACAAAGCGGACATGTGCCATTGGGCGGCTCATGGTTGCTCCAGAATGTTAACATGGGTCATAGATTGTACTTGCCGATAGTAGCCGAACACCGATTCCAAGATTGTTTCCAGGGATTCCATTTCTGTTACCAATTTTTTCAACGTATAGGTAAAATAAAGAAAAATCCCGTCCGGAGTATTGACCGAGTCTACGCAATTTATATGCAGCCGACCACCGGACTCTGTATCGACATCGAAAACCACCCCTCGGCCGGCCAGCTTGTGCGGTTTATCCAACTTAATAGAGACGAACTGATCGAGAAACTGTCTTGCGCTCTTTCCTTCCGCTGAGGAGTCAATACTAACCTCAAAAAAATGCTGGGCGATTTTCGGCCTGCTTATACCAATAACGGGCGCCCATACCTTCACAAATGTTTCCCTTATTGCCGCTATACTGGGTGGATTGACATAGAGGGCTTCGATTTGATCGACTCCGACAGATACATCAAGATACCTAAAAAAATTGGCCTCCGCCGAGATGAAGTACCGGAACGCCAGGTACGCGGCACTAGAGGTGTTTTGATTGAATGTAAGGTCCCGGGAGGTCAGATTAAAGACTTCCCCGAACTTACCGCCAAGATCAGCGGCGACATCTGTCTTAGCAATATTGTAATTGGGGGGGGTCAGGGTTCCCCGGTAACGTACCTGCCCACTCACCGGTTTTAATTGGAGTATCTCGGCCACCATTCACCTCAGCCCTTATAATGATACCTCATTACCAGGATTAATGATAATCGCCGGAAATCATCAATTTTTCGGTACTAAGAACCTCATTTATCAACGTGCATTGGTTGTAGTCAAGCGACCGGTCCGGGGACCTTTATGACCAGATGGACATGCGCCGCCGGTCTGCGATTCCAAAGGCGTGATAGGCGGTAATCGCCGTTGCGTTCAAGGTCAACGCAAGGGTTCCCCGAGTACGTTCACCGCGACGTTCGCTTGACTATTTGCCGCCGTGAAAGCGAAGTCGGCCACGTTGCCGCCGACGTTGAGCACGTCAAAAACGCTGCCGCCGCTGTTGACGACGAACGAACTGCTTACAAGCCAAGTGCCGGAACTAATCCCTAGGCGGTATTGAAATGTAGCCGACCCAACGAGACTAAAAATTCCCGTGAACCGCGAATACTGTTGGACGTTGACCGTTCCAAGTCCGATTGACCCAGGCACGGAAAGCGCCGTGTTGGAAATAAAGAACGCGCCGACCGTGTCCTTACGAGGAACGGCGAGAAGCGCGAGGTCTCCTTCACCACGGCGACCCGCAACCTCGCATTTCTTAGATTCTTGCTCGGCAGGGCAAAGGCCTACGAAAAGGACGACTGGGTGTTCAGGCGGAAGAACGGCAGGCGTATAGTCTCCTTCGGTGGGGCGTTTGACATCGCCGCAAGAAAGGCAGGCATCGCGGAGAGGGATGCGGAATACAGGGAACCCTTTACACCGCGTTGCTTTAGGCGCCCCGCGATCTCACGCTGGGCGAAGGTCGGTCTACCGGCGGCCATCGTGAGAATGTGCTCCGGCCACGCCGACCGCGACGTGCACGAGAACTACATCACGTTCAAGGATCGTGAGTTGGTTGATGCGTTCGACAAAGCGGGTCTGCTTTCGCCGCCGGCACCGGTGCAACATCACGCCTCGGTGGGCGAGAAAGAGGCCGCCATCGCGAGCGTTGGTTGATAGTTGCTTTTAAAATGCGTTAAAATGAAAAAATCGCCGATTTCAATTGACCTGAGAGGCCCTCTAAGTTATTGATTTCTTACTGCGCGAGGATGGCGGAATTGGTAGACGCGCTAGTTTGAGGGGCTAGTGCCAGAAATGGCGTAGGGGTTCAAATCCCCTTCCTCGCACCAACCACCCAATTTGCGATTTTAGATTTTCGATTTTAGACTCCGTCGTGGGCCGGGTCGGACGATGAATCGAAAATCGGCAATCCAAAATCTAAAATAGATGGAGCGACGCGCGCTTTTTCCCCGAGTGATGATGGCGATCGACGCCATCGTCGTGGCGACGGCCTTCGTGCTGTCGTACTATCTGCGTAAATTCCTGCCCGCAAGTCTTCGCCTCATGGGGCTCGGCCCCATCGACCATTATCTCTGGATACTTCTCGCGACGATTCCCATCTGGTGGCTACTCTTGTTCCTGAACGGCTCGTACCGGCCCCGGGTGGAAAGCCCCGCCGCGATTATTCGCCTCGCTCTCAAAGTCGGCGCCGGCGGCCTGCTGATTCTGAGCCTCCTCTTGTTCCTCATCAAATTCGAAACCTTCAACCGAAGCCTGCTCGTGCTTTTCGTTTTCGTCGAGACCGGAATGCTCGTCGCCACCCGCTTGGCCGTCTCGTCCTGGCTGGCGCTCCGCAGGCGAGCGGGAAAATCCACGCGCCACGCGCTGATCGTCACCGCCGACGGTCCGGATTCCCGGCTCCAGACTTCCCTCCTGCTCGAAGGCATGCAACGCAACCACGCGGAGGGAGTCGTGCCGATCGGCTTTTTATCGTTGGGGCCGTCGGGGCAACATGCGGCGGCGGCCGGCTTGCCGATTCAAGGGACGGTCGAAGAATTGCCCGATCTGCTCCATCAAGAGGTAGTGGACGAGGTGTACTTCGTGCTGCCGCCTTCCATGCTGGACCAGATCAGCGATTACTTGAAAGTGTGCGAAGAGATGGGCGTGGAAGGAAAAGTCCTGGCCCAGCTCTACCGCCCGGCGCTGGCGCGTCCCTACCTGGAAGAATCTTTTGACCTTCCCTTTTTCTGTTTTTCGCCGACGCCCCTCTACGTCGGGCAGCGATATATCAAGTCCGTGAGCGACTTCGCGGGCGCGCTTGCCTTGTTGACCCTGCTCGCCCTGCCGATGACCTTCGTCGCGCTGCTGATAAAATCTTGCTCGCGCGGCTCCGTTCTATTCCGGCAGGAGCGCGGCGGCCTGCACGGCCGGCGCTTCGCGATGTACAAATTCCGCACGATGGTACCGGACGCCGACCGGCTGCAAGGCGAGCTGGCCGAGCGAAACCAGATGTCCGGTCCGGTCTTCAAGCTGGCAAACGACCCGCGCGTCACACGCTGGGGCAAATGGCTCAGGCGCGCGAGCCTCGACGAACTGCCGCAATTGCTGAACGTCCTCAAAGGCGACATGAGCCTGGTCGGCCCGCGCCCGCTTCCGCTGGCGGAGACGGCGCAAATCAAAGGACCGCTGCGCCGCCGCTTTTCGATGAAGCCGGGCATGACCGGCCTCTGGCAGTGTAGCGGAAGAAGCAGCGTTGATTTTGCCGATTGGATGCGGCTCGATCTCGAATACGTGGACAACTGGTCGCTCCGGTTGGACCTCAAGATTCTTTTCAAGACGGTCGCCGCCGTGCTCTCGGGGAAAGGCGCTCATTGAATGGGCTCGCTTGCAAGCAACCGCACCCGCTGCTAAAAACCGGCCATCATGCGGCGCGGGGCGCGGGCAAAATGGTAAGCAAGGAGATCTGGCCGAATTTTTTCATCGTCGGGGCGGCCCGGGCGGGAACGACTTCTCTCTATCAATATTTGAGACGAGTCCCCGGGATTTACATGTCCCCCCTCAAGGAGCCCAGGTATTTTTGCGCCGATGAGGAAATCGAGCTTTCTGCGCCGGCGCCGATTCGCAGTCAACGCAAGTATCTCAGGCTTTTCGAAGACGCGAAAAACGAAACGGTGGTGGGCGAAGCCAGTCCACAATACTTGTGCGATCCCGACGCGCCCCGGTTGATCCATGAAGCCGTGCCGGACGCCCGCATCCTCATGAGCTTGCGCGACCCGGTGGAGAGAACATTTTCGCACTACTTGCTGCACAGGCGCATGGGGGTCCAGTCGCTGCCGGCGCACGAAGCGCTGAGGCTCGACTTCTACCTGCGGGAAGGCTGCTACGCGCGGCCGGTTCAAAGATACCGGGAACTCTTCGGATCGGAGCGCGTCAAGATTCTCATATTCGAGGAGTTCATTCACGATGCCAGAAAGAGCGTCAACGACGTGTTGGCATTCCTCGGCATCGACGCTGAGCCTCCCGATTCCGTGGGCGAGATACACAACGCCTTCGCCAAACCGCGAGGGTTGTTGGCGGCGTTGATTTACCAAAATAACTCGTTGAGAGCCGCGGCGCGCGCCTTGTTCTCCGATCGCCTCCGTAGAAGCGCGAGAGAAAGGATCTTGCTCAAGAAGACGGACAAGCCCGCCCTTCCCGATGAGACCAGAGGATTTTTGCAGGAAATGTATCGCGACGACGTTTTGAACCTCGAGCAGATCCTTGAACGACCGCTGCCCTGGTTTCACAGAACGAATTCCTCCGTCTAACGTATGAGCCTGCCGTTTATCGATGTCGTCGTTTGCACCTTTAACCGGGCTTCGATGCTCGAAGGAATCGTCTCGTCCTTGATGGCTCAAACCTATCCCGCCGAGTGTTATCTCGTGACGGTCGTAGACGACGGCTCGGAGGACGAGACCTGGACGAAGCTTCAGCAAATGGCCGCGCGCAACAGTCGGCTCCGCCCTCTTCACATCGCGCACGCCGGACTCAGCGCGGCGCGCAATTGCGGCTGGCGCAGCGCCCAAGGCGATATCGTGACATTCACCGACGACGATTGCCTGGCGGACCCCGGCTGGCTCGCGGCGGTGGCGCGAACGTTTGCGGACCATCCGGAAGCATTGGGAGCGGTCGGCAAAACGGTCACGGTCGCAGAGCAGGTTACGCCGATGACGCACCAGGTCGTCGTATCGGGTCCGAACACGATCTACCACGGCTGCAACATGGCGTATCGAAGAGAGGTCCTATCGGCGGTGGGCGGTTTCGACGAAGCCGCGCATTACGCCGAGGACAGCCAGTTCGCCGCCGCCGTCCTGACCCGCGGACCGATTGTCTTCGCGCCGGAAATCGTCATCATCCATCCTCCCAGGCCGCGCGTCTTTCTCGATCGGGAGCGCTGGATGCAGCGGCTGGAAGGAGCGCTGCGTTTGTATTGCCGATATCCGGCTTTCTACCGGCGCAACCGGGGGGCGAATTTTCTTACGGTCGTCCTGCTGAAATGGGTTTTGGGAGCGACGGTTAAAAATATTCTGATCGAGATCCCGTGGCTCTTCCGAAATCCGGCGCTTTATATCCGGTTTCTCCTCCGACTCCTGCGGGAGCGGTTGACCCTCCTGACTATGTTTCCCGCTTTCTGGCGGGAACACCGGAGCTGGGTGAATGACATACGAACGGCCGATCCGCAGGACCGGGTGAAATCCGCTGAAGCGTCAAAATGAAGTTGCGGTGAAGGACATCGTTCCCAGTGATGAATCATATTTCGGAGAATATCGGAGGCGCGGAAGAAAAGTTCACCGCGCCGGCGGTCCGACTACTGGGCATCGAGGTCCACCGCCTCACATTGGATCGCTTCAAGCGCGCCGTTGAGGAGGCGGTTCAAAACCGCAAACCGCGCATCATCGCCAATCACAACCTGCACAGCGTTTATCTTTACCACCACGATGCGGCGGTCCGCGCATTTTACGCCCGCGCCGAGCTCGTTCACATCGACGGCATGAGCTTGATTTTGCTCGGCAGGTTGCTCGGCTTGCCTTTGAGACGAAAAAATCGGCTGACGCCGCTCGACTGGATCCGGCCGTTGTGCGCGGAGGCGGCGCGCCGCCGCTGGCGGATTTTTTATCTCGGCTCGCGGCCGGGCGTGGCGGCAAAAGGCGCGGATATCCTGCGCGAAGAATTTCCCGGACTGCTGATCGAAACCGCGCAGGGCCATTTCGACATGCGGCCGGACGGCGGCGCGAACCGCGCCGTGGTGGAAACGATCAACCGCTTTCAGCCGAACTTGTTGCTCGTCGGCATGGGAATGCCCCGGCAAGAGCACTGGATTCTGCAGAACGCGGAGCAGATTCATGCCAACGCCATTTTCAACGTGGGCTCGTTGATGGATTACATTGCCGGCGCCGCGCCGACGCCGCCCCGCTGGCTGGGGCCGCTCGGATTGGAGTGGTTGTTCCGGCTGGTGAGCGATCCCGCCCGCCTGTGGCAGCGTTACCTGGCGGAGCCCTGGTTTGTCTTGGGCGTTTTTCTTACCGAGCGCGCGGGACGGACCCGCGCGACCGGTGGATAGACGGCGCGGAAAAATTCCTATGCCGCTTCGCATCGGTTACTATATGCCGACTCCCGGAGGCATGGGAGGCAAAGAAAGACACCTCCTTGCCCTCATCGACCACTTTCGCGCCGGCCATCATATCAGCGTCTTCTGCGACCCGGCCGACGCCGGCAATCTCTTTCACGCGGAGCTCAACGCGCGGGGTCTCAGAGCGGAGATCATCGATGGCCGCGTGGTAGAAAAGAAAGGAACGCTGCTGCCGTCGGCAAAGAATCTTCCGCTGATTCTGCGGGCGCGCGGCGTCCTGGCGGCCGCGCGGTTGGATGTGATTCACTTCCATGGCGGACGGCTGGGATTCATGTACGGTCCGATCGTGGCGAGCTGGCTCGCCGGTATCCCGCGGCGCATCCTCACGGCTCATAGCCTCGTTGAAGAGCGTTCACCCGTCCAGCGCTGGATCGAGGGCCGCCTGCTCCGCCGCGTCGATACTATCGTCGCGATCTCCGACGCAGTCAAAGAAGATCTGGTGAGCAAGAAAGCCGCCATGAGAGAAAACGTCATTGTGATTCCGAACGGCATCGACGCCGCGGAATTTCAAATTTCCGCAGAAGCGCGGAGCGAGGCGAGGGCGGCCCTGGGAGTGCCGGACGAAAGTCCCATGGTCGGGATGGTGGGCCGCCTGGATCAAGCGAAGGGAGCGGACATTTTGATCCGAGCGGCGGCGGTGATTCGGCGGCAAGTACCGCAACTCAGAGTCGTTCTGATCGGCGCGGGACCGGCGGAGAACGAGATCAAAAAACTCGCGCGCGAGCACGCGGTCTCCGACATCGTGCATTTCGCCGGCTATCGAAGAGACGCGCGGCAATTGATGCACGCCCTGGACCTGCTGGTACTCGCTTCGCGGCACGAAGGGCAATCTTTGAGCATGCTGGAAGCCATGGCCTGCGGCAAAGCCGTCGTCGCGGCGAACGTCGGCGGTATTCCCGGCGTGCTCCTGGACGGCGTCACGGGACTTCTCTTCCCTTCGGAAGATGTCGCCGCGCTCGCCGGGGCCGCCGTGAAGCTGCTCGCCGAGCCGGTAAAAAGGGAGGAGATGGGACGCGCCGGCAGGCGCCGGGTCGAGAGGGACTTTTCGCAAGCCACCATGCTGGCAAAAACCCTGGCGCTGTATCAAGCGCGCGTCCAATCTTCACGGCTCACGCCGATTCCGGGCGGCGCTTCATGAACGCGCAAGACCTCGATTATCTTCCTCCCGCCGTCGTGTTGGGCGGCGGCCAAAATGGCCTCCGCGCCTACAGGAGCCTCGGCCGCAAGGGCGTCAAGGTCATCGCCGTTTGCGCGAACGCGGGCGACGCCGCTCTGCTGTCGAAATTCTGCGTGCCGGCGATTGCGCCGTACGATCCGGCCGAAGACGAGATCGGCTACATCGACTTCCTCATGAAGCTCCCGTCGCTGGGGTCTTCGACGACTGTCCTCATACCGGCGAGCGAGACCGAAGACCGAATCGTCTCGCGCCATCGCGAGCGGCTCGAAAAGCGGTTTCGTCTCGAAAAATTCGCCGGGACGCCGCGCATCCGCCGCTTCGCTTTCGACGATCCGGCGCCGCTCATCTTCAAGTGCGCCCGGTATTTCCTGGGTCATCGCATAAAGCCCGAGCGGCTTCCGAATATAAAGATGGGAGCGCGCCGCCGGGCGATTCGGGCCGGCTACTATACCGGCCTGCTTCACGCATGGCGTCTGCGCCGGCGGCGGCGAGCGAGCCGCGGGCTTTTGATTTTAATGTATCACAGCATCGGCCGGTCGGATCTGCTCCGGCCCGGCCTCTGTGTCTCCGAGAAAAATTTCGCCCGGCAGCTAAAATATCTGACCCGGCATTTTAAGATTTTGTCTCTGGAGAGCGCCGTCGGGACGATACGGCGCGGAGAGCCGCTACCGGATAACGCCGTGGCGCTCACCTTCGACGACGGCTTTCGCGACAACTATGAAACCGCTTTCCCGCTGCTCAAAAAATATTGCTGTCCCGCAACCCTCTTCGTAGCGACCGAGCCGATCGCGCACAAGCGCACGCTTTGGCCCAACCAATTGTTTATCTGGTTCAGGAAGACCAGGGCGAAACAAATTGAATTCTTCTGCGGTGAATCGCGCGCGGTTCGACCGGCTGTCTTCGATCTGAGAACCGAGAAACAACGCCGCATCGCTCTCGATGCGGTCGAGGCGGCGCTCTGCCGCATGGCGCCGCCGGAGAGAGAACGGAAGATGCGCGAGGTGGCGGATAAATTGGGCTTCGCGCCGGACGCCGATCCGTCCGATTTTCCGCCGATGCTTACGTGGGAGCAACTGCGCGAGATGGCCGGCGGAGGCGTTACGATCGGCAGCCACACCCTCACTCACGCCGCGCTGCCGGCGTTGAGCCGCGATGATGCCCTGCGCGAGTTGGCGGAGTCCAAAGCGCTTCTGGAATCGAAGCTCGGCCGCCCGGTCAAGCTTTTCGCCTATCCCTTCGGCGGATTGGAACACTTCAACTCGGAGATCCAGAATCTCGCGAGCGAAGCCGGCTACGAGGCGGCCTGCACGACCATCAGGGGAATCAACCAATCCGGAACCAACCCGCTGGCGCTGCTGCGCATCGGCGTCCAGGACGACCCTCCCGCCGTGTTTGCCTTCAAACTGTCGCGCTTTATTTGAACAACGGGAATGCGCAGCGCTATTTACGCGCTTGAGTTTTTTGCGCTCGCGGCGCGGAAGCTTCCGGCGTTTTGAAGCCGTACGCTTCCCACTTTTGCAGGACTTTTTTCCGCACTTCTTCCGGCCAGAGATTTTCGAAGCTGGCTTTGATCGGAATCGACTCCACCGGCCAGTCTTTGGGCCAGGTGCAATCGAAGATAACGCCGGCGGCGTCGCCGAGCAGACGCTCTTTGGGCGGCAGGAAAGGAAGCAGCACGGGAAATCCGGGAATGTGGTTGACCGGATGGATGCCGTTCACCGGATGGCATTTCGTCGCGATGGCGTGCAGCACCTCGTCCATGTTCGTCGGGTCCACGTCGCCCTCGACGACGACGATGTAGTAGGTGAAAAGGCCGGGCTTGGTCGCCCAAATCGCATGCGCGACGCGCCGGGCAAAATTGATGAACGGGATCTCGGTCGATACGACCGCCATATGGCCGACGGCGAACGGCGGGAAGTAAACTCCTTTGACGGGGAGCCCCATTTTTTTAAGTTCCGAGTAGACTTCCGCGCCTTTGATCAGAGCGGTCACGATCTGCGATTCGTGGATCGGCATTCCCATGTTGGAAAAAGTCAGAATCGGATCGTTGCGATAGGTGATTGCGTTGACGCGAAAAATCGGCTTGGGCGAGGATTTACCCGCTTCGTAACCCATATATTCGCCGAAAGGGCCTTCACTTTTCCGCTCGTGCGGCAGCACTTCGCCCTCGATAACGATCTCCGCGCCGGCGGGAACTTCCAGATCCACCGTCTCGCATTTCACCAATTCGATCGGCTCGCCCTGAAGGCCGCCGGCGATATCGACCTCGTCGACGTAGGGCGGAAGCTGCACGCAGCTCACGATCGGCGCCAGCGGCTGCGCGCCGATCGCAACCGCAGCGGGCATCGGCTGATTTTTCGCTTCGTATTTTTGATACATCTGGCCGATGTGTTGCTGCAGCGGAAAGAGACAGCCCATCGTATTCCGGTCGTGGATCATCAGGCGATACATCCCCCAATTCACCCATGAGCTGTCGGGGTCTTTGGTGACGACCGTGTGCCACGTGCCGATGTAACGGCCGCCGTCGCCGCCGTGGATCAGCGGCGCGGCAAATTTCAAAAGATCGACGTCTTTGCCGCGAACGATATTTTCCTTGCACGGGCCGCTCTTCACCGTGACGGGCTTGATCGGTTTTTCTTTGCGCTCGATATAGTAATGCATGATCTCCTGCGGCGTCGCGTCGGGCGGTAGGCCGAAAGCGAGAGCGATGCGCGCATAGAGGGAATGGCCCGGCAACCGGCTCGGACCGAGCGAAGCGCCGAGCGCGCGAAATCCTTTCGGATGATCTTTGACGTTTTCGAACAGCGCCGCCGGCGCGCCGGTGTCGTAGCAATGGCGGATGATCGCTCCCATCTCGAGGTTCCAATCGACCTCTTCGCGCACGCGCGTGAGCTCGCCGTGCGACTCCAGCAGTTTGATGAAATCTCTCAAATCCTTCAGCGCCATATCGCAAGTTTGTGACAGAACAGCTTGGCCTTGTCAAACCACGAAGTCCCGTGTTCGTGTTTTCCGGCCGAGCACGAGCCACGAGCACGGTACTAACTTTCACTCTGGACAAACGGCACCGAGGTAGATTAGATACCTGGCTACAAGGAGACTATCTTATGGCGGAGACAAGCAGACAAACGGGCGCGCGCGGTTCTGAAGCGGGAACCTATTTAGGTCCCGGAACCAAAGTGAGCGGCAGGCTCATGTTCGAAGGACCGACGACTATCGAAGGCGAGATAGATGGCGAGATTTTGGTGCACGGCAACGTGACTATCGGAGAAAATGCGACCATCAAAGGAAAGATCAGCGCGACCTCCGCCGTGATCCGCGGCAAGGTGACCGCCGACATTCAGGCGGACAAGAGGATCGAGATCCAGCCGCCGGGAACCGTCATCGGCGATATTTTCACCGAGAGCCTGGTGATCGGCGACGGCGCGATTCTCGAAGGCCATTGCAACATGAGAAAAGAAAAGGAAGGAAAAGTTCTACCGCTGCTGCGCCAGGACATCGGCAGCCGCAAAGCGGAAGAGTCTTAGATCAGCCCTCAAAGAAAAATAGGAAAGCATTCTTTGCGTTCTTGACGTCTCGATCCCAACTTCGTGTGCTTCGTGCTCTTCGTGGTGCGAGGATTTAAACCGTCGAGTAGAGAGGAGGCGCACCACATGAACCAAACCAGGAACAGGCGTGTTTCCTCCTCCCTCTCTAAAATTCCGTACGGCGGGTTTTCCCCAGTACGGCTTCAGACTGGAATTCAACCACGACCTTCATCCAACATGTCAAGCTTAAGCGCCAGACCCGCATTCACTCAGACACCTTGGATTTATACGGGGCTAAAGTCCCTGTCTCCAAAGAGAGCCATCTTCCGTAGTCGGACTTACGTCCAAGCGGGACTCCCTCTCTCTTACATGGACCATCCAGTCCAGAGGTCCTTGGCTCCCCAGCGGGTTATGTTGTCCCGCCGGATCATTGCTTACTATGACCTCATCCGAGCTTCTCTTCCCCTCCCGCCAGTTTATGTTTTATCCAGCGGGTCTTTGCCCTACGGTCTAGTATGGGCTGGGAACGAGAAGGTCCCTAATTTAAGTTGCCTGTCTCTTCCCATCGTGCCATCTTCCGTACCCCGGCGGCTAGGCGACTGCTTGCGGTTGTTGCTTCATCGCCCCCTCTGGCCTTCGAGCCGTTGTCAAATAGTGTGTAAAAAGGTTTAGGCGGCGACCCTGATTTTTTGGACTTCTACTCCGTCTTTATAGATTCTTCCTTCCACGACCTTCTCCATCAAGTGCGGCGCATTCAGCTTTCTAAAATTCATTTCGGCAATCATCATCGTCTTCCAGATCAGGCAGGTGGCGTTGACGGCAGATTTAAACCGTCTGGATGCTCCCGTTCTCAGTCTCACCCGTGAGAAGGGCGACTCCACCACGTTGGAAGTGCGCAGATGTTTCCAGTGCTCCCGAGGAAAGTCGTAGTAGCGGGTTAGTCGATCCCAGTTCTCCACCACGCTTCTGACCGCCTTGGGATTATGCCGAAATGCCTGCTCGAATTTCTTTCTCTCCTGGAGTGCCTCGTGGCGGCTCTCGGCATACATCATGGCATTCAGATGCCGCTTGGCTTGGACCTGCTCTTTTCTGCTCACTGCATCCATCACGTTGAGCATCTTATGGTTCCAGCAGAGTTGCTCCTGGGCTTCGGGATAAATCTCGCCTATCGCGGCCCACAATCCCAGATGGCCGTCCCCAACAAAAAGCCGGGCCGTCTTAACCCCGCGCTTCTTTAGTTGCCGCAGCACCTCCGCCCACGACTCCTTACTTTCTCGATGCCCGACCTCCAAAGCTAAAAACCTCTTGCTCCCGTCCTTCTTTGCTCCGATCACCACCAACAACGCCGCCTTCTCTTTCCCGATCCCCGCCTTCACGTAGATCCCATCCGCCCAAAGATACGAAAACTCCGCTTCCTCGATCGACTCGCTCCTCCACTGCTCGTACTCTTGCTCCCACTTCTCCTTTAGCCTCTGGACCGATGAAGCCGAAAGCGGCGCCCCTTCTCCCAATAGCCCTCTCAGCGCCAGCTCGAAATCTCCACTGGCTAGCCCGTGAAGGTAGAGCTCCGGCAGTAGATCGCGCACCTGGCGGGTCTGTCTCTTAAACAATGGCAGCACCCTCGAAACAAACCGCTCATCTAAATTCCTTACCCGAGGCCGGCGGATCTCCACCGTCCCAATGCTTAGCGCAAATCGCCTCGACCGACCGTACCCGTTCCGATATCCAAGCTGCTCCGACGGATTCATCTTGCGCTCGCTCTTCTCTCTCCCCAACCACTCGGTGACCACTTCTTCTAACAACTCTTGCAAGTGCCCACGAATCTTCTCCCGCGCAAACTCTTCCAGCTCAGCGTAAAAGATTTCTGGGTCTTCTCCCTGGCGAGTGGGTGAAAATGGGGAAAAAACAGTCTGAGTACGACGGAGAGTTGTCTGTTTCAAAGTTTCAGAAATCTGGCATGATTTCGGGATGCGAAAACATCGACGTTTGTGGGAGACGTATCGCTTGCCGGGCTTTTGCCCCAGCTCAACGGTACAAGGCATTTTCGGTGATCCGAAGGCCCGCATTCTCTGTCTACATCGGCGGGGGAAAAAACTGTTTGCGGCGCCTGCGGCTATATCAAGCGAGCCTGGTACGATCGCAAACGGCGCCGCGTGCGCGACTTAGCGTGTGGAGACTATCGAATCTACTTGGAGATCGAGGTGCGGCGTATCGATTGCCCCTCGATGCGGCAAGGTGAAGCAAGAGAAGCTGGACTGGCTTGCGGACAATCCGTTTTACAGCAAACGGTTTGCCTTCTTTTTGGGACGGCGCTGTCGGGTCATGACGATCAAAGACGTTGCCCAAGAAACACACTTGGATTGGAAGACCGTCAAGGAGTTGGACAAGCAGTACATGCGCGAGCAGCTACGCAGGATAGGAACTCCAGCTCCCAAGGTCATTAGGATCGACGAAATTGCCATACGCAAGGGACATACGTATCGCATCGTCGTCAGCGATCTTTTGCGCCGCCGCCCGATCTGGTTTGGCGGCAAGGACCGCTCCGAACAGAGCATGGACGAGTTCTTCAAGTGGCTGGGGCCAAAGAAAAGCAAGAAAATAGGGCTTGCGGTCATGGACATGTGGAAGGCGTTTCGCAATTCCACACTCAAGCCGGACCATGCGCCCCAAGCCGCCATTTTATTCGACAAGTTCCATGTCCTACGTCATCTGGGCGAAGCCATGGACAAAGTGCGCAAGAGCGAGTACGCCCGGCTGACGGGTAAAGACAGACGCTTCATCAAGGGGCAGAAGTATACGCTCCTATCTCACCGAGACAATCTGACGACCGAAGGACGTCGCAGCTTGAGGATGTTGCTTAAAGCCAACAAGAGGCTCAATACGGCCTACGTGCTCAAGGAGGCGTTTGGGCAGCTTTGGGACTACCAGAGCGAGGGCTGGGCCAGACGATTCTTCGACAACTGGCGCGATTCGCTCAAGTGGCAACGTCTCAAGCCCTACGAAAAGTTTGCCGAGATGATTGAGAGTCACTGGAATGGCATCGCAGCGTACTGCAGGCCAGAGAACAAGGTGGCACTGGGCTTCGTGGAAGGCGTGAACAACAAGATTCGTGTGATCCAGCGACGAAGCTACGGCCTACGTGATGAGGAGTACTTGCGTCTCAAGGTTCTTACCTGCATGCTTCCGCAGATCTAAAATCATGTCAAAATTACCCACTCGCCAGGGAGAAGAGCCACAATTAAAATGCCCATTGGCACATCGGAGCAACAGGTGTTCAGCACTAGCAGGCCCGCGATTCGAAACTGGAAATTTTGGCTGGGCTTGGTGCTGATTACGTTAGCGGGCATTCCTCCTGTGTTGAAGTTTATCTGGAGCCCATAATCAATTTGAATCGTCCGAGAATCGCCGCCGTCTTTCGAGCATAGAATGAAATTCGAGGGGTGGTAACAGACGGTAGCTGCGAACCAGAAACAAACGGATTCGGCCCTAACGGAAGCGGAAGGTTGGTACTGATTAACGAGCGATTCTGGACCGGTGCTGCAGATGCCGTCTTCGGCGGAAGATAAGGTTTACCAATCTTCCTTCTCGAACTTCATCCCGCGCGCTTCGGCGGCGTACTTGATGTCTTCCATCGACCACGGGTTACCGCAGGTGATCACGACGGTGCTCGACGGGTCGAACCGGCCGCGCAGCGCTTCTCGGGAAAACTTTTTCGGCAAGGCCGGCTTGACGGTTTTGTCCAACGCGGCCTTGGCCTTGGCGATGTCTCCGCCCTTGGCGGCGATGTCCGCCAAGTCCTGCTCTTCTTTGATGGGTAAATCCAAGAGATGGCGCAGCACGTTGTTCGCCCGTCCTCTGCCGAGCTTAGGATCGTCCCAGTCGCGCTGTGTCGGACGGCTGACCGACGGCACGTAGACGAAATCGAAGCGCTGCGCCGCCTCGATCTCCAACAGCTCCTGATAGTAATCCAGCTCTTCGTAGGTCCGGTTGGTGTGCAGCAGCGTGTATTTGACGCCGTCGTTTTTGCCCGAGGCCGCCTCGAAATCGATCTGCTTGACCATCGATCTAAACGGCGCCAGCCCGGTTCCGGTGCCGACCAGGATCACGTTCTTTAATCCCGCCGCGCGTTTGTCGAGCGTGAAGTCCCCGGCGATCTTTTCGTAGTAAACCATCTTGTTGTCGCCGTCCGGCTTCATCCGGAACATCGATTCGGTGAGCCTCCCCGGCACGCCGCCGTCCATCTCGAGGATGACGTAAAACTCCAGCCAGCCTTTCTGCTCGGTCTCGAACGGCGCCGAACAGATCGAATAGGAGTGAGCTACAGGTCCGCGTTTCGGTTTTCCCTGATCGTCGAGGACCGTTACATAATCGACTTTTCCGCCTTCCCCCACGACCTTCTTCGTCAGCCGGCAGTCGTTGCGCTGGAGCGCTATGTACTGCCCCGCTTTATACGTGGGAAACTTGCTGCCCGCCTCCGGCATGAAGCGAAAGATCGCCAGCACGTCGGAAGAATATTTCCAGTCGGTTATCGTTCCGATTTTCTTGTCAGCCATCGCACCACCATTTATCTAATATAGATATAGAAACGCGGCTCCTGGATTCAGGGATGTACGCGTCCGAATGTTTGTCGCGCTTTACGGAAGAAAAGTGCCAGGCCGGTCAGAAAGGTCCAGAGACGAGGCGCGCGAGAAATCGACGAGCGCAGGCGTACTCTTTTCAGTACGTCGAGCGAGGCGTTTCGAAGCGCAACGAAGTATATGGTCCTTTATGGCCGGCCTGCTATTGCAGCTCCTTGGTTCCTTCGAACTCCGGCTCTGTGCCGCGGGAGTCTTTGTGGGTGAACGAGACCATCTCCCACAGCTCCCCTTCCGCCGGCCCCTTGAGGATATAAAAATTCCCGTCGTCCCCGAGAACGCGATAATAACTTCCCTGAGGGCTGTACCAGCGGTCCTTGATCTCCTCGATCTTGATGGAACGGCCCCCTAAAACGAAGCCGATGGGCTTTTCCTCGCCCGCGGAAACCATATCCGTCTCTACCTTGACCTGCATTGCGCTCTTTCCTCGGCGTTTCGGATGCTATATATACTACAAACTTTCGCCAATTCAAGGGAACCGAATGAAAAACAACATCGTGGTTCGGCAAGCTCACCACCCTGAGCAAAGTCGAAGGGCCTCTTTGAAAAAAGATCTGATCGCGGCGTGCAGAATTCTCTCGCATGAGGAGCTGGTGCGCGGCTTCGGCCACGTGAGCGCGCGCATCCCGGGAATAAATCGTTTTCTCCTGACGCCGCGGGTGAGTCTCGCGCTGGTGAAGGAGAAAGATCTCTTGACGCTGGATCTCGAGGGAAAAGTCGTCGAGGGAAAATCCGCGCCGCCGTTCGAGGCGCCGCTCCATGCGGCGATTTTCCGGCAAAGAGCCGACGTTCAGGCGATCGCGCGCATCCACGCCCGCAAAGCGAATTATTTTTCGGTCACGGGAAAAAGGATCGAGCCCGTCCACAATCACGGCAGCTTTTTCCACGGCGGCGTGCCGCTTTTTTCCAAGACGCCGTTGATCTCGACCCTATCGCTCGGCGCGGAGGTCGCCGAGGAGCTGGGAAAAAATCCGGCGATTCTCTTGAGGGGCAACGGTCAAGTCACGGTTGGACGGACGATCCCCGAAGCCGTGATGATGGCGATTTATTTGGAAGAGGCCGCGGACATGCTTTACGGCGCGTTGCAGATCGGTGAGCCAGTATTTCTTGGCTCAGAAGAATCGGGCTTGGGAAAAAAAGAAACGCTTCCGCCGGTGGATTTGGAGAGAGCTTGGAATTATTACAAAAGCCGCCTTCCTTAACCTTTTCAGTTGATACGATAGAATTTTGATGCTAGCGTAGCGCGACTTACAATGGATCTGGGTCTTGCTGCTCTTGTCTTTCTGGCTTTAGCCTTCGACTTTATCAACGGCTTTCACGATGCTGCCAACTCCATCGCAACGGTTGTCTCCACCAGGGTGCTCTCGCCGCGCTATGCGGTCTTATGGGCTGCCTTCTTCAATTTCATCGCCTTTCTCGTGTTTGAGCTTCACGTCGCCAACACCGTAGGAAAGGGCATCGTCGACCCTGCTATCGTCGATCGCCACGTCATAGCAGCTACGTTGATTGGGGCTTCCGCATGGGACCTCGTCACATGGTATCGGGGGCTGCCTACCAGCTCATCGCATGCGCTGATGGGAGGTTTTATCGGAGCGGCGGTGGTTAAGGCTGGCACTGGGTCGCTGGTATGGGCAGGCGTCATAAAGACAACAATCTTTATGGTTCTCGCGCCAATTATCGGAATGATCCTTGGGTTGCTGTTGGGCGTCGTAGTGTACCGGGCATTTCAGCATCAATCTCCAGGTCGTGTAGACGGCCTGTTTCGCAAAGGTCAACTGATTTCCGCTGCATTATATAGCCTGGGGCACGGAGGAAACGACGCTCAGAAAACGATGGGAATCATCACGGTGCTATTGTTCTCAGCGGGGGTATTAGTTGGGGAGTTCCACGTCCCATTGTGGGTCGTCCTTTCTTGTCATGCGGCCATGGCTCTCGGAACTCTCTTCGGAGGGTGGCGGATCGTCAAAACGATGGGTCAGAAGATTGTCAAACTAAGACCGGTAGACGGCTTCTGCGCCGAAACCGGAGGAGCGTTGACGCTGTTCGCCACGGGGGCGCTGGGGATTCCGGTGAGCACCACCCATACGATTACCGGCTCGATTGTCGGGATTGGATCTCTGAAGCGTCTCACTGCGGTCAGATGGGGAGTGGCCGGCAGAATTGTCTGGGCTTGGATTTTTACTATCCCCGCCTCGGCTACAATCGCCGCCCTGACCTACTGGCTGACTACGGGTATCTGGCCAGTCACTCCCTAAGAAAAACTCTCTACTTCTTTCCCATCTCAAAGTTGGCTTTGGCGTCCTCTTTCCCCTTGACCGTGACTTTCTGGCTCGTTTTGCCCAGAGTCTCGTGCCAGACCTCCACGTTGTAAGTCCCGGCCGGCACATCGGTCAGCTTGAAGCTACCGCTGTTGTCGGTAACGGCGACGTAGGGATTCTCGGTCACGACCAGCCAGCCGCTCATCCAGCCGTGAACGTCGCATTTGACGCTGATGACCTCGGGTTTTTCGATCTTGACCTCTACGGTCTTCTTAAACTTCGGCTGGGCGATATTGAATTGAGGATTCACCTTGCTGTACGAGTGGACGTTGTGCAGGATGCCGTCCGGATTCTGGATTTCCACGGTCGTGCCGACGGGGAAAGCGAGCACGTGCGGATGGTACTCGCATTCTTTCTGATCCAGTTTAACCTTCTTCGTCGTGTCGATCTTCTTGCCGGTCTTGATATCGGTGATCGAGACAACGGCGTTGACAAGATTGCCGCCGGAGACGACCAGCGACTGATCGGTCTTGCCGCTCTTGCCGCAGACCTCTTTGTCTTTGCTGACGTCGAGCTTCTTCGGCGCCGGGGCCGTGCCCGCGAACTTGACCGTGCCGGAGATCGTCCCGCCGTCCTTCACGTCGCCGCCCGTGTAGGCGAGCAGGTCCGAAAAGGGAAGAGCCACCAGCCCAACCAGCAAAAATGCGGATAAACTAAATTTCTTCATGCTTGTCCTCCTTGATACTTTGATGCTTCAGCATAGCCACTTATTCAACGCGATTTCAACGCGAGGCGACTTTGGCTTTGGGCGCAGGCTTGGCGGGCGTTTTTTCCGCGGTTGAGCCGCCTTTGCCGAGCGACATCATATAGTCTCTCAGCGCCTCGATCTGGCGGTCATCCTTCCCGCCTAATACGTTGTCCGGGCCGCCCGGGAAAAACGACGGCATCTTGGTTCCCGGCTGGACCTTCTGCGGGTCTTGCAGCCACTTGATGATCCAGGTGGGGCTCAAACGATTCCGCGCCAGAGTGAGATCGGGCGCCCAGCCTTCCGGCGGACCCTCGGGCTTTTTGTCGCCCTGCTGGTGGCAGCTAAAGCAGTTGAAGTAATCCTTGGAGACTAGAATCCGCGCCGCATCGAGATTTTCTTTCGGAACCTTCCGCTCGTCGAAATAGGCGTAGGGAATTTCTACCTTTGAAAGGCCGTTGAAGTAACCGACCAGTTGATTGACCTCGGCATCGTTCAACTGGAACGTGGGCATGCGCAGCTTCAGCCAGGGACGGAGACCGATAGGCTCCTTGATGAAACCGAAGAGCCAGGGCGATTGAACCTTCTCGCCTTCGCCGGTGAGAACCGGCGGCGTCAATGCGGGATTCTCCTCGTAGTAGCGTTTGATGAAGCCGCCTCTTTTTTCGATCTCGTGACAGCCGACGCAGTTGTACTGCTGCATCAGCCGGCGGCCTTCGACGACCTGGACGACTCTTTGACCGCGGTCGGCGAGATAGCGCGGGGGAACTTTTCGGTCCTGAAAACCGGCGAGGAGCGTCCTGAGCGCCTTGATGTCCTCGTCGGCAAGATTGAACTGCGGCATGACCTGCTCGACGCGCTCGGTAGCATACGTGCGCGGCGTCTTGAGCTTGTTGTAAGTCCAGTCGTCCCAGGTGTTCGGGATGTCGGTGTGATTGCCGAAAAATAATTCTTCCAGCTTCTTCGAGCCGAAGGTCGTCAGCTCGACGCCGATGCGCGACTCTTTTTCCATGCCCTGGATATCGTGGCAGCCGGTGCAACCGTACTTCCGCGTCAGCGATTCTCCGCGCTTGATGTTTTTCGGGTCGGCAAACCGCTCTTCGATGCCGGCGATCGGCTCGGGCTTGGCTCCGAGGGTCATCAAGTAACTCGTGATCGCCGTCGCCTCCGCGTCGGTGAGGCGCAGGCTCGGCATGTGGGTTTGCGGGAAATAGTCGCGCGGGTTTTTGACCCAGTGGTATGCCCAGCGCGGACCGACTTTGGACGCGATGTCTTTGAGATTGGGGACGAGATCTTTTTCTTTGCCGACGACCGTGCTGAATTCTCCCTCGGCAAAACCGTGGCAACCCTTGCAGCCGATCGATTCGACGAGCGCCTTGCCTTCCGCCGCGAGACTCTTATCGCCGTCGCGGACACCGGCGGGCGTCGGATGCTCCTGCAGCCACTTGTCGCCTTCTTCTTTGGAGAGCGACCAGAGAAAGGCGGAGATCGCTATCGCCTCGTCCTGCTTGAATTCAAAATTCGGCATCCGCGTCCGTGGCCGGAGCTTGTGCGGGTTCTCGATCCACCGGACCATCCAGCTCGGATCGACCTTGGCGCTGATGCGCTTGAGGGTCGGTCCGATTTTGGGAATGTCCTCGTAGCCCTTCACCAGATGGCAGCCGGTGCAGCCAATCTGCTCGAAGGTCCGCTGGCCCTGGGCGAGGAGCGGCGCGTCCTGGAAGCCCTGAACGTTCAGATGGCACGAGGTACAACTCGATTGGACTTTCGCTCCCCGCAGCAGGGGAAACTCCCAATAATGCACCTCTCCGTGGGCCTGCTTGACGCTGTTGACGGAGGCGCCCTGCCCGTCATGGCACGCCGTACAGCCGAATTTTTCCGGCGGATGGGCGTTGTCGGCCAGCAGCACTTCGCGGCGCGAATGGGTGCGGAAAGGCTGCGGCTCGTTTTCAAATCCCGCGCGGTTGATCGCCAAATGACAGGTCTGGCAGCGGTCTACGCGGGCAACGGGCTGATCGAAAGCGTTGCGGTCGAACTCGTTCAGCGCGAGCTGGCGGATATTGGGGATTTTGTAAATCGACAGAGGCCCTAACTGGATCGTGGCATTCTGGATGGGCGTCAGCCATTTGTCCCGCTCGGCGATCATCTTGGCGAGCTGGGTTTCCAGATCCTTGATGCCCGAGTTGATCTTCTTGATCTCTTCTTTGATCTGGTCGCGCTTCTGCTTCGCCGCTTCGACGCCGGGATCGAGTTTTTCCTTCTGCTGATTCAGCTCACGGATTTTTTCCTCGTAGGGTTTGAGGGACCTTCCCTGCTGCACGGCGTGATCGTACTCGTACCACGCCTCTTCCAGCTCGCTCTTGATGAATTTGACTTCCTGGTCGAGATCCTTGAAGCGAACGTCCGCGCTGATTTCCTGGCGCTTGAGCTCCGCCAGCTTCTTGGCCAGGTCGCCCTTCGCCAGGCTCTGCTGTTCGGCCTTGAGTTTTTTGACCTGCTCTTGGTAAGCAGGATCGGCCTGGAGTTTCTTGTCCTCTTCCGCGTAGGCCGCCTTGGCCTTGCGATAATCCAGCCGGTAGAAATTCGCCTGGAATTTTTTCCAGGGACGGCGCGTGATGTTGTCATCCCAAAAAGACCAAAGGGTGACAACCACCATCAACGCGCTGCCCAGCAGAAACACGCTGCCGTAAGATTTCTTTTCCTCTTTTTCGTCGACGCCCCGAACCGCCATCGCTCAAGCTACCCTTCTCTCAAGCGCCCGACCCAATGAAAAAAGTCCCACCCCGACGAGCGTGAGCACGATCTCCTCCGCCATCGAGCGGCCTTGCGAGACGCCCACGTAAAGCGCGTAGCCCACGTCAGCAATCCCGAGCGCCTGGAAAACTTTGGCGACGTAGAACATCGGGGGATCAGATGTTGATCCACTGGGTGGCCAGGATGTATTTCACGTTGAAGGCGAGCCGCAGGAACATCTTCACGGGAAGCGCGAGCATCGTGACGATAAGAAACGCGGTGATCCCAAAGCGCACGGGTCCCCAACGCTCCATGAACTCCTTCCCCTTGACCCGAACGACCCAGAGATAAAAGAGTGCCATGCCGACGACGAAATATGCCACGACGCAAAATAGTCCAAATGCCGCAGACCAATAATAATCCCGGAATCCCAAGAGATAGGGGAGATCGACATTGGTCAACGCCTCGACCTTGTGGGGGTCCCAGTGCTCCCATGGCCAGAAGAGGTTCCAGCCCGGGCCTCTGAAAAAGGTCCCGATGATGATCATGCTCACCCATAGAATATGAAAGCCGAAAAAGAAGGTGAGGATCTCGTATTTACGATCTTTGTAGGTGTAGTAGCCGTTCCCGGCGGGATTGATGTCGATAAAAGGAATCACCATCAGGCCGATGATAATGAGAGTCGGCAAGACGACGCCGGCATGCCAGGGGTCGAAGTAGACCAACATCTCCTGCAGTCCGAGGAAATACCAGGGCGCTTTCGACGGATTGGGCGTCCTCGTGGGATTGGCCGGCTCTTCGAGCGGCGCGTCGAGCAGCAGCGCCCAGAGCGTGAGCACGACCAGGACGAAAATCGTGACCAGGAACTCGACGCGCACGAGATGCGGCCAGGTATGGATCTTATCGTCCAGGATGACGGGCTTCTGTTTATTCTCAGCGGTGTCTGCCATATGCTTAACCCATTGCAAAATGAAAATTGCAAAATGTAAAAGTCAAAATTGCAGATCCCCAATTCCCATATTTATTTCTGTTTCTGTTTTCATTCTGCCTTTTGAAATTTGCACTTTGCATTTTGAATTGAGCCTAAATCGCGTTAAAGCGAAGGACCCGAGAATCCGTCTCTCCGGATGCGCCAGAAATGCACCGCCATCAGAAGACTGGCCACGAGCGGAATAAAGATACAGTGCAGGATATAAAATCGGAGCAACGTGTGCGGTCCGATTTCCCCGCCCCCGAAAAGAAAGGCCCGCGCGTCGTAAACGGGATTGGCGCCGACCAGCTCGTGAAACGGTCCTTCGTGTCCGAGAAGTGGTGAGGCGCGCGCCATGTTGGAGCCGACCGTCACGGCCCAGATCGAAAGCTGGTCCCACGGCAGCAGATAACCCGTAAAGCTAAGGAGCAGCGTCAGGACCAGCAGCAGCACGCCGACGATCCAGTTGAATTCCCGCGGCGGCTTGTACGAGCCGGTGAGAAACACGCGGAACATGTGCAGCCAGACGAACACGACCATGGCGTGCGCCGCCCAGCGGTGCATGTTGCGCATGAGCATGCCGAAGGGCATGTCGAACTCCAGGTACTTCATGTCGGCGTAGGCGTACTCCGCCACGGGACGATAGTAGAACATCAGATAGATGCCGGTGACGACGGTCATGAGAAACATGAGAAACGTGAGCCCGCCCATGCACCAGGTAAAGCGCATGCGCACGCCGTGCCGGCGCACCTTGGCCGGATGAAGATGCATCCAGACGTTGGCCGTGACCATGAGGACGCGGTTGCGCGGAGTGTCTTCGTAGCCGTGGCGGAAGATCGCCTTCCAGACATGGCTCTCGACGATATCTTTTTTAATTTCTTCCAGCTTGTCTTTGAATGCCATAGTTATCCCGTTAAGCTTTGAGCACGCTCTCCGGATGCTGCTCTTCAGGCTCCGGGCCGGCTTCCATTCTCAAGATCTTGCTCTTATCTACGACCAATTGCCCGTCCTCGCCCACCGTGACTTTCAGGCGATCGAGCGGCCGGGGCGCCGGGCCCTCGAAGTTCAGACCGGATTTGTAAAATCCGCTCCCGTGGCACGGGCATTTGAACTTATTTTCCGCCGCAAGCCAGCGCGGCGTGCAGCCGAGGTGCGTGCACTTGGCGAAAACCGCGTAGATGCCTTCTTCCTCGCGCACGATCCAGACGCGCTGCTCCTGCTTGAATTTCTCGCTGACCTCGCCCACCGCGTAGTCCGAAGGCAAGCCGGCCTTGAAGGTCGCTGGCGGCTGAAAAAGAACCCGGGGAAAAGCGGAACGCAGAAAACCGAGCAGGCTGAAGAGGCCGAAAATTCCAAAACCGCTCCAGCCCAACCGGGTGAAAAAATCGCGCCGCGACCAGATCCCTCTCTTGACTTCAGTCTTCTTTACGTCTTCTGCCATGACCGTTTTAATGTTTGAGCCAACTGATGATCGCGCCCCACACGATGAAAATCACGCCACCCAACATGAGAGCCAGCCCCACCCCCGCGAAGAGAAAAAACAGTCCCGCTCCCAAGACGAAAATGAGAACGCCGGTTGCGAGCGGATTGAAGGGACGAGTCGTTCCGTCGCTCTTTTGTTCAGCCGCGCCCCTCTCGAAAATCTCCTCGCGGATGAGAGTGAAGGCGAGATCTTTGAGATCTTCCCGTTTTTCGGGTTCTGCACTTTGGATCAGGCGGCCAAGTTCTTGCGCTAACCGCTCTACTTCTTGTTCGCGCGCTTGATGGCCTGAGTTGGAAGAATCGGGAGCCATCGAGATTAGATGTTGTGAATATTATAGAAAATTTTGTTTGTCAACAAGTTGCGTGACCGAAAGGCATTCCGACGGGGGCGAGCAACGATATCTTACCGCCTTCGCTTCTCCAGCAGCACGACCGCCGTCGCCGCCATGCCGCGTCCCGCTCCGATCCATCCCAGTCCTTCGGTCGTCGCGGCCTTGAGATTGATTCTTTCTACTGGAACTTTCAGAAGCCGCGCCACGCGCGCGCGAATCTTCTTGAAGAACGGCGCCAGGCTCGGCTTTTGCGCGATCACTGTAACATCCCCGTTGACGACGCGGAATCTTCCCCGCCGCAGCATCTGCAAAACCTGCGCGAGCAACTTTTCGCTGGAAATGTTTTTGTAGCGCGGATCGCTGTCCGGGAAGTGCGTCCCGATATCTCCCTTGCCCATCGCGCCCAACAGAGCGTTGATCAAAGCGTGCAGCAGCACGTCGGCATCCGAATGGCCGGCGAGACCCACGGCGTGAGGAATCTCGACGCCGCCCAGGACGAGCTTTCGCCCGCGCTGAAAGCGATGCACGTCGAAGCCGTGGCCGATGCGGTAATCACGTGTTCGTGTCACTTCGAAGCGGGTCTCCTATGTCTCGTGCTCGTGTTCGTCCCCGCCCCACGAGCACGAGCCACGAGCACGATCACGGCATTTATCCGACCACGCGATCATCCCTCGATCCAACACGACATTCAAGTAGGGGGCGGTTCGCGAACCGCCCCTACTGGTATTCATGCGGCGAGATCGCTAGAATGTTCATCGATGTCGCTGTTTAAATGGATAGCCGTCCTGCTCGTCGCGATCCCCGCGTTGATGATTCTTTCCGGACAGATCTCCCTCGGACAGGACTACCGCACCGCCAACCGCGACAGCGCCGGCATCGCGCCCGATCCCGCGCGCACGCCCGAGGCCGTGGTCCAGGTGTACGCGGCGCGCGCGCTCAACTGGCGCGGCATCTTCGGCGTCCATACGTGGATATCGACCAAACCGGAGAATGCCCCGCACTTCACGGTCCATCAAGTCGTCGGCTGGCGTTTGATGCGCAATTTGTCCGGACTGTTCTCCGAACCGGGAATTCCGGACCGGAACTGGTTCGGCAACCGGCCGGAGCTGCTCGCCGACTTGCGCGGGCCGGAAGCAAGCGGCGTGATCGGGAAGATTCTGAAGGCGGTCGAGACCTACCCGTACGCGAACGAGTACCGGCTGTGGCCCGGACCGAACAGCAACACGTTCACCGCATACGTGGCGCGGCAGGTTCCGGAGCTGAGGCTACAATTGCCGGTCACGGCGATCGGAAAAGATTTTCCGATCGACGGATTCCCCGTCGACCGGGCGCCGAGCGGCACCGGCGTGCAGTTATCGGTTTACGGCTTGCTGGGAGTATTGGTGGGCTTGGAAGAAGGATTGGAATTCAACGTCGCCGGATTGAGTTTCGGAATGGACGTGAAGCGACCCGCGCTGAAGCTCCCCTTCATCGGCCGGGTGGGCTTCCCCGTTTTCCCAAAAACTGAAACTGTGGATTGATTTTGAATTTCAATCCAAAATCCAAAATCTAAAATTCAAAATTCTTTTTAAGGCGAGGCGATCCGAAACGACGGCTTGCCGATGTGGACGTGCGCGCCGGTGGCCGATCCGGCCATCTTGCCGCGAAACGCCATAAAGGGTATTCCCGACTGCCTGAGAAACGCCATGAGCGTGCGTCCCTCATCGCTGTCGGGATGCACCGCCACGTCCATAGCGTCGTGATGGTCGAATCTCATGCGGTCGTGCGCGGAGGTTTGCCCCAAGGCGCTCACCGGCAGCGCGCGGCCGAACCGTCCCAAGAAAAATTTTTCTATTTTCGCGGAATCCGCGAGCGACCATTTCGCCGCGCCGTTGAATCGAATCAAAGTCTGCGACTCGGCATAACCGCCCAGGGCCAAAGAGGGGCCGCGGAGAATCTCTTCGCGCGCCAGGGCTTCGTCGAGGGCGAAATCGTCTTCGAAGATCCACTGCTGTACTTCCATCATGTGGGCGCGGGTGCTGGCCAAGTCCCGCTCGGCAGACATTAAAAACGATTTTGAAACCTCCCCGTTCTCGTAAAGCCGTCTCCGGCGGGCAAGCTCGGCACTTTGACTGTGAAATTGCTCCTCATACGCGGCGAGAAGCTGCTCGAAGCCGGCCCTGGATACCTTCATCCTCTCGATCAGCTCCGACTGCTCCGCCCGAGCGGATGGCGGCCGCCGACGCGGCGGCGAAGCTGAAGTTTGTCCGAGGGCCAGGCCTGTGGATGAAACGAGGAATGCGAGGAGGGCGGCGGCTAAAAAGAAAAATTCCCTGGGGACGCGCATACCTCAGGAGGGTACACGTCCGCAAGACTGAATTCCACCGAAGAGGATGGGCATGTTTCGATACCCGCCCTCGGATGTGCGCCTGCGGCTAGTCTGCCGTCGTTTCTTCCAACAACGGAGCGGTCGAGGCGGTTTCCGCTGTATAGGCCTCGACCCAAACCGTGAAGATGCGCGCTTCCGCGGGCTTGATCCCGCCCACCGCTATCACCTGCCGGGTCAGTTCCTCGCCGCGGTCGTTGCGCACGGTCACGACCAGCGAATATTCGCAACCTTTACCGCCGACCGGCTGGCGAACGGTGGCTTCGACGCGCAGCGGCTCCACGGAAATCGGAGCCTTGACGGCGCCCTTGACCGCCTCGAAGCGTAGGAAATGACGGCACGCCGGGCAGGTGGTGGAGCTCTGCAGGATCTCAGACCTGCAATGAGGACAGATCCGGGTCGCGCCCAACCCCGAATTGAGGAGCTTCATAGAGCCGTTATATGGTCGCCGTTCTGTTGTCGGTCTTTTTTACGACGTTGAGCTCGATCTTTTTCGATTCGTGATCGTCCCAGCCAAACTCGACCCGCCCGCGCATGCGCGCGCCGTCCGCTACGGTGAGAGACTTGGCTTTCAGGTCCCCGATCAATTGACCCGATTGCAGCAGCTTCACTTGAGTCGAGGCGTTGATGTTTCCTTCAACCTGACCGCCGACGGTCACCGTGCCCGCGCTGATCTCGGCGGTGATGCGCGCTCCCGGCTCGATGGTAACGTCGCCGTTTACCCGCACGTCGCCCTTGAAGCTGCCCGCGATGTGAACGTCTCCGTCGCCTTCGATTTTACCCTCGATCACCAAACCGGTGCCGATCACCGAAGCTTTAGCCTCACCCGTGCGCCTCGCCGGCGCCGGAGTTAAAGCCGAAGCCGTCTCCGAAGCCGGCGGATTTTCCCGCGCCGCCTCGAACGGAATCACGGCGCCTTCCTTGCTGGTTTCTTTCCAAATAGCCATCGATAGGTCCCCCCTTTTCATTGGATTGATTTCGATCTGGATTCAGAAATCGCCCCTTGAGTTGGATTGGTGATAGCAAGACTTATACCACGCACGAAGTTTGAGACAAGAAGCCCCATAATTCGAAAAAAGCGGCGCGGTATAACTGCCTCGATTGTCTTGAATTCGATATCTTGTCCAATCTTGAACAAATGGAGCGCAGGTAAAACAAATTCGGCCGGGCTGAGATCCAGCGCGGAACGAGAAACAAATCGCTGCAAGAGGAAGGAAATTTCCTACAGATAAATCGAGCAAGCGCAGGGAGATGCCTTCAGACAGGAGTTTCGGATGGCGCCGCGCCTTCCGATCAAAATCGTCCATCCCCATTGACATTGACACCTTCGAGAGTTCTAAACTATGTTGAAGAAATTGCAATACCGCTGCTCGTCGGGAAGGTCCTCGCGTAATTCGATGAGTGGAAACCGTTTCTATGCTTGATCATGATCGGCGCAGCCGGACAGAGCGGCACATGAATTCGGTGATCTCAGAAGAAAGAACGCGTGCTGAAAAAATTCGGAAAGCACATCGTCCACTTGAGAACTTCGTGACCTTCGTGCTCTTCGTGGTGATAAACTTTTTGACCACGAAGGACACGAAGCACACGAAGGATAAGGCTCAAGGAAGAAAACGTGAGACACCACACTAGAGCGTCATTGCTGTTGAGCCTGCTCGCGGCTCTTCTTCTGTCGCGCAGTTTCGCGGAAACTGCGAGCGCGGGCCAAGCGCGCCGGCCGCTCGAAAAAGTGAAAATGACCGTGCCTGCCAAGTCACTGACGTTTTTTCCGTATTACTTCGGCAAGGACAAGCGCATCTTCGAAGAGGAGGGAATCGATATCGAGCTCATCGTCATCAGACCTCCCATTGGAATCATCGCGCTTCAGGCGGGCGAGCTCGACTACTCCGCCGCCGGCGGCCTCGGCATGCGCGCCGTCTTGAAAGGCGCGGCGGCGCCAACGATAAGGCAACCTACATCACGACCAACACGACGGCCCAGAGTACGCGGCTCTGTTGGGTAAAGCGGTGGATGCCACGATTCTAAGTCCGCCGTACACTTCGATGGCGACGGTGGCGGGGTATACGGACTTGGGGAACGCATTCGACATTCGCGACATCCAGGGAGGATTGGTCGCCCGGCTCGATCATTTGCAAGATAAGCGCGAGCAGGCCAAAGCGGTGGTTCGAGCGATTCTGCGCAGTCTGGACTATATTGTGAAACATGAAACCGAAGTGGTTAAGTACCTGCAAAAAGAATTAAACCTCGACCCCAGGGTCGCCGCCGATAGTTATCGCATCATCAAACAGGTGCTCAACACCGAGGGCGACGTGGAGGAGCCGGTGCTCAAATCCGTGTTCGACAATATGAAAAAGGACGCGCAGGTGACAGCGGACGTGCCCCTCGACCGCGTTGCCGATCTGTCCTTGCTGCGCGAGATCAAGGCGGAGCTGCAAAGCAAAGGCAAAAAGTGAACGAGCCGCTCAAGGCCAGCGAGATCATAAGAGAAGTGAAGCGCGCCGGCATTCGCTTCATCGTCGCGCTGCCGGATCGCGTGACGAGCGAGCATCTGTTGAAGCCGATGCTCAAAGACCCTGAGCTGCGCGTCGTGCAAGTATGCAAGGAAGACGAAGGGATCTCCATCTGCAGCGGCCTTTACTCAGCCGGTCATCGCGCGCTGCTGCTCATCCAGTACACCGGCCTGCTCGATTCGCTCAACGCGATGCGCGGCGTCGCCGTCGAAGGAAAAAATCCGGTCTGCTTCATGGTGGGCCTCCTCGGCAAAGAGCCGGGTATCGCGCCGACGAAGTCGAAGCGCTACGGGCTCCGTATTGTCGAACCTGTCTTGGACGCGATGCAGGTCGAGCATCATTTGATCGAGACAGGCACCGACGTGGAAAAGATCGTCCCTGCGGTCGAGCGAGCCTACGAGCGCTCGGCGCCCGTGGTCATGCTGATCGGAAGGGAGCCGGTCTGATGATGAAGCGGGACGAATGCCTGAAAGCACTGGCTCGGCACCGAACAGACCAGATTGTGGTGGCCGTCTACACGGCAGCGCAGGAATGGATTCACATCTCGCCCAGCCAATGGAACTACACGTTCACCGGCGCGATGGGGCAAGGCTCTTCTCACGCCCTGGGACTGGCACTGGGCCGGCCCGACAGGCGAGTGATCGTGCTCGACGGCGACGGCAGCCTGTTGATGAATCTCGGCAGCCTGGTGACGATAGCCCATGCGAAGCCGAAAAATTTAATTCACTGCGTCTGCGAAAACGGCACCTACGAGACCAACGGCGCGGTACGCATTCCGAATGCCGGGCACGTGAGCTTCACCGGCCTGGCCGCGGCGGCTGGCTATCCGAAGACCTACGAGTTCTCGAAGTTGGAAGACTGGGATCGCGCCCTAGACCGAATTTTGACAGAAGACGGCCCGATTTTGGTCGATCTCAAGATGGAGCCGGGCGAACAGTATCCGGAAGATTTCCGCCGCCTCTACAGCGTGGAATATCGAGATGCGTTTCGCAAAGCACTGCAGAAGTAAGACCCTCGGCGTTTTTTTCACGCGACAAAAGACTCCGACCATTTTTCGCTGAAAGCTTTCGGCATAACGCTCACCATCACTGGCACCCACCAACGCGGGTGATTGCATCCTGAAGGCGGTCGTGGTGGGTGTCCAGTGC
>CAYOJC010000032.1:0-44409 GCA_964404195.1 uncultured Syntrophobacteraceae bacterium
TCTGCCGTGGCCACGCGCCTAGATATATCCATTAGTTATACGAGAGTCAGTATCAAGGCAAGACCATAAAACTGATTCAGGGACGCGAGGCCGGCGGTTCAGGAGACACACGGTCGAGAGCGGTTATACCTTTTTTAAGGAAGCATATTCCGGGAAATCCCAGCATCGTAAGCGAGTTCATGCCGGGCGGTGGCGGTCGCAAAGCGGCCAACTACATTTTTGGTTCGGCGCGACCGGACGGTCTCACCATCGGACACGTTAGCAGTGGGATTGTGACCAGCGCCGTCCTCGGTGAAAGCGGCATACAATATGACCTCAATAAATTCCATTGGCTCGGATCGACGGATAGCGCCTTCCACTATGTGCTTTTTATTAGGAAAGAGTTGGGGCTGAATAACTTAGAAAAGGTCCGGGCCTATTCCGGGCTTAGAATCGGCGCAACGTCCATTGGCCATACCACTTATACTTACGGACGCACTTTTACCTGGCTTCTCGGTCTCAAAGAGACCAAATTTGTCTTGGGCTATTCGTCTCTAGAAGTCGATGTGGCCATGGCGAGCGGTGAGTTGGATGCGCGCAGCAACAACACCGCCGAGACGCTCCGGCGAAACCCCGATGCGGTAAAAAAGGGGCTATTCGATTTTGTGGCCATCTTGAAAATACCCAGAGAAGACAAGGAGCCGGAATTCGATCATCTCCCCGAAATCGACGGCTTTGCGAAATCAGAGAGAGAGCGGCGCTTCTTGACCTTAATGCGCTCTACCAGACTCGTCGGAACGCCCTACCTCATTCCTCCCGGTACGCCCAAAGAGCAGGTACAAATTCTGCGCGAGGCAATGAGGAAGACCTTTCAAGACCCTGAGTTCCACAAGGAATTCAAGAAGCTGACCGGAGACGATCCCAGCGCGCTGATGCCGGAGAGTCAGGAAGAAATCATAAGGTCGATACCGCGTGACGCGGAGACCATCGAACTCTTTAATACCATCAACGGCAACAAACCTTTGCCGCCGCGTTAGGTTGGTTCTCTGCGGTGAAGAAGGATTCGGAAATCCCGCCACGGATCCACCACAGGACGGACCAGCCATAATTTTCAATAAGGGGTCAATAAGGATAAGGGGTCAAGTCCGCTCTTGGCTCTTTGGGCAAGCGGAACCTTCACAACCCCCGTGAGTCCTCTAGCGGCACGACGCCGCCGTGATTCTTGACCCAATCGAGAACGAGCGCGTTGGTTTCCTCCGCCGCCTGCCAGAAAAAGCCGTGCGATTGTCCCTTTAGAACTTTGAGCTCGGCGCCCGGAATTCTCTTGACGAGAATCTCCACTTGCGCCAGGTGATTGCTCCTGCCGCTGTCGTGATCGCCGATCACCGCCAGCGTTGGAACTCGCACGTCGCCAAGCCGGTGCGTGCCTTCAAAATTGTGGCGCGCGATGCAGATATGGACGAACTCCGAGAGCTTGGCGTGGGTCGCCCAGGCGAGCCTGAAGAATTCTTCGACTTTATCGCGATGGCGATCGCGGTATTCTTTCGTGAAGAACGTATCCGACTCGCAAATTTCATAATGGATCATTTTCTCCAAACCCATTTCGGCAAGCTCGAAGACCAGGCGATGCGGGAGACCCACGATGCAATCCGATCCCGGTCGCGCCGCGGGGCCCGAGCCGCTCGCCGCCATAATCAAGCTCTTCACCCGCCCGAGATAATTCTGCGCGGCGGCGAGCGCGATACGCCCTCCTATGGAGTGGCCCAAGAGATGGGCCGCGGGAATCTTCAAATGATCCATGAGCGCGACGATATCCGCCCCCATCTGTTCAATCGTGTAAACGTTTTGCCTGGCTACCGAGCGGCCGCATCCCCGTGGATCGTGGACAATCAAATTGAGCGATTGCGCCAGCGGCATCTGCGAAGGTTTCCAAACCTCGCAGGAGAAGGCGGTCGACGGCACCAGTATCAGCGGCTCTCCTTGACCGCGAGACTCGTAATAGAGATCGACGCCTGTCGGTAGTTTAACGTTCGGCATCTTTTTCTCCTTTGTCAGACTCTCTTTTTATCCGCGTGTCTCAGTTCATGCCGCTCGTCGCGGCACGAGAGCTACGATGACGTCCGCATCGAGAATCGCCGCGATCCGACGCAATAGGGGCAGCGAATGGCGTTTGTATCCCGCCTGCTCGACAGCGGACACGGCTTGTTGGCTACAGCCCACCTTTTTAGCCAAATCTTTTTGCGACCATCCCTTCGCTTCTCTCAGGCGGCGGATCTGAAACGCGACCTCCGCTTCCGTTCTTCTTTTGTCGAACGCCGCCGCAAAAGCGGGATTCCGCTTCAAACGGTGCATCTGCTTTTGAAAATCGTCCATAACTGTCACCTCCCAAGATACTGCTTCATGCGCCGCAAGGCGATCTGAATTTCCGATTGCGGCACCTCACGCGTCTTTTTCACGAATCCATGCAGAAGCACGAAGGTCTTCTCCGTATGCAAAAAATATAGTATGCGCAATTGCCGTCTGGTTCTTATCCGCAGTTCCCACAGTCCCTTACCCAAGGGAGTCGCCCATGGCCGGCCGAGCGAGATCCCGTGCGATCGAAGCATGTCGATTCCGACCATGGTTTCGATTTTCTCCTCCATTGCCAGCCCATCGATAAATGTCTCAACGGGGGATCTTCCGCTGGCTTCCCGGAAGTAGCCGACACGCCAATCCACTACGCGATGATACAAGATTTATCTTGTGTCCTCAAGAGCGGAGACTGATGTGGAGCAGAGGGTATTTCATGACAGGCTGGCTGGGAAACCCGCTATGCGGCGTGGGGCGCCGCCGCCCGCTTGATGAAGTCGGAGAAGAGCGCGGCCATCTCCCCCGCTTTTTCGTCCCATTCTTCCCGCGGGCTAAAATCCATTTCGTCATTTGGGGTCAGTCATTTGGGGTCAGGCTTTCTATTCTAGACAATCTTTACTAATCTATCGACTTGCCTGTTAAGGTTCCTATCTGCACGGATTCGTGCTGCCAATCTCGATATCAAGGAACTCACTGTGGCTAGGTCTCTACCTAAAGACGGCGCTACCTCTGTCAGTCGATAACCAAGCCTTCGAACTAAAACATACCCTACAATCGCCCTAGCTCTGGAGATCTTCCAGCTTCGATCCGTACCCCTTAAGAAGTCCGACCGTACTCCTAAGCTTTCCGCCAAGGCTCCTAGTGATCTTACTAAAGGTTTCTTTCTCTGCGGCAACTTTCCCATTTTCTCCGGCCGACTTACTAATTTCTCTCCAAATCCTTCCGGTCCTAAAAACCGCTGGTCCTCAACTTCGTAGTACTCTTCCTTGTGCCCTTCTTCTAACCCGTCTGATACAAATCTCTGGTAGCCCTTTTTCCCTCCAAGGAGCTTTAGCACCACGGATGATTCGACGATCTTAGCTTCTTTCCCGCAGTAGTCCCCGTGCCCGCTGTAACGAAACTGTTCAGAACGACGTACCATCTTGGCCCTTACTGGGTTCAGATGAATGTAGCGGACCAAGCCTAGCAGATACTCGTCCTTATCACACACGATCGCGTGGTATCGCCCTTGGAAGAGATGTCCCACCTTGCCATGCCGTCGGTTGAAGTATTGCGTGTATGCCTGCTGCAATCCTTGCATGAACTTCGATAGCGGTTCGCCTGAGACCTCAACCAGCAGATGGACGTGATTGGGCATGAAGCAATAAGCATAGACCCTTACGCCAAATTTTCTTTGGTACTTAGCGAGACGTTCGAGGTAAGCCTGATAATCTCGGTCATCTCCAAAGGTCTTCTGCCTCTGGTTGCCGCGCACAATGACGTGGTAGAGCAGCCCGGTCGAATGTACTCTAGGACGACGAGCCATGAAGGATGTAATATCAGAGCCGTAGGAAGATTGTCCAGAATAGAAAGCCTGACCCCAACGGACTGACCAAAGAGCGAGTAGGCAGCGGGCTCGTACACCAACGTTGCACGATTCACAAGGATCGCAACATCCAGCGCCACCTGGCCAAGCGGTGGAGGCAGGAAGCGCATCGGCGGTTTCGAGCGGCGTTGGAACAGAACAGTTACGCCGATGCCAAGAGGATGCTGCGGGACTTTGAGCAGTGGCTAAGCCAGCTCAACGAATCGGCAGCCGAGTCGTTGCGGGAGGCGCGCGAGGAGATCCTGACGCTTCACCGGCTTAAGGTGTCGGCGCTGCTCAGAAAGACGCTCCACTCCACCAATCCGATAGAGAGCATGTTCTCTACGGTGAGGGACTGCGAAGACAATCTCAAGCGGTATCGTGGGAGTCGGATGTCTCAGCGGTGGTTGGGAGCTGTGCTGCTTCACTGCGAGCAGGGATTCAAGAGGGTCAAGGGATACGCAGCCATCAAGCAGGTGGTAGCAGCGATTGAGGCAGAGCAGGCAGAATCTCGGAAGCTAAAGTCGGCAGCGTGATGAGTTCAGGCAGGAGTCACTCAGGAAAATTTCAGCTAAGAATTTGACAACCTCATTCCCACGCTATATTTATGGAGTAGGTGAAGAGCATACTATCTTCACCAATCCAAATCTCTAGAGGAGGGTGTAGACATGAGGAATTTAGGAAAGAGTTTGGCCCTGGCGCTGATGCTTTCGTTGGTGGGCGCCCAGGCAGCTATGACAGCAGCCGATAAGTCAGAGAAGGTAGAGCAATTCGTCGATGACGCGGCGATCACGACGGCGGTAAAGGCAAAGCTGGCGGCGGACAAAATTAAGACTTTGGTCCGCGTGAGCGTTGATACTATCAAGGGGGTTGTCACCCTCACCGGCACCGTCGAGTCTGCGGACCAGAAGAATCACGCAGAAGAAGTGGCGCGCGGCGTCAAAGGCGTCTCGAAGGTTGTCAATAATCTCCAGATCGCGAACCGCTAAGGCGACGATAGAAGACCTGGAGAAGATATGCAGGCCTGCGGCCGATCTAAAAGGTCGCAGGCCCGCGATTATCTCGCGCATAGTTTCGCAAGGGCTTGGCCTGAGAGCGTTCAACATGAAAAATCGAACCGGAGTAAAAACCGCTCCCGTGGGCATCAGACGACCGAAGAAGAAACGGCGCAGGAGAATAAAAGTCGATAGGGGGCGTTGCGGTCTCCCTCACCGTCCCTCCATCTCATAAATTCTTAAACGCGACCAAGCAAAATACGCAAGGACCAACGACGGGAACCGATTATGTCTTTGGGGTCATGTCAAGGGTCAGACATTGCAATATTGACAATCTTTTCTGAATTTTCAGCGGCAGTGAATCCAAAAAGGCGCGAGACACGGACCTGAACTCCCGAACGATGCGTTCGTGGAAATTGCCGGGTCGAGCGGAATCAGCGGAAGCTTGTTGGGCTCCATCTTCGGCACGAGCGGTGGAATGTCGGTTCGGCCGGTGACGCGGTAACGGCTGTGAAAAACATCTGGGGATGAGTGGCGGTGTCAGACATTTAATTATTTAATTCACAGCAACGTCAGTGTCAGGTCCTGAATCTTGGCTTGCCACCCGAACGAGAACGAAAGATTCCACGTCCAGAGGTAACACGTTTCATCTGGTTGAGGGCTAAGTCGCGGAATGATGTAACCCATACCTCACGTTCCGGGCGGCGGATGGCGCGGGTTTCGGGGGATCTTCTGGGATCAGACTGACCCCAGAAGCCTTGCAAAAGAGGCGCTGCTCACAACTGTTCTTTTATCGGGATGGTGAACAGTTCCAGAATTTTGTCCATAAAGGGCCGTGAATTCCAAGCTTCGTAAGTCAGCTTTTTGGAATACTTCAGATCTTCCTGAAAAGATTTTTCGAGCTCCTGGGCGAACACAGCGCCGTATACGACAAGATTGAGTTCTTCATTAATAGCGAGGGAACGGTAATCAAGGTTCGCGCTTCCCACGGTCGCCCATATGCCATCCACGACCATGGCTTTAGTGTGCATGAGAGCCGGCTGATATTCGTAGATTTCAACCCCTCCGAGCAGGAAAGGGCCTAAACCGCCATGGCTCGCCGAAGAGGTCGTCGCATGGTCGCCTTTTTCCGGAGTGAGCACCACCACCTTCACGCCCCTTTTCACGGCGTTAATCAAGGCCTCTTCGATCGTGTCATCAGGGAAGAAATAGGGGTTCGCGATGTGGATGCTTTTTTGTGCCGACGTGATCGAGAGCAGGAATAGCAGGTAGGTCCCGAAGCTGCCGCCCAGAGGCGAGCTTTTGACTATTTGCGCATAAGCTTTCCCCTGCAAATCGAGCGCTGGAAAATAGCCGTCGTCGCCAAGCACATTCCCTGTCGTTCTCCGCCAACTCTCGACGAAGGCGGCTTGCAGTTGTTGGACAATCGGCCCTTCGACTCTTACGTCCGTTTGGCGCCAGTGCCCCGCAGTCCGTCCGTCGCCGGTCCAGGCGTCGCTCAACCCGTGCCCGCCGGTAAAACCAATTTTTCCATCGACCACAAGAATACGACGATGACTTCGATGATTATAATTTAAAAACTCCCACGGCGTGAGTAATTGATATACCTTGATGCGCTGGAACAACTCCAGATGGCAACCCGATTTTTTCCACAGATCCCGGATATCTTGAGGCGTACTGCCGCCGCCGAGCGAGTCGATCAATATTTTCACTTGGACGCCGGCGCGGCAGCGCTCGGCGAAGGCTTCGGCAATTTCATGGGCAATGGCGCCGTCTTCAACGAAGTATTGCGCGTAGGTGATGCTTTTCTGCGCGCCGCGGATCGCTTGAAGCATCGCAGGAAATATCTGATCGCCATTGAACAAGAGCTCGACCCGATTACCGCTTATGATCGAAGAATCAGTGTGTGCCGATATAGTGGGATAAAAGGACGCTTCGCCGAGAACAATACGCGGCATATCCTTGATCGGGGTAATGATTGCGCAGCCGGAAAGTAGGAGTAAACCCAAAAATAAGCACTTCACATTTTTCATGCGGGCTAAACTATCAAATTCCCTGGGGACGGACAAGTCCGTGACATAACCATAATCCGTCGCCAAGAAACGGAAAATGCACGTAGGATTTTCGCAAATTTTGCGTTTCGATCACGGCCGCTCCTAATGGATATCTTCCAGACCGAAGCGGCGGCTCACTTGCCGGGCGATCAAGCTCAACACGGTTACCAGAATAACGACCACGACGCCGAGCGCGTAGAGGCGGGTGCACTGGCCTGCTTCGTAGAGGTCGAAGATCAGCACCGGCATCACCTCGGTTCCCGCGTGACCGAGAAGAACGGGCAACGAGAGCATCTTGAAGGTCAGGGTCAAAACATAAACCCATCCGACGAGCAGTCCCGGCAGGATCAGAGGGACCACGATGTGGGAGAAGTTGTACCACCACGAAGCGCCACTCATTTGCGACGCGTCTTCCAGCTCCCAGTGGACCTGAGTCAGAGAGACGCTGCAAGCGCGCATGCAGATCGGCATGTATTTGGTGACGTAGGCGATCAAGAGAATCCACAGCGTGCCGTTGCTTGCTCAAGCAGCATCGGTGTGCCCTCCTCGTGTTTGTGTTTGTCGCACAACTCTGGAGGTAGCACCCCTTCTCTGTTTTCCCAATCGAAAAATAGCTTAGGCATCTCTCTCAACCAGGCCGACATCTTCTTTCCTCGGCCAAATGTGAAAGCCATTTTCTCCTCCACTTCCTCCCCCAAACCGAATTTACACACAGACTGAGACATCACCCTCAAGCCCTTCGGGGTTGACACTCCGTGTAAACCTGCCCTATTTTACTGCATTGCTTAGGCCGGGCCCTTTGATGCCGTCACATCTTCGATGCCACGCCATTGTCCCGATGGCTTTCCTAGCCGGGCTTCTTTTCTAACGCGACTGCCCGGCGATTGTTGAACGTATCGAGAGGAATCGGAACGTGAGGCATGATCCCTTAAGGAAAGTTGACCTGTCCGGTATCGATCACAGACAACTGAGCGCCTGGTGAGTTTCAAGATGTCGCGCCTATTTAAATCCGCTTTCTTAGGCTTCTTCATAGGGATTGCAGGAGTGGCGGTAAGTTTTTCCCATTTCGCGCATGATCTCGAGGAAGGCGCGGGTCTGGGCTTGCTTTTCAGCCTGAGAGGAGTCAGAAAAGCACCGTCGGAGGTTGTTGTAGTTAGCATAGATAGCGAGTCCTCTGAGCGTCTTAACGTGTCCGGCAATCCCGATCGATGGCCTCGTTCACTCCATGCTCGTTTGGTTGAAAATCTGGCTAGAGCAGGCGCCCGGGTTGTTACGTTCGACCTATACTTCCTAGAGCCCGGTTCCCCTAAGGAGAACAATTCATTTGCTGAGGCAATAAAAAAAGCTCGCAACGTCGTGCTTGCCGAACCCCTTAAAGCAGAAACGGTGTCCGCCTCGGACGTGAGCGGGTCTTCTAGAGGAGAGCACAGTATCGTGAAAGTGGTGAAACCGATTGCCGCCCTTTCTGAGTCGGCTGTTGCCACGGCGCCTTTTGTTCTACCCAGAATGCCCGTCAGAGTAAGCCAATATTGGACCTTCCATACGGGCTCCGGAGATTCGCCGACTTTCCCCGCGGTCGCATTCCAAATCTATGCTTTGCCGGCATACGACAGCTTTGTCCGTTTATTGGAAAAGGTAAGTCCGAAGCAAACCGGGAAAATGCCGCGCGACGCCGGCGCCGCGATTAAAGCAAGAGGCGCTACAAGATTCGTTAGAGATATCAGAGAAATTTTTGAAAGCGATCCCTTCGTGGCCAAAAAAATGGTTGAAGAGTTGGAGCGCTCAAATCTTGCCGCGAGCGATGGGAACACTTATCGGTTGGTCAAATCTCTCATAAAGATGTACGGGGGCGTCAATCGCCGATATCTGAATTATTACGGGCCGCCCCGCACTTTAAGCACCCTGCCGTTTTATCAAGCATTGCGCCTCGGTGAAAGTTCAGGCGGCGCTTTACCGATGGACCTGAAGGGCAAAGCCGTTTTTGTCGGACTCTCCGAAATATTGCTGACGCAAAGACAGGACAGCTTCTATACGGTTTTTTCACGAACCAACGGCGTATTTATCAGCGGCGTAGAAATTGCCGCAACCGCATTCTCAAATCTTCTGGAAGATACGCACGTGCAGCCGGTCGGCTCACGCTATTACATCCTTATCATTCTGACCTGGGGCATACTCGTCGGAGTCATTTGCCGTATGACCGCTCCCGTAGTCGCCGGGCTGGGGATCGTAGGTTTGAGCATTCTTTATCTCATCGCCGCGGAGTATCAATTTAAAGCCGCCGGCACCTGGTACCCCATTATCATTCCGCTGTGTTTACAGGCGCCCTTCGGGTTTTTTGGCGCCGTGTTATGGGACTATTTTGAGACGAATAAGGAGCGCCAGAATATCAGAAAGGCTCTTGCTTACTATGTTCCGAATGAAGTGGTGGATGAGTTGGCAAAAAACTTAGTCGATATAAAACGGGGCGGGCAAACGATATACGGCGCCTGCCTGTTTGCGGATGCCGCGGGGTATACCGACCTGTCGGAAACGATGGGCCCGCGGGAATTAAGCGACCTTATGCAGAAATATTTTGAGGCCACGTTGGAGCCGGTAAAGCAAACCGGCGGGCTCGTTGTCGATCTGAAGGGAGATTCGATCCTGGCGATCTGGAAGGGCGCGCGGCCTGAGGCTCAACTGCGGGAACAAGCCTGCCATGCCGCTCTGGGCGTCGCCAAAGCAGTGAGTCGATTCAATCAGGCTTTCGAGACCCTGAAACTTCCCACTCGCGTCGGCGTCCACGCCGGGCAAATTTTCCTGGGTAATAGAGGCGCCGCGGATCATTACGAGTATGCCGTCACGGGCGATACAGTTAATACAGCGTCGAGAATGGACGGTCTCAATAAATATCTGGGGACTGAGATATTGGTATCCGAAGAGGTTATTCATCAACTCGATGGATTCTTGACGAGGGAAGCGGGAAGATTTCGGCTTAAAGGAAAGGCTCAGCCAATCCAGGTTCACGAACTGATATGCCGCGTGGAAGAATCCGAGGAAAAACAGAAAAAAGCTTGTGCGATCTTTTCCGAGGCGCTGCGCGCTTTTGGACGGCAGTCCTGGGACGAGGCGAAAGAAAAATTCCATCAGTCGATTGAATATTCGGGAGAGGATGGTCTGTCGAGCTTTTACCTAAACCTTTGCGAGCAGTACAAGAATCATCCGCCTGAGGGCCCCTGGGAAGGGGTCATTCATTTGCAGGAAAAATAACGGGCTATTTTCATTCGAGGTTGCGTATGCGGCCGACCCACGAAGCTAAGCGGTCCACGAAATCAATGCGCGTGTTTTGGAGCGCGAGTCTTCTTGCGGGATTGTTATACCCGCCGCTTTCTATCGCCGCGGCGACGTGCGACCCATGGGTTGCAAAAATGGTTTCAGTGCAAGGGAACGTCGAGGCGCGACGGGCGGGCCAGACACAGTGGCAGCAGGCCCGGTTAAATGACACCTACTGCTCCGGCGATCGGATTCAAGTCGGGGAGAGCAGCCGCGCGGACGTTGTTTTGGCCAACCAACCCGTCCTCCGTCTCGATCAGAACAGCACGATCACCCTGGGAGGCGTGAGGGAACAAAGAACATCCGTCATTGAACTGATCAAGGGAGCCATCTATTTCTTCAGCCGTCTTCCCCGGAATTTGGAAGTGCGCACAGCCTTTGTCAACGCGGGTGTGGAAGGGACCGAGGGTTTGATCACAGCGGAGGCTGAAAGAACTTGGATATTGATCATTGAAGGAAAGGTGCTCGCCTCGAACCAGGACGGGAGCCTCACGCTTACCAGCGGCGAATCAGCGGTAGCCACGCAAAATCGGGCGCCCGTATTCATGACGGTGGTGCGGCCTCGGGATGCGGTCCAGTGGGCATTATACTACCCGCCAGCCATTTATATTCGACCCGAAGAGTTTCAACTCCGTCCCGAATGGCAAGGGATGGTGCGAAATTCCATCGAGTCCACCATGAAGAACGATATTCTGGCAGCCTTCGAGGGCATCAAGGGAGTTCCGGATACTGTCGGCGATCCGCGCTTTTTTACTTATCGCGCCTCGTTGCTGCTGGCCGTGGGACGCGTCGATGAGGCGAGCAGAGACATCGCGCGCGCCCTTAGATTAAATCCGAGCTTTAGCGATGCTTTGGCATTGCAGTCCATCATCGCGGTCGCACAAAACGAAAAAGAGCAAGCGCTCGATATCGCGAAAAAGGCGGTCGCGGCCGACCCGAAGTCCGTTTCGGCGTTGATTGCCCTCTCCTACGCCCGGCAGTCGATTTTCGACCTCGAAGGCGCGCGAAGCAGCCTGCAACAAGCCGTGCAAGTCGGTCCGGACAATGCCCTCGCCTGGGCCAGGCTGGCCGAGCTTCACATGTCGTTCGCCGAACTGGATGAAGCGCTCGAAGCGGCGCAAAAGGCGGCGGCCCTCAATCCATATTTGTCGAGGACACAAACGGTTTTGGGATTTGCGTATTTGACACAGGTCAAGACGGCCGAGGCGAAGAGCGCTTTTGAAAGAGCGATAGAGCTTGACCAGGCCGACCCTCTCCCAAGGCTGGGCCTCGGTCTGGCAAAGATCCGGGAGGGCGATTTGCATGAAGGAAGATGGGAGATCGAGATTGCTACAAGCCTGGACCCTGAGAACTCACTCATCCGGAGCTATCTGGGAAAGGCCTATTTCGAAGAGAAGCGAAATCAGCAGGCATCCAAGCAATACGAGATGGCTAAGCAGTTCGACCCCAAAGACCCGACGCCGTATTTCTATGACGCCATTCGGAAGCAGACGACGAACCGGCCGGTCGAGGCCTTGCATGACATGGAACAAGCCATCGAATTGAACCACAACCGGGCCGTATACCGATCCGAATTGCTGCTCGACTCGGATTTGGCTGCGCGCAGTGCAGCCCAGGGTCGAATCTACAGCGATCTCGGCTTCCAGCAACTGGCGTTGGTGGAAGCATGGAAATCCGCCAATATCGATCCGGCTAACTTCTCCGCGCACCGGTTGCTGGCCGACTCCTACTCTATCTTGCCGCGCCACGAGATCGCCAGGGTCAGCGAGCTGCTTCAATCCCAATTGCTTCAGCCGCTCAATATGACTCCCATACAGCCCCACCTCGCCGAAAGTAATCTCCTTCTCATCAGCGCCGGAGGACCGGCGGGTCTCTCCTTCAACGAGTTCAATCCGCTGTTTAACCGCAACGGCATTAACTTCCAGACGAACGGCCTCGCCGGTGAAAACCACACCTACGGCGGAGAAAGTGTGCTGGCGGGCATCTACAAAAATGCTTCGTTCAGCGTCGGCGGCTTTCACTTCCAGACGGACGGCTGGCGGAAGAACGCCGACCAGAACGACACCATCGCGAACGCCTTTTTGCAATTGGAACTTTCGCCCCAAACGAGCATTCAGGGCGAAGTTCGGCGCAGAGAAACGGCGCGCGGGGATATTCAACAGAAATTTTTTCCGGCTGTGTTCGCACCCGGCCTAACGGATAGAATCGACAGTTACACTATTCGCTTTGGTGGACGCCACTCGTTTTCGCCGGATTCGATCGTCCTCGGTTCATTCATGTTTCAAGATCGCCAAGAGGTGCAAACAACTGTATCGCCCGCCGTATTAAGTGATGGCGATCTGCCGCAAAAGGCCTTCGGCTTGGAGCTTCAACATCTATTTCGCTCAGGGCATTTCAATGTTACGAGCGGCATTGGATATTTCGACATCGACGGAAAATTGGGGCTGACCGTAAGGTTCCCTATGTCGCCTCCTTTCTTTGACAAAAGCATCGGTCTCAATATCCGCCACCATAATGCCTATACGTATGCGAACGTCAGCTTATCAAAAAACGTGACGCTTACTGTCGGGGCAAGTATTGATTATCTCCATAGAGAGAACTCCGCCTTTTCGGGTGACGATGTGCTTCAGTTCAATCCGAAACTCGGGATGACTTGGAATATATTGCCGACTACGACCGTCCGCGCTGCGGTTTTCCAGGCGGTGAAGCGAACGCTGATCACGGACCAGACCCTGGAGCCCACCCAGGTCTCGGGCTTCAATCAATTCTTTGATGATATTAACGGAACAAAAGCGTGGCGCTACGGAGCGGCCGTCGACCACAAATTTACAAAAAATGTGTTCGGGGGTACGGAATTATCCATGCGGAATTTGAACATTCCATTGATAAGGTCTACCTCCACCCCGGAGAGTATCCACGAGTTCGACGGCAAAGAGTATCTGGGCCGCGCCTACTTATTCTGGACACCCCACCCATGGTGGGCGCTCCGAACGGAGTACCAGTTCGAGGAATTCAGGAATGATGCCGGACTCGGCGAACCAAAGAGGATCGATACCCATCGTGTTCCACTGGGCGTTAATTTTTTTCACCCCTCGGGATTGAGCGCCTCGCTCTTGGCCACGTACTACAGTCACGGGGGCAGATTTCTAGGATCTTCGGGCAGCTTTGCCTCGGGTAAGGATAATTTTTGGACGGTCAACACGGCGCTCAATTATCGTCTGCCGAAGAGATATGGATTCATAACCCTTGGGGCGACGAACCTTTTTGACAAGAAATTTAAATATTTTGAGGTGGATCGTGACAACCCGCACATTCAGCCGGACCGGTTGCTCTATGTTAGGGTCACGCTGGCATTGCCTTAAGATTTACTGTGCGTGCGGAAATCGAATCCAGCCGATATGCTTCCAGGTTACTTGGCCGATATGGCGCTGATCGACTCCGAGATAGCGCTAACCGCAAGGCACCTGGACTTTAAAACCGCCTATCACCATAAAGCACTTTCTGGGCGATTGCGTGATTTCCGTCTCAAATAACGTATCGACGGTTCTAAGCCCATAGGGACTGCCCTCGTACTGCTTTCGTTCCAAGGGGGTTAGAGGCGTAACTTCTACGTCACTGCCGGCTGCTTCTACGCCGACGATTTCTTTCCCACGAATCACCAGCTTGATTTCCACGTCACCTGTTAGTCCCATTGAAAATTCCTCCTTTATTTAGTCACACCGGCATTGCTATAAGAAGCATCTATGCTGCAAAAACGGATTAATCCAACCAGCTTCGCTACGCGGTCATGGCGCTGAGCGACTACGAGACAGAGCTAACCGCAAGGCACCTCTACCTTAAAACCGCCTATCACCATAAAGCATCTCCTCGCCACCAGCGATTCAGGTTCCGGATCGTACTCAGATAGCGTTTCAAGAGGTCTGAGCCCATATTTGCTGCGCTTGAATTTTTTGCGATCGGCCGCTGTAAAAGGGGTTTTCATTCCGTCGCCGCTGAGCACCTCCACGTCAAAAATTTCTCTGTCTTTAAACACCACTTTTAGCTCCAGTATTTCAGCTACTGTTGGTTCTGCCATTGTAATTTCCTCCATTATTTATCTAAGGGCCTTTTTCAGGCCTGCCGACTGGAATCCAAGAATTCGCGAAAATAGCGCTTATACCTAATCTAACCTTGACCGCCCGACGAGCTGCGCCTTAGAAGATTGGGCCAAGTCATACCCGGCGAGACTCTAGTCAAAAACGGGCTTTTGTGTCAAGCGGAAGGTTTAAGGGGGTTTTGAGGGGCCGTATGACTATTGACTTCTTCATCATGTGCCGCAACGATCTCTAATCACCGAAACCTTCATGCTTCGCTAGCGGAGGAGATCTCACATGCGCTACGAGCTATATTACTGGCCCGGGATACAGGGCCGCGGGGAATTTATCCGGCTGGCGCTGGAAGACGCCGGCGCGGATTACGTGGACGTCGCGCGGCGCCCGCGCGGCATGGCGAAGATGATGCGCTCTCTCGAAAGCCGCGCAGTTAAGCGCCCGCCGTTCGCGCCGCCGTTTCTGAAAGCAGGCAATCTGGTGATCGGGCAGACCGCCAACATCCTGTTGTTCCTCGGCCCGCGCTTGCGCCTCGCGCCGAAGGACGAGGCGAGCCGGCTGTGGGCGCATCAGCTCCAGCTCACGATCGCCGATTGGGTCGCCGAAATCCACGACACTCATCATCCGATCGCAAGCAGTCTTTACTATGAGGATCAGAAGCGCGAGGCGAAGCGGCGCGCGGAGAATTTCAGAAACGAACGCCTGCCGAAGTTCATGAATTATTTCGAGCAGGCGCTGAAGCGCAACGGAAGTCAATATCTCGTTGGCAAAACGGTTTCTTACGTCGATCTATCGATATTCCAGATGATCGAAGGCTTGCGTTACGCTTTCCCGCGCGCAATGGCAAAACGAGAGCGCAAACTTCCGCGGCTGGTCGCGTTGCGCGACAGCATCGCGGCACGCCCTCGGCTCGCGGCGTATCTCGCGTCCGAACGGCGCTTGCCCTTCAACCGGCAAGGAATCTTTCGAAATTATCCGGAGCTGGATGGGTAAAAGACCGTTGCTGCAATTCGGGAGATAGGAATTGCACGGCTTTCGCCGTCATTCCTCAAAATCGATCACGATCTGCCAGTTCTGGTCGGAGAAGACCTTGTGCGCCGCTTCGCCGCCGGGAAGCGCGAGGCCGGCGGCCTTGCACGCGTCGAATTTCTTGTTGTTCGACCGTTTCGGCCGATGCCCTAAAGCTCACTGTACTTTTCTTGGCGCTTTTTGACAGCGAAGCATCGGATCGGATACTTTCTCGCCTCAGGTCGGAAACGGAGGCGGTGATCATGCAAAGATTCAATCCCGACGGGATTTTCCGCGCGCGGTTTTGCTTTTTGATTCTTGGGTGCCTGGCAACTATCTATTACCCTTCGCCCGCCCCGGCACAACAACGTCCGGGTGCAAATTTGATTGACGCGGCCAAAAAGGACGGCGAAGTCGTCTGGTACACGACGACCTCGAACGAAGACAACCAGGCCGTCGTGAATGGATTCAATAAAAAATATCCGTTTGTGAAAGTCCAGATTCTCCGAACGAGCGGCGAAAAGCTGCGCGAGCGGATTCTCACCGAAGCTTCCGCCGGGCAGCACTTCTTCGACGTGGCGGTCATGAACGGCATGGAATTGGGCCTGTTGAAATCCCGGAGCCTTTTGCAGCCCTACCGCTCGCCCGAGGCCGCCGTCTATCCGGCCGGAGCGAAGGACCGCGAAGGATATTTCACCGGCATCTACGCGCGCAACTTCATCCTCGCCTACAACAAGAACCTGACTTCCGATAAGGCCGCGCCACGCGACTGGCCGGACCTCTTGCGCCCGGAGTGGAAAGAGAAGATCGGCCTCGAAGAGGAAGAATTCGAATGGTACGGCACGCTGGTCGAATATTGGGGTAAAGAGAAGACCGCGAAATTCATGAAGGCTCTGGCCGCGCAAAAGCCCCAGCTTCGCCGCGGCCACACGTTGCTCGCGCAACTGCTCGCGGCGGGAGAGTTTCCTCTGGCGATCGTCTTCCCGTACCAGATCGAGCAGTTGAGGGCGAAAGGAGCGCCGGTCGCGTGGGTGCGGAGCACCGACCCGATCGTGACGTCGATCAACGGCGTTGCGCTGTCGGCCAAGGCGCGCCGGCCAAATGCGGCCAAGCTGTTGGTGGATTTTATTTTGTCGGTGGAAGGACAGACGGCGATTCGCGATCGCTTTCGCGTGCCGGTCCGTCCCGGCGTCGCGCCCGCGGCGCCCAGTTTGGAGCAATCGGATTTAAAACTCCGCTACGTTCCCACGGACATGTTCAAAAAGATTTCCCTGTACGAGAAGGAATACCGAGAGATCTTTTGGCAAAAATAGGCGGTAGGCTGTAGGCGATAGGCAATAGAAAAGCAAAAATGCACGGACGCGCCGCGATGGTTGTTTTTTAGCGCGCGTCGAAACCGGGCTTTTCCTCTATCGGCAGTCCCGCCGCCTGCCACGCGTCCCAGCCTCCCGCGAGCGCGCGCGCCCGATTCCATCCCGCCCGCTTGAGCTCTTGCGCCACACGGGCGCTTGTCGCTTCGTCGGGTCAGGCGCAGAAAACCGCGATCCAGGTCGCGCGCGAAACGTCGAGTTCTTTGAGGCGGCGAACCGCCTGGTCCGGCGGAATTCTGAGCGCACCTTGCGCTAGATGCGCGCTCGAGCCGAAGCTCGCCTCGCTACGCGCGTCCACGACCAACACCGGAGCGCCGGTCCGTTGAAGGCGGTGCAGCTCTTCCACGGAGATGCGATCGCCCTCGTTATCGAGCGCCGGCTCGATCGCCTCTCCATCTTTCAAAACCGCAACGGCCGCCGCGTTTAAATTCACATTCACCGGTACCGCCGGGAACGCTTTGCGCCCGAGCAGCATCAGCGAGCCACCGTGCAGCGCGACCGACAGCAGCACGACGAGACAACAGACCACGAAGAGCTGTTCGGTTCCGGGCACGCCGGCGAAAACCGGGACGAGAATCAAAAGCAGCGAGCCCAGGCCGCGCGGCCCGAACCAGGCGATCAACAGGCGGCTTTTCCGGTCCAGGTTCGCGGGGGCGAGCGAGAGAAAAAACACGATCGGCCGGACCAGAATCGCGGCCACGGCAAAGATCAACGTCGCCGGGTTGAGCGCCGACAGTCCTTGCCAGATCAGAGAGCTTCCGAACAGGATGAAGGTGAAGAGCAGCGTCATCTCCGCCGTGGTCTGGCCGTATTCGTGAAAGCAGTCGCACAACTCGACGTCGAGCGCGGCGATCGTGAGCCCGGCAGAGAACGCGGCCAGGAAGCCGCTGCCGTGCACTGACTCGGCCGCCGCGTAGGCGGTGAATGCCACGCCCAACGAATAGAGCGACTCATAATCGCGGCGCACGCCGATCCGGCGGCGCACCAGCTCGAGCGCGCCGACGGCGAGCAACCCCACGGCGACGCCGGCGCCGGGCCCGAGGAGAAAAAGATCAAGGCCCAAACGCGCCGAATCGATTCCGCCGAGATGGTTCCGACTGAGAATAGCCATGCCGACGAGAACGATCGGCAGCAACACGGCGTCGTTGAGTCCGCTTTCCAGCCGAAGCGCGAGGCGCACCGGCTCCGGAAGGCCCGGGCGGCGGAGCAGCCCGCGCAGCATTACCGGATCGGTCGAGGCCAGCGCCGCGCCGATCATCGCCGCCGACGCAGGTGAAAGATCGAGAAGCCGCCACGCCGCGAGCGCGATCAACACCGCCGAGAGCAAGGTCCCGGGCCCAAGAACCAGAGCAGCCAGGAGACGATGGCGGCGCACCTCGGCGATGCTCAAGCTGACCGCGTCGGTAAACAGCACGAGCACGAGACTCAGCGTCGCGACGACGCGCAGGATCGGAGAATCCAATGAGACGTCGAGCAACTGCAAACCCGCCGGACCGAGAATAGCGCCGAGCGCGAGGAAGACGCCGACCTGCGGCACGTCGCTACGGTCGATCAGCCCGGAGAGCAGCGCGGCGACGATAATCATCACGCCGACGAGAGCCAACGTTAAAATAAAAAAATGCGCGCTGAAGAGATCCATATCCGCCGAGCCACTATATCAGCGGGCTGAACTTTATACAGGGTCCTTCGGCGCGAGTGCGGTCCGGGTTAATTACCCAATTTGCGCGGGGAAGAATGCTGAAGAGGGATATCTACTGAACATTTTGCTTAACCGCTCCTGTCCGAGTCTCCACCCCGCGCCGTGAAACCCGTCCTGCCTTTGAAAATCCGAAACAAATAATACAGCGACGGAAAGAGCACGATCGCGCCCGCAGCAAGGGTCCCAAGCAACAGTTCCAGCGTAAGGCGCGGCGCTGCGGCGGATTCGATGGTGATGTCGGGTTGGACAAGAAAAGGAAACTGCGCCAACGCCCAACCGGACAAAATCAACGTTACCTGACCGGCGGCGCACACGCGCGCCCATGCGTATCTTCTCAACCACAAGCAAATGAGAGCGCTTGTAGCGCACGTGCCGGTAAAGACGTGCAGCGGCAGCGCCCAGGAACTTCGGCCGATGCCCGCGTAAACGGCCGGCGCGTTATTTCGCGCCAGCAAAAAGACGCCCAACGCCAATGCGCCTACCGCCACGCCCGCGGCCAGCGCGCGCCGCCGGAAATCTTCCTGCAAATCGCGGTCGCGCGTCTCCAGGGTCAAATAGACCGCCGCAAGAAACGCAAACAAAGAAAGCGCGAAGAGACCGACCGCGAAAGGGAACGGCGCGAGCCACGCCGCGAAAAAACCGGAAGTAACGACGCCGTTCCGCACGCGAATCGCGCTTGAAGAGATAGCGCCGAGCGTGATTCCCAGGAGCACCGGCGTGATAACGCAGGCGATGGAGAAGACCCAACTCCAGCGGCGATGCACGTCACCGCGCTGGACGTCATATTTTCGAAAGGTGAAAGCGGTGCCGCGCAAAACGATGCCGATGAGCATCAAGGCGAGCGGGATATGGAGCGCCGTTGCGATGGCAGCGAACGCCGGCGGAAAAGCCGTGAAGAGAACCACGATCACCAGGATCAGCCAAACGTGATTGGCTTCCCACACCGGCCCGATCGCTTCCGCAATCAGCGCGCGTTGCTCGCGCGCGCGAGTCCCGCGCGCGAATAAGTCCCACACCCCGCCGCCGTAGTCGGCGCCGCCCAACAACGCGTAAAAAATAAGCGCGACGACGAGGACTCCCGCGATAACGACTTCAATGGACAAAAACTGCATGGTCTCCATCACCGTTCAGCCGACTTGAACTTTCGGGGACTCGCGGCAACCTGCCGCAGCAGCAGCCAAACCGTTATGACGGCGAGGAAGAGGTAGAGCAGCGTGAACGTAATGAAAGGCACCACGAGCCCGGGCATCGGCGTCACCGCGTCCGCCGTTCGCATAACGCCGTAGATGATCCAGGGTTGCCGTCCGACTTCGGTCACGACCCATCCGGCTTCGATGGCGACAAAACCGAGCGGCGCCGCCGCAACCAGCGCGCGGAGAAACGGTTTGGAGTCGAGCCACGCGCCGCTTCTTCCCAATCGCCACGCGCCCCAAGCTGCCACGGCCATCATGGCAAAGCCGCAAGCGACCATGATTTGAAACGCTACGTGCACGATGGCGACCGGCGGCCATTCATCCCGAGGAAATTCTTTCAACCCTTTCACCGTCGCGTGCGGATCGCCGTAAGCGAGATAACTCAGACCGTACGGAATCTCGATCGCGTAGCGCGTCACGCCCGCGCGCTCATCCGGCAGGCCGCCGATACGAAGCGGCGCGCCTTTCATCGTCTCGAACTGTCCCTCAAAGGCGGCGAGCTTAACCGGTTGATTGCGCGCGACCATCTTCGCGAGCCGATCTCCGCTCAACGGTTGGAGGATCGCGGTGAGGCCGCCGACGGCGAGCGCGATAGCGATAGCGCGGCGGTGAAACAGGTTGGAACGGTCGCGCAGCAGCATGAACGCGTGGATACCGGCAACGACGAATCCCGTCGCCGCGTACGCGGCCAGCGTCATGTGCAGGATTTGCGTGAAGGCCGCCGGGTTCATCATGGCGGCGATCGGATCGATATCGACCGGCCGGCCGTCAACGATTCGAAATCCGGCCGGCGTATTCATCCACGCATTTGCCGTGACAACGAAGATACCCGAGAGAGCTCCGCTCGCGGCAACCGCCGCGCCCGCCAAGAGATGCGCGCGCGAGGAAATGCGCTCCCAACCGTAAAGATAAACGCCCAAAAATATCGCTTCGGTGAAAAACGCGAAGCCTTCTAGGGAGAACGGCATGCCGATGATCGCGCCGGCGTATCCCATAAAGGCGGGCCACAACAATCCCAGCTCGAACGAGAGCACGGTGCCCGAAACGGCGCCGACCGCGAATAGGATCGCGGTCCCGTTCGCCCATCGCTTGGCGAGGGTGAGATAAACCTCCTTTTTCGTTCGCAACCATTGCCCCTCGGCGATGATCATCAAGAGCGGCAGCGCGATGCCGATGGCGGCGAAGATAATATGAAACGCGAGCGACATCGCCATCTGCGAGCGCGCCGCGAGAAGATCGTCCATGGACTTACGCTCCTTTAGGTCACTTCTTCAATTGCAACGTCGGCGCCGAGCTTTCGCAAGGTCAGCCACGCGGCGGCGACGTTCTGCATTCAGGCGCCGATGTTCGACGCGACCGAGGCGATCCACAATGCGCGGAACAGCGGCTCGGCGAGCGGCGCCCACACGGAGGCATTTTTCCGTTGATCGCGGGACATAAGGAAGGGATTCACCGGCCGCCGTCAACGGATGGCGATCTTCTCCGCCGCCAGCGCGGCGCTGATCGTGATCGCCAATTCGCTCCGGATCTGCATCCATTGCTCGATGCGGTCGGTCCACGCGCGCAGCTCGAAGCCGAGCGAGTCCGGGGAGAGCTTGACGACGAGCGCTTGCGGCGGCGGCTCGTTGGTCACGAGAGGGTGCGCCGCGGCGGTGCGCTCCAACAGAGCGATGACGCGGCCCGGGTCGGCGCCCGGCGCGACCGCGATCGGCAGCTCGATCGTGCGCCGGCGGTTGGTGAGCGTCCAGTTGGTCACCCGCTCGGAAATAAGTTTCCCATTCGGCACAATGATCTCCGAGCCGTTCGGCGTGCGGATGATGCTGGCGCGAATGCCGATGCGCTCGACGGTGCCCGAGGCGTCTTCGATCTGGACCACGTCGCCGATCTTGACCGGCCGCTCGAAGAGCAAAATCAGCCCCGAGACAAAATTGTTGAAAATGTTTTGCAAGCCGAAGCCGACCCCGACGGTGAACGCGCCGGCGAGAATCGTCACTTTGGTCATGTCGAATCCCAGGGCCGTGACGGCGACGAAAAATCCGACGAGCAGAATGACGTAGTGGAGCGTCGTCGAAATCGCGTAGGGGAGGCCGCGCGTGAGACGCACGCGCGGGTAGACGTCCTCTTCGAGGAGAAAACGCACGAACCGCGAGACGAGAAACGCGCTCCAGACCGTCAATCCAAAGGCCAGCACGTCGCCGAGCGTGATGCGGATAAATCCGACGCCGACCTCGGCGGTTAAAATACTCAGCGCCACCCCGAAGAGCCGCTCGCGGAGCAGCAGGCGGTTCAGCGTGCCCAGGAGCCAGAGGGAAATAGCCAACCACTTGAGTCCTACGCGCGCGCGGTAGCGCAGCATGGGCTCGTGCCGCCGCGCTAGGCCGAGGAGCGCCAGCGGCCGAACGCGAAGCGCGATCGTTACGAGCCCGTCGAGAATCTCGACCATCGCGTAGAGAATCAACGCGAGGTAGGCGCTGCCGAGAAGCGCATTTCCAAGGAGATTAGCGAGCGTGACGTAGCCCACGGCGTTCGCCGTTAAGCCCACTGTCGACACGAAGAGCCCGACACAAGTGGCGGTCATGATGGTTTTGTGCAATTTTCCCGGCGCGGCGCTCTGGCCCAGCTTGGACCGGATAAGCCAGGCGAGGAACGCTATGGTGCCTAACATCTCGGCCATAAACAACAACCGAGGCAGCACTTGTACGGCGGTCGCCAGTGCGCGAACCTGATCGACGAAGAAAAACGCCACGAGCGCGTAAAAAATCGGACGCAGGCTGCCGTTGATGAGACGCCGGAGAATCATGACGCTCGGGACCAGCGCGAGCGCGATCAGCATCGCCCACAACAGGCGCGGCGCCTGCGGATAAATCCAGCGGCCTAAAAAAACCGAGAGGATGAGCGCGGCGGCGACCGGCATTTCGAAGACCAGCGCGGGTGCCGTCTCGCCGCCAAGCTGCCGGCGCACGGGTCCGCGCGCGAGAAAAAGCGCGGCCGCGAGCGCGATGAAAATCGCGGCATGAACCAGAAAGCGCGCCGGCTCCCGCTGGGCGTAGACGTCGAGCGCCGACCATTGCGCGGCGAGCGAGCTGCGGCTTTCCTCCAGGAGATCGCGGGGCGCGTGAGCGCGCACCTCCGCGCTCCAAATCGCCGGGCTGTCTTTGACAAAAAGCCGGTGGAATACGTCGTCGCGCGTCTGTGCGATCGACGCCAGCGCCTCCTCGACACGGGCGTCTTGAACGGCGACGCGGTTCTGCATCGTCCACGTCTGCGCCCGCTGCCGGTCCACGGCCTGGTGCGCCTGGCTGATTGCGGCAAGAACGGATTCGATCCGGCGAACGATTTCGGGCGGAGCGTTGGAAGCCTTGGCAGCGTCGAGCGTCGGTTCCCAAATTTCGGTGAGCGCGTCGAGCTGGCCGATCTCGTGGTCGAGACGGGTCGCCAGGCTGTTTAAGCCCCGGCCCCAGTCGGCCAGGTTGGCGTGGAGCCGCCGCCAATCCGCTTCCAGCCGCGCGAGCATCTCGAGCGACGGCCGCTGCGTGACGATCTTCCGGGTTTCGCCCAGGCGCGCGTCGATCTCGCGCGTGAGCAAGGGAAGCTCGGCCGCCACAGTCTCGGCGATCGGATCGGAGGACAATTGGGTTTTTAAATCGCGCAAACGCCCCGATACCGCTTCTACCTGGTTCGCAATCTCGGCAAGCGGAATCGGCGCGGGCTTGGTCGCCGTTTGCGGCGCTGCGGATTCCGCTGCAGGAATGGACGGCGCGGGTTGTGCATCCGCCACGGCGACGCCAAAAATGATTAACGCAAGAAACAGATTGAAAAAATGCAGAAATTTCGAGGATCTAGAGATATTGGCGCGGATTTTTCGCATGCAACTATTTTCCCACCCTCGTGACGCAAGTCAAGACACCGCGGGTTTGGCCTCAAACCACGACCGGCGCTATCAATGCTGCGGAATTGCCGATGGTTTTACTCGACGAAACGGCGCTGGCGCGAAAAAGTTGGCGTCTTCGATCGTCAGGTATCGACGAGAACCGCCTCCGGGGTGATCTGCAAAACTATTTTTCCACGCCCGTGATGCGAGTCGAGACGCTCGTGAGCTTTGCGGACTTCTTCGAGTGGAAAGACCGTGTCGATAATGGGACGGGCTTGCCCGCGCTCGAATAGGGGCTTCATCTCCTCCAAACGTTTACGTTCTCGGGTGAGAAAAACTCCGTGGAGGGTGATATTTTTCTGATACATAAGACTCAAGTCGCCTTGCGGCGGCAGAATGCAAGCCACGCGGCCGAACGGCCGGATCCCGGGGAGACAGCGCGCCACCAAATTGTCGCCCTCGATGTCGAATGCGGCATCCATACCCTTGCCTTGCGTTTCCGCGAGCGCGACGGCGGCGGCATCCTGCTTGCGGTAATCGATCGCGACATCCGCGCCGAGCTTCCGCAAGGTCTCCTGATTCTCCGCGCCCGCCGTGCCGAGGACTCGCGCGCCCGCGGCCTTGGCGAACTGAACGGCGAACGAGCCCACTCCGCCCGCGGCGCCGTGGATCAGGATCGTTTCGCCTATGCGGAGGTCAAGCCTTCGGATCACCGCTTCCCAGGCGGTCCCTCCCGCGAGCGGTATCGCGCTTGCTTCCACGAACGATAGGCCCTTGGGCTTCGTCGCGACGATCGAGGCATCGACGGCGTTGTACTCGGCATAGCTGCCGCGCTGGTTGCCGAAAATTTCGGCCGTGTAGTAAACTTCGTCGCCGCGGCGAAAGTCCGAGACGCAGGCGCCTATCTCCTCCACCACTCCGGCGACGTCGTATCCGAGGATCACCGGCGGCTCGATCTTCGCCCAGCTTCCGTTCGCGCGCAGCTTGGCATCCACCGGATTGACGGCGGTTGCAATTACTTTAACGAGCAGCTCGTGGGAACCCGGCGCGGGCCGCTCCACCTCACGCATTTCAAAGAGATCTGGCCCGCCGAAACGCGGAAGCACCATCGCGCGCATGAGAGACCTCCTAAAAATTGCCCCAGCAGTTTAAGCTTGATCCAGTTGGCCCATGACTTGATGGATGTAGCACCACGTCCAGGCGGCGGGCGGCACGGCGCGCATGACGGCGTGCTGGGTTTCATGAAAGTGCCGCGTCGCGTGTTTTCCGGTCGAGGAGTCGCAGCAGCCGACGTGGCCGCAGGTCCGGCACTCGCGAAGAGCGACCCACAAAGTTCCTTCCGCCAGACATTCCTCGCAAGCGTTGGGTGTTTGAGGCGGTGGAAAGTCTTTGGCGCTCAGCCCCTTGAGGTGTTCACAAACGGCCGCCATGTATTGGAATATAGCCGGAGATCCCGCCGATAGACAAGTCGGAGGTTGACGAGGCTCAACATCGCTTCCGGATCACGCGTGCCGCTGGCGCTTGGTCCAAGGCGCGCGACCGCATTTTACACCAACTTCTTCAGTAACGCATGAATGGTTTTGTTTTTGCGGATTTGTTTGCGCAGCGCTGCGAGATGATTTTGGCCGAGGATCAACGGGCCGCCCTGATAGAAACCGTCGTGGTAATAGCAGAAGCGGAGCGACTTCTCGCCTGAATCGAACGCGAGGAGCTGGATCGACGGCTCGTGATACTGAGTCTTGGAGCGCGCCTCTTCGGCGATCCATCCTCCGCCCCAATGCAACTGAAAGCGGCGTTTTTTGAAACCGTCTTTTTCCTTTTTCACTTACTGAATCTCCTTCCAAACCTTTGCCAGGCTGTCGCCATAGACGCTCAAATCCCACTCGCAAAAATAGCCGAATGGCGTGAGCCATACGGAGTAGCCGGTGTCACGCAGGCGCTGGGCGACTTCGTTCATATAGGTTTCGGTGAAAGCCGCAGCGGCGCCTTCGCCGCCGAGATGGGCGAACGAGTGCAGTACGACGTTCTTGAGTTCGCGCTTGTTCGCCAGCCATTTGATGTGCTTGAGAGTTTGCCGAAGGATCGAGCTTCGCCGCTCGCTCTTTTCGTCGGCGGTCTCGGCGTGGAGAAAGACGACCAGCGTTTCGGCGACGTGCTCTTCGACTTCCCGATCCGGAACATCGAGAAGCGTCTTCGAGTGGGTTTTCCACCCGAAGCGCTTGGCTTGGAAGCAAAGCAACCGCATACGCGCACGAAGTTAGCAGCATAAATATGCCGATGCAAAGCGAACGCGCGGCAGCTTGAACAGGAAAACGAAACGTTGGTATGGTTGCCGTATCGAGGTTCGGGAGAGGGAGAAAAAAACATGGCGACTGAGAACGACCTCAAGTTCGGCATCGCGGCGCCGCAAATCCACATGCAGCTTCCGGTGAATGTTGAAGAGATCCAGCGCTATTTGAAGCGCGCCGAGGAGCTGGGTTTTCACAGCATCTGGGTGCAGGAACAGGCGGTGCTGAGACAGGCCGCGAGCGCGCTCGAAGGCATCACGCTGCTGAGTTACGCCGCCGCGGTCACGCGCCGCGTGCGTCTCGGCATGGCGGTATTTCTCATCACCCTGCGCAATCCGATTCAACTCGCCAAGAGCCTCGCGAGTCTCGATCAACTGAGCCAGGGGCGTCTCATCGCCGGCGTGGGGCTGGGCGCGGTGACCCGGCTCTATCAGGCTTACGGGCTTTCGCCCGACAAAAGGCTCGCTCGCTTCAACGAAGCGCTGACGCTCATGCAAAAGTTATGGACCGAAGAGAACGTCACGTTCGAAGGAAAGTTCTGGCAGCTTAAAAACGCGACGCTCGTGCCCAAGCCGTTCCAGAAACCGCATCCGCCGATTTGGTTCGGCGGCAACGCGCCGGCGGCGCTCCGGCGCGCGGCGCTGAGAGGCAGCGGCTTTATCGGCGCGGGCTCGTCATCGACGGCGAATTACCAAGAGCAGGTAAAAATCATTCGGCAGGCTCTCGACGAGGCGAAAAAGAATCCGGCCGAGTTCACCATTGGCAAGCGCGTTTATATCGCCGTCGATCGAGACCGAGACCGCGCGGCCAAGCGGCTCGGCGAGTGGTTCGGCGCGTACTATGGCGCAGCGGACCTGGCCGAGAAAGTCTCGGTGTGGGGCAGCGCGGAGGAATGCGCGTCTCGGCTCAGCGAGATTGCCGCCGCCGGCGCGCGCCTGCTCATGCTCAATCCGGTCTTCGACATGACGGAGCAGATGGAGGTTCTGGCGGGAGAGGTCATTCCCAGGGTATCGAATAAATAGTTTCGGGTTTCGAGCCGGAAGACTGGACTCCCGCTTTCGCGGAAATGACCAAAAGGGTGTTTCGCCTCGCTGGACAGCGGATATCGTGTTGGAGTAAGAGTCAGGCAGACGAATCGTCTAAAAGGAGACCGCCATGGGTATCAAACTATACCAGAGTGAAACTTCCATGTTCTGCGAAAAAGTGCGCATCGTTCTCAAAATGAAAAATGTCCCCTACGAAATCTCCGACGTGAGGCCGAATCGCCAGCCGCTGATCGACTTCTCCGGCCAGAGGAAGATTCCGGTCATGGACCACAACGGACAGTGCGTGATCGATTCGACTTTCATCTCCGCCTTTCTGGAGGAGAAATATCCTCAGAACAGCATCTACCCGAAAAGCCCGTCCGACAAGGGGCTTGCGCTCATGCTGGAAGACTGGGCCGACGAAGTTTTGAATATGGCCATCCGCATGCTGCGCCGCGCGGAAACACCTGAAGCCCGCAAGGAGGCCGAGAAAGGCCTCGACGTTCATTTCCGCACTCTGGATCAGTTTTTTACCGGCAAGCAGTTCATCTTCGGCCTGATGACGATCGCCGACATCGCCATCTTCGTCCAGCTTCATTATCTTTACACGGCGGTCAAATATGAAATTCCGGCGGAGCACAGAAATCTCATCAAGTGGATGGATGTCATCCGGCGCAATTTGAAATTGGACTCGCTGCAAGCCGTCGCGGCGTGAGGCTATCGTCGTGAAGATTACGATCGACCGGAGCAAGTGCCGCGGCGTCAGGAACTGCGCCTCCATCGCGCCCGACGTCTTCGACATCGACGCGGAATTCAAAGCCGTGGTCCTTGACCCCAAGGGCGACAGCGACGAGACGATTCTCAAAGCCGCCAAGTTCTGCCCCGCGCAGGCGATTCTCCTGGACGATGAAGCGACCGGGAAGAGAATCTTTCCGTAGGCGGCTTCATTCTTCACCGTGGCTGAGAAGAAAACCAAGAAAGCGCCGCGCCGAAGAAAAAAATCCGCCGGCCAGGCGTGCGGCCTCACCGCCGCCGAGCTTCAGTCCAAGGCGGCGCCGGCGGAGATCGTCGAGCTCGGGCGCGAGGTCGAGCGCGGCGGCGGCAAAGTGCTCGGCGCGTACCTGGAGCCCTACGGCGGGCGCTGGGTGATTTTCGCCGCTCTGCCCATCGAACAGGTCGAGCCCACGCCGTACCAGCGCAATCTCTCCGACGCGCACGTGCGCAAGCTCGAATCCGTCATCGGCAAGCTCGGCCGATTTCTCGATCCGATCATCGTCGTGCGCGCGCAGAAATCCGGCGAAGACGGCGCGCGCTATTGGACGCCGAACGGCCACCACCGGCTTTCCGCGATGCGCACGCTCGGCGCGAAGTGCATCGTTGCGATTCTCGTGCCCGAAGCGGCCGCGGCGTATCAAATCCTGGCGCTCAACACCGAGAAGGCGCACAACCTGCGCGAAAAAGCCCTCGAAGTGATTCGCATGGTTCGCGAGCTGGCCAAGCTCGCCGGCGGCAGCGAGGAAAGCTACGCGTTGGAATTCGAAGAGCCGGACTTCATCACGCTGGGCCTTTGCTACGAAGAGCGGCCGCGCTTCAGCGGCGGCGCTTATCATCCGGTGCTCAGGCGCGCGGATAGTTTTCTCAAGCAGCCGCTCGACGCGGCGCTGAAGATTCGAACGGCGCGCGCAAAATCGCTCCTCGAACTCGACGATCTGGTGGTAAAACAAGTCGAAGCGCTCAAGGCGAAAGGCCTCACCAGCCCGTATCTCAGGAGCTTCGTCGTCGCGCGCATCAATCCGCTGCGCTTCCGGCCCAAAGACGCCGCGCCGCTCGGCTTCGAGGAGACGATGGACCGCATGACCAAGGCCGCGGCGAAGTTCAACCCGGAGAAAATTAAAATGGAAGATCTCGCCCGCTCGGGAGGCGCGCCCGACGGAGCCGCCGTTGAGTAAGACCGCGGCGCTTCTCGGCGCGGTGCGCGAGGTCGGCGCGGAGCGGCTCAAATTTCTCGGCATCATCACCGGCGGCCACTTTTTCATTCACTGGTTTCAGCAGCTCTATCCGGTCGTCCTGCCTTCGATCAAAGCCGGTCTCGGCCTCGACGACGTTCAGGTCGGCGCGCTCAACTCGGCGCGCCAGTTTACTCAAGGCACGCTCGATCTGCCGCTGGGAATGGTATCCGACGCAATGGTGCGCCACCGCGGTCTCATCCTCGCCTCGGCTCTCGTATCGATGGGCGCGGCCTACTTTCTCATGGGCTTCGCGCCGTCTCTCCTTTGGGCGCTCGCCGGCTCCGGCCTGGTGGGACTCGGAACGTCGCTCTGGCATCCGGCGGCTTCGGCTTCGTTGTCGAATCGATTTCCCGAGCGCCGCGCCACCGCCCTCGCCGTCCACGGCATGGGCGCGACCATCGGCGACACGCTGACGCCGATCGGCGTCGGTCTTTTGCTGGTCACGTTTCGCTGGGAAGCGGTGCTGTGGATGCAACTCCTACCGGCGCTCATTCTGGCGTACTTCGTGTGGCATGGGCTCGCCCGATTTTTCACCGGCGCTGCGTCGCATCCGTGGCGCGCGGCGGAGCTGCGCGAAGTCTACGCCCTGGCAAAGAACCGTCTCTTTCTCGGCATCTGCGCGGCCACCGCTCTTTTGCAAATGGGCCGGCTTTCGACGATCACCTTTCTTCCCATCTATCTCCAGGAGCGCCTCGGGTACTCCCCTTTCGTTCTCGGTCTTTACATCGCGCTGCTTCACGCGATGGGAACGATCTCGCAGCCGATCATGGGCCATCTCTCCGACCGCTTCGGCCGCAAGGCGGTGCTGCTGCCGTCGTTCGTCGTGTTGGGAATTTTGTTTCTGCTGCTGGCCGCCGCCGCGCCCGGCGTTCAACTGGCTCTGGTTATCGGCGCGATCGGCCTCTTTTTCTACACGCTGCTCAACGTCACGAATGCCGCTTGCATGGACGTTGCGGGACCGAACATTCAGGGATCGTCGTTCGGCCTGAGCTCGCTGGTGACCCAGGTTGTGGTTTTTCCCACGCCGATCGTCGCCGGCTATCTCGTCCAGCGCCACGGAATTTTTTCCGCCTTCTGGCTCGCCGGGATCTTTCTCCTTCTTGGCGCTGCGACACTCGTACCGCTTAAACTTTATAAAGGAACAAAGGCGTAGGGGCGGTTCGCGAACCGCCCCTACTTGAAGGAGATCGCGCAATGGGGACCATAATCGGCAATGGCAATTTCACTTACGAAGTCGCTGAAGGCTGGGGCAAATTGCCCGAGGGTTGGACTTACCATGAAGTCGCGGCGGTCGGCGTCGACCGGCAGGATCGAGTTTACGTCTTCACCCGGGGCGAGCATCCCGTCATCGTTTTCGATCGCAACGGAAATTTTCTCCGCTCCTGGGGCGAGGGACTCTTCAAGCGGGCGCACGGCGTGACTATGGGATTTTCGGACGACACGATCTACTTGACCGACGACGGCGACCATACCGTGCGCAAGTGCGCGCTGGATGGAAAAGTTCTACTGACCCTGGGAATCCCCGGCAAGCCCGCGCCCTATCAGAGCGGCGAGCCGTTCAACCGCTGCACGCACGTCGCGCTGTCGCCGAAGAACGAGATCTACGTCTCCGACGGCTACGGCAACTCCAGAGTCCACAAATATTCCCCCGATGGAAAGCTGCTTTTCTCCTGGGGCGAACCGGGCACCGATCCCGGACAGTTCAACATCGTGCACAACATCTGCGCCGACAAAGACGGCTATCTCTTCGTCGCCGACCGGGAAAACCACCGCGTGCAGGTCTTCGACGGCAACGGCAAGTTCGAGACCCAGTGGCACAACCTGCATCGCCCCTGCGCGCTCTATATGGACCGCGGACCGAATCCACTCTGCTACTTGGGCGAGCTCGGACCCGGAATGTCCGTCAACAAAGACATTCAGAACTTGGGCCCGCGCCTCAGCATCCTCTCGCATGACGGGAAATTGCTCGCTCGCCTCGGCGACATCCGCCCCGGAGAGGCGCCGGGACAGTTCATCGCTCCCCACGGTCTAGCGCTCGATTCGCGCGGAGATATTTATGTCGGCGAGGTCTCGTGGACAATCGCGGGACAGCATTTAAAGCCGCCGCGCGAAATGCGGAGTTTGCAGAAGCTCGTGAAATGCGGCTAACGCCGCATTGGTTACTTGTTACTGGTTACTCGTTGACTCAGTAGAATCGAATAACGAATCAACGAATAACTATTAACGAGAGTCCGCGCTGCCCGGAATGGCGAAGGCAAACAGACCGATTGTGACCGCCAGGAGAACCACGGCGCTCAGGCCCAAGGACCAATGCACGCCGATGAAGCCGCCCAGCACGCCGACGGTCAGGCCGCTAAAGGCGCGCAGGCCGTTGCTCGACATATTGAAGAGACCGATCAGCCTCCCGCGCAAATTCGCCGGCGCCTTGAGCTGGACGAGCGTCTGGGCCATCGAGCCGAAGGTGAGATTGAGAACACCGGCGAGAAAGAGCAGCGCGAGCGCGACCGGATAGTTGTTCGCCGCGGCGAACCCCGCGATGGTCAGGCACCAGAGAGCAGCGGCGACGATCGCCGTGCGCACGTTGGCTTGCAAGAGTCCCCTGCCCTCCAGCAAAAGTCCGCCGACCACTGCGCCGGCGGCATTAGCGGCAAGCAGGAGGCTGTAGGCCGCGCCTGCTTTATCCGTTCCAAGGTCGTGCGCGTACTCAGGCATCTGAGCTTGAAAAGCGTTGCCGACGAAGAGCGACGAAAAGCCGGCCAGCAGCACCATGGACAAGATTACGCGGTTGCCAGAAACCTGCTTGAGCGCTTCCACCGCATCCTTCAGTCCAAGTCCCCGCGACCTGGCGCCGCGCGTCCCATGCCTGCTGTGGCCGGTATAGGGAACCCTCAGAAGCCACAAGGTTAACGGCACATAGATCAGGACGTTAGCGAGAAGACCCATCGACGGGCCGAGCAGGAGCATGAGTCCGCCTCCGACGGCAGGCCCAAGAAAAACTCCGAGCTGGCGCCCCGTTGAGTTGAGCCGCACGGCGCTCTGGAGATGTTCGGAGCCGACGATGTCGTGGATGAGAAGCTGGCTTGCGGGTCCCCACAGAACACCCGCCAGGCCATGGACAACGAGCAGAGCCGCTGCGTGCCACATCTGAATCGTGTCGGTGAGAAAGAGCAGCCCCCACGTCAGCGACACGAGCATGTACAGGATCTGCGCGCTCTGGATGATGCGCCGGCAGTCGTAGCGATCCGCCAGCGCGCCGAAGTACACTGAAAAGAGCAAAAACGGCAGCCAGTGGGTAAGAACGGCGAAGCCCGCCAGAGTCGGCGAATGGAAAGCCTGGAAGATGACCCAATAACTGATGACGTGCTCGATATTGTCCGCCATCATCGATAGCATGGTGGTGACGAAGAAAGTGCGGTAGACAGGGTGGCGGAGCGCCGCGAACGCGACTTTTTCTTTGCCCGGCGACGCGGCTTCCGCCGCCGGCGTCTCCCGCTTCGCGCCCAACGTTTCGCCTGCGGCTGAAGATAAATTTTTTACATTTTCAGAAGACAAAGGAAAATCTCCTCCGCTCGAAACTATCGGAACATGCGCGGCCATGCAAACCCTCACTCCTTCCCTCTCCCAGCGGGAGAGGGCGAGGGTGAGGGACTTTTCGTGTAACAGCCGTTTTTCTGCCTGCTGGTGGCGCAGAGGAAAATCTAGACTAGGCCTGTCGCGGCTCCGAGAGCCAGGTAACGACGTCTTCGGCGTTTCGATCGGGAGGAAAGACGGGATAAAAAACTTTTTCGATTCGTGCATCGCGGATGATCATCGTCAGCCGCTTGATCAGCGTCATCGACTCGACTTGGAAGGTCGGGACACGAAGCGTTCTGGCGAAAGTAAGATCAGCGTCGCTCAGCAACTCGAACGGCAGGTGAAGCCTCTCCGCTGCCTCGCACTGATACTCCGTCGTTTGTGTCGAGAGACCGAAGACTCCCGCGCCGAGCGCCTGCAGTTCTTTGAAATGATCTCTGAACGCGCACGACTGCGGCGTGCAGCCGCGCGCGCCGGGAATTTCATTCCAACCTTGCGGCGGCTCGACGTCCGGCCTGCCCGTTCGCGGATAACAATAAATGACCGTTCTGCCGGGAAGATTTGCCAGGTCCACGCTGCGCCCGGCCGTCGAGTGCAACGGAACCGACGGCACGCGCATGCCGGCGAGATGATCGCACGCGCCGTCGTCGACAGGAATCGGAAGATCTTTGGGAAGCTCGAAGATGTTGTCGCTTCTGGACACGACGTTGACTTTTCCGGCTCTGCTCGAAGCTAACTGGGCTGGTGGAGCTTTAGATCTGGGATATCGGCGTAATCTTCGGTATTCCGCGAAACAAGGGTGAGATCATACTCAAGAGCAGTAGCGGCGATGATGAGATCCAGGGCCCGTGCGTTGACCCGCTTGCCCTTCCTTCTCAAAGTTTCTCTTAGCAGAGCACACCTCTCGGCTACGGCGGCACTTAGAGGAAGCATCGGCACAGCGTCGACAAACGCTCTTAATTTGGTTTGGGCTTCTCGCGAGCCAGGGCTTCTCAAAACACCCTGGTAAACTTCCATGTAGGTAATAATGCTGATCGCAATACCGTCTTGAGCTAAGCTCTTTAGCAGCCGCACTGCTTCCGGCACGTTTGCCAGATGATCGATGACCCAGTCGGTATCAACGAGATACGGCATGCATTAGGAAGAACGACCATGACTGGCCTGCTCACGAGCTTGGTGGATTTCGCGAAGCAAAGCTTCTCTGTCCGCTTCGACCAACGCCCCCGCGCTTTTCCTTAGTCCATGCCGTACCGCCGCCGGATCATAGCCGGTCCATAAAGCTTCCGGCTTCTCCGCTCGTTCAAGTTCAAGGCGGTAGGTCTGTCCTTTTCGTTCTATCAAGATGGCTTTCCCTTCGCGTGCCACATTGTCAAAAATCGTGCGCACTTTTGAGGCAAACTCATCGAAGCTCACCTGTTTTGGTTCTTTAGCCATCTTTTTTCCTCTTCGAGAACCGGCAGAATAGTCCACGGTCGATTAGCTGCATTGTAGGCAAACCCAGCGGCAAAGTCCATCCGATACTTCGCGCGGCCTCTTTCTACCCACTAACAACGAAAGAAAAGACCCGCGAGCGCTATTTTTTTCATCGCCCAACCCCGCAACATGCTCAAGAACCACGACACAACGGTTTCAAGGCAGTCAAACCATTTTCTCCTCCAACAACCGTAATATCTTCTCCTGCACGCCGTCGAAGCCACCGTTGGACATGACGAGGACCACGTCGCCGCGCGCGGCTTCGCGTCCGACATACTGCGCGATGTCGTCGGCGCGCTCGATAGACACGGCTTTGCCGTTGCTCGACGCGCGGTTGATCTCCGCGACGACCTCCTCGGGAGGCAGGCGCTCTGCCAACGGAATTTTTTCCGGCTGATAGAGTCCGGCGACGACGACGCGGTCGGCGAGTCCGAGCGCTTCGGGAAACTCGCGCGCGAAGATTCGCCGCCGGCTGGTGTTGCTTCTCGGCTCAAAGATCGCCCAGATCCTCCGGCCGTGGTAAGCGGCGCGCACCGCCTCGATCGTTTCCCGGATCGCCGTCGGGTGATGCGCGAAGTCGTCGAGAACGGTAATCCCGCCGACTTCGCCTTTCAGCTCCTGTCGACGTTTGACGCCGGCGAAGGTCGCCATGCCGTCCCGAATCGCCTCGGGCGCGATTCCCAGCTCGCGCGCCGTTGCATAGACGGCAAGCGCGTTGCTCACGTTGTGGCGGCCGATCAGTGTGACCTTTACTTCACCCTCTGAATTCCCTCCGTTGAAAAGCTCAAAACAGCTCGCGCCGTCGACGGTGCGCACATTCCTCGCCTGCCAGCCGCGCGGCTCTTTATCGCCGTAGAAAGTCACCGGACAATGCGCCGAGGCTGCAATCTCTTTCGCCGCCTCGTATTCGTTGCAGACCAGGAGACTTCCCGCGGGCGGGATGATTTCCGCAAGACGACGGAACGAAGCTTTCAGGTGGTCCAGGTCGCGATAAATATCCGCGTGATCGAATTCCACGCTCGTTAAGATCACTTTCTCCGGCCGGTAGTGTAGAAACTTCGGCCCCTTGTCGAAGAAGGCGCTGTCGTACTCGTCGCCTTCGAGCACGACCCAATCGCCGCTTCCCTCCCGAAAACCGCCGCCGAAATTGCGCGGCAGGCCGCCGATGAAAAAACTCGGATCGTATCCGGCGCGGTCGAGCACCCACGCCATGAGCGCCGAGGTCGTCGTCTTGCCGTGCGTGCCCGCGATCACGACGGACCTTTTCGAACCGATCAGAAATTTTCCCAGCGCCTGGGGAAAAGAAATGTAGGGGATGCCGAGTCGCAGCATCTCCTCGACTTCGGGATTGTTGCGCGACACCACGTTGCCGACCACGACGAGGTCCGGGCGGTCGTGGAGATGCTCGGCGTCGTAGCCCATGAGCGCGTTGACGCCGAGCTCCGCGAGATAGGTGCTCATCGGCGGATAGACGTTCTGGTCCGAGCCGGTGACGCGATAGCCCTGAGACAAAAGCAGTCCGGCGAGCGGCGCCATGCCGACGCCGCAGACCGCAATCAGGTGGATATGCGCGCCCCGGGGTAGATCATTCACTGAAGCAGAGCCTTCATGATCAAATCGTGGATGTGTGGACGGAACGCCTTGATCTTATCGTTGTTGCGCGAAGGATGCACGCGGTTGGTGAGAAGAATCACGTGGCAATCCTTTTCCAGGTCCCACCAGATCGAGGTGCCGGTAAAACCGAGATGGCCCACGGAAGTCGGGGAAAAGCCGCTGCCGCTCGATGAGTTCTCCGCCGAGGGCGTGTCCCAGCCCAGGGCGAAAGTCGATCCCTTCACCGTCTCGTCCCGAGTGAGAAAGTCCTGCACCACGGACGCGGGCAGCAGCGCATCGTCGCCGGCCAGACATTTTCTCATGCGGATAAGAAAGCGATGGATGTCCCGCGCATTCGAGAAAAGGCCCGCGTGGCCGGCCACTCCGCCCATCGCGTAGCAATTGTCGTCGTGCACCTCGCCGCAGAGAATGCGCTTGCGCCAGGGACACTCTTCGGTCGGGGCGATCATATCCTGGACGGGCTGGAGGCGGCGCGCCCTAATTTGCGTGAGATCGACAAAGGAGGTCGAGCGCATCCCCATCGGCTTGAAAATCTTTTCCTGGCAGTAGCGGTCGAGACTCCAGCCGGTGATCTCCTCGGCAACCTCTCCGAGCAGCATGTACCCGAGATCGCTGTAAAGACTCTGCGTGCCCGGAGGATGGACCACCTTTTCTCTGTGAATCTGCTCGAACACGTACTGCTTGGCCGCGCGGCTGGCGACAAAGTTAACCTTCCCCTTTTTTTGATCTTTGACGATATCTTCGTAATAGGCTTTCCAGGCAGGGAGACCGGAGCAGTGGGCCAGGACGTGGCGGAACGTGACGTGGGTCTTGCCGAACACTCCGAAGTTGGGAAAGAAGCGGGTGATGCGGTCGTCGAGCCGGATTTTCTTTTCGCCCACGAGCAGCATGATCGCCGGCGCCGTCGCCAGAGGCTTGGTCAGCGAAGCGAGATCGAAGATCGTGTCGGGCTGCATGGGCGTCTTGCCCGGGACGAGCGAGCGGAAGCCGAAGGCGCCCTCGAAAATGATCTCGGCGCCTTTGCCGACCACCAGAACCGCGCCGGGAAAAACGCCCGCGCCGACCGCCTCTTTGAAGGCGTCCTCGACAGGTTGAAAAACCATCCTTATCCGGAGGCGATCATTGGACCGGCGACTCGAGCAGACTGAGGGTCCGCGCCTTTGCATCGAGCCTCATCCGGACGCCGAAAGGCATGAGCAGGTTTTCGGCGCCGTGGCCGGCGGCAAGTCCGGTGACGACGGGATACGGAGCGTCCCGGAAGAGATCGTGAATGATTTTCCTCACGTCCCGCTCCCCTTCTCCTTCGCAGCGGGTGAAGGTCCCAAAGACCAGGCCCGCGAGGCCGGTCAACTTGCCGGCCATTTTCAAGTGCGTGAGCATGCGCTCGATGCGATAAGGCTTTTCGGCGACGTCTTCGAGCATGAGAAGCTTGCCCCGGGTCTCGATTTCATAGGGAGTGCCGACGGTCGTGATGATCGTGGAGAGACAGCCGCCCGCCATTTCAGATTCGGCTACCCCAGGCCGGACGGTTTCTCCGAGGTCAAGACACCACTGGCGCCTCTCTCCCGACAGCGTCCCCCAAAAAAAATCCGCGTTCTGCCCGCCCAGGCCGGCGGCCAGCTCCATCGCGACCATGGGGCCGTGAAACGTAATCATGTCGCAACGCTGAAGCAACCAATTCAAAAGAATGCTCACGTCGCTGTAGCCGACAAAAATTTTGGGATGACGGCGGATCAGATCGGCATTTAAAAGCGGCAGCAACTGGACCGAGCCGAACCCTCCACGGGCGGAGAGTATGGCGGCGATGTCTTCGCGCTCGAAAAAAGACTGCAACGTCACGGCGCGTTTTTCATGCTCTCCGGCGAGGTAGCCGTTCCGGTCGAGGATGTTTTCCGGGAGTTCGACGCTAAAACCGGCGCGCTCGAGCGCCTGGACGCCGGCCCGGAGCTGCTCGTCCTGGAGCACGCCCGAAGTCGCCACCACTGCGATCTTGTCTCCTCTTTTTAACGGCGCCGGTTTTTGCAACTCTATTCAGGTTCTCCACAGCGTGATTCCGGCAAAACATGCAGCCGTTCGCGAGGGCTGTGTACAATTTAGCGCTCGGGGCCACCAGGCATCGAGGCCGGAGCTCGAATGATTTGCATATTGACAAAAAAGGCCTTCCAGCACAAGCAATTTTTGCAGAAGCGCAAATTCGAGCGGCGGCCCCACGCGAGCCTTGGAATGGTTGACATGCGCGCCAGCCGACAGTAAGACATGACAGAGACCCGCGGTGTTCTTCACCGGTATTTCCACTGGGTCTCGGCAAATTGTCCACAGACTTTTCCACAGGCATGAAAATTAAACCGGAACAAGCCGATAAACTCGCGGAGCAAATTCTCAAGAGCTACCGCGCCAAGGACCTGATCGTTCTGAAAGCGCAGGAGAACGAGGTCCGGACCCGGATCAAAAAAATCATCATACAAAATTTTCACGAGGAAGAAGTCATCGAGGAAGAGGCGCGCGAAGTGCTCGCCTCCCACGCCGGCCAGGTGCGACAAGCAGGCGAGATGGACCAGCACAAGATGTTTTTGCTCATCAAGCAGAAGCTGGCGCAGAAGAAGGGCTTCGTTCTATGATCCGCCTGTCCGAAAGCCGGATCTCCCATCTGGCGCACCTGATTATCGACGGTCTTTGGAAGGGAGATCTGGCGGATTTTTCCAACGAGGCGCGCGCCCTCGGCGAGACCAAAAACGTGCTCACGGAATTCTTCGGCGGCGAGGACCGGCTCGAGGAAGTCGTGCGCCAAAAGATCCAGTCCCTCTCGCGCCGGGTCGCGCCCGGCAGCCGGGAATGGGACGTGCTCTACCGCCAGTATCTCGAAGAGGAGCTTCGGAAACAGCGGAAATGAGCCGCTCGCTTGCAATTGCGGATATCGTATGTAATAGGTGTGGGACCGGCCCGTCAACAGAGCGCCATCGGTCTCTTGACACTATAGAAATCGTGCTTAAATAAAGGCCGCTGTATATTTCAACAGCAGCTTACAGGAATTTTTTTTCAAATTCGGCGAGTTTCGAAAGGAGGAAACAAGTGAAGATCAGGCCTTTGCAGGATCGTGTTATCGTAAAAAGAATCCAGGAGGAAGACAAGACCAAGGGGGGCATTATCATCCCGGATACGGCTAAGGAAAAGCCCCAAGAAGGCAAAGTCGTTGCAGTCGGAAAAGGGAAGGCTAACGAGGACGGCAAGGTCTTCCCGCTCGACGTCAAGGTCAACGACCGTATCCTCTTTGGAAAATATTCAGGCTCAGAGATCAATATGGACGGCGAAGAACACTTGATCATGCGCGAGGAAGATATTCTCGGCGTGATCGAGAAATAACCATTCCGATCAATCAGGAGGCAAGCAATGGCAGCAAAGATCGTTAAGTTTAGTCAAGATGCGCGGGAGGCCATTCTTAAGGGAGTGAACCTGCTCGCGGACGCGGTTACGGTAACCCTGGGGCCGAAAGGGCGCAACGTCGTCCTGGACAAGTCCTTCGGCGCGCCGAACGTCACCAAAGACGGCGTTACCGTGGCAAAGGAGATCGAGCTCGAAGACAAATTCGAGAACATGGGCGCGCAGATGGTCAAAGAAGTCGCGAGCAAGACCTCCGACGTAGCCGGCGACGGCACAACGACGGCGACGGTGCTCGCCCGCGCGGTCTTCGCCGAAGGCGTGAAGATGGTTGTGGCCGGCCACGATCCGATGTCGCTTAAGCGCGGCATCGACAAGGCCGTCGCGGCCGTGGTTGAAGAGTTGAAGAGCCTCTCCAAGCCCACCAAGGATCCTAAGGAGATCGCGCAGGTCGGGACGATTGCCGCCAATAACGATTCCACCATCGGGGACGTCATCGCGGAAGCGATGAATAAGGTCGGCAAGGAAGGCGTGATCACGGTCGAAGAGGCCAAAGGGTTGGAGACGACGCTCGAAGTCGTGGAAGGGATGCAGTTCGACCGCGGCTACCTCTCCCCCTACTTCGTCACCGATCCGGAGCGAATGGAAGTTGTGCTCCAGGACGCCTACCTGCTGCTGAACGAGAAAAAGATCAGCTCGATGAAAGAGATCCTGCCGATCCTCGAGCAAATCGCCAAGACCGGAAAGCCGTTCCTGATCGTCGCGGAGGACATTGAAGGCGAATCGTTGGCGACGCTCGTCGTCAACAAGATCCGCGGCACGCTCCAGTGCTGCGCCGTCAAGGCGCCGGGCTTCGGCGACCGCCGCAAGGCCATGCTGGAGGACATCGGAATTCTTACCGGCGGCAAAGTCATCGCCGAGGAGCTGGGGATCAAGCTGGAGAATATTACGCTGCAGGACCTCGGCCGCGCCAAGAGAATCGTCGTGGATAAGGACAACACCACGATCGTCGACGGCGCCGGCAAGAAGGCCGACCTCGAAGGGCGAATCAAACAAATCCGCGCGCAGATCGACGAGACCACGTCGGACTATGACCGCGAGAAGCTCCAAGAGAGGCTCGCGAAACTCATCGGCGGCGTCGCCGTTATCAATGTCGGCGCAGCCACCGAGGTGGAGATGAAAGAGAAAAAAGCCCGGGTCGAGGATGCCCTCCACGCCACCCGCGCCGCAATCGAAGAGGGGATCGTTCCCGGAGGCGGCGTAGCGCTGCTGCGGGCCTCGGTAGCCCTGGAGAAACTCAAAGTTCCCGAAGACGAGAAGTGGGGCGTCAACATCGTGCGCCGCGTTCTCGAAGAACCGTTGCGCCGAATCGCGATAAACGCCGGCGTAGAGGGCGCCATCGCGCTGCAAAAGGTCAAAGAGGGCAAAGGCGCCTTTGGCTTCAACGCTGCCACCGAAGAGTACACCGATTTGATGAAGGCCGGCATCATCGACGCAACGAAGGTGGTGCGCACCGCTCTGCAAAACGCCGCTTCCGTGGCCGGGCTTATGCTGACCACAGAAGCGATGGTGGCTGAAAAAGCCGAAGAAAAATCAGCCATGCCTCACATGCCTCCCGGCGGTGGCATGGGCGGCATGGGCGGCATGATGTAACGCCAGCCAGAACTTCCCGGCCCGTCCTCGGACGGGCCGGGCTATTCCCCTCCCATCTTGACAATGCACGCCAGTCAAATATGCTTAATGCTTAGAAGGTAATTTTTCGCTCAAAATATAACGGCTTAGCCTACCCCTTGAAATGTTCGAAACCTTAGCCGACAAGCTGGAGCTGACCTTTAAAAAACTTAGAGGTCAGGGAAAGATCAGGGAAAACCATATCGACGACGCTCTGCGCGACGTCCGCCTCGCGCTTCTTGAGGCCGACGTTCACTTCAAAGTCGTCAAGAATTTCCTCGAATCGGTCAGGTCCAAAGCCCTCGGTCAGGATGTCCTCGGCAGCCTCTCCCCCGAACAACAATTCATCAAGATCGTCCACGAAGAGTTGACCCGACTTTTGGGTGGACAGCACGTCGAGTTGGAGCTGAAAGGCGCGCCGCCGCAGATTCTCATGCTGGTGGGATTGCAGGGCTCCGGCAAGACGACTACCGTGGCGAAGTTGGCCCTTCATTTAGCGCGAGAGAAAAACCGGAAGCCCTACCTCGTCCCCGCAGACATTTACCGGCCGGCAGCGATCGAGCAGCTTAAGATTTTGGGCCGGAGCCTTGATCTTGCCGTCCACGACTCGCAGCCTGGCCAATCCGCATTGGCCATCTGCCAAGAGGCTCTGGAACAGGCAAAGCGCCAGTTCTGCGACGTCATGATCATCGACACCGCTGGACGGCTTCACATCGACGAAGAACTCATGCAGGAGCTCAAGATCATTGAACAAGCCGTGCACCCTCATCAGATCCTATTCGTCGCGGACGCCATGACCGGACAGGACGCCGTCAATCAGGCGGAGGGCTTCAACCGCGACCTCGATCTGACCGGCATCATTCTGACCAAGATGGACGGCGACGCGCGCGGCGGCGCGGCTTTGTCCATGCGCGAGATCGTCGGGAAGCCGATCGTCTTTTGCGGCGTCGGCGAAAAGGTCGAGGCGCTGGAGCCTTTCTATCCCGAGCGGATGGCGGCGCGCATCCTCGGCATGGGCGACGTGCTCTCGCTTGTCGAAAAGGCGCAGCAGGTCTACGAAGAGAAAGAGATCGAGCGCATCCAAAAGCAGGTCAAGAAAAACCAGTTTTCTCTGGAAGACTTTCAGTCGCAGTTGAGGCAGATGAAAAAGATGGGCTCGATCGGAGAATTGCTCGAGATGGTCCCCGGCGCACGCAAGCTGAGCCAGAACGTCGACTTCGGGCAAGCGGAAAAGGAACTCAAGCGCGTGGACGCGATCATCAATTCCATGACGATCCAGGAGCGGCGCAATCCGGCGATCTTGAACGGCAGCCGCCGGAAGAGGATCGCGCAGGGAAGCGGCACCACGGTCACCGACGTCAACCGCTTGATCAAGCAGTTTCTGGAAATGAAAAAAATGATGCAGAGGATGAGCCGAGGCGGCATGCGGGGACTTTTTAATCGGATGTCTATTCCGTTTAACTAGATAACAGAATCTTGAAAACTATGTGTCCAGGCCGATCAAAAAGGTCCCAGATACAAGGCGCGCGAGAGCCGTCGAGCGCAGGCGTACTTTTTTCAGTACGTCGAGCGAAGACGGCCGAGCGCAACGCAGTAGATGGGCCTTTTTCAGCGGCCTGAAAAGGATAAAATTATGAGTGTAAAGATACGTTTGAGCAGACACGGGACAAAAAAGAAGCCGCATTACCGGATCGTCGTGACCGATTCCCGCTCGCCGCGCGACGGCAAGTTCATCGAGCAGGTCGGAACCTACGACCCGAAAGCGGCGAGCGGAATCAGGCTCAATCGGGAAAAGATGGACGCGTGGATCAAGCGCGGGGCCAAGCCATCGCAAACGGTTTCGGAGTTGATGAAGAAGGCTCAAAGCACTACGTAGTCAGGAGGCGCCCGTCTCATGAAAGAACTCGTCCAGTTCCTGGCAAAATCACTCGTCAATCATCCTGAGGCCGTCGAAGTCAAAGAGACTCAAGGAGAGACTGCTTCGGTCGTGGAGCTGAAAGTAGCCAAAGAGGACCTCGGGCGCATCATCGGCAAGCAAGGCAGAACCGCCAACTCGATTCGTACGATTCTCAATGCCGCCGCCTCCAGGGCGAACCGCAAGGTCGTTCTGGAGATCATCGAAGAGAAGTAGTCCAACGGCCCCGGAACCCCAAGCGCCGAAACGGCTGGTCCCTCTCGGGAAAATCGTCACCACCCACGGCATCGCCGGGTGGCTGAAGCTAAACCCTTACAATTCGAAAAGCCCCACCCTCTCCTCTACTCAGGAAATATTTTTGGAGAAGGATGGCGTTCGCTCGCCTCAACGATTGCAGGCGGTCAAGCCGCATAAAAATCAACTGCTGGTGCGTCTCGAAGGCGTCGATGGAATCAACGAAGCCGAGAAATGGATCGGCTCGATACTCTCCGTCGCCGAGACTGAGCTCGCGCCGCTCGGCGCCGACGAATATTACTACTATCAAGTCGTCGGCCTTGAAGTCTTCGACACTCACGGCAATCGCGTTGGAACCATCGCGCGCCTCCTGTCCACGCCCGGCGGCGATCTTTATGTGGTGGAAGGCGAAGGGAAAGAATATTTGGTCCCCGTGACAAAGGAGATCGTCGAGAAAATCGATTTCGCGGCAGGAAAAATAATCATCAACCCGCCGGAAGGGTTGTTGGAGCTGTAGGATTCCGAGGGTGTTCCCCGCTGTTTTCTGGAATTTGACGCTGTGCTATATATAGGTGAAGGTTGACGGCGACCATGGGAACGTTTTACGTGAAGTGCAAGATCGAGAATCCTGTCGAGAGGACTCGATCTGCGATCGTAAGCAAGCTGCTGGTGGATACGGAGAGTGAATACGGTTGGGTTTCCGCGCGCACGCTTGAAAGGATCGGTATTCGACGAGAGAAGAAAGACATTACCTTCACACTCGCAAACGGGCAGCAGGTCACCCGCAGCGTCGGCTTTGCGATCATCCGACTTGACAAATTCTTCACAATCGACGAGGTCGCCTTCGCCGAACCCAGCGATCTCCAACTCTTGGGGGCGCGGACACTTGAAGGCCTCAATCTATCCATTACACCAGGCCAGAGAAGACTCGTGGCCTCGGGACCTCTTCCGGCAGCGTCGCCGGCCAATGCACGTTTAAATTCCAGGCTGCTCCGAACGCGCAAGCGCTAGCGCCTATTTGATCCCGTAGGAATGGGATACGAGAAAGGCGAGACCAAATCTCCAAAAGCACAGTGTATTTTTCGAGGAGATCGAGCCCGGATTTTCAACGCGCGAAAGGAACGCGAAAGGGGCGCAAGCAGTATGAAGAAGGGATCGAATAGAAAAGTTGACGAGTTGCGGCCGGAATACGATCTTTCCAAGCTCAAGGGCGGAGTCCGTGGAAAGTATTACCGGCAGGCGATCGCTGGAACCAACCTTGTTTTGATCGAGCCGGAGCTGGCACACGTATTCTCCGATACAGAGTCCGTGAATCGAGCACCGCGGTTATTGATGGACACTGCAAAAGCTACGGTACGCACATCGCGCCGCACAGCGAAAAAGAGATCGACTCGCAACGCTGGAAAACCGGCCGCTTAGCAGCATCAAAGGTCTCCCCTTCCCCTGACGAGTTATACCACTTCCAAATCGTCGGCCATTATTCGACACACAAGGCAACTACATCGGTAAAATCACACGCTTCTGGTCCACCCCCGGCGGCGATCTCTACGTCGTTCAAGGCGAAGCGAAAGAGTATTTGATTCCCGTGACGAAAGAGATCGTGGAGAAAATCGATTTCGCGGCGGGAAGAATGATCATCAACCCGCCGGAAGGGTTGTTGGAGCTGTAGCTTCGGAGCGAAGGCCGCATCTGGATATGCCCCTCTCTGCCAATAAGAGTGAGACACTTACCCGCCTTGAGTTTAGTGTAGGAT
>CAYOJC010000033.1:0-43906 GCA_964404195.1 uncultured Syntrophobacteraceae bacterium
ATGGGATTCTGCATAATTTCCACACCAGCAGCACGAAGAATTCGCCGATGAACCGTGCGCAGCCGGGCTTCAGGAAGAAAATGACCGAGACCTTCAACCAGGCGGAAACCGTCAAAGTGAGTTGCGATGCCCATTCATGGATGTCGGCTTGGCTGGTCATCACCGATCATCCCTACATCGATGCGACGGACGGCGGCGGCGCGTTTAAGATCGCCGATGTTCCGCCGGGCAATCACACCGTCGAGGTGTGGCAAGAGACACTCGGCAAAGTCACCAAGACGGTCACGGTCAAAGCCGGCGAAGAAACCAAGATCACGATCGAGTTAAGCAAGAAGTGAGTGGACGAGGCGGGACGCGGTTAATCCACGCGGCAACGCGGGCGCGCCAGAAGAAGAAATAGACGGCTAAGCTTCGATCAGAGGAGTCCGAGCAATGAAGCGGTTTTTCTCGTCACTAGTTTTAGGATTCTCCGGTCTGCTACTTGTCACTTTCAGTCAAACCGCCGAGCTCAGAGCGCCGGTGGTTTCACCAAAGCTCTTGGCGATCGGCAAACAGCTTTACAGTGAACAATGCGCCGCCTGTCACGGCACCATGGGCCACGGCGACGGCGAAGCGGCCTATCTCTTGTATCCCAAGCCGCGCGACTTCGTCCACGCCAAGTATCGGCTGGTTTCCACTTGGGAGCGCGTGCCGACCGATCAAGATCTGTACGACACCATCACTCGCGGCATGCCGGGCTCGGCGATGCCATCTTGGGGCCACCTGACGCCCGAGCAGCGCTGGGCGCTGACTTACTATGTCAAATCCCTCGCCGAGAAGCCTCTGACGATTAAGGCGCAAAAGAAGCCTGCCGAAGACGGCAGCGGCGGCGAAGGATTGATTCAAGTGCCAGCGGAACCGCCTTACGATACCGCCGCCAAGACCCGCGCTTTAGAGCTCTATAAAGATGCCTGTGCTTCTTGCCATGGTGCCAGAGGCCGGGGCGATGGTACGCAAGACCAGGTTGATGCTGAAGGCTATCCGACCCGGCCGCGGGATCTGACCACCGGTGTCTTCAAAGGGAGTCCGGATCCGACTTCGCTGTACCGCCATATTGTCGCGGGCATTCCCGGTAGTCCTATGCCGATGAGCGATTGGGCATATGGGCAAGACGCGTGGCATTTGGTGCACTATGTGCGCTCTCTCTCCAGCGACACGCAACGCGAGCGCGTGGAGATGAAAAAGTTTTCCATTCAAGCAGTGCGCGTCAAAACCCTTCCGGACCATCCCGAGTCCGGGATCTGGCGTCTCGCACCGCCGGTCAATCTTCATCTCATGCCGCTTTGGTGGCGCGGCAACCGCCCGGAGGAAGTCACGGTGCGCGCCGTGCACGACGGCAAGGAGCTGGCGATCCTGATGGTCTGGCAGGACGACACCAACGATAACACCGCGCTTCGGCCCCAAGACTTCCGCGATGCAGCGGCAATCCAATTTTCATTAACCGCTAATCCGCCATTTTTTGCCATGGGCGCCACCGGAGCGCCGGTGAATATCTGGATGTGGAAATCCGAGAGGCAGGCCGATCTCGAACCGGCCTTTCAAGAACTGGAAAAGATTTATCCGAATCTCGGCATCGACTCCTATCCCAATCTGACGCGCTCTGCGGTGGAGCAATCGCACCGCAACGCGCTGACTTTAGAGTCTGACAAAACCTTCGTGACCGGCTGGGGAGCCGGGAACATCGTTTCCGATCCACAGCGGAAAAGTCCGGTGGAAGATCTCTCGGCACAAGGATTCGGCACGCTGCAAGCGAGACCCAGGATAGACCAAAGAGTCGACGCTCGAGGAGTCTACGGCGCCGCTTCGTATCGCGTCATGTTCCGCAGGAGTCTGAAGCCGGCCGGCAAAGACGCCGTCGTGCTCGCGCCCGGCACGACAGTCCCGGTGGCGTTCGCCGTGTGGAACGGCAGCGCGGGAGACCGCGACGGAAAAAAATCGGTGACGATCTGGCAGGATTTGAAGATAGTGAAATGAACGTTAGGCGTAAGGGGTTAGGCGTGAGGCGATCCCCCTAACCCCTTACGTCTTACGAATTGCAAGGGAGAAACGTATGGCCGAAGAAAGCGCACGAGAGATCATGGGAGTGACGCGCCGGGATTTTTTGAAGTGGATGGGCGCAGGAACGAGCGCCGCCGCGCTGAGCGGCGCGTTGCCCCTTCGTCTTCTCGCCTCCGCGCGGCCCGACGAGAATCCGCTCGCCGGTTCGATCGACCGCGCCTGGGAGAAAATCTACCGCGATCAATACAAATACGACTCCACGTTCGACTGGGTCTGCTCGCCGAACGACACGCACGCCTGCCGCGTGCGCGCGTTCGTGCGCAACGGCATCGTCACGCGCCTCGGCAACACTTACGACTATCAAAAATACGCCGACCTCTACGGCAATCATGCCACGGCCAACTGGAACCCGCGCCAGTGCGCCAAGGGTTACACGTTCCACCGCGTAATCTACGGCCCGTACCGATTGAGGCATCCGATCGTGCGCAAAGGTTGGAAGGCCTGGGCCGACGCCGGCTTTCCCGAGCTGACGGCGGAGAATCGCGCGAAGTACATGTTCGACAGCCGCGGGCAGGACGAGTTCGTGCAAATTTCCTGGGAAGATGTGTTTCAGAACATAGCCAAAGCGCTGTCCGCCATCTCCACCCGTTACAGCGGCGAGGAGGGAAAGAAACTCTTGCTCGCTCAAGGCTACCAGCCTGAGATGGTTGACGAGATGGGAGGCGCCGGCACGCGCACGATCAAAATGCGCGGCGGCATGGGTTTGCTTGGCGTCATCGGCAAGTACGGCATGTACCGCTTGAACAACTCGCTGGCTTTGCTTGACACTAAGGTCCGTGGGGTGAGTCGGGAAAAGGCGCTAGCTGGGCGAAGCTGGTCCAACTATACCTGGCACGGTGACCAGGCGCCGGGCCATCCGTGGGTGCATGGCCTGCAGGCCTCGGATTGTGATTTCAACGACCTGCGCTCCTCCAAGCTCATCATCATGGACGGCAAAAACCTGGTCGAGAACAAACTCACCGACTCGCACTGGTTTATCGAGTGCATGGAACGCGGGGCCAAGATCGTCGTGATCGCGCCGGAGTACGGTCCCCCCTCGACCAAGGCGGATTACTGGATTCCGATCCGGCCGACGACCGACGCGGCGCTCTGGCTCGGTATCACCAAGTTGATGATAGACAAGAAGTGGTACGACGAAGCGTTCGTCAAGCGCTTCACCGATTTTCCGCTGCTCGTGCGCACGGACAACTTGAAGCGCCTGCATGCGCAGGAAGTTTTTCCGAACTACAAGACCGCGCTCTCTCCGCAGGGGCCGTCGATGAAAATCCAGGGCCTCACGCCGGAGCAGCACGCCAAGCTCGGCGACTTCGTCATCTGGGATCAAAAGAAAAACGTCCCCGCCGCCGTCACGCGCGACGACGTGGGCGACACGATGGTGAAAAAAGGACTCGACCCGGCGCTGGAGGGAACTTTCAAGGTCAAATTGACCGACGGCAAAGAAGTCGAGGTCGCCACGCTCTGGACGCTCTACCAACTTCATCTCAAAGATTACGATCTCGACACCGTCGCCGACATTACGCAGGCGCCGAAAAATCTGATTGAACAGCTCGCCGAGGACATCGCGACGATGAAGCCGGTCGCGATCCATCAGGGCGAGGGAATCAACCACTGGTTCCACGCCACCGAGATGAACCGGGCGGCTTACTTGCCGCTGATGCTCACGGGCAACATCGGCAAGCCCGGCGCCGGTTGCCACACCTGGGCGGGCAATTACAAAGCCGCGCTCTTCCAGGGTTCGCCCTGGACCGGGCCCGGCTTCAAGGGCTGGGTGGCGGAAGATCCCTTCGAGATCAATCTTAACCCCAAGGCGCACGGCAAAGAGGTCCACGCTCACGCCTACACCAAGGACGAGGAGCCGGCCTACTGGAACCACGGCGACAAGGCGCTGATCGTCGAGACGCCGAAGTTCGGGCGCAAGAATTTCACCGGTGAGACGCACATGCCGACGCCGACCAAGGCGATGATCTTCTCCAACGTGAATTTGATCAACAATGCCAAGTGGGCCTACGAGATGATCAAGAATGTCAACCCGAACGTGGAGATGATCGTCTCGATCGACATCCAGATGACCGCGTCGATCGAATACGCCGACATCGCGCTGCCGGCCAATAGCTGGCTGGAGTTCGAGGGGTTGGAGATCACCGCGAGCTGCTCGAATCCATTTCTGCAGATCTGGAAGGGCGGCATACCGCCGGTCTTCGACAGCAAGGACGATCTCATGATCCTGGCGGGGATCGCGAACGCTCTCGCCGACCTGACCGGAGACAAACGCTTCCGCGACTACTTCGCCTTCTCCTCGCCCGACAAGCGCGGGATTTACATCCAGCGGCTGCTCGACACCTGCACCACGACGGCGGGATATAAATTGTCGGACATCATGGCGGGCAAATACGGCCCTCCCGGCGGCTGCCTGATGAATTTCCGCACCTACCCGCGTATCCCGTTCTACGAGCAGGTCCACGACAGCGAGCCGTTCCATACCGACACCGGCCGCATGCATGCCTATGCCGACGTGCCGGAGGCGATCGAGTATGGGGAAAATTTCATCGTCCACCGCGAAGGGCCGGAGGCGACGCCGTATCTGCCCAACGTCATCGTCAGCTCCAATCCATACATCCGGCCCGAAGACTACGGCGTCCCGCTCACCGCCGAGCACTGGGACGACCGGACGATCCGCAACGTCAAGCTGCCTTGGAGCAAGGTCAAAGAGACCAAGAACTTCCTCTGGGAGAAAGGCTTTCAATTCTACTGCTTGACGCCCAAAACGCGCCACCGCGTCCACTCGAGCTGGTCGAACGTCGACTGGCACATGCTCTACGACTCCAACTTCGGCGATCCGTATCGCATCGACAAGCGCGCGCCCTCGGTCGGCGAGCACCAGCTTCACATCAACCCGCAGGCGGCGCGCGACTTGGGCATCAACGATGGCGACTATGTCTACATCGACGCCAATCCGGCCGACCGCCCGTATTTGGGCGCCAAGCCCGACGATCCTTTCTACAAAGTTTCGCGCTGCATGCTCAGAGTGAAGTACAACCACGCTTATCCGTACAACATCGTCATGATGAAACATGCGCCCTTTATCGCCACCGAGAGGAGCGTGAAGGCGCACGAGACGCGGCCCGACGGACGCGCGCTGTCGGAGAACACCGGCTATCAAGCCAATCTGCGCTACGGCTCGCAGCAATCGGTGACGCGCAACTGGCACATGCCGATGCACCAGACCGACACGCTGTTTCACAAGGCCAAGGCGTCGATGAGCTTCATCTTCGGCGGCGAGGCCGACAATCACGCCGTCAATACGGTGCCCAAGGAGACGCTGGTCCGCGTGACCAAGGCGGAAGACGGAGGTTTGGGCGGGAAGGGAATCTGGAAACCGGCGACGACCGGATTCACGCCGGACAACGAGAACGATTTTATGAAGAAGTATCTGGCGGGAGAATTGACGAAGGTGAAGGAATAAAAACCGTTCAAGGTTCAAGGTTTAATGTTCAAGGTCCCCCTTGAACCTTGAACCGGAGCGAAGCGAGGAGAGACTATGCCATACGACGATCCCGATCCGACCGATCCGAACGTGCTCGTCGGCGTGATGCTATCCGCCGACGCCGAGGCGACGACGGAAATGGCCTACGTCTTCGCCGAAGAGTTCGCGCGCATGGGACACGACAAACAGCAGATCCTCGCGCTGTTTAAGAATCCATACTATGGCGGCGCCCACGGCGCGTACAAGGCGCTCGGCGAAGCGGCGATTCAAGCAATCGTCGATGAATGCATCGAAGCGTGGGGCAAAGTAAAATTTTCGATTTTAGATTTTGGATTTTCGATTGAAGAGGGAGGCGGGGAAATCCAAAATCGGCAATCCAAAATCCAAAATGGTGGAAAGGGGCGGTAGCGATGGCAAACGTTCACAACTGGCAGATCGGGCGGGAGATGAACTACCCGTATGAGGCGGCGTTTCCCAAGCGCCAGTTCGCTTTCGTCTTCAACATCAACCGCTGCATCGCCTGCCAGAGCTGCACCATGGCCTGCAAGTCCACCTGGACCTTCAACAAAGGCCAGGAGCATATGTGGTGGGCCAACGTCGAGACCAAGCCTTACGGCGGCTATCCGCAATCCTGGGACATGAAAATTCTCGAGCTCTTGGAAAAGGCGAATCCGGGCGCGCAGAACTGGTCGGACAAACCCGGCAGCGATCCGAAAAAACCCTACGGCAAGTTCGACGGCATGACGATCTTCGAGGCGCAAAAGATGCTCACGCCCGACAGCGCGCGCATCCTCGGCTATCTTCCCAGCGACGAAGAGTGGAACTCGCCCAACATTTACGAAGACAATCCCGTCGGAAAAAAAGGCGTGCGCGGCGAGCTCGACAAAGAGGGCGTGGCGCTGCCCGAGCACAAAACCTGGTTTTTTTATCTCGCGCGCATCTGCAATCACTGCAGCTATCCCGCCTGTCTCGCGGCCTGCCCGCGCAAGGCGATCTACAAGCGGCCGGAAGACGGCATCGTGCTGATCGATCAGGAGCAGTGCCGTGGCTACCGCAAGTGCGTGGAAGCCTGCCCTTATAAGAAGACGATGTACCGCGGCAACACGCGCGTGTCGGAGAAGTGCATCGCCTGCTACCCGCGCGTCGAGGGAAAAGATCCGGAGAGCAACGGACAGCCGATGGAAACGCGTTGCATGGCGGCCTGCATCGGGCAGATCCGCATGCAGGGGCTGGTGAAGATGAACCGCGACGGCGCCTGGACCGAGGACCGCTACAATCCGATCTATTACATGGTCCACGTCGCCAAGGTCGCGCTGCCGCTCTATCCGCAATTCGGCACCGAGCCCAACGGCTACTACATTCCGCCGCGCTGGGTGCCGCGCAATTATTTGCGGCAGATGTTTGGGCCCGGCGTGGATGAGGCGATCGAGCGCTACGCTTATCCGGATCGCGAGCTGCTCGACGTGCTGCAACTGTTCCGCCGCTCCAACCGGATCATCTTCCGCTACGAGATCAAGGAAGGGCCGAAGGTTTACGAAGCGACGCTGAGAGGCAGAAAGATCACGCTCTACAACGACACCGTGATCGCCTACGGCCAGGACGGGAAGGAAATTTTTCGCACGACCGTCGAAGAGCCGCTTCACGTGCGGCCGGCCGTGCATGCGAATTCGATTTAAGAAGGCGAGAGGCATGAGGCGACAGGCGGGAGGATTTGATCATGGAACCTGATACTTCCAGAGCTGGCCAACAAATCGGCGAGATGGACGTCGCGCTTTGCCGCGCTACCTTATATAACGCGCTGGCGCTCGGTTTTCGCCCACCGGAAGAGGAAACTATTACTCGTCTCTGCTCGAAGGACGGATCGGCGGCTTTGGCCGCCGCCGCGGCTATCCTCGATCCCGACCGAGAGTCGGGTCTCGCCGCCGCCTGTTCACTGCTCACGGCTCGCTCCTCATGGTTCGACCCTTCGGCTTCGCTCAGGACAGGCAGGCTCACCATGACCCTGAGCGGAATCGAAGGGTCACTGCTCACTCTAACCGAATCGCATCGCCGGCTCTTCGGCCACTCCGCGCGCGGCGCCGTGCCGCCGTATGAGACCGAGTACGGCGCCGAAGCGCTGTTTCAGCAGCCGCAGGAGATGGGAGACTTGATGGGCTTCTACAACGCTTTCGGTCTCGCCTTGAACGGTCGGCAACACGAGCGCGCCGATCACGTCAGTTGCGAGTGCGAATTTCTCTGCTTTCTGGCGCTCAAAGAGGCCTATGCATTGGAGCACGGCGACGACTCCATGTTGGAAGAAACGCGCAAAGCGGAGCGGCTGTTTTTGCGCGACCATCTTGCCCGCTTCTTGCCCGCGTTCGCCAAGAAGCTCGTCCGCGAGGATGCTGGCGGCCTGTACGGATTCCTGGGCGGCGTGGGCTACGGATTCATCGTCCTCGAGTGCGCGCGATTCAGCGTTCGGTTGGGACCGGAAAACCTCACGCTCCGGCCGGCCGATGACGAGCGCGTGCCGATGGCCTGCGGCAGCGGCGAGTGCCCGGCGATGCCCGGCGTGTCGGAGTTGGACGAAACGGAATGAACGCGATCGCGGAAAACTTTGTGCGGTACGAGCCCGGCTTCGTCGAGTCCGCGGTGTTTTTTGCCGTGCGCGAAAGGTCAGAGGAGCGCGTTTACCACCGCGAGCGCAGCCGGCTCTACGGAATCGGCGATCCGGAGAAGCGCGAGCGCGCGTTTCAGAATCTCGACGCGCAATGGTTCGCCCGTCTGGGCTTGGCCGATCCGATCGAGCGGGCGGTCGGCGAAGAGCCGCTGGTGTTGTCGAAAGTCGGCCACTGTCTGGTGGCCGGCGCTCCCGAGAAGAAAGCGGAAGGAGCGGAGCTGTTCGTGACGCCCGAAGCCGCCGCCGGACAAAAAGAAAAACCGACCGCGTGCATTCTGCTGCAACCCGCGTCGCTCCTCGACGCCGCGAGCCTGCTGACGTTTCTCCGCCACGAGATGCTTCACATCGCCGACATGATCGATCCCGGCTTCGGCTACGAGCCGGCGCTTCCGCCGGCCGAAGGCGGTCCCACGCACGACGCGCTGCTGAAAAATCGTTATCGAGTTTTGTGGGACACGACGATCGACGGCCGGATGACGCGCCGCGGGTGGGCCGAGCCGGCGCTCCGCGCCGACCGCCTGAATGATTTTGCGCGCGAGTTTCCGATGCTCGGCGAGCGGACGGAAAATTTGTTCGGCCGTTTTTTCGACAGCGAGTCCCACACGCATGCCGAGCTGGTCGCCTTCGCCCGCGATCCGAGGAACCGCGCGCGCGATTCCGCGGCGACGGTTTCGCCGGGAAGCCGATGCAGCCTCTGCGGCTTTCCCACGTTCGATTTTGAGCCGGCGCCCGAGCGCCTGCCCGAACCGATGATCGCGCGCATCACCGCCGATTTTCCTCAATGGCGTCCCGAGCGCGGCCTCTGCGGCCAATGCGCGGAGCTTTACCGTGTCCGAGAAATTTCTTTGCGCGCCGCGCGCGAGCTGCCGAGGGCAGGTTAGCCCGAATAATTCATAGACGGAGGTGGGTCTAAACGAAGAATGATCCAAACTTCGTGTGCTTCGTGCTCTTCGTGGTGAGGGGATTTTAACCACGAAGGACACGAAGGTCTCGAAGGAAGACAACCGACTCGCGCAAAGACGCATAGAAACATGAGAACGTTCGACGAGCTACTGAAAGAATCCGCTTCGATTCACGGCCACCTCTGCGCGGGCCAGGTGCTGGGCGTGCGCATGGCGATGGCGGGCTGCCGCGAGGTCGGCATCGACGAGCCAAGGGCATCGAAGAAGCTCGTGGTCTACGTGGAGATCGACCGCTGCGCGACCGACGCGATCCAGGCGGTGACCGGCTGCTCGCTGGGGAAGCGCAGCCTAAAATTTCTCGACTACGGCAAGATGGCCGCGACGTTCGTCAATCAGGAAACGCAAGCGGCGGTTCGGGTGCTTGCCAGGGACGAGGCGCGATCTCTCGCCGCTTCTTATGCCGGCGACGCTCCCAACCGTCACGCGGCCGAAAGACAGGCTTACATCGTCATGCCCGAAGCCGAGCTGTTTTCCTTTCGGCCCGTGGATATTCGAATCCCGCCGATCGAGAGGCCGGGGAGCCGCGGCGAGCGGGTATCCTGCGGCAAGTGCGGCGAAGGAATTAATTTTCAGCGCGAGGTGAGAAGAGACGGGCAAATCCTCTGCATCCCCTGCGCCCAGGGAAGTTATCTTCCCGTTCGAGGAGAGCAGGCGATTAAGGGGCGGCCCAAAATGCTTTTCATCGGCGGCCCGTCGAACAGCGGCAAGACCACGCTGATCGAAAAACTCATTCCCGAACTCGCGTCGCGTGGCTACCGCGTCGGTACGGTGAAACATCATCACGGGCCGGACCCGCTCGTCTTCGACGGCGAAGGCAAAGACTCGCAGCGCCACCGCGAGGCCGGCGCCGCCGCGGTCGCTCTGGTTTCTTCGGATGAGCAGATCGTCTTTCGCGATCTCAATGAAGGCGCCGGCATCGACGCCGTTCGCGGCGATCTTGCGGATGTCGATATCGTGCTGGTCGAGGGTTTCAATGCCGAGCCCGGCGCGCGAATCGAAGTGCGCGGCGCCAACGGCAATGGAAGAGGACGTGAGGAAACGAACGGCGCGCCTCTTGCCGTGGTCGAGCGCGAGAAATCCAACGGCCACCCTAGTTACAAACCTGACGATATCGGTCCGCTTGCGGATCTGATTGTGCGGGAAGTTTTGAGCTAACCTTCGTGCTCTTCGTGGTGAGAGGATTTTAACCACGAAGGACACGAAGGTCTCGAAGGAAGAGAACGCAACTCGCGCGAAGGCGCCAAGGGAGCAAGTCGCCGAGATTGATAATCAACGGCGCGCGCGATCAATATCCTCTTTCCAGCCACCAGTTCGCGATCTCGATGCGCCGGGCAAACCAGACTTTGGAGAAGCCCTGCGCGTAGCGGATGAACTCTTCGATGATCTTGGTCCTGTACGGAATGCCGGAGACAAAGGGATGCAGGTTGAAGGCGAAGAATTTCGGAGCGCCTTGCTCGCCCTCCCAGTAGAGATAGTCGAACTGGTCTTTCATGATCTGCAGGAGATCTCTCGGCGTCCGGCCGCTGCCATAGGTCGAGTAGTCGTTGCAGCCCGGAACGTTGTAGGGAACGACGACGATCTTTTTCCCGCGAACCTCGATCGTGTAGGGATTGTCGCTGTTCAGCGGGTCAGCCCACCAGACAAAGCCCGCCTCGGCGACTAGCTCCGGCGTGTTATCGGTCGAGGCGTGGCCGGGCGAGAGATAGCCGGTCGGCTTTTGTCCTAGGACTTTTTGGAACGCGGCGACCGTTTTCTGAATCGACTCCCGCTCCTGCTCTTTGGTGTACATGAAGGAATATTCATGCTCGTAGCCTTCGGAGGAAAACTCATGGCCCAGGGCTTGAAACTCCCTCACCTCGTTCGGAAACTGCTCGACCTTGAGTCCGTTCATCAGAAACGTGACTTTCAACTTGTAGCGGTCGAACAGATCGATCAGCCGCCAGATGCCGCAGCGGTCGCCGTATTCGCGCTCGGTAACCGCGGCCAGGTTCTGCTTGAAAGGGGCATTGGGCGGAGGAATCGTATGGCTCGAGTGACGTTGGAGAGACTTGTGAGTCGCAAAGTTCTCCGGCCACACCTCCCACGGAACGATAAAGGTCACGCAGATTTTGGCCTTGTCCGGCCATTCTATAGTTCTCGGTCTTGGCATCTTCTTACACCCTCCTGATTGGTTGATTGATTTTATTTACTTGAGAGACGAACGGGGAGCAAGAGGGCGTAAACGTTTGAGTCTTTTTCAGCAGCCTGACGGTTATTCGCAGCCGGGGCCGAAACGTCGATCGACCGAGGCGGCCGCTTCTTTGACGAACCGATCGAGGAGAATTTCCTGCGCGCTGAAAGAAGGGGGAAGCTTTTCCACTGCCTGCTCCTCTTGGATGACTTGATTCAGTCCGGCCTCGCTCACTCCGCCGTCCTGGGGAATCCGCTCGAACATGTGATACTTTCCCTGCCACAGGGACTGATCCATGTCTTTATCGAGATCGTAACCGGACTGCAAGACGATCTTCATCGTCTCTTCATAGTTTTGATTCATAAACCGGTAGCCCCGAATCAGCGCGCGCAGCAGGCCTATGACGCGCTCGGGCTCTTCGCGGACGATATCGCCCCTGGCGGCTGTGATCCTGACCGCGTAGCCCTGAGGATAGATTTTGCCGAGATCGGCGAGCACCGGATAACCGTCGGCAATCATGCCGGGAACGTCTTTGAGAATAATCATCGCCGCGTCGATCTCGCCGGAGTCGAGCAGCGGCTGCTGGATGCGCCGCGAGCGGGCGCCGTTGATGACCCACTTCACCATCCGGTCCGCGTCCAGCCCCTCTCTACGGAAGAGCTGGCGCACAAAGCGGGCGTCGATCCCGTCCGGCTCTCTCGCCGAGACTTTCTTTCCTTCCAGATCTTTAAATGTCTCGATGCCCCTGCCCTTCGCCGCGACAAAACCATAAGCCGCACTGTTGAGCCAACCGCTGACGATGAAGAGATCCGCGCCGCGGCACTTGGCTTCGCAGACGAGGTAGGGCTTGGGGTCGAGGCCGACGTGGTAGCGGCCCTCGCGCATTCCGTCTATTGTTTTGGCATCGCTGCCCGCGAAGAGAAACTCGCAGTCGCCCGCCGCTTCGTCTTTAAAATAGCCGCGCGCCCCGGCCACCAGCGGTGAGATAATGTGGAATAGATGATAGTGCCCGGCCGCGAGCAGCCATTTTTCTTCGCGCATGATGTTTAGACTCCTTTACGGTTTCACGGACAGAGGGGGCACGCCTGCCACTGCGGCAGATTTGTCACGCCAGTGGGGCGAGGAGGTAAGCGAGCGGTAGATACCGGCCTTGGCGATGCTGTACTTGACGAAGAAGTCGCCGACCACCGAGGCTAACCCTACCAGGGCCACGGCTCCCAGAGAGAGAGGCGCCCCCAGGCCCGTGAGGCCGATCCCGATCGGAACGCCCAGACCGACGAGAAGAGTTCCGACGTAGAACGAGACAGCGGCGCGCCCGCGCAGCAGTTCTCTCACGGAGTACTGCTCGATGGGACTCGAACCCGACATCACGCCCAGGTAGAAGAGAATCATCACCGCCGCGCTGATCCCGATCCATAGCTCCAGGAGGCCGAGCGCGGAGGAGTCGAGATTGACGCCGTTAAACGAACAAATCACCAGCAGCGCCGCCACGCCGCCGCGTAGCGCATACGCAAGATAGAGCGCGGGAAGAATCGGCGACGTCCAGAACGGAACGCCCTTGGATGAAGAATAGACGAATCCTTTGTAGAAGAGCAGGAGGATCATCCCCCCAAGAGCGAGAAAATATCCCGCCTGCGCGATCAGGGAGCCGCTCTGCCACGGTGAGGCTGAAAGAAAGATCGGGATAAGATAAAGCACGCCGCCGCCCAGGAACAGCGTGAGACCGACAAATCCTCTGGCGATCCACGAGCTGCGCGCATGCCACATCTTCCAGAAACGCGCCGGGCGTCCGAGAAAGCCCAGGTGGGCGGCGGCGCTCAGCGCCGCGATGCCGTAAGCGACCGCGAGACCGGGCCGGAAGTCGAAGACGAGCGAGAAGAGCCACGTGCCGGCCGCCACGCCGGAGAGAAAATGGCCGACGATGAGCAACAGACCCTGGCGCTCGATCCATTCCCGCTGCGGCCTCACCTCCGCGCGAAGATCCTGTATAAGCTGTTCGTAACGTCCGCTGGTGACTGCCATAATTTTCTCCTGTTTGTCCGGCTGTGCCCGCCGCGCCTCACGGCGGGAGATAGTAAACCGCCGGGCCGGTGCCCAGCTCCGGGTGGAGCGTGTAGCCGCCGCGATCTTTGATGAGACGCGAGACCTCGCTCGTCGGATCGTCGAGATCGCCGAAATAACGGGCGATCGCGGGACAGTTGGCGACGCAGGCGGGCTGTTTCCCGGCGCGCACCCGGTCGCGGCAGAAATTGCACTTCATCACCACTCCGGCCTCATGTCGCTGGGATCGGGCGCGCTCATAGGGCGTCGGGCCGTTGCCGGGAAAATAATACTGCTCCTCGTCGTGATAGTACCGCTGGGTGTAAGGACACGCCATCATGCAGGCGCGGCAGCCGACGCACTTCTCGGCGTCGATGTCCACGATGCCGTCGGGCCATTTAAAACTCGCCTCGGTCGGACAGACATCGACGCAGGGCGGGTCATCGCAGTGAAAGCAGAGCACCGGAAGAAAGAGCTGGCGCACCGTCGGGTAGCGCCCTTCTTCTTGCTTGAGCAGCCGCGCGAAGAAAACTCCCGGCGGCGTGCCGTGCTCCGCCTTGCAGGAGAGCTGGCAGCCGTAGCAGCCGATGCACCGCTTGAGATCGATCGCCATTCCCCATCTCATCGGCGCGCTCCTTTCGCCCTGGTCACCTTGACCTTCACGCAGAGGTCCAGGTTGAGATTCACCGGGCTTACATGATCGAAGTCGAGCTCAAGGAGGTCGTTGAAAAAAACTCCCTTGCCCTTGGCGATCGGCATGCCGTCGCCCCAGTGGCCGGCGCAGGCCGCGATGCCGAGCCCCTCGGGATGAACCGCCTCGGTCAGGTGGACGGTTCCTTTGACCCGGCGGCCCGCGCGGCTCTCGATCCAAACTTCGTCGCCGTCTTCGATCCCCTTGCGCCGCCCGGTCTCGGCGTTCATGGCAATCGTGTAGGAGAAGGGATCGAGCCGCGCCGCTTCGTCGAGCCAGGGATTCTCCATGGTAAAACTGTTGGTGTGAATGATATCGCGATAGTAGAAGGCGAAAAGATCGCGGTCGGATCCGGGGTCGTCGTGCGCCGGGCAAGGAATCCAATCCGGCAGCGGCTCATAGTAGTGGCGCGGAATCTTCAGCCCGCGCGGCTCGGCGAGCGCGGCGATCATCTCGCCCAACTGCGGCAGAAACTCCCAGTAGATCGGCACGCGCACGTCCACGAAGTGGCGCCAGTAAACCTCTTCCGGCTTCTTGGGCCACTTGATGAGGCCGTTATTCTTGAACCACTCAAGCCCACGCTCGGCGCCGAAGTTCGTCTTCAGCTCGGCGTCGCAGACCTCCTCGTAGGAATATTTCCGATCCGATTGAAGGCGGAACGGCCCCTCCAGCTTGAGGATCGCATTGTAGGCGGCGTTTAAGTCTTCCCGTATGCCGATCCGGTCGGCCAGCTCGATCAACACCTCGCCTGAACGGCGCTGCTCTCCGTCCGGTTTGACGGTCGGCTGCTTGATCGGCCAGCACCATTCGCCCATTCCGCCCGGCAGGCTGAAGATGAAGGGAAAGTTGGGGCGCGAGTCCACGGACTCAAGATAGTCGCAATCCGGCAGGACGATGTCGGCGAACTCCGACGACTCGGTCAGAAACAGGTCGAAGGAGACGATGAATTTGAATTGCGCGAGGGATTTCGCCACCGTCTCTTTGTTGGCGATGCTCATCAGCAGGTTGGTTCCGTAGTTGAGCAGAATCTCCGGCCGGTAGGGAAGCTCGAACTTTTTCCACATCTCCTCGCGGTCCGCGGAATCCGAAAACGGCGAGCTCTGGCAGAGAACGAACAGATCCTGCATCCCGAGCTCTTCCGGCAGGCGCGGCTCGCGAATCGGATAGGGAACGTGGTGCGCCATCCAACTGCCGGTGACCATCAGGCCGTCGGGACCGGGCTTGGGAATGTAGCGCGGGCGGCCCGTCTCCGGGTGGCCGTGGCTCGCCGGATTGAAGCCGAGACATCCTCCCGCCATGTCGGCCGAGCCTACGAGCTGGTTCAGAAGATCGACGGCGAGAAAGTTGTAGACCGAGTTCATGTGTCCCTGCGATCCGCGGAAGGCGATCGCCGCGACCGGTCTGTAGGGAACGGTCACGCCTTCTATTACGATCGTGCTCCCGACGCGCGCCTCGCGGCCGAACTCAGTGCCGAGCCGCCGGATGTCTTTCGCCGGAATGGTCGTGATCGGCTCGGCCCACTCGGGAGTGAACCTGGCGAGGTGCGTTTTTAAGAGTTGAAACGCCGGACGGCAGGAGACGCCGTTCGCGTCGAAATCTCCCTCAAGCGCCATGTCATTCGCCTGTGCCGCATCGTATGGCCGCGCTTCATCCACGCTCGAATCCCAGACGAGCGGCTTGCCGCTTGCGACATCGCGCACGTAGAGTTTGTCGGGACCGATGAGATAAGCCGCGTTGGTCTTGGCCCTAAGATAAGGCGCGTCGAAGATGCCGAGCTCGTTGACCATCACGTTGCACATTGCGAGCGCCAGGGCGGCATCCGTTCCCACGCGAAGCGGCACCCACTCGGTCGCCTTCGCCGCCGCGAAGTTGCACATCGGGTCGACGACGACCATCTTCATGCCGCGAGATCGAGCGTCCGCGGCCAGCCCCATGTTCGAGCAGGAGGCGTGCCCCGCGCCGTGGCCCTTCGAGGCGCCGAAATAAACGGCGTAATTGCAGTACTGGAAATCCGGCACCACCGACCACGAGGCGTGCATTATGCCGCTGATCAGATGCGCGCCGTTGCCGCAGTGGAGGCCGCCGCCGGCCGAAGAGCGGTTGGGCGTGCCGAAAGCCCCGGCGAAAACCTGCATCGGCGTACGGCTGGAGGTGACGGTCGTGGTGCGCTGAATGAAGAGCTTGCGTGGATCTTCGGCGCGCAGCTTGCGCAGCCGCTCGGCGACTTCGTCCAGAGCCTCGTCCCACGAAATCTCTTTCCAGCCGGGATCGATCCCGATCCCTTTCACCGGGTTGGTGCGGCGCAACGGGACGCGCACCCGGTTGGGGTCGTAATGCGTCATGAGGCCGCTCACGCCCTTGCCGCAGAGCCGTCCTTTACCGACCGCGCTGTCAGGATTCCCCTCGAGCTTAATCAGGACTTCATCCACTCGATGGGCGAGGATCGAGCAGGTGCCGTAGCACAAACCGCAGGTGGACGGGATCCAAACGTCGTCGCGCGCTCCGCACGTAGGAGTTACTTCCGAGACAACCTCCATGATTCCCTCTCCTTCTCTACCCCCCCTCGGAAGCCATTAGAAGTATAATTCCCACTTCCGCCGGGGAGCCGTTGCTTTTCAACTTCGTCTCCAAACCATTCACCTGCGCGTCGTTGACGAAGACCTGACAGTAAGAATGCATCTCGCCCGGAACCCTGAAAATCCGATCGACGAATTCTCTCCCGAAGCGTTTCTCCAGCTCCGCGAGCACGTCGCCCACAGTCGCGCCGCTTTCCATCTCAAAAGCAACCAGACGTTGGTTGGCCAAGATGCCGAGTATGCCGAACAGGCGGACGTTCACGACCATAGCCGCGTCCTCTTCAAGGCTTTGCCGCCCAGAGCTTGTTGAAAAAGCCGCTCTTCTCCATCTCGTCGAGATAGCGGCGGTCGACCAGCTCTTGCGGCGTAACCTTCTTCGCGCGCGGATCGATCGGCGCAATTTCGTCGAGAGTCGCCTGCAATCCCTCCGGCTTGATGTCCAATCTCCGCTCCAGCGCCGTGATCTCAACGTTATAGGAGCCGTCGAGCACCTTCCGGTCGTCGACGCGCAGATGTTTTCCGAGGACCTTGTAGGCGAACTCCCTGTCGGTGTGCAGGAGGTTCGCCGCCTCGGCCATCGCCCTCACAAACTCGGCCACCACCTGAGGGCGCCTGGCGATCACGGAACGGCGCGTGGCAAAGATCGTGGCCGCATAGGGAATCCGGAGGTCGGGGCCGTACACAAGGCGGTGAGCCCCCGCCGCGACCGCCTGGGCGTCCGCCGGCGGAGTCATCGAGGCGGCATGAATCCCGCCCTTGACCAACGCAGCCAGCATTTCAAACTCCCCGCCGGTCTGGATGAAGGTCACGTCTTTCGTAGCGTCCACGCCGAAGCGCCGGAGCGCCTGGATCGCGAAGTAGTGCGTGTTTCCTCCGACGCGGCTGACGCCGATCTTCTTGCCTTTAAGATCCTCCGGCCGTTTGATCTCCGGAATCGCCACGATGCTCTGCGTCATCACGTTCTTCACGCCGGCGATGAAGACGAGATCCGTGGCCCCTTGCACGTAGGCGCGAACGATGCCGACGCCGCCGAGCAGCGCAACTTCGGCATCGCCGCCGAGCATCGCCGCGGTCACCATTCCCGACGAGGCGATGTGAACGAGCCGGAAATCCAGGTTGTGTTTCTGGAACAGCCCAGCCTCCTGCGCGATCCAGGGCAGCGATTGCGACATCACGCGGGCGGAAAAGATGCCGACCAGCTTCTCCGCGCCGAAGGCCCCGCGAGGGACAAAGATCATCGCGCCGGCGACCAGAGCCGCGATCGCGCACAGAAACAGCTTCCTATGATGTTGATGTGTTTTCATCTTTTTACCGTTGAAACGAGCTCTTTGTAGAAGCCCGTCCTCTCTACGCGCTGCACCGGCGCGTCATCGATGACCTCTTCCGCCTTGATCCCCATCACTTTCGGATTCGTCACGGCGAGGAGGCGCTGCATGTTCTGGATGCCTTTCACGTTCGGTCTGATGTCCAGACTGTAGAGCCACTGCAGCACTTCGTACCCGCTCTCGGCCTCCTGCAAGCTTTTCAGTCTAAGATTCATGAAAAGGGATTTCAGCACGATCTCTCGTTTAGCCGGATTCTGAATAAAGCCCACCGACTCAAGCGCGCCGCTAAGGACCGAATCGATCATTTGAGGGTTTTGCCGGAGATAGGGGCGGCGCGCCGCCAGGGCGAGGCCTTGATAAGCGATCGGCGCTTTCCCTATATCCAGGAGAACGCGAAATCCTTTTTCCTTCAAAAGAGTACTGAACGTATAGCCCAGGTAGGCCGCGTCGACGGCGCCGACCGACATCGCCTGCGTCAAAACAGACTGGTCACCCAGGACCATCATGAGGATTTTGTCTCTGATCGGCTCCAGCCCCAAATGCTCCAGGGCCAGCATGGCGAGCGACCACACGCCGCCGCCGATGCTTTGAACGCCGACCCGTTTGCCTTTGAGATCTTCAGCGCCCCGGATCGCCGGAGCAACGACGAAATCGCCGTCGGCGCGGTTGACCAGTCCGCCGAAGAACGCGACGTCCATGCCCGCGGCGGCGGCGCTCAAAACCGTTCCGGGAATCGTGTAGGCGATCTGGATCTCGCCCGAGGCCAGAGCCGCGATGGTCTGGGGGCCGCTGCGGATATTGATCACCTCGACGTTGACGCCGTGCTTGCGAAAAAATCCCTGCTCGACCCCGATCCAGAGCGCCTCCACTTTCTCATTGAAGGCGCCGTGGGCTATGCGGACGAGCGGAAGCTCCGCTGCCGCGTTGGAACTAAAGAGCGAGCCAAAAAAACACAGAGCTGCGAAGAACAGCGCAAAGACGAAAGACATATCCTTCCTCCTTTGACTTTTCTATTCGCATCCCGCGCCGAAGCGGCGGTCGACCGAGGCCTCCGCTTCCTTAACGAATCGATCCAGGAGAATATCTTGGGCGGTGAAAGACGATGGAAGCTTGCCCGCGGCTTTTTCTTCTTCGATCACCTGGTTTAATCCTTGAACTCCCACCGCGCCGTCGAGAGGGATTCTCTCGAACATGTGGTACTTTCCTTCCCACAGCGATGCGTCCATGTCCTTGTCCAGCTTGTAGCCGGCGCGCGCGATGATCTGGAGAGTTTCGGGATAATTCCGATTCATGAACCGATAGGCCCGAATCAGAGCGCGCAACAGCGCCGTCAAGCGCTCGGGTTCTTCCCGCATCACGTCGCCCCTCACGGTCGTGACCCGCACCGCGTAGCCGTGGGGATAGACCTCGCGCAGGTCCGCGAGGAGCGGATAGCCGTCTTCGATCATTCCCGGGACGTCTCTCTGGATGACCATCGCCGCGTCGATCTCACCGGAGTCGAAGAGTGGTTGCTGAAAGCGCCGCGACGGCGAGCCGTTGCACACCCATTGCACCATCCGGTCGGCGTCCAGCCCGGCGCGACGGAACACCTGGCGGGTAAAGCGGCAATCGATGCCGTCGGGCTCGCGCACCGAAACCCGTTTTCCTTCGAGGTCGGTGAGCGCCTTGACGCCTTTGCGGGCCATGAACGCGTAGGCCGGGCTGTTGAGAAAACCGCCGACGATAAAAAAATCCGCCCCCTTGGTCTTGGCTTCGAAAAGCAGAAACGGTTTCGGGTCGAGGCCGACTTGATAAAGACCTTCTTTCATTCCCTCGATCGTTTTTGCGTCGCTGCCGGTGGAAAGGAAGTCGCACTCCCCGGCGCCTTCGGCGTCGAAGTATCCGCGCTCGCGCGCCACGATGGCAGCCACGATGTGAAAGAGATGATGGTGCCCCGCCGCCAAGAGCCATTTCTTCATCTCTCAGCCTCCGATGTAGAAGACGGAAGGATTGAGGCCCTTTTCCGGCAACAGCGGGCGCGCTTTTTTCGCCGCGACGAGCTGCGAGACCTCGCTTTGAGGATCGTCGAGATCGCCGAAGAAGCGGCATTCGGTCGGGCAGGTCTGCACGCAGGCGGGATCGAGCCCTTGATCGACGCGGCCGACGCAGAAGTTGCATTTCATCACGACGCCTTCGGGGATGTTCTGCTTGGCGGTCTCGAAGGGAGTCGTGTGGCCGGGGAAATAGGCGCCGTTGCCGTCGTAGAACGTCCGCGAGCCGTAAGGACAGGCCTCGATGCAGGAGCGGCAACCGATGCAGAGATCGTAGTCGATCAACACCACGCCGTCTTCCCGTTTGGAGGTCGCGCCCGTCGGACAGACCTCTCTGCACGCCGGCTGCTCGCAGTGGTTGCAGAGCACGGGGAGAAAGACGCGCCGCGCCGCGGGAAACTTGCCGACTTCTTTCTCCAGCACCTTGGCGAAGAAGACTCCCGAAGGCGAGGCGTGTTCGGCCTTGCAGGCTATCGTGCAGGCGTTGCAGCCGATGCACATATTGAGATCGAGGACCATTCCGTAGCGCGTCATAGTGCAACTCCTTTTTTAGAGCAGCGGATCGTACATGCCCGCGCGAATGACCAGGAAGCGGAAGAGATAGTCGCCGATGAGCCTCAAAACCGCCAGGACGACCGTCACCACGAAAATTGTCTGTATCTCGGAGCGGCCGGCAAACGGCCAGCCAAGCAGCAGCGGCACGACCAGACCTAGGCCGATCACGCCTCCGAGGAAAAGAGTCGCCCATTTCCCGCGCGTCAGCAGCCGGATCGACTCGCGCGCGGCCGTTGCGGAGCCGGACATCACCGAGAGATGGCTCAGCACGAAGATCAGACAACCGAGCGCGAGGTAGGCCTGCCAACTCTCCAGCGAGCCGAGATCGAGAGCGGGGCCGGGGAGCAACGGCGAGGTGAGTATGAGAATGTCGATGCCGGCGAGCAGGGAGTAGGCGAAGAAGATGATCGGGAAAAAAGTCGAGTTCCAGAATGGAATGGCCGCGGAAGGAGACAAAACAAAGCCGGTGTAGATCATAACGAGGACGGCGGCTGCGGCGGATACGAATTTTATGATTGCACCGATGCCCGAGGGAGACTCTATCTCCAGGATCCGCAGCGCGACTTGCAGCGCGCCGAGCGCGACCAGCACCGTGATGAAGAAACAGCCCCGGCTGATCCACGAGCTCTGCGGGCGAAAAAAGGCGCGCCAGAAACGCTCCGGCCGCCCGAGGTCGAGCAAGAGCAACCCGGTGCCCAATATCACGACGACAAGTCCCAGCGCGCCGGCCCAGCCGTGATCGATATAGAGCGAGATGAGAAACAGCCCCGCGCCGGCGCCGCCGAGGAACAGATAGGTGATGACCAGCCAGCCCCATTCGCGCTGGGGCTTGACGCCGATCAGAAATTCATCGATGCGCGCTGTCATCTTCGTTCCTCCTTTGTTCCGCTCAAGCAGACCGTTGAGAACCGCTTCCCTCACCCTTCGACACAGGCTCAGGGTGACCGGTTAAGTGTGCGAATCTGGGTCCAACGATCGTTCGTGCTGAGCTTGTCGAAGCACGGCCACACCTTTTTCATGCCGCCCGTGAAACCTTGACGCGGATGCAAGAATCCACGCCCGTGGAAACCGGATCGATGCGATCGAGTGAGAGCGGCAGCAGCGTGTTGAAGTGGACGCCTTTCCCTTTGGCAACCGGCTTTCCCTTGGCCCAGCTCCCGAACACGCCGGCGATGCCGATGACTTCGGGATGGATGCACTCGGTGAGCTTGGCTTCGCCCTTGACCTTCCCGGCTTCGGACTCGACCCAGATCGTCTCGCCGTCTTTGATCTTTTTTCGCGCGGCGGTGTCGGCGTTGATCAGAATCTTGTACGCGTACGGATTGTGCTCGGCCAGATCGTTGAGCCACGGATTCTGCGTGGTGATCGAGAGGCTGTGAAACGGAATCTTGAAATTGACCACGTACAGATCGTAGACGCCTTTGCCATCTTCGTAGGCGGGGCAAGGCTTCCAATCGGGCACCGGCTGGTAATCGGAGGTGTCCCAGTCATGTCCCATGCGGGCGGCGACGCTCTTCACCGACTGTTTGGCCCGCAGCATGTTTTCAAAATAGACGGGGAAACGCGGCCGGATGAATGGACCGGGATACTTTTCTTCGACGGCCCTCGGCACTTTGTGATAGCCGTTTTGCTTGAACCATTCGATCCCGCGCTCGGGGCCGAACAGCGTTTTGGTCCAGCGGTCGTAGATCTCGTCCATCGAGTAGCGCTTTTCAGGATCGAGTTTGTAGGGATCTTTGAGCCCCATGCTCACGTTCATCAATTTGTAGACGTCGTTTAAAAATCCCATGCGGCCGGCGACTTCGAAGAGCACGTCGATCCAGCGCCGGGCCTCTCCCTGCGTCTCCACCACCGGCTGGCGCAAGCCCCAGTAAAACTGGCCCGTGGCCGGGCTCATCGTGTGGCTCGGCCGGTTGGGAAAGAGATCGAACCTTTCCAGGTAATACTGCTCGGGCAGGACGAGGTCGGCGAATTCGGCGACTTCGTCGAGATGCGTGCTGAAGCTCACGATGTATGGAAATTTCTTGAGCGATTCGGCGACCAGCTCGGGATTCACGTTGTTCATCATGAGATTGCGCCGGCAAACGATCAGCATCTCCGGCGTGTAGGGAAGCTTGAACAGGCTGGGATCTTGGAGGTTCAGTTGATACATCGGACTGCGGTTGGTGGTGATGGGAAAGAGCTGGTGCAGGCCGAGATCGTCCGGCTCGCGCTCTTCGAAGTCGTAGTACTTTGCGCCGTGACCGATAGCGGAGGGCGGAGTGATCATGCCCTCGGCCGTGACTCCCGGCCCCCAACGTCCGGCCGGACCGACGAGATTCGGGCCCCGGTGTCCGCCGGGGACATAGTAGGCGCCGACGATCATGTTTAAGATCTGCACCGCCAGCGCCGTGTGCGTGCCGTGCTTGTGCGCGCCCGCGCCGCGATAAATATTCACGGCGACAGGGCGATACGGCAGGACTTTGCCGTCGATGACGATGGTGGAGCCGATCCGCGCGGCCTCGCCGAACTCTTTGGCGATGCGCCGGATCGTCGCTGCGGACACCGTTGTGATCGGCGCGGCCTTCTCCGGCGTGTAGGCTTTGACATGTTCTTTTAATGCCTGAAATGCCGGCTGGCATCTCTCTCCGCCGGCCGTAAACCAACCCTCAAGCGCGGGGGATATCCCGCTTTCATCGAATGGCACGGCCATCCCGCTCTTCTGGTCCCAGACCAACGGTTTGCCGTCGCGACCTTCTTTCAGGTAGCTGCCATCCTCCTTGACCAAGTAAGACCCATTGGTGCGGCAGCTCAAGAACTCGCGGTCGTAGCAGCCGAGTTCATTCAACAACACATGGATGATGCTCAAAATAAACGCGCCGTCCGTGCCGGGACGGATCGGCACCCACTCATCCGCTTTCGCCGCCGCGTTGGTCCCGACCGGATCGACCGCCACGACGCGCATTCCCCGCCGCCGCGCGTCCGCCATCTTCCGCGCCATCACCGTCGCGTTCAGCCCGGCCATAAAGCCCTGCTGGTTGCCGAGGAGAATCGCGTAATTGCAGTAGTCGAGATCGAAATCCGAGTGAAACGAGCCGTTGGTGAGATACATCGAAGCGTGAAGGTAGTTGCCGCAGTAGTAACCGACCCAGTCCGCGTTCGGCGTGCCGTAGGCCACCGCCCAGACCGGGCGTATGAAATAAGAGAGCGCGATCTGGTCGAAGGTGGAGATCACCAGGCCGCGCGGATCTTTTTCTCGCACCTTGGTCAGCTTGTCGGTCAGGATATACAGCGCGGTCTCCCACGAGATCTCCTCCCATTTCGGATCGACGCCGATCCCTTTTTGCGGATTGATGCGGCGTAGAGGGCGCGTCACCCGGGAAGGATCATACTGGCCGATCAGCCCCGCCTGCCCTTTGGCGCAGAGATGGCCGCCGCTGGCCGGGCAGTTGGGATCGCCCTCGATCTTCACCAGCACTCCGTCCACGCGGTGCGCGAGTATCCCGCACGCCGCAAAACACATATCGCAAACGCTGTGAACCCACGTATCTTCTCTGGGGGATGCCATCGCTTAGCCTCCTTCCGGGGGATAGACGCCGACCACGACGCTCAGATTCTCCCCGCGCTCAAGCCGGGTTTCAAAGCCTTGCAGTTGGGCGATATCGCAATCGTTGACGCAGATAAGAGTAGTCGCGCGGAGTTCTTTGGCCGACCTGAAAACGCTGGCGCGAAATGGATCGCCGTGCCGGTCGATAAGCCGGGCGAGTAGCTCGCCGACGGTAATGCCGGGCGCGATCTCGATCTCTTCCTCGCGGCAGCCGATGACGTTTCGCACCAGACCGAGGTAAGAAACTTTGACGAGAGCGGGCGAAGACATAAATATTAAAGGAAAATCGAGCACAAACCATGCCACAGGCGGGTAGAGCCGCATCGTCTGTGCATCCGTGAGAAATCGACCGAGCGGGAGGTTGGACTTTTCTGATTTTAGGAAAAGCCGGGCCGAATTTCTCAGTTTCGGGAGGCTCGGCCAGGCCCGGGCCCGGTCGCTCCGGCCAGGCGGCTCTCCTTGACGGAGACAAACCGGCTCAGTAAATTTCCGCCTTCACGCCGGCGCGCCAGCGCACCTGGCTCGCGATCCATTCCAGCGTGGGCCGGTTGACTTTCCAGATGCGCGAGTCCGCCTGCGTCCGGTCGAGCGTGTAGACCTGAACGAGACCGGGATGGATTTCTCTTAGACTCTCGATCCACAGAGCGATCGAATCCGGATCGGCGTTGGTGATCCTGCCCTGGACGAACAAAGATTGCAGGATCACGTCTTTCAGGTCTTTCAGCCCGGTAACGATATCTTTTAAATAAAAGGGCGGCGCCGGCCCGTTCAACTGATGGATGATCTCTTCGCTGCCGGCGTCGAGCTTCATGATTCTCAAATCGAGCCGGTCGAGCGCTGAGCGGATCTCCGGCCGCGTGACGGTGGAAGAGTTGGAGAGCGCCGCGAACTTGAGATGCGGAAGGTATTTGTCGCGCAAGCCGATCGCTCGCTCGACGATCTCCGGAAAGTCCGGATGCATCGTGGGCTCGCCGTTGCCGGAGAAGGTGACGGCGTCGAGCTTCTGCCTTTTTTTCACGATCGCCTTCAGCGCCTTCTCCAGCGCGTCGGACACTTGGTCGGGACGCGGCAGGTCTTTCAGCGCGTGGGTCGCGTCGACCGTCGGCTCCGCCGTCCAGCCGTACTGGCAATAAACGCAGTTGAACGAGCAGAGCTTGTAGTCCTCGGGGAGAAGGTTGATTCCGAGCGACATGCCCAATCGCCTGGACTGCACGGGCCCATAGATGATGCTCGGTTGCAAAGAGACGCTCTTTAGAGGCGGGCTGGTTGAAGAGACCATCGCAAAACACCTCAGACCGGCATGATTCCGTGTCCTCTTTCCGGAAGCGTATCGGTCTTGTTTGTACATACTTCCAAAACCTTGATGATGCGCGGGGGCATGTCCTGCGGATCAATGGTATCGTTCACTTGCTGAATGCTTCCCCTTTACAAGCAACCTTCGTTACTACCCTCGAATGATCCTCGGCAGCATCATATGGTGCTGCGGACAGATAGACTTCGGGTTCTGATAGACGCAATTGGCGAAAGCTACCATATAGTTCCGCATTGCCGCGAAAGGGATCACCTCGTCCACAAAACCCATCTTCGCGCAGTAGGCCGGGCGGGACTTCGCGTTGTAGTCCGCCGCCAAAGCGTTCATCTTCTCGATCACCGGCCGTAGCGGCCGACCAGCGTCTTTTTCTTTCACCAGCCTGCGGGCGAAGGATGCCACGGCGGCGGTTTCTCCGTGCATTACATAGATCTCCGTGGTCGGCGTTCCCAGGGTAAAGGCGTTGTGGTTATTGGCCGTGGGGCCGCCCATAATGTAGTGCGCCGCCGCCGTCCCTTTGCGCAGCACCACCAGCATCATCGATACGTCGGTTTGCTCGATCGAATATATCAACGACTGTCCGAGCCCTAACAGCTCGGCCTTTTCGGCATAATCGCCCACGTCGATGCCCGTGGTATCCTGAAACCAAATGATGGGGACTCTGTCTCTTCCGCACAACGTCACGAACTCATTCATCTTGATGAGTCCCTGCCGATAGAGCTTGCCCCCGATTCCCTGATAGGGCGCATATTCCGGGCAGCCTTTCGGCAAGAAACCCTGTCGGTTGCCGATCGCACCCACCAGCAGACCCTTGATCTTCACCAGCCCGGTATAGACCTCGGGTCCGTAGTCGGGCCTGAATTCCATGTGCTCGCTGCTGTCGGTGAGTCGGGCCAGGACCTCGTCGAAACTGTACACCATCTTCTGGTTGAAGGGGACTAGGTAATCGATTTCACCGGGATCGAATCTCGGCTCCTTTGGCTGCGCCACTCGGAAGAACTTCGGGTCGTAAGCGGGCATAGCTTTCATCAGCTCCTTCAACCCATCCAGAACCCCTTCTTCCGTCTCGAACACCGCTTTGAAGAACCCCGTGGAATCGTAGTGGATATCCACCCGCCCAGGCGGTACTTCCTTGAAATTCTTAGTGGCGGTGATGATCGCTTCGGCCCCTTCCTCGTCAAAAAAGCCCTTGGGACTAAGACCGCTGAGGATGCCGGCACCGCCAACGGCGATGTTGCAATTCTTGTGGGCCAGCAGGTAGGTCGGGCTGATGCCCTGATAGCCTCCCCCGGCCGGGTTGGTGCCCCAGATTCCGGCCAGTACCGGAATCCCCAGTTTTTCCAGCTCTGCGTGTCGGAAAAAGGTCGTCCCGCTGCCTCGTCGGTTCGGATAGACTTTCTCCTGCTCCGTCAGCTTGACGCCGCTACAGTTGACTAACCAAACGACCGGAACGTTCAGTCGCTTGGCCATGTCGGTAACTCGCAAAATATTGTCCGCCTGGCCGGCGATCCAGGCGCCTGCCATCACCTTGTTGTCGAAACCGATCACAACGGCCCATCGGCCGCTAATCCTGCCCAGCCCGTCTACGACCCCCGTGGTTCCCGACTCTTCGTTTGCCGGGTCGTAAAGGGTATGCAGCGGGCACCAGGTGCCCGCGTCGAGCAGGTACTCCAGCCTCTGATAAACGGTCCATTCGTCCCGCTTGTTCAGCACCTCGGCCGGCAGGCCGGCCTTTCTGACTTTTTCTACCGCCTCGGCGATCTCCTTCTCCACCCCCTTGATTTGCTGTACGTTCTCCCGCATCTTCTGCTTCAGGCCATCGGACAGAGGCTTCCCGAATTCCGTCATCTTTTCAAAGTAGGATCGCACGTTTTAAACCCCCTTCGTATTATCGGTTTGCCTTTCTGTAGCCCAAGGCGTCCTGGGCGATGATGAGCTTTAAAATATTCGACGAGCCCTCGACGATCTGGTACGACTTCGAGTCGCGCAGGTAGCGTTCAACGGGGAATTCGGTGGAGTAGCCGTAAGCGCCGAGAATCTTCACCGCCGCGTCGGCGTTGAAGGCCGCGGCCTCGGCCGCGGTATACTTGGCGATGACGGTCTCGAGGTTGTGCGGCCGGCCCTGGTCGGCCAGAGCCGCGGCGCGATAGACCAACATGCGCGCCGCTTCTTCATGAATCACCATCTGCGCGATCAGGTCCTGGTTCATCTGAAACTGGCCGATCTTCTGCCCGAATTGCTCGCGCTGGTTCGCGTAAGCGACCGCCGCTTCCCGCGCCGCGCGCGCCAGACCCACGGCGCCCGCGGCGCAGGTGAGGCGCGTATGATTCAAGTGCGTCATGCAGATCTTGAAGCCTTCGCCTTCTTGTCCGATCAGGGTTTCCGCCGGCGCCGCGACGTTTTCAAAAGTCAGCTCTCCGGTGGGGGAGGCGTGCGCGCCCATTTTCTCCAGCGTGCGGCGCGTGACGCCCGGCTGGTTGAGATCGACGTAAAAGGCCGACATGCCTATGTGCTTCAGCGCTCTGTTCGTATAAGCGAAAACGATCGCCGCGTCGGCGACCGGAGCGTTGGAGATCCACGTTTTCGTTCCATTGAGAAGATATCCGCTGCCGCTGCGCGCCGCGGTCGTGCGCATGGCCGCCACGTCCGAGCCGGCGTCCGGTTCGGTGATGGCGAAGCAGCCGATGGTCTCGCCGCGGATCAGAGACGGAATCCATTTTTTCTTTTGCTCCGCGGCGCCGAAATCCGCGATCGTCGTCGCCGGCCCGGTCTGCATGTTGATGTAGACGCGGATCGCGCTATGCACGCGCGAGATCTCCTCGGCGATGATCGCCAGAGCGAGAAAGCCCAGATTGTTGCCGCCGCAATCTTCCGGCAGCGTGCAGCCGAAAAATCCGAGTTCGCCCATCTTCAGGACGAGATCGCGGCGGAAGCGGTGCTCGCGGTCGTCCTCGGCCGCCTTCGGCGCGATCTCTTTCTCGGAAAATTCCCGCGCCAGCTCGCGCACCGCCGCCTGCTCCTCGGTGAGGTCAAAATCCATGGGGCTGCTCCTTTTTGAGAAGATTTTTTGCAATCACGAGTTTTTGGATTTCAGAGGTTCCTTCATAAATCCTCAATGCGCGCACGTCGCGGTAGAGCCGCTCCACGGTATTTCCCACGACGACACCGTTGCCGCCGTGAATCTGCACCGCCTGATCGACGATTCGCTGCGCCGCTTCGGTGGCAAAAAGTTTCGCCATGGCGGACTTGAGCGGAAGATCTTCTTGGCCGCGATCGCTCGCCCAGGCGGCTTGATAAACCAGGAGCCGCGAGGCTTCCAGCTCCGTCGCCATATCGGCGAGCTTGATCTGCGTCGCCTGAAACTCGCAGAGGGCGCGGCCGAACTGCCGCCGGTGTTGGCTGTAGCGAATGGATTCATCCAGCGCCCGTTGAGCCAGCCCGAGGGCGGCGGCCCCGACCGTGCAGCGCAGCGTGTCGAGCGTGCGCAGAGCGATCTTCAATCCCTCTCCTTCGCCGCCCAGTCGCTGTCCCTCGGGAACGGCGCAATCTTCGAATGCGAGAACTCCGATCGGATGAGGCGAGAGCAGATTGGTTTTTTCCTTGAGGAAAAATCCCGGAACGCCGGCTTCGACGATGAAGGCGCTGATGCCTTTTCCTTTTTTATCCGGGTCGGTCGACGCGAAGACCACGTGGGTTTGAGCGATCCCCGCGTTGGAAATAAAATGTTTGACGCCGTTCAAGCGATAGCCTTGTCCGGTTCTTACCGCGCGCGTCTCCAGGGACGAAACGTCCGATCCGGCATTGGGCTCGGTCAAGACAAACGCGGCGATGGCCTCGCCTTTCGCGAGCGGCGGAAGATAACGCCGCTTCTGTTCTTCGCTGCCAGCAATGACTATCGGGTAACTTCCAAGCGCCTGGACCCCGAACATGGTGTCCGCCAGAGCCGAGCCCCAGGCCAACTGCTCGCGGATCGCACAAAGGTCGCGTGCTTGAACCTGCTCGCGAGCGCCGCCGAATTCTTTCGGCGCGACGTAGGCCATGAAACCGTCACGGCCGAGACGGGCGACGAGACGGCGCGCTTCGGTGTCGATATCCAATCCGTTGCCGTCATGCGAGAGAAGATTTTTCTCCGCCCACGAGCGAACATGAGAACGCAGCCGTAGTTGTTCTTGATCGAGAAAGCAGTCCATAAACAATGGTTCGACCTCGCTCACCACGGGAAGTCAGGCAGCCGTCTCCTTTTGGAAATGCTGCATCTTTCCCTGGGCGAAGCCGAGGCGGTTAAAAAAATCCTTCATCTCCGGCTGATCGTTGTTCACGAGAGTGAAAACCGTTTTGACGCCGTGGTCTTCCGCCGACGAGGTGAATCGATCCAACAGCGCGCGCGCGATGCCCTGGCGGCGGTACGCGGGATCGACGCCGATGATTTCGATCCAGGCCACGGTACCCGGCAGTCCGAACTCGAGCTCGCCGGCGCGGCCAAAAACAAAGCCGACCACGTGGTTGTCGAGCTCGGCCACGAGCGACGCCCAGTGAGGACGGATCGCCTCGGAGATCTCGATCCGTTTCTCCCAGTAGTCGCGCCGGCCGATCCCCGTGACGCGCTCCTCGATGTTAACGATCAAAGCGAGGTCGTTCTTCTCGAGACTTCTGACGTAGACGTTTTTTCCCATGGCTTTTTACCTCCGCAGTCTCATGGTTGGTTGAATCTCAGCGGGCGCTTTTCGACGAACGCCCTGTATCCTTCGTGAAAATCCGGCGTCTCCATGCAGCGCGCCTGGGCCATCGCTTCCATCTCCAGCGCCGTTTCCAGGTTTGTGGCCGCTTCGAAATTGAGCAGCTCTTTAGTCACGCCGAGCGCGTAGGCCGGTCCGTCTCGAAGGCGTCGCGCAAGCGCGTAAGCTTCTTCGAGTAGTTTTTCGCCGGGCACGACGCGGTTGGCGAGACCGATGCGATAGGCTTCTTGCGCGTCGATTGCATCGCCGAAGTAAACCAGCTCGGTCGCTTTGCCCGCGCCGACGATCCTCGGCAGCAAATAAAGCGCGCCCATGTCGGCGCCGGCGAGACCCACTTTGACGAAGAGAAAAGCGGCTTTGGCTTTGTCGGAAAAAATTCGGATGTCGGAAGCCAGCATTAGCATCGCGCCGGCGCCCGCGGCGATGCCGTTGACGGCGGCGACGATCGGCTTTTTCAAGTTGCGCATGTTCTTGACGACGTTGCAGGTCATGCGCGTGAATCGGTACAGCTCGTCGCCTTTCATCTGGATCAGCTTGCCGATGATTTCGTGAACGCTGCCGCCGGAGCAAAAACCCTTGCCCGTCCCCGTGAGCACCAAAACTTTCACCGCGTTGTCGTGGACCACGTCCGCCGTCAGCTTCTCCAGCTCGGCGTAGGTCTCGAAGGTGAGGGCGTTCAGCCGCTCCGGGTCGTTCAAACGGACCGTCGCGATGCCGTCGTCGATTTCGTAGATGAAACTGCGATAGGTCATTGAAACTCCTCTGGAGTAATGGAGTATTGGAGTAATGGAGTAATGGAAAAAAAGATTCGGGTGGTTTCTCCGATTCCAGTACTCCAACACTCCATCACTCCAACACTCCAATCTTTTTTTTCACGCCATCACCGCGCCGCCGTCGACGTTGATGGCTTGTCCGGTAATTCCCTTCGCCGCTTCGCCGGCCAGCATGACGGCGAGAGAAGCCACTTCAGCGGGATCGATGAGCCGATTTTGCGGCGATGCGCGCTTTAACATCTCCACGGCATCCTCGACCGGCTTGTGTGTTTTCTCCGCCAACAAAAGGGCATTTTTTTGGGTGAGGCCGGTATCGACGTATCCCGGACAGACGGCGTTCACGGTGACTCCGAACTTTGCCGTCTCGACGGCGAGCGAACGGGTGAGTCCCAACACCGCGTGCTTCGAGCTGGCGTAAGCGGAAATGTTCGGATACGAAGTCTTCGCGACCGTCGAAGCGATATTGACGATCCGTCCCCATTTCGCGGTGATCATTTCCGGTAGAAATACTTTGCAGCAATAGTACGTGCCGGTCAGGTTCACGCGCATCACTTCTTCCCAGAGACTATCCTCCATCTCCAAAAAACTTGCCGCCGGGGCGATGCCGGCGTTGTTGACGAGAATCTGCACGGCGCCGAGCCGGCTCGCGATCTGCCGTTTCAGGTCTTCGACCTCTGGCTTTTGCGCAACATCGCAGGACAACGGGAGGACTTTGGCCCAGCGAGACCCGACCTCCTCCGCAACCGCATCCAGCGCCGACTGCGTGCGGCCCGCAATGACGACATGACTTCCTTCCGTAGCGAATGCCAACGCGATGGCGCGGCCGATGCCCCGGCCGCCGCCCGTAACCAGAACAATTTTTTCTCTGAGATCCCCCATAGATTGGAGATTTCCCTCGATGACAGGAGGAGCACAATCTGTGCCACTGGATTGTGCAAGAAACCAAGAGACTTGGCCCGTTTCTTTCCTAAAATCTGCAACGGCGGCGGCACTTTTTCTTAGAGGTAGGAAAAAACGCGCAAAGCTCCTTCGCAAGCTTGAAAGGATTACGCGCGGAGAGGCAACGAGAAAGTAAAGGTCGTCCTTTTCCCTTCCTCGCTTTCTGCCCAGATTTTACCCCGGTGGGCTTCTACGATCATCTTGCAGATCACAAGGCCCAGGCCCGTTCCCTTTTGGCCGGAGTTCTTGCCGCTCGCGGTCTGACGGTACTTCTGAAAGATCTGGCTGATTTCTTCAGGCGCTATGCCCACTCCCGTATCGCTGACCCATACCTTGATCTGCGCCTCATTTTCCAGACAAACCCCGACTTCAATCTCCCCGCCCGTCGGAGTGAACTTAAGGGCGTTGCTTATAAGATTTCCGAATACCTGATCCAAGCGGCGCGGATCGGCTGTGATCCGCGTGAGCGCCGGATCGACCCTCTTCCTAAGAGAAATCTTTTTGTCTTGGGCGAGGATGAAGTAATTGTCGAGGCTGGTCTGGATGAGTTGATCCAGATCGACCTCCTCCTTTGTCAGTTCAATGCGGCCCGACTCGAGCTGGGAGAGATCCAGGAAATCGTTAACGAGGCCGATCAAGTTGCGGACGTTGGCGCCAATCTTACCGAGCCATTTTTTCTGCTCCTCGGCGACCGGCCCCAGCAGACCCTCTTCAAGCATCGATGTTATTCCTCCGAGGTTCGACAGGGGGGAGCGCAAATCATGGACGATCATAGCCATGAAATCGGCCTTGAGCTTTTCCACCGCCTCCTGCGCCCGCTTGCGCTCGGTGATGTCGCGGATCACCCCGATGAAACTCATGCCTTCCGCCGTTTTCAGGGTCGAAAGGGAAAGCTCCACCGGAAATTCGCGCCCGTCTTTTCTGAGACCGTGCGTCTCCAGCGCCTTCCAGATCACGCGCGTCTCGCCGCCGGAGCGCGCGCGTTCCAGTTCCTGTTTGTGCGCCTCCCTGTGCCGCTCGGGCATTAACAACGTCACGGGCCGGCCCAAAACTTCTTGTTCGCTATAACCGAAGATAATTTCCGCCGAGCGATTGAACGATCTGATCGTCGCCGCTCCATCAACGGAGACGATTCCTTCAGGGACGGTTTCGACGATGGCCGCCGCTCGCAGGCGCTCGGCGAGGGCGACGCTGCGCAGCGGACGAACAACAAGCCACCACAAGAACGGCGTGCTGAAGAGGACCAGCATCAGCGCGTTTGCAACGGACGCCGCCAGAGGGCTGCTTACCGGCAGCAGCGGCAACAGGAGCATCACGAGTGCCTCGACGAGGAAGACGATCGCGAGCACGGTGAGGATGAGTTTCGTCGGGGACGGCAGGAAGCCAGATGGATCGCTATGCCGCTTCATGGGAGACCGTTACATTCTCGTAGGGAATCCGCACAATAAACGTCGAGCCTTTGTCCGGCTCGCTCTTTACTTCGATTTGTCCGCCTAAAAGCGCGGTAAAATTTTTCACGATGTAAAGGCCGAGGCCCACGCCGCCGTAAAGCCGCGTCTCGGAACTATCGATCTGGTAGAACTTGTCGAAAATGAGCTGGAGTTTGTCTGGAGCGATGCCGACGCCGGTGTCCGTTACCCTAAACTCTACCGACTTTTCCGAGTCGTCGGCCGCCGGGCGTGCACCGTGTCGCTTCCCTTTAACGAGGCGCATAGAAATTGTCACGCTCCCTCTATCGGTGAACTTGAGAGCGTTGTCGATGAGGTTCTGTAGAATTTGTCTGAGCTTGCCGCTGTCGGTCACGATCGGCGCGGGCTTCGCCGGATAGTCCCAAATTAGAGTGACACCGGTCTTCTCCTGCGTCACCGCGTAATCAGACTTGAGGTGCAGCAGAAGGTCCGTCAGGTCCGTCGGGTGTCGCTCCACGACCATCGCGCGCGCTTCGAGCTGGGTGGTCTGCATGATGCTGTTGATCATGTTGATCTGGTCGGCGGCGCGGCCGAGCATTTTCCGCAGCGCCTCATCCTGCATCGGAGTGATCTCGCCCATCATCCGCTCTTTCATCATTCCCGCGTAGCCCGTGATCACGCTGAGAGGCGTCCTCAGCTCGTGCGACATGACGCTCAAAAATTCGTCCTTGATCCGGTTCGCGCCGACCAGCTCGATGTTAGATGCCTTGAGCTTCTCGAATAGCTCCTGGTTCTCCAGGGCGATGCTCATCTGGCGCGCGATAGCCATCAGATGCTCTCTCTGCTCTTCGTTGAAGTAACCCGGCGCGCGGCTGGCCAGGTGAACAATTCCCCGGATCTCGTTTCGTACTTTCAAGGGAAGAAACGCGCAGGAGCGAAGACCCACTTTAAGCTGGACCTTCCCTGTCAAACGAGGGTCGGATGCGATATCGGCTGCGATGATGGGTTCGTCTGTCTCAAACACCCGAACTGCCGCGCTGCTGGCGTCCGTCACAGCCGTCGTCTCCAGGTAGAAATCCGGAATGCCCCGCTGAGTGGCTAGGATGAAATTCCCTGTGGAGTTGTCGCGCAGACGGATCAAAGCCGCGTCGGCCCCGGTGGCCGCCATAAGCTTCTCGATGATTCCATCCAGCACCGCGTGAAAAGTCTCTTTTTCGCTCAGCGGCGTAAGAACAGTATAGAGACCCGAGATCTCCCTCAAAGACTTTTCCAGGCGCCGGTTGATCGATTCCAGCTCGCTCTTGGACGCCCTGGTCTCCTCCAACAAACGGGCGTTCTCCAGCGCGCCCGCCGCGATGTAGCTGTAACTCTGAATCAACTCGACGCGCTCCTGCGTGAAAAAATCAGGCTCGTGGCTATAGAGGATCAGGACGCCGAACGGCTTCTCTCCCGCGATCAATGGGAACGCAGCGATAGAACGGTAGCCTTTTGCCAGCGCCGGCTCCCGCCAGAGAGCAAAAGCCGGGTCCTGAGCGATGTCCATCACGACGGGACGGCGCGCGCGGATGGCGCGGCCGGAAGGCCCTTGCCCGAGAGGAGACTCGTCCCAGCGGATCTCGACGCTGCTCAAGTAATCGCCCACCTCGCCGATCCAGTCGAGAGGCCTCACAAGGCCGTCCGGTTCCGCGCGGCCGATCCAGGCAAGAGGGAAACCAAAGGAGTTCGCCACCGTTTCAAGAATATCCTTCGCCAGAGTCTCAACATCGAGGTTTGCCATCAGCCCCCGCGCGCCTGCGACGAGGAGCTTGAGCGATTGAAGCTGGCTCTGAGTCTGATCGTAAAGCCGGGCCTTCTGGACGGCGATGCCCATCTGACAGCCTATGGCTTCAAGCAGACGAACTTCAGCGGCTTGAAACTTTCTGGGCTTGCGGCTTCCGAGTTGAATCGTCCCCAGCATCTCGTCTCCGGCTCTAACCGGCACTACAATGGCCGAGTGAACGCCCTCTGTTTTAAAGGTCATGAGTCCCGGAGACGCAGGGACATTCTCCACTACCAGCGCTCCCTTACTGGCCAACACTTGACCCTGAACTAAACCCGCTGCTTCGCTTCCCATATCTCCGCTTATTGACCTGATATTTTCCGGATTCCGATATCCCCGGCTGGTCATAACCTTCAGCGTTTTGCCGCCGGGTTCCAGCAGCCGGATGACTCCGATGTCGAAGGCGCCGATAGAAAATATCTTGTCCAGCATCCCGTCAAGGATCGCTTGAAGGTCGAGAGAGTTCAGGACATCTTGGCTGATCTCGTGGAGTGTCCGTAGCTCCGCGTATCGCGCCTTGATATCCTGTTCCGCCCGCTTGCGCTCGGTGATGTCTCGGGCGACACCGACGTAGCGAGTGATCCGCCGCGTCTTGTCTGGCACCGGGAAGCCGCGGTCCCAGATCCACCGAATAGTTCCATCGGGGCGGACGATGCGATACTCGTGATCAAAGGGTTGCCCGGTTTTCTGAACTTGGAGGAGGCCAAGCACTCGTTCGCGATCCTCTTCATGGATGGCATCGATAAAAGACCGCGGGTTCTCGTATAGACTTTCTAGGGAACGCCCCCACGCACGCTCGTAAGCGGGGCTGATATAAATCATCCTGCGGATTTGAGGGTCGGCCATCCAGAAAACTTCGGTGATGGTCTCGGCAATAATTCTGAAGCGCTGTTCGCTCTCCCGCAGCGCCCCCTCTGCCTCGGTGCGGCTAACGTCCATCTGGTTTTGCAGCGCCGTGTGCCGCAATATCATCGCTCCTAGAAAAACGATGGTCGACACCGCGACCAGTGACATTGCAAGCTCGTCGTCGGCAAGTTGTAGCCTTTCGCTTGCTACATGCAACCAGCCCAGGATCACCGGAATCGCGACCGCGGCGGGCAACAGGCGGCGGGCAGAGACGCTCCCAAGACCTTCGCCGGTTAGGATCGACACAAGCCCACGATCCGGACGCGCGCAAAGAATTGCCACGGACAACGCCACAAAGGCTATCGCGGTATGAAGCGCCATCTGTGTGTAGGAGGCAACTCTGATTAGGCCCGTAACACTATAGGCGTAGCCGACCAGCGCCACCAACCCCACCAGACCGGCCGTTAAAGTAAGAAACTGAGCCGGACGGTGGCCGCCCGCGGTCTCTGTGTCCAAAAGCAGCAGTGCCAGGCCGAGAAGCAGAAAATTCAGCGCGGTGTTGAGGCCCATCCGGCCCGGGAAAAATGTTCCGACAGCCTCCGGCGGCTCCGTGAACAACAGTTGATCGATGCCGAGGTCCCAGCCTAAAATATATTCGCTGAGCGTGAGCAACCCGAGAAGAGCAACTGCGAAGACGCAGGCTTGACCTATCCGTAGCGTCGTTAGATTCGCCGGCGCCTTCGCGACCAAAGCGAGTCCCAGGCCCGCGAATATAAACGCGACCGCCGCGTTGGCCTTCATCGTCACGAGGCCGGGGAACACGCTCTTGAGAATTGCGATGTCGAAAATCCAGCCGATGAGGACCAGGAGGCCGATGAGGATGACTGACGCGCTTGCGGATTGCGAATTGAATTCTAAGGAAGAGGGACTGAAGGGAGACTGGCCAGATCGCTCGGTCACAGCCGATTCTCGGTTCTACTTTGGCAACCTTAATTGTAACGTGCGGTTTGCTGTGTTAATAAAATTATTGTCAAGTCTATAAAGTCCCCAAAGCTTGACGCTTGTTTTTATTCATTTGACTTTGAGCGTAGTCCGCCTACCTTGCAATGATCTAGGTCAACCGGCGACTTGACGTGTAACATGGATTGAATTGAAAGAGAAGTATAAGAACCCGTAATGCCTTTGTCCTGCGCTACCTGCTCCCATCGAGAATCCGGCGTTCTGCGGGCGTAATCTGAAACCTGCGTCGAGAATTTCTCCCGCCGTCTCGTGCGTTATCTCATTAGAGGAAAGGGCAAGATGTTAGCGGAGGGGGATTGATCCGAAGCTGAACAAAGCGCCGCGCTCTCACTGCAGCCACTCGGAGACCTTGCCTTCCATCACCATGGAAATCATCTCTTCGCAGTCGCGCACCGCTTTCTCCGTGATCTCCGCGTCCTTCACGTGGGGGATCGCGTAACTTACCGTCCTGTGGAGCGCCCGCACCACCTGCTGCAAGTATTCATCGATTTCAACTGAGTTCACCGCCTGCGCCATGTTTTCTCTCCTTTGTACGAGCTGCCTTCCGCCTAAAGGTACTGTCTCCCTTTTATCGGGTCCGGGACTTTGAGGCCCATCGCTTCGATCAGCGGGTTGACCTCCTTGATGTACTCCTCTCTCGCCTGCGCGTTGGCGCGGCGCTTGATGCCCCAGTAACAAAAGCGTTCGGAGCGCCAGGATTCGGAGCGGCCGAACATGTCGAGCCCTTTCACGTACCAATAGTCGAGCGCCTTCTGAACTTTCTCCCGCGATTCATCGCTTTTTTCCGCCAGCGCTCTTGTCTGGGTCGCGCCGTAATCGATGTGTCCCAATTCCTCGTTGATGATATCCGGGAGCAGCGGCTCGATCGGCGCGTAACTGCAGCCGATGAACTCATCGAGCTGATAGTGGCCGATCCGATCGATCAAGAAGCCGAATACGGCGAAGTCCTCCCACGTCGCGATCGTTCCCCGGAAGGCTTCCACGTAGCGCTTCCGGTTCGGCTGGCTCAGCACGAACGACACGTCCACGCCGATATCGCCGGCGATGCGGGCGAATTTCCGGTAGTGATCCATCTCCTCCGCCGCCGTGCGCGCGACGATCAATTGGTCGAGCTTGGTCGGCGCGCCGGGGAGCATCGTGTCGACGTAGAGATGCGGCCCGCCGATCTCGCAGTCCGATTGGATGGTGAGAATCCGCTGCAGCAGATCCCGATACTCGGCATCCATCTTTTCGAAATCTTTCGCCTGAACTTTGTCGTTGAACATCTAACCGTCCTCCTTCTTTCAATGGGTATAACGATGGGTGCGCGCTTCTCACGCGCCGGTGAAATTCGGTTTTCGCTTTTCCAAAAACGCCGCCGTGCCCTCGCGCAGATCGTGGCTCGTCGCCAGGTTCCCGAAGCAGCGCGCTTCCATTTCCAGGGCGGAGGCCAGGTCCACTTCCATGCCTCTGTTGATGAGCATCTTCGATGCTTCGAGCGCGAGGCGGGGGAGGGCGGCGAGCTTGGCGGCGAAGCCTTTGGCCTCTTGCAGCAGTTTGTCTTTCGGCACGACCTTCATGACGAGACCGAAAGAGAACGCCTCTTCGGCGCCGATCGTGTCTCCGGTGAGAATCATTTCCTTCGCTTTGGCCGCGCCGACGAGCCGCGGCAGCCGCTGGGTTCCGCCGCCGCCGGGGAAGGCGCCGATCTTGATCTCCGGCAGTCCGAACTTCGTGCCTTCCGAAGCGATGCGGAAATCGCACGCGAGCGCCAGCTCGCACCCGCCTCCCAACGCAAAACCCGCCACCGCGGCGACGACCGGTTGCGGCAGCGCCTCGATCCGGTCGAACAGAAGCTGGAATTCGCGCGCGTGCCGGTAGGTCGCTTCGGCGGTGTTCGCTTCCAAAATCTCGCCGATGTCGGCGCCGGCGCAGAAAAATTCCTCGCCGCCGGTGACGATGACCACGCGTTGTTGGGGATCGGCGGCGATCTCTTTGAGCGCCTCCTCCATCCCTTGCCGCAGCACCGCGTTGAAGGCGTTCTTTTTCTCCGGGCGGTTGAGCTGAAGGATCGTCACGCCGCCTTCTTTGGTGACTAGCAGATTGTGAAACATGGATGCCTCCTCTTTCCGTCTATCCGGGCGTGATGAATCACGCCCTACGCCCTCCTCCACCTGGCCCGGATAATTCGCCGTAAAAACTTCTCTCCGTAGGGTACGGCTTCTTCCTTTGCACCTCTTCCTTCGTGTACTTCGTGTCCTTCGTGGTCAAAAAATTTATCACCACGAAGACCACGAAGGTCACGAAGTATCTGGTACCGCGTCTCTCGCCGCTCACCTGGGCGCGATGAATCGCGCACCTACCGCCTTTTATCTATCCCGCCGCGGCCTTCGTCTGACCGTCGGAGGCCCGCGCGTTCAACGCGCCGGAGGGTCTGGCGATAAACCGCTTGACGGTCTCGTCGTTGGCAAAGATCTTTTGCGCGCGGACGGTGTTGACCTCGATGGCAATAACGTTCGGGTCGTCCGTCCGGGCTTCTCTGAAGACGCCGTTCTGGATCATGCGATGAACCGACAAGCGGTTGTCGCCGGTCGGCGTCACGTAGTGCACGAGGTCCGTCTTATAACGGTGCAGGAGAAAAAAATGTATGATCGTCATCAGCCGCCGCGAGCGGTATTGCTTGACCGTATTCTGATCTTTGACGGCGAGAAACTTTCTTCCCTCTCTGTCTTTATCCACCCGGTACGTGATCTCGGCGATCTTGTCGCGCGCTTCGTCGAACACGTTCAACATCATCTCCTCGGAGCCGGCCCATCGCTCTTTGACCTCCACGCTTAGATCGCCCTGGTTGTAAACGCCGCGCGCGCTCCAATGCTCCGCCCACATGCGGAGCCAGCGCTCGAGCACGCTGGTCGGCACCTCCGTGCTCTTTCGATGCTGCGCTTCCGTGGACGTTCCGCCCATGGACGAAGTCGTGAGCGACGGGCCGCGGGCCGCGCGGCGGAAACGATCCGCCCACGGTCCGCCGACAAACGTTTGCGGATACTGCGCCGGATCGTTCGCGAGCCGGAGCGCGCGTTGAATCAGCCGGACAAATCCGAGCACGCCTTCCTCATTGAGCGCCCGCGCCAGGCGCCCGTTCATCAACGCTTCGCCCTGGTGGCCCGCGTAGGTGATGAAGTTGAAGACGTAGCCCATCTTGCCCAACTCGTTGGCGAAGCTGCGGATCTGGTCGTCGGTGAATCCCCAGGCGTCCCAGTTCCACGACGGTGAAAGGTTATAGGCCAACATCTTGTCGGGAAAAACCGCGTGAATCGCGTCGGCCCACGCCTTGTCGTCCACGAGATCGGGCTTCGTCGTCTCGCGCCAGACCAGATCGGCAAACGGCGCCGTCGCCAGTCCTCGCGCAACCGCCATATCGCGTCCTCCGGTAAGCAGATAAAAACCGTCCGGGGTTCGCGGCAGCTCCCAACTCCAAAAAATATCGATGCCCATCGACTGCGCCTGCTTGCGCGCCTCCTCGTGGGAAACGCCGGCGGCGAAGGTTTTCCAACGCTCGACCGACATCGGCAATTTTGCTTTCTGTTGAGCGCGCGCCTGCATTGCGGCGGCGACCGCGTCGGCGTAAGTTTTGAGCCCCGCCTTCTCCGCCCAGACCTGGCGGATCTCCGCCAAAACATTATCCAGAATTTCCTCGGTTGTTTTTTTGATCCAGATCTCGCGCGCCGCCAGCTCTTCGCGCGCGGCTTTCGGGCTTTTGCCCCGGCGCCGCGCCTGCCGGCGGGATTTTTTCAGCAGATCTGCCTCGTCGTGGATCTTCGCAATCCCTTCATGGATACGCGATGCCAGACGTTCTTGCTTTAACCATCGCTCGGCTTCGCGATACGCCTTTTCGGAAATTCTGTGCAGCAGGTGGCCGTTGATCTCCTTGAATCCGCTTTTATAGAATTTTCTGATCGCCGCCAGGTTGACGTTCTTAAAAGGGACGATGCGCGCATGGGTCGCGCCGTAGACGAACGGGTGGTCGCGCTCGTCGTCCACGCTGTCGATCGCCGTAGCGTCGTTGGAATCGGTGCGCGCTACGACGATCCCCGGAACGCCCATGACGTCGAATTGCAGCCGCGCCGCATTCAGGCGCGAGATCATCTCCGCCGTCGAGACCAGAACTTTTTGCCCCTGATGGCCGCACACTTTGCAGCCCGGCCGCTGGTCTTCGAGATGAACTGCGCCGATCTTGCTCTCGACGAATTTTTTCACGAGATTTCGGATATGGTGCTCGCCGCCATGGCCCGTGTCGCCGTCGGGAATAATCATCGGCGGAGAAAACTCGACCGCCGGCGTCTTCTTTCTCTGCGCCGAGGACATGCGCATCCGGTTGGACCGCTGCGCCTCGTCCTGGTGCAGCAGCGCGCGCACCCACGACGCGCCCTCCTTGGGCACCCGGTCCAAAGCATAGTTGGCCAGGTCCGCGCCCGGATCTTCCGAATCGGAGCCCCGCGCCGAGGTCGCCCAGCCGCCGAGATAAAGAACTTTGATCCCCTCCGTCACGGCCCGGATCGCGCCCGTCGGCGAGAAAGGGCCGTAGGTAATTTCCTGTTTTTTTTCTTTGAAGAGGCGCTGCAGGTAGTCGTGCATCTTCACGGCGCCCTGCTTCGCGACCGTGTAGTCTTCGCGCGCGTTGCCGCGCAGCGCGACGACCTCGTAGGGCGTGTGCAGGCGCGTGATCTGCCGGAACCGCGTGCTCTGAAACCACGCCTCGGTTTCCCGCAGCTCTTTCGCCCATTCGACGGCTTCTACATCCCGCCTTGAGTCCAGTCGCACGACGTTTGTCGTCATGTCACTTCCTCCGAATCGGTTTTTCACTGCGTGTAGTTAGTCAGCAAAGTTGTTTTCGTGCTTCGACGGGCTCAGCACGAACGGAAATTTCCTTCTTTGAAAAACTTCCCGTTCGCCCTGAGCTTGTGTCGAAGGGCGAACGGAAGGCTTGAACAGCCTGCTACAGCCCAAAGAGCTGAACCGTATTGTCTCTCAGGACTTTCCGCTTGACCTCTTCTTTCAGCCCGATCTGGTCGATCTGATCGAGGCTCGCTTTCCATGGCAGCCCGTTGGTGCCCCACACGCAGCGGTCCATGCCCATGCGGCTGTTCATAAAGTGTAGCGTCTCCGGCCCAAGATATTTCGGCATCCAGCCGTCGATGCCGAAGTAGACGTTGTCCCATTTGTAGCAAGAGGAGATCAGCTCCTCGACCCACGGCCAGCCGGTGTGCGCGCCGATCATCTTGAGCTCGGGAAAGTCGCTGGCGATTTTATCGAGATAAATCGGCCGGCCATGCTCGCTCGGCATCGCTTCGAGCACGTGGCCGACTTGCATGGAGACCGGGATGTCGAGCTCCACGCACTTGGCGAAGAGCGGATACATCTTCGGGTCGGAGAGCGGAATATCGAAACCGTAGATGTGCACGTAGACGCCTTTGAAGCCGTATTGCTTCACTCCGACCTCGATCTCTTGCAGCGACTCTTTGATTCTGAACGGATTGTAGCCGGCCAGCCCGACGAAGCGATCGGGATATTGAGTCGTGTACTGCGCGACTTCTTCGAGGCTCGTGTCCATGTACATCCAATGGTTTCGGTACGACCACATCTTGCACTGAGTGATGAAAACTTTTTCCACCCCGGCCTCGTCCATCTTGCCGATCATCGCCGGGATGCTGTCGAACTGCGGCAGGCCGCCGATGGCCCGCTCCATGCGGCAGATCAGCTCGTTTTTTTTGGCGTCGTTCCACTTGGCGATGAATTCCGGCGTCGCCACGTAGTACATCATGTCGATCGCTTTAACTTGGCTAGCCATAGTTGATTCTCCTTTCCCTCACCCCTGCCCTCTCCCAGTGGGAGAGGGTGACAGAGTCTCTCTCAACCATTCCCTCGCCCTTTAGGGAGAGGGTTAGGGTGAGGGTGTTCTTACACCATCGTTAAACCGCCGCTGACGCTGATCGTCTGTCCGGTCATGAAATCCGAATCGCCGGAAGCCAAGAACACAACCATCGAGGCAATCTCCTCAGGCTTTGCTGCGCGTCTAAAAGGAGTGGCCTTGATAACGGCGTCGATAATCTTTTCCGTTTTTTCCGATTGCGCCCGGATCGCCTGCATCAACGGCGTATCGGTCATGCCGGGACAGACGACGTTCACATTGATATTGTAACGGGCCGTTTCGCGCGCGAGGGTTTTCGAAAACGCGATTACCGCGCCTTTGGCGCCGGAATAAACCGCCTCCCAGCTCGAGCCGACCCGCCCCGCGTCGGAGGCGATGTTGATGATCTTTCCCGAGCCGCGCTCCATCATGTGCGACAGGACCGCTTTGACGGTGTGGAGCACCGATTTGAAGTTGATCGTCAAAATTTTATCCCACGTCTCTTCCGAGCTTTCGATGAACGGCTCCAGCCGGTCCCAGCCCGCGCAATTCACGAGGATATCGATCTGGCCGAATTCTCGCAGAACCGTTTGGACCATCGCTTCGACTTCGACTCGTTTCGTGAGATCCACCGGGCAGGCGATGGCCGAGCCGTAGCCCGACGCGGCAACCTCGTCGCGAACGCGGTTGGCGTTATCGATTGCGATATCGGCGATAGCCACATTGGCGCCTTCGAGGCTCAAGGCCAACGCCGTCGCGCGGCCGATGCCGCTGGCGCCTCCGGTGACAATGGCTGTTTTGCGCTTAAGCTTCATGTTCGCTCCCTTTTCTCTTTTTAAGGCATTCTTAAATTCCTAGCAAGCTGCTGAAAAAAGAGTTTTCGTGCTTCGACGGGCTCAGCACGAACGGAAAATCTTCAACCATTTTAACACATGCACCGTTCGCCCTGAGCTTGTCGAAGGGTGAACGGTGGGTTTTTCAGCAGTCTGCTAG
>CAYOJC010000034.1:0-43882 GCA_964404195.1 uncultured Syntrophobacteraceae bacterium
TTTCGCCTGTCGAACTTAGGATAAGGTGTCAACAGCGTGAGACACTACACTAGAATAAAACCACAGCGCCAAAAAATTGCCGCGCGAGAGATGCCTTTCGCACCCCGCGTTGCCAGGCAGCCTATTGTTATGAAGGACGTGGTTTAGCCTAGCCGAGAGAACCTGAATTTAATGCTTCTTGTGTCCAAACGTCTTCTCGTAATCGCGCTGGAGGGATTCGGGGATGAACTCTTCTTCGAGCTTGCGGATTTTATTCGTATCGAGGAGCGGCTCCTGGGCGCGCGGGACGACGCCCCATTTACTCTTCTGCGCCCGCGCGTTCCATTCTTCCAACGCCGCGGGACCGCGCTCTTTGAACTCGTGCATCAGCTCCCACGTGGCCTGAAGACCGTGGGCCGTCGTGAGGCTCGGGAAGAGAACCGCGGCGGCGCCGAGAGTTTGGAATTCTTCCAATGTCGGAGAAGGCGGCGGGCCGTAGTACGGCGCGATGACCGGAGCGGGAATTTTTTTGCACGCTTCTTTGATTTCCTCGCGCGATCTCAGCGTGTTCACCCAGACCGCGTCCACCCCGGCTTCTTCCACGTACGCCATCGAGCGCTCCATCGCGCTCTCGAAGCTGCCGTGCTCCGAACCGATCGAATCGCAGCGCGCGACGATCACAAAATCCGGGTCGAGCTCGTTCTTCGCCGCGACGGCGGCCTTGTATTTGCCGATCGCCTCCTCGACGGAGATGCAGCGCCGCCCGGCGAAGGTGCCGGATTTTTTCGGCGCCTCCTGATCCTCGATGTGGAGCCCCGCAGCGCCTGCGCGAATATATTGCTGTACCGTGTGGTAAACGTTGACGGCATTGCCGTAGCCGGTGTCAGCGTCGGCGAAGATCGCGATGTTTGAGCCCGCGGCCAGCCGCCGCGCCGCTTCGACCATTTCAGCGAGTCCGATCAATCCGACGTCGGGATACCCGTAAAGATAGGCGGCGATCTGCGAGCCGGCCATGAAAAACGCCTCGTAGCCCAGCGCTTCGGACATGCGCGCGTGCAGCGGGCTGAAGCCGCCTGGCATCACGAGCAGCTCGGGCCGCTTTAGAAGCTCGCGAAACTTTGTCTTCGAAGCCATGACGAGGGCTTATCAAGGCGAGAGGCGAGAGGCAACAGGCGAGAGTATGAGAGTGAGACGTGAGGCGAGAGGCATGAGGCGAAAGGCGGAAGTAAAAACAAAAACTAGCGAAGCAAAAGATAACGAGAACAAATTAACGGATTTTGGAAATGAGGGTGGCAAGCATCTTACTGATCTCTTCGATCTCGGCGAGAATAGATTTGGTCTCGTCAGCACCTAAGTACTGAAGTCGGCCTGACAGGATTATCTGTGTTTCCAACTCCAGTAATGAGCCACGGCCTATAGAAAGATGATGCCGGTACTCACCCATTGCCTGCCGTCCATAACCTTCTGCGATGTTCGAGGGAACAGAGATAGCGGCTCGTCGCATTTGAGAGATAAGACCCCATTGTTCAGCGGGCGGGAATTTTGCTGTGATCCGGTAAACCGTCTCCACCAAATCCATGCTCCTTTGCCAAACAAGAAGCTGCTTATAGCTGTTTACTTTCTCGATTTCCTTTAGCTCTTCACTCACGATTGTCACCTCCCGCATTTTCTTAAATCTTACTCACGCCTCTCGGCTCTCGCCTCACGCCTATCCAATCTTCAACCCCATCATTCGCAGCGCGGCGCGGCCGCCGAGGCCGAACGGGTTTCCCATCGTCTCCTGCATCTCGAAGTGGTTGAAGCCTTCACCGACGAAAAATTCGACCGGCTTGCCCGCCGCCTTCACCGCCGCGGCGAACTCGCGCGATTGGCGCTGGAACTCCGGCGACTCCAGCGTGCCGTGCGCAATGACGAGCGGCGTGACGATCTTGTCGATATGGCGCTGCGTGCTGAGCGCCTCTTCGGTCGCGTCGTCGAAGTTCACGTACTTGCTCCGCTTGGAAAGCCGCACGGGCTTCAAGTCGTACATGCCGCTGATGAGCAGCGCGCCTTTGAGAATGTCCGACGGTAGTCCGAAGTCTTTTTGCCAGTCGGTGATGACGATGGTGCCGCCGAGATGCGCGCCCGAAGAGTGGCCCATGAGATAAAGGCGTTTGGAATCGCCGCCGAAGCTCGCGGCGTTCTTGTAAACCCAGGCGACCGCGCGGCGCACCTGGCCGGCCATCGTCATGAGACTGCCGCCCGCGTCCTGCACCGCGACAAAGTCGGGGATGACGAAATTGGCGCCCGCGGCGAGGTACATCTCCGCCATGTAGGCGGAGTCCTTGGACGCGCCGTTCTTCCACGCGCCGCCGTGAATGAAGATCGCGATCGGCGCGTTCGGCCGGTTGGTTTTGTAAATGTCGAGCTTCTCGATCTCGGTCGGACCGTAGGCGACGCGCTCGGGCGGGCCAAGTCTGTCAATTGTCCGCTCGCTCGCGAGGCGGCGGCGCTGCGCGATGTGCTCGCGGTTCGGCGCCCAGCAGGCCTGATCGTAGGCGTCGTCGATCTCCTTCTGATCCATGTCGAGCCAGACGAGCGGGCCTTTGGCCGCGGTTTCCTTCAGTGCTGCTTTCATACGTATTGCCTCCCGCCTCTCACAGGTTCAAAGCCTTTGCCGCGTTGCTTCCGAGCACCTGCTGCCGCTCCTGCTCGGAGATTTTCAGGTCCTTGATCTTTCCGACCGGATCGAAGTCGCCCATCGCCATCGGATAATCCGATCCGATCACCACCCGGTCGGCGCCGACGGCGCGGATCAAATATTCGATCGCGGCGACCGAGTGGAGAATCGTATCGAAGTAGATCTTCTTCAAATACTCCGAAGGTTTTTGGGCGATGTTTTTTCTAAACTCCGGTCTCTGCCCATAGGCGTGATCGAGCCGCCAGATGTTGTAGGCGACCAGCCCGCCGGCATGAGCGAGACAGAGCCGAAGATTTTGGTATTTCTCGAACAAACCCCTGAGGATCATGCGCTCGATCATCAACGTCGTCCTGAAGGGAAAGTGCAGCACGTTGCCGAGCATCGCGTTCAGCGGATCGTCCGTGTCGATGCCGTCCTCGACGGGATGGACGAACAATAACAAATCCAGCGCCTGCGCGGCCTCGTAGAACGGCTCGAAGATGGGATCGTCGAGCTGCTTGTCGCCGACGGCGGTCCCGATCTCCAATCCCTTGAGGCCCGATCTTTTCGCCTCTTCGGCGATCGCGATCGACTCGGCGACGCTTTGCAGCGGCACGCTGCCGAAGGCGACGAAGCGGTCCGGATGCTTCGCGGCGACGGCCTGAAGCGCCTCGTTCTGGAGGCGCGAGAAGTAAGCGGCGGCGGCCGGCTCCTCCCAATAGAACAGCATGATCGGCGACGGCGAGATGGCCTGCAGGTCGATGTTCAATTTGTCCAAGTCTTCGATTCGCGCCGCGGCGTCGTAAGATCCCTCGGCCAAATTTCCCCTCATGCCGCCGCCCGAAGTGACGGTCAAGCGGCCGTTTTGCAGCGCGGCCTGCGGCGCCTTGTCGCGGTATCTCCTCGCGCTCTGAAATGCTTCGACGGGAAAAAAATGAGAGTGCAGGTCGATGTTCATGAATCGAGGTCTCCTCATCGCGAGCCGGCTTCAAAGTAGTCAAAATAGGGCAACTGCATAGCAGGGTCAAGAAAAAAGAGACGCGATCGTTCGGTTTGAACTTTGGGAGAGAATCCCTTACAGTTATTTTACGCAAGACTTTTAGGAAATTGGCGGCTCTGGAGGTAACCCATGAACGGACGTGAAGTGCTCAAGAATAACGAGGCGATTCTCCGCGGAATCATCCGCAGCATCGACAAGAACCTCGACTACGCAACGACCGACGGCGCTCAAGCCGAAGGACTGAGATTTACGGTTCAACTCTCTCTGCGCGGCCGGCAGGCGAACGTCTCGCTGTCGCTCGAAGATTTGAAAGCGGCCGAGCAGGACGTCGTGCGGCGAAACGCGCTCCGGCAGAAGATCAAAAACACGCGCGATCACATGATGGACATCCACGTCGTGGACGTGATGGGCAACAAGACCGCCAGGATGTTGAAGGAATCGGCGGCGACCCAGGAGAGTTTTCAGCGCCCCAATTTCCGGCGTACCTTCGGCGGGAGAAGATAACCCTCCTCAATGAAACGAAAAAAGATGCCGCTCCGGCTCAGCGGAGCGCCGGCATCACTTCTTTGGCGAAAAGGCGCATCGACTTTTTAATCTCTTCGTGCGGAATGCCGCCGAAGTTGAACGTCGTCGTGAGCGTGTCGAACTCGTAGTGACGCATGGCGTTTTGGATAATCTGAACGCACTCCTCGGGATCGCCGTAAAGATTCCGGCCCGACGCCAGCATCCCCTGCCAATCGTAATTGTCGGTTTCCAGCAGCGAAGATCTCCGGCCGATTCGTGAGATAGCGTCGTAGCGGCCGATCGCCTCCCCCGCCACGGCGCGGGCCTTTTCGCTCTTCTCATGCACGAAAGTCCGCACGTGAAACTGGCAATGGCTCTCGTTGGGATCGTGTCCCCCGGCGATCAAACCCCGCTTCCATGCCTCGACACCGGCGCGGACTTTTTCCGGCGGATGCGGATGGCCGACGGTCATGATGTGATAGCCGTTGCGGCCGGCCCATGCCAAATTCTCCGGCGAAGTTCCCGCCACCCAGACGGGCGGATGGGGCCGCTGCACGGGCCGCGGGTAGAGCGTGATCTCCTCGAAGCGCCAAAATTTCCCGTGATGGCTGAAGCGCTCGGTCGACCAGGCTTTGAGAATGACGGCGAGCGCTTCTTGCATCCGTTCCCGTCCTTCTTCCTCCGGCACGCCGAACACACGGTAATCTAAAGCGGTGTTGCCCGAGCCGATGCCGAATTCGAGCCGCCCGCCGGAGACCGCGTCCACCAGCGCGTATTCCTCCGCGCTCTGCAGCGGGTGGCGCAGCGAGAGAATCGCAATGCATGGGCCCAGCCGAATGCGCGAGGTGCGCGCGGCGGCGGCCGCCAGAAGCACCGCCGGATTGGGGACCAGCCCGCCGTAGCCGAGAAAATGGTGCTCGTTCAGCATGAAGCATTCCCACCCCAGCTCTTCGGCCAGCTCGATCTCTTCGAGGATTTGCCGGTAGTAGACGTCATAGGGCGGATCGAGATCGGGAAAATAAGTTGTGAGGATATTGATGTATAGGCGCACGCGCGCTCCCTGGCGACGGTCGATGTTTTGTCCGGTGTTGGAATCCTACGAGAATTCGACGGAGCTTTTCAAGCCGCCAAAAACAAAAAGGCCCGTCCGCCATAATGATAGGCGGACGGGCCTTTTTGTTCATTGCGACCTGAACGAAGCGTATTTACCGGGTTTAACGGCGGTCACCAGGATCGCGCAACGACCAGCTCGGCCTTTGTTGCGCGCAAAATTTCCGACCCGCATCCACGGGCCGGCGCGTCCCTTCGAGGTCAGCGACGACACTGAAACAATGCTCTCTGCCTTGGAATCGGTATCTTTCCGCAGCGGGCAGTTCGATCTCGTTGACTCCGGGCCGGAGCGTATAGCGGCGCGGTCCGCCGGCCACTTCGTTGCCTTCGCGGATCTCGATCTCGGTGTCGCATTCGCGATCGGCATCCAAGCGGATTTTCACTTTCCAGCCGCGGAGGCGCTGTCCCTCTATGATCGGGTCCGGAGACACATCGAGATCCTGAATGTTGAGGCGCTCGCCCCTGCGGCATCCGCCGCGCCGCCCTTCCGCGGCGGCTGCGTCCGACACGACGCCCATGAGCAGGAGCCCGAATAATGCTGTTGCCAGAGTTGTTTGGAACCAACGCATAATTTGCCCTCCTTGTTAGAAGGATACCGGACTATATACCACTCAATCCATCCGGCTCAACGCTTCTGCGGCCGCTTCCGGCACATTGTAGAATCGATCTTCGCCGGCATATTTTTTTCCATTTCCAGAGCGCCGGTAAAACTCAAGCTGCTATCGGCGGTCCCTATCGCGATCGCGGTACGAATGCCGATCACCGTAGTTGCGATGGTGGCCATAGCCGCCTCGATCGACGAGGATACAGCCTGCCATCGACCCCAAAAACAACATCACTAAAGCCGCTGTGACTAACCTTTTTGCCTTGTTCATTTCACACCCCCTTTCGCTTTATTAGACGAAGGAGCAGCTCAAATGGTTCAAAGAATATAATCCTCTGATATTGCAGCGGACTGGAGAAGTCTCGAGAGCCAAAAACAAAAGGCCCGAGTCCTAACGACCCGGGCCTTTTGATCAAAGGACTGATTCTAGAGCGCGCCGGCCCAGTATTAGCGTTAGCAATTACGGTAGTAACGGCAGTCACGGTCATGAGGACCACGTACGCCGACCAAGGGATACGGCCCACGGACATAATAAACACAGCCGCCGATCGAAGATAAAAGCACGGCTATCAAAGCGCCGGCCAAGAGCATTTTAGTCTTGTTCATCTCCCGCTCTCCTTTCTGGGTTATATTAGACGCAGGGAGCGGAAAAATGGGTTACATCAAATGGAAGCAGACGTGAAAGATGAGAAAACGGAACGAGGAGAGGAAATTATGTTAGGGCGGTTAAAAAAGCACCGCGGTTAAAGGCTAAAAACCGTGCCGCCCTGACCTTTGACCTCGATAGGGTCAAAATCTCGCAGCTCGTGGATTTCGATCGTCTTTTCCAAAAAATCGCCTCCCGTGACGCTGGTGAGGAGCTCGGCCGCCTTTTCCCGGCTGGGTTTGGCTGCCGATTCGGCGAACACGGTCCGGGCGCCTTTGCGGTTGGAACTATCACCGTCGGCTTTGGGCCGAAACTTGATAACATACACCATTGCGGGAATTCCTCCTAATCAGGGCTCACGGCTGGGGTGGGGTCAGTTCCTCACGGGCGCCGGGCTGACGACTTCTCGCCCCTGCGTCTTTACCCTTGCGCGGCCCCTCGATCGCTCTAAGCCACGCAAGCAAAATCAGCAGAGAACCCAACAAAAACATCATAACCTCCGACGTTCATCCAATCTCGCCAGCTTATCTGAGCAATGAATGTGCCAACGACTTAGTGTAAGCGGGATCGAAAACTTTCGTTGTTCTACTCCGTGGTGGATGACGTAAACCGTCACACGCGACAGACCTAAGAACAATATTCTGTTGCGTGGTGGCAAACGTCGAGACGCTTCGGCGCGAAATCGGGAAGGCGGAATCAATTCAATCGAAGCGTGTGAAGAAGTTAAAAGATACTTTCGCTTTTAAATTGTAATCAGGGAGACTGACATGTCAGAAAATCGGCAGCCTCAGTCAAAACTATAGCGACGCCGCCGTAGCGGTTCACGGTTTGACAGCCGACGCCAGAATCGCCGGCATCGGAAGTTCGATAACGCCGGCTTTTTCATAAGCGCGGCCTGCGGTCCCCATCGCCGCCCGGATGGCAAGGAGGGCCTGCGGAGTCTGACCGCGAAGCAGGCCGGCGGTCCGCACGGTGGCGGTTCGCATCGTCTCGAACAGGGAATCGGGGGAAGAAAGCCGCCAGGTTTGGGGAATCTTAATGACTTGGGGGTTGGCGAAGCCGGCGCTGACGAGCGAGCGAACGCACTCGTCCGGGTCGCTGAAGCGAAAGAACGGCGGCCCATCGGGCAGCGGAACATTCATGTTGCCGTGGGTCTGAATCGCGCCCAGCGTGATGCCGAAGCCCGCCGTCTCCTCCGGCTTGGCCCACACGGTAAAGCCGTACCGCCCGCCGGACCGAAGCACCCGGCAGGCCTCGCGGAGCGCCCGATCCGGCCGGCCGAGATGCAGCACGCCGAAATTCATCGCCACCGCATCGAAGCTCACGTCGGGAAACGGCAGCGCTTCCGCGTCGCCTTGGCGAAACTCGACCGCCGGATGCCTTCTTTTCGCCTCCGCTATCATCGACGCCGAGAAATCGACGCCGGTGACCACGGCCCCCCGCTCCGCCGCGGTGGCGGCGAGGTAGCCGGGACCGGTCGCGACGTCGAGCAGGCTCACGCCCGGACCGGCCCGCATGCCGTCGAGGAGCGGCCGAATGGCTTGAGTCGTGAGGCTGCCGAAGGAGCTGTCGTACGCCGCGACGACGCTCTCCCAACCGGCGTGCTCGAAATCGTGAAATTCATTCGACACGATTTGAAAATAGGAAACCGCAGGAATTTCGTCAAGCATACGAGAAACCGAATCCTCCTATATTTAAAAACCCCTTCTTGGGCCGGCCCAGCAACTTGACCGCGCCTCCTCGATAGTAGTAGACGGACAGGTATGCCCAAGCTTACTTTAAGTTTTGTTTCCGCGTTCAACGAGCGCGTCGAACCGCTGATGGACGGCACGGTCGAGATCGAGGGAGTCGAGCTCATCCCGACCTACTCGCATCCCGGCGAGACTTTTTGGCGCCAGCTCAAATTCCAGGAATTCGACGTCGGCGAGATGTCGCTCTCGTCGTATCTCATCGCGCGCTCGCGCGGCGTGGACATGATCGCGATTCCGGTTTTTCCGAGCCGGCGGCTATTTCACATCGAGGTCGCGTACCACGACGACTCGGGAATCAAAGAGCCAAAGGATCTTGTGGGCAAGCGCATCGGCGTCGCCGAGTACCAGCAGACCGCAGCGCTTTGGACCCGCGGAGTCCTGGAGCACGACTTCGGCGTGTCGCAATACAAAGTCCATTGGCACATGGAGCGTAGCGAAGAGCTGAGCCACGGCGGCGCCACCGGTTTTACGCCGCCGCCGGGAATTTCTTTTCACCGCATCCCGCCGGAGAAAAGCCTGGCGTCGATGCTGCTCGCGCGCGAGCTGGATGCGGCGGCGGTGGTCGGGCCGTGGACGAGATCGGCGAGCGTCGTCGATCGCTCGAGTCGCATCCCCGGAAGCGGCGACTGGAGCAAAGTCAAGCTGTTGTTTCCCGATCGCATGGCGGAGAGCGGACGCTTCTTCAAAAAGCACGGCTTCCTTCCAGCCAACCACACCTACACCATCCGCGGCGACATTTATCGGAAATATCCCTGGGTCGCGTTCAACCTGTACAGCGGCTTCGTCAAGGCCAAGGCGCTGGCGGTGGAGAAGCTCCTGGAGCGCATCCCGTCGGCGCTGTTCTTCGGCCGCGAATATCTCGCAATGACGAAAGAGATAGTCGGCGACGATCCCTTCGCCTATGGCATTAACGCCAACCGGCCGATGCTCGAGCGACTGGTCGATTACTCGCACGAGCAGGGGCTGACTCAGCAGAAGCCGAAAATTGAGGAACTGTTCGCCGAAAGCACGCGGAATCTGTAACGGCGCGAGCGGTGTTCAGTCGCAATCGTCACTCCCGCGGAAGCGGGAGTCCAGGATTATGTAGGGGCGCGATTCATCGCGCCCTCTTACTGGATTCCCGTTTTCACGGGAATGACACCTTTGCGGCAGCAGTTCTTATTCGTTATCTTTCGCGTCCTTCAATCCAACGTCCATATATCATACAGCAATTCCATCCGCCGGAAAGTGTGCTTGCGCGTCAGTTCCTGAAGGTGGGGCGAAGTGATGTAGCGGACCGCGATTTCCTCCGCGAGCCTGCCATGCTCTTCATCCGCCTCCGTATGTACGGTGAAAAACCGGACGTCATCAGGTTTCATGTTGTAGTTTTTCATGAACCCCTGGCCTAACGCCGCCGCGGCGGGACCGAAGGTTCCTTCGGCTCCGATCTGGATCGACATGACGACAAACCACGGCAGCGTATGAATAATCAACTCGACGTAATAAAGATGCGCTGCGGTGGTGGGGCGAAGCTCGGCGTTTTCGAGCTGGCTCTTCGTGAGACCGATGGACTCGGCGAATCGGATCGCCAGTTCGTTGTGGCCGGCGCTGCCCGTGTCCATGCCGCGGGTTTCTTCCTCGACCACGCCCCAAAGTTTCTGAGCGATCTCCGTATCGTTGCACGCCAAGTAGCGCATCATCGCGATGCGCGGCACGGCGGCGCGGAACTGATAGTCCTGGATCGCCCAGGTGCGGATTTGCTCCATGGTCGCCGTGCCGTTGCATACCGCTTTCAAGAACGGATGCTTGATGCGAATCTTGGGAAACGCCTGAATCTCTTTTTTTAGCTGTTGCACGAACTCCACTGACGAAACTGTTCCCGATTGCACCGCCATTTTGTTCCTCCGAATCCCTAATTCCTAATTCCCAATCCCTAATCCCTATTTTTCAATCGGCTCACGAAATATTCCCAACCCCGCAGCGGGAAACGCTCGTCTGCGCTGAAAGTCTCCAGCTCCTCGGCGCTCAAGTAGCGCGGCGCGCCGTGAAGCAGCGCCAAGTGAGCCAGTTCGCCGAGCTTTGCCAAACGGATGGTGCGCTGCACGGCCTGCTCGATGCTGGCGCCGACGACCGTGTCGCCATGCGCGCGTAGCAAAACGACCGGGCCGTCGCCGAGCGTCTTCGCCAACTCTTCGCCGCGCTCGACGGTACGAACGAGTCCCGCGGCTTGATAAATCGGCGGTCCGTCGGCCGAGAGAAATTTTCCATAGTGGTGCAGCGGCCGGAGCTTTATCGGAAGCACGCTGAAGAGCGTGCTCCATACCGAGTGTGTGTGGCAGATGCTCATGACGTCAGGCCGGACTTTCAGCACGCACGCGTGGATCGGCCATTCGTTGGGCGGCGTCTGTGCGCCGCCAAGATACTTTCCGTCGAAATCCTGCATGATGAGCCGCTCGACGGTCGCGCAGCCGGGGCTCACGTTCGCGATCGTGAGAAAAGCGTCAGCGCCCGGCACGCGCACGCCGACGTGGCCGTAGCCGTCGGTGATGCCTTCGCGATCGAGAATGCGGCAGGCGGTGACGAGCTTCTGCTTGAGGTCATCGAGGTCGGCGTCGTCGAATGCAGGCGCGCCGGATCGGTTGGATGCTGCCATTGCTCCTCCGTCAGTCGCTTTTAAGTTTTATGTGGCGCAGTTGCTCGCTGTCAAGGCCGGACGCATCTTTACTGCATCCATCCCTTTGAGATAGAACTTCGATTAAAGGAGGATCGGCTATGGTTGATCGCTCGTCGAAATGGCCTATGGCTCTAGAGCTAGCTCTGATTTGCTTTTTCTCAAGCGCTGCGACTGTTTACTCGGCGGCGCTGGAGCGAAAAGGCTGGAGCACGAGAGCGCCTCTGCTCGAAACCAACTCGGAGATGTCCGTTGTGGAGCTCGCCGGAAAGATTTACGTCGTCGGCGGTTATCCTGCGACGCGCAAGACGGTCGCGACCGTGCAGGTCTACGACGCCAAGACGGACCGTTGGCAGCTCGCCGCGACGCTTCCCATGGCGTTGAATCATACGATGGCTGCGGCGGTTAACGGCAAAATTTATTTGATCGGCGGGCAGCAAAATGCCGAGAGCGATCCCGCGCGCGCAGGTTTTGTCGATACCGTGTTCGAGTATGACCCACTTCAAAATACATGGACGCGCCGCGCCCCGATGCCGACGGCGCGCGGCGGCGGCGCTGCCGTCGTCGTCGACGGAAGAATTTACGTCGCCGGCGGACGTCCGCCGCGTGGCGGCGACTTTGCGGTGTACGACCCCGGCGCGGATAAGTGGACCAAGCTGCCGGACCTGCCGACCCAACGGAACCACATCGCAGCGGCGGCCATCGACGGAAAAGTTTATGTCGCGGGCGGACGGGTAGAAGGCGGGTTTCGCAGCAAGACGCTCGATGCTCTGGAGGTGTTCGATCCAAAGGCCGGCAAGTGGACGGCGCGGAAGCCGATGCCCACGGCGCGCGGCGGCGTGAACGGCATCGACGCCTACGGCTGCTTTCACGTCTGGGGCGGCGAAGGCAACAGCGCGGACCCCAAAGGCATGTTTCACCAGCACGAAGTTTACAATCCGAAGACCGATAGTTGGACGTCTCTCGAACCGCTGCCGATTCCGGTTCACGGCGTCACCGGCGCCGCGTTCATCGATGGCTGGATTCACCTGCCCGGAGGCGGCACCGAGCAGGGCGGCAGCAGCGGCTCGACGCACCACCAGGTCTATCAGCCTTCAACCCGTTGCTAATAACTAGTGGCCTATGACAAGCTTGCGGCTGACCGGCCATTGACTCTAAAATTGGATTATTCCTCCAGGAGGTCTACGATGAAAAAAATCACCGTAGGGATCGATGCAACAACGTTCACCCGGCGCGGTTTTCTCGGCGGCGCGCTGGCGGCGGGCGCCGCGTTGCTGCCGCGCGATTTAGCTTTCGCCCAGACGAAACTTCACGTCGGCACGATGAAGATCGGCGATCTCTCGCCTTTCTTCCTGGCCCAGGTGAACAACAAGACCAGGGTGCTCGGCTACCCTCTGGGAGGGGTCGCCCCGCGGCTGTTGATCGCCTCCTATTTCTCCAGCGAGGCATGGACTCAGAAGAACGGGGATGCCGTGAAAGCATTCACCACGGCCTTGGGTCGAGGGATCGACGCCCACAACGCCAACCCCAAAGAGGCGAAGGCGATGATCGCGAAAAACACGAGGCTCAAGCCCGAGTTCCTGCAGTTGATGGCGCTGCCCGCTTTCGAGAGAAAAATCTTGGAATTCGACCTCCAGCCGTTGATGGACGTGGCCTTTCAGTACAAGCTGATCGGCAAAAAATTTCCGCCGCGCGAGGTGATTTCAAAAGTCGCCATGGCGTAACGAGAGACTCTTTAGCGAAAGACAGGAGGAACAATATGCATCGATTGATCATCGTCACATGCCTCATTGCTCTAATTTTCTCCGCAGGCGCCACCGAGGGGCAGCAACCTCGCTCGGCCACGATCGGGACCAACACGCCCGGCACGCTCTTTTACGCGCTCGCCAGCGGCGTCGCCAAGGTGGCGAGCGGGGCTTCACCTGTTCAAGTCTCGGTGCAACCCCACACCGGGACCAGCACCTTTCTCCCTCTCGTGAATACCGGTGAGCTCGACTTCGGGATGGTGAACGGCGTCGATATGGGGATGGCCTACGTGGGACCTCAAAAGCTCCAGGTCGGCGGCAGAAACCCATTCCCGCATGTTCCGAACACTCGGCTCGTCATGCGGGGTTCTCCGCTGATGACCTCCGCGATTGTGCGGAAGGACTCGCCGATCAAGACCATCCACGAGATCAGGGGTAAGCGGGTGACGGGCGAGTACCCCGCCCATCTAGCCGTCTGGTACAATATGTTTGGCATCCTCGCCAGCGCCGGCCTCACGTGGCAGGACGTGAAGGTTGTCCCGGTACCGGCGGTCAACGAGGGAATGGACGCGCTCGTCCAGGGTCGCGCCGACGTCAGCACGCACGCGCTCGGCTCCGCGAAGGTCAAAGAGGCGGATGCGACGATCGGAATTCGCTATGTCTCCATCGACTGCTCGCCGCAGGGCGAGAACCGTTTGCGGTCGGCCGTCCCGGGCTACTACCCTCGCTCCCTCAAGGCCGGGGCCTCGACCGGTGTCGTCGAAGACACCTGCTTTGAAACCTACGATATCTATTTCGTTACGCACCATGCCGCCTCCGATCAGATGGTAACCGCGGTCCTCAAAGCGGTCTGGGACAACATCGCTCAGCTCAAGCCGCTCCATCCGGGCTTCGACGAGTGGACACGCGAGCGCGCGGCGGCTGCCGACATCACCATCCCCTATCATCCGGCAGCCATCAAGTTTTACAAGGAGAAGGGTGTCTGGAAGCCGGAGATGGATCGAGCCCAGGAAAGGCTCCTGGCGCGAAATTAGCTATCAGCATTTGGCTGTCAGCTTTCACCTCCGTATCTTAATGCTGTAGTTGAAAGCTGATCGCTTCAGCCTAAGGCTGATCCGCCTCTGGAGGAGACGGCTGACAAGCTCAACCCATGACCGACGACACCTCAATCACCACACGCTTCCGCTCCCTCACCGGACCGGCAAGGGTGGTCGACCGGACTCTCCTGTTCGCGCTCACGTTAGTCGGCGCCGCGTGGGCGGGAGAACTCCACGTCCTCCTAAATCTTACCTTCTTCAAAGAGCAATTCCTCGGGCTTTTCTTCGCCCTCGGAATGGCGGGCGTATTTTTTCACGTCAAGGGCCGGATAGGCGAGCCGGGCGATCGAGTGCCTTGGTACGACTGGTTGTGCTGCGCCGGCAGTCTCCTCACGGGCGGTTATATCGTCGTGATGTACCCTTCCATTGCCTACCGGCTTGGAATCCTCTCACCCGAACGATGGCTCCTGGGCGGATTGGCTGTCATCCTCATCCTCGAAGCCACACGCCGCGTCGCAGGATGGGCTCTCGTGTGGGTGGCGATCCCGTGCATTCTGTACGCGAAGTTCGCTTATCTCTTCCCCGGCCTTTTCTTTGCGAAAGGCTCGTCGTGGGAGCGTATCGCGAGTTACCTGTATCTTGACGCCAGCGGTATCCTCGGGGTCCCTCTCACCGTCGCAGCGGCCGTTGTTGTCGCATTTATCTTCTTCGGTCAGGCCCTTTATGCAGTCGGCGGCGACAAGTTCATTACGGACATAGCCTTGATCGCCATGGGGCGGTATCGCGGCGGGTCGGCCAAAGTCTCCGTGATCTCCTCGAGTCTTTTCGGCACCGTCTCGGGGAGCGCGGTCGCCAACGTGGCGGTAGACGGCGCCATCACGATTCCGATGATGAAGCGGGCCGGCTATCCAGCGCACGTGGCGGCGGCGATCGAAGCCGTCGCCTCGAATGGAGGACAAATAACTCCGCCGGTGATGGGCGCAGCCGCGTTTCTCATCGCCGAGTTTTTGAATATTCCGTACGGTCAGGTGGCGCTCGCCGCAGCGGTTCCTGCGCTGCTTTATTATCTTGCGCTCTTCACCCAGGTCGATCTCGAAGCGGCCAAGTACGGCCTCGGCGGGCTCCCGGCGGCGGAACTGCCAAAGCTCCGGCCAGTTATGCGGCTTGGATGGGTTTTCCTCTTTCCGCTCGCGTTCCTGATCTACACGCTCATGTTCCTAAACTGGGAGGCGGGGAAAGCCGGGATGGCAACCGTGGTGCTCACCTTCATCGTCGGCGCGCTGCAAAAAGAGACCCGCCCGACCTTCAACGCGATCTTAACCTGCATCGAAGAAACCGGGCGCACCCTTCTGGATATTGTCGTGATCACCGCGTTGGCTGGAGTCGTGATCGGCGCGCTCCAGCTTTCAGGCTTGACCTTCAAGCTCTCGCTCATCCTGGTGACACTCTCGGGCGGCAACGTGCTCCTCCTCCTCGTCTTTACCGCGCTGGTCTGCATTCTCCTCGGCATGTCGTTGCCCACCGCCGTCGTATATATCACTCTGGCGGTGCTTGTCGGTCCCGCGCTGACCCAGCTCGGCGTCGACCCGCTCGCCGCGCATCTCTTCCTCTTTTACTTCGGCATGCTTTCGTTGATCACGCCGCCCGATTGTCTCGCTACTTACACGGCAGCCGCGATCGCGCATTCGGACTTTTGGAAGACCGGCTGGACCGGCATGCGGCTCGGCATCGCCGCCTACGTGGTGCCGTTTGTTTTCGCGCTACATCCCGCGCTGATTCTCAAGGGAACGCTTGGAGAGATTCTCCTCGCCGTCACCGCCGCGTCCATCGGAACTTTTCTTCTCGCCATCGGCTGCGCCGGTTATCTCTTCCGCGCGTTGGACTGGAAAAAACGGGGGTTGTTCTGGCTTGCCGGGCTTCTTCTCATGCTTCCCACGTGGCACGGACCATGGCTTATCGCTGACGCTGCCGGTCTCGCCCTTGGCGTGTTGCTTTTTCTCTGGGAACGGAACAGGTCTTCGTTCGCTCAAGTCCCGGCGTCCCAGCCTGACCGCGCAACCCAGTGAATCTCTAGCAGGTGCGAGGGCTCAAGATGAAATTCGGAATATTCGTCATCGGCGACAACCACCCCGACGCGCACAAAAATCTGAGCGCTTATTATGACGAGATCGTGGAGCAGGCACAGTGGGCCGAGACTCTTGGATACGAATGCTTCTGGTTCGGCGAACACCACTTCGACTTCGCGGGCGTCATCCCCTCACCGCCGGTTCTCATGTCCGTCGCCGCGAAAGCCACGAAAAAAATCCGGCTGGGAGTCGCCGTTTGCCTTCTCCCCTATAGAAATCCGCTTTTCGTCGCCGAAGAATACGCGATGGTGGACGTGCTGAGCAATGGTCGATTGGACTTCGGCGTCGGCCGGGGAACGCCGCCGGAGCTGGCCGCGTTCGGCGTCAAGAAAGACAACCGCGATCTGCTGGTGGAAAGCCTGGAAGTCGTGAAGATGGCCTGGAGCGAAGGAAAGGTTTCCTATCAGGGCAGGCATCATCGATTCGACGGAGTATCTCTCAACGTCAGGCCGGCGCAGAAACCGACGCCGCCTTTTTTCATTGCCGCGCTGAGCGAAGGCTCGTACAAAGTAGCGGGCGAGTTGGGCTATCCCATCCTCGGCATTCCCTACGCAAGCTGTAATAACATCGCCGACTTGAGGACGAAGATCGCGTTGTACCGGGAGACCCTCGCAAGCAGCGGCCACAACCCGAAGTCATTCGACGTCGTGCAATGCTTTCATACGAACGTGGCCGCAACGAATGCCGAGGCGGATAAAAACGCCAAGCAGGGCATCGCCGCGCTCCTCGCGGCGCGTATTAGCGTGAGGCCGAGAAGTTACGACGAGCTTTACAAAGAGCGTCTGGTGATGGTCGGCGATCCGAAGCGCTTGAACGAGCAGATAGAAGAGGTGCGCGCGACCGGGACCAACTACATTATCTTTATGATGAACTTCGCGACTTTAGAGCAGAAAAAAATTCTCGATTCGATGGAAATCATGGCAAAGGAAGTCATTCCGAAGTTTGCGGGCACCGAGTAGGCAGCGCGCAGTAGGATCGCGGTGAATGGAAGAATCGGCTCAGGTGCAATGGCCCAACGAAGGAGCCGAAAAGGGTCGCGGCGCCATTAGTGGCCTTTGGGGTCACGCCGCCTTGCGTCTTGTTCTCCTGGACGACTCTAACCTGATCCGGCACCCCATGGCGGACAAAACATTCATGACGGTCCCGATTCTTGGATTCCTGCCCTTTGAAAGCGCTTTATAAAGGCTTTCCCGATTGAGGCCCGTAGATTCAGCGATGTGCGTAAAGCCATAGGCTCGCGCGACGTCTCGAAGCCCCAAAAGCAATAGGTCTGGATCATTTTCTTGGAGAATCGCATTCAGGTATCCGATTGCGTATTCTGGACTCTTGAGGCGTTCATCCAAACCTTCCTCGTAGGCCCTGCTGGCCGGATAAACCTTTTTTTGTCTGCCTTTCATCTCAATGTCCTTTCCTTCCAATCACGCCAATATCGTCTCGCCTCCTTGATCGCTTCTTCCTGCCTCTTTTTCGTGCTTCCGCAAAGCAAAATGACCCGCGTCGCTCCGTGTTCGCCGAAGTAGATTCGGTAGCCCGGCCCGTAGTCCAAAACAATCTCCTCCACTCCCTCCCCGACGGATTTATGTTGTCCCAGATTGCCCAGCCGCACTTTAGCCACTGTCTTGTCGATAAGCGCCTTTGCCCGCTGATCGCCCAGGCCGTCCAGCCATCTCTGAAATATGTCCCTTCCATCCCGTGTCACATAGCTTTCAACTCTCCTCGGAACGACTTCCCGCATACCTCACATCAGACTGTAGCCAATTGGCTACACTGTGTCAACGGCGCTTCTAATCAGCGACAAAATGAGGACGACCAAGGGGAGTTGCTTCGTCTGATCGGTCTTTGAATTCTCAGAGGTCGAGAGCGGAAGCGGAATAAGTCAACTTAGTCAACAACGTCCCCGAAATGACCCACCTGTGGAGCGAAGGAAAAGTTTCCTATCGCGGCAAGCATCATCGAATCGACGGAGTATCTCTCAACGTCAGGCCGGTGCAGAAACCGACGCCGCCTTTTTTCATCGCCGCGCTGAGCGAAGGCTCCTACAAAGCCGCAGGAGAGTTGGGCTATCCCATCCTCGGCATTCCGTACGCAAGCTGCAAGAACATCGCCGACCTCGAGGCGAAGATCGCGGCATACAGGGAGACCCTTACGAGCAGCGGCCACGACCCGAAGTCATTCGACGTCGTGCAGTGTTTTCATACGAACGTGGCCGCGACCGATGCCGAGGCGCAGAGAAACGCAAAGCAGGGCATCGCCGCGCTCCTGGCCGCGCGGATCAACGTCAGGCCGAGAAGTTACGACGAGCTTTACAAAGAGCGTCTGGTGATGGTGGGCGATCCGAAGCGCTTGATCGAGCAGATCGAAGAAATCCGCGCGACCGGAACGAGCTACATCATCTTCATGATGAACTTCGCCACGCTTGAGCAGAAAACAATCCTCGCCTCGATGGAGATCATGGCGAAGGAAGTCTTGCCGAAGTTTGCTTCTTCTGCGCGCTAAAACCCGGCGCGAATTTCTACCACGATAGAACCCGTGAAAGGTGACTTTCTAAGGTTAGCGTGGAAATTGCCAAGAAGATTAAGCCGAACCGGATCCGTCACCGGATCGTTGGGTAGATTTGCAAGAATAGAAAGCCCGACCCCGTCAGCCCCCGACCCCGTTCAGCCCCCCATGGCACCTGCTTTGCTCTTTAGTCGGCGCTTATGCCGCGACACCGCTCCAGGAGGCGACAGCGCCGGCGCGACTTCTACTTATTGTTGCGATTGGGCAACCGTGCTATAGAACGGCTGATGTTGGGAGAGCTGAAGTGGAGTTTATTGCCATCCTGATTGTGCTCGGTGGCATCGCCGCTGCGATCTTGGCGATCTCTGATCGATTTGGCAAAGGAAAAAGGGAGGCCGCCGCGGCAGAGATCGCGAAGCGCAACTACGACGAGGCGCTGGAGTTCCGGAGGCGCAAGCAACTCCCCTCGATTCGCGTCTCCCTCCTACTGCAAGCCAGCGAACGGGGCATTCTCGAAGAAGCCAGCATTCTTTCCGAGGCTCGCGCGAGCCAAAGTTTCGGCGGTGGTGCTGTCGAAGTCGAGGGCATGATGGTCGGCGGCCTTGCCTCTGCTGCTGTGGACCAGGTCGAGGAGATCGATTCTGGTACGTTGGTTCTTACTAATCGCCGTCTTGTTTTCACCGGCAAGATGGAGAATCGTACGCTCCTGATAAAAGACCTCCTCTCGGTGAAACACCACGCCTCAGCCATCGAAATCAGCGCGGCAGGCAAGAGCCAGTACTACACGGTCCGCAATCCGATCATCTGGCACGAGGCGATCAATAAACTCGCGAGCGGAAGAGTTCAGCTGTGATCTATCCGCCCAACGAGCCGTGAGCCATGGCACTCTTTGTTTTAGGCCTCGGCATTTGCGTGATCGTAGCCGTCGCGTGGCTCTTTCTCCGCGGCGAAGGCGCGGCGCATTCCTGGGCCAGCAACGCCCTCCCACCAGCCAACGTGCCGCCCCATTGGATCGAGGCTGAGATCTGGCGCGAATGGGAATGCCCGCTCAATATCGTGCGCGGCGAGGAACGGCGGAAGAGTGTGATTGCGCGACTCGCCAATGGTCCCCGACATGATGGTTGTCTCGTGCCAGTGGTGGCCACTCTGGTGCGTGAACCGTCGAACAGCTACGACGCCAACGCTGTCCGCGTCGAGGTTGCTGATGAGATGATCGGATACGTCGCGCGGGAGGTCGCTCGCGACCTCGCGACCGTCCTCGACGGCGCGAGATGTCCGCGCTTGTCCGTGGCTGGTCTCATCCGTGGCGGCCGAACCGACGATCCGATCTATGGCGTCCACCTCTGGCTCGACAAGACGCTGTCCGTCGCGCCTGTGATTACCGTGTTGGAGCGTAGCGCATACGAAGTTCCATGGCCGCCGTACGAGGGTGAAGGCACGTGAAACGTATCGCTCTACTCGCTCTCTTCCTCTGTTCCGGCTGCGGTGGAGCTTACCCGTGGGGTATACCTGCACGTCAAGAAGAGTACCAGGTAGGCTACACTCATGGGTGTGATAGTGCTCGCCACGCGGCGGGTGACAGGGCCCATGCTTGGCGCGCGGATTATTTGCGGGATAATTATTCGACATCGTACATACCGGGCTGGCGTGCAGGCTTTATCGACTGCGTGGCCAAGTACGCGGAGGCGGGAGCGGGCGATGGGAAATAGCGGACTCTTCTGTTTGCTGGTGTGGATTCTCATTCTCGGCTTTTATTTCATACCGTCGATCTTCGCCTGGATGGACCGCAAGCGGAACGCCGTGGCGATCTTCGCGCTCAACTTTTCTCTCGGCTGTTGTGTTGTTAGTTGTTCACCCAGGTCGGTGCCTGTGAATACAAGATTCGACCTTCAGTATTGCTGCCCACTATGAACACAGTGTGGAATGAGTGTAACGATGGTACCTCTGCAATAACAGCTTCATAATCAAGATCAACAAAATGGTATCGATTGTGGAGTAGTAGAATCTTAGGCTCGTCGATATTTCCCAACCTTCTTTGTTTCTCGCCCAACCGTTCATCAAGAAGCTGCTTTGCTTCTACCAATGCCTCTGTCTTCCACTTAGCCATGCTTGGCCCTCCCGTTATAACTTTGCTTTCTTCGCTGTGTATTTTCTCTATTCGGCACTCTTCTCTGTTGTGTTTATAGACCACTCCTGCAGGAGCTTTAATTGCTCGTTGCGTGGCAGCAATATAGGAAAGAAGCTCGGATTGAATCGTACTTTTGACATTTGCGAAGTTGGTTACTGGTTTAGAAAAGGCAACCAGATAAGCTCCGTGCAAGTAATCACTTTTTCTCGCGACTGCTTCAACGTCATCGTCAACAAATCTCTCTAATATATCTCGGATGACCCCAACTGGTAAATGATTCTTGGCTCCCACGTCTACTTTCTGTACCAGGGTTGTTATTTCTACAGCGTAGATTACGCCATTCGCAGATAGATAAAACTCTGGAGGCTCGGCCTTTTGTTCGACCTCGGTCCAACTGAGGGATAATGTGGGGCTTATCTTCCTCAAGTACTTGTCGAAGCTGCTCTTGCATAATTCTTCAGATTTGGATTTCATTAGCTGGTGATAACTTCCACGGAAAAATTTTCCGTATGGCCGCCCAATTCTATTATGGCCGTCCAGAAGCCAATTCATCCGCCGGGCTGCGGACTCCTTTCATAGAGCGCGGCCTAGCCGGTCAATTGGAATGCTGCTGAAAGCCATAACCCAAAGGAGGAATCTGGGTCAAGCGGTTTTGCCGGAGATATCGGGCGGGTGTTTACTGCTGCTTTTTAGGCTCCTCTCCATCGCCTCTACCCGCCTCTGCTTCCAGGCGGACGGTCCGAATTGGAAACGGAATCTTAATCCCCTCTTTTTCGTACCGGACGCGGAGCTTTTTTATAAATTCGTGCTTGATTAAAAAATTGTCCGTGAATTCCTTGGCGCGCAGGATTACGGTGAAATTGATGCTCGATTCGCTGAACGTGTGGTATCGGATAAAGGGCTCGAATTCGGCCACTGCGCCGGGCACGGTCCGCAGCGCCTCCTTCGCCACCTCCGTCGTCACCCGCTCCACCTTTTCTAAATCGCTTTCGTAGGCGACGCCCGCCTCCACGAGCACGGCCAACTCCTTGTCGGGCAAGTAGTAGTTCGTGATATTGTCCTGCACGAGCTTGTTGTTCGGCACCACGACCATATTGTTGGAAAGCATCCTGACTCTCGTGCTGCGCCAGCCGATGCGCTCGACGTATCCCTCCTCGCCGGTTTGCAGCTTGACGTAGTGGCCGATCTCGATGGGCCGGTCCGCTTTGATATAAAGCCCGGCAAAGAAATTTCCCAACGTGTCCTGCAAGGCGATGGCGACAGCCAGGCTCCCGATGCCGAGCGTCGTAAGAATGGGCGTCAGCGAAATGCCCAGATGGTCGAGGACGAGCATCCCGCCGACGGCGATCATGACGATCTTGGTGACGATTTCTAGCGGGCCGCGGATGTTGTAGAGACCGTAGCGGGCTTCGATGTTGCGCAGGATAAGCAGCGCTCCTCGGGTTGCAAGAACGACGGCCAGCAGGAGCGCGCAAATCACCAGGAGCTGGTGAATCGCCGCCAGCGCCTTGAATGGAAGCGGGGCGGCGTCGGCAATCAGCAAAAGTCCGCCCACGATGAGCAGAGGATAAAGATAGCGGTCCAGCAACCGGTAAATACGCTCGTCGATCGCGATTCGCCGCAAGGCTCTTTTCAGGGCCCAGAGCACGAGGACGTTTACGAGGTAGGCCAGAACAACCGTGGCGAGGACCACGAGCGATGAGACTATCCAAGGATTGGAGGGAAAATCGATTCCGAAAAAGTCCGCCATCGTTCGCACCTCGATCACGCCGGTTATAGCAAACTATCACGCGATGAGGCTAGCTCACTTTGAAAGGCAAAAGAATGAAGAGTGAAAATGGTGGTCGCAGTAGGAGTTGAACCTACGACCTCGCGCATGTGAGGCGCGCGCTCTAACCAACTGAGCTATGCGACCACGGAAATTGTTTGTAACACCTTCGCTGCGAGCGTTCAAGGAAGTATGGAGTACTGGAGTGTTGGAGTACCGCCCTCCCCACCCATCACTCCATTACTCCACCGCTCCATTACTCCAGTTTTATTTGCAGCGTTTCGTTGCGCTCCTTCTGCTCCTCGTAGAGCGCGCTGAAGCTCATGCCGACTTTCAGATGGGAGCGGTCCGGAAGTCCTTCAATGTCGGTCGCGTTCGAGATACGTAATGCAAGCTGCTGGCCGCTTTCCGCAACGACGGTCAGATATCTTCCTTCCTCTTCGACCTTGGCGATCTTACCCCGAACGGTCTTCTCCGTCACGGGAAAAATTTCCGGCCCTTCGCCTCTCATCTCGCGAAAAATAGTCGCCGCAATCACGGGAAAATGGGCTTCCCGGTCCCATCCCTTATACTCGTTCATGTGGAACTGCTTGCGAATCGCCTCCAGCGTCATCCCCTTATCCATCATTCCCCGCACCCGCTGGCGCGCGAGCAGGAGATAATCGATCATGACTTGCAGATCGCCGACGTTCATCACCGGCCCGTGCGCCGGCACCACGACCTTGGGCTTCAAGGTGATGAGAGCTTCCAACTGCTTCAGCATTCCCACGGTCGTGCCGTGGCTGTAATCGGGACGGATGTCGGGATGGCGCTCTTTGTAGGCGGCGAAGCCGCCGTGGAGAACTCCGCTTTGAGGAAGCCACACGGCGATGTCCCCGGGATTGTACGTGTCATCGACGTAGATCAGCTCGATGATTTTGCCGCCGAGACGGAGCGTCATGCGGTCGTTGAAGGTCACGGCCGCGTCCATCGGATGGAAGTCCTTTAGCGCCTCCGCCCGCTCGGGGAAACGCTTGCGCCAGGTGTTGACCTGATAGGATTTCCAGCCCGACCAGTCTTTGGCGACTCGCTCGTGCAGGATCGCGGTCGCCGGCGGGGAGAAGAGCGTCGTGCCGCCGATGTGGTCACCGTGGTTCTGCGTGATGACGACGTAGCGCACCGGCTGTTTAGTGACGCTCTGAATGTTTTTCAAGATATTGCGCGTCTCCGGTTGGTTGTTGCCGGTGTCGATCACGACGACGCCTTGAGAAGTCACGACCACCATCGCGTTGGCGTCGTTCAACTTGCCGACGTACGCGTAGACGCCGTCGGCCAGCTTTTTGAACTCCGGCTTGTCAGGCGTGATGGCGTGGGTCTCTGCCGCCAGGCACATTGCGGCGAGGAATGATGCGAAAACAATCGCAACGCGCTTCATGACCATCTCTCAATTCCCCTTCACGGACTTGTAAGCCACGTCGATGTTGAGGCCGAGACGGTCCTGGTCACGCCAATCGGCGTACTCCGGCATCTTGAGCTCTTTTTTGATTTCTTCGAGCGATTTTCCCTGCCGCACCATGTCGCCCACGCGTTTGAATAACAATGTGTAGAAACCTTCGTACTCGTCGAAGATTTTCGTCGTGCTCACCGGGCCATGGCCGGGAACGACAAATTCCGGATTCAATGATTTCATTAGCTTGTAGCTCGCGAGCACGTCGGAGATCACGACCGACGGCCTAAGATTGATGAATCTTCTTACGTTGGCCGCCGACGCCGCGAACAGCACGCGTTCTTTCGGCAGCCAGATCGCGGTGTCCGCCTCGCTGTGGACGTTTTTCAAATAGATCAACTCGAAGGTACGCTCGCCGAGATTGAGCGTCATCTTGTCCTTATACTCGATCTGCGGCGCGATCATTTTATAGCCCTGCACGGCCTCGCGCGTTTCGGGGGATCGCGCTGCGAGTGTTTCGGCGCGCTTGGGATCGAAATCTTTTTTCATCGCTTCCCCGGTTCCCTCGTGGCTGATGATCGTGGCCGGCGGCGAAAATAGGAAATGATTCCAGGTATGATCGTTGTGAGTCTCCGTGTCGATCAGGAATCGGATCGGCTTGTCGGTAACTTTTTTTACCGCCGCCAACATTTTGCGCGAGTCCAGCGGGCTGTTGCAGCTATCGATCATCACGACTCCTTCCTGCGTGACGACCATGCTGCAAGTCGTGGTGGTCTGGTCGGGAGCGTAAACGTAAATTCCGTCTTTGACTTTATGGAAGCCGGGGCCGAGATCCTGCGCCGGAAGCGAATTAACGAACAGAAAAGAAACGAGAGCCGCAAAAACCGTAAGCCATCTAAATCTCATAGGTCCTCCTTTTTAGTCCATCGACCTGGCGAAGCTACTAAGAAATTGTAGTGGCTGTCAATCAACTCTTAAGGGGGAGCTGTTAAGACGCCCTAAAGAGCGCCTTGGGCGGCGCCGGAAAGAAATTACTTATTGATGCCGTACAGCCGGTCGAAGAAGCCTTCCTTGTCCAACTCTCTCAGCAGGCTAGTATCGATCAGGTCTTCCGGCATTTTCCCCTTGACCCCCGGCTTGGCGCTGAATTCTTCCAGGCCGAGCGCGATCACTTCCGATTTGGGAAAAGGCCGCTGGGGAATCGCGCCTTGCACGTACGTCCGGTACATAAAATCGAGCATCGCGGGATCTTTCACTCCGAGATACTTGGCATATGTGCGATCGGCCACCGCGCGGGATTTCTTTCCCAGGGCGATGGCTTCACACAGCGCTCGGAGAAAATTCTTGACGCTCTCGCGCTCGCGCGCGAGCAACGCGCGCGCGACGGCGAAGTCCACTCCGGCGCCGATGTAAAGTTTGAGACTGTCATTGTCCGCCAGGACGCGGACCTTGGAGATGCCGCCGCTGCGCTCCAGATCGTAGATATTTTCCTCGTTGCTCGTCGTCGCGTCGATCTTTCCCTCGACGAGCGCTTTCAAGCGATTCACGCTCCTGCTGCCGAAAGGCACGAGCGTTACGTCTTTATCGGGGTCGAGGCCTAGGCGCAGCAGCGTCTGGCGCGTAATTCGGTCCTGATTGCTCCCCGCCTCGCCGGTGCCGACCCGCTTCCCTTTGAGATCTTGCGCACGGGTAATTTCCGGGCGCGACAAGAGCTTGAGAACGCTGTAGCCGGTGTTCGCGATAAAAACCAGATCGTTCCCGTCGCCGATGCCGGAGACGACGTGCGTCGCCGTCGCGGCGTAGAGATCGGCATCACGCCGGCCTAGCGCGCCGAGCAGCTCGTCGTTCGACTCCAGCTCCTTCAAGATGACGTTCAGCCCGCGCTTGGCGAAAAGTCCTTCGTCGCGCGCGAGCCAAAGCGGCAGCTTCGGCGGCCGCGCGGGATAGGAGATGACGGTAAGACTCTTACTGTCCTGTCCCCAACACGGCGAGACGACGAGCGTTACCACAAACAGCAGGAGAAACCGACACGCAACAGATGTGGCGGATAGCGTTATGGGTCTCATTCTTCTGCCTTCTTCAGCCTTAGGCTGATCCGCCAATCTTTTTGGCGGAGCCTTCTTCTTTCCTACTGCCCCGGCCTATCCTCGATGGGCCGCGGTATGGGGTTCTTATAGTCGGGATGGAAGCTGAGATCCATCGCCTTGCCGTCCATGAATAGCTTCTCGACATTTTGCGTCGCGCTGATGTCTTTCATCGGATCTCCGTTGACGATCACGATGTCCGCGACCTTGCCCTTCTCCACGCTGCCGTAGTCTTTTTGTTTGCCCCATGCCTCGGCGACGTTGATGCTGACTGTCTGAATCGCCTGCAGCGGCGTGAGCCCGGCTTCGACCAGCATCTCCAGCTCCGCGTGCACCGCGTAGCCGGGAACCACGTGGTTGGGATCGGAGCCGGAATGAATTTTGCCGCCCGCCGCGGCGAACCGGCGCACAAAATCCTGGATCATCTTATAGCCGCTCGTGAGCTGGTTTCGCATTTCCGGCGTAGCGCTCTCGTACTTCGCAAAAAAACTTTCGGTATCCTTGAGAATATACGACGGCAGGTAGCGGAGATTGGGATCTTTGAGCAATTGAAGCTCGCGCCGCTTCATTTCCTGCGCGCGCGCGGCGAGCGGCCGGAACCAGGTCGCCCAGGTCGGGCTCCAGTGTACGTTCTTTTCCACCATGACTTTTATGAGCCGGTCGAAGACCGCCGGTTCCATGTGGATATGCGCCTCGGCGGTGTCGATTTTTCCCTTCATGCGGTCCATGTCAAGCGCGGCTTTTTTCTTGGGATCTTGAATCGAGGTGTAAAGCACGGACCAGGAGTGCTCCGTCGATTGGTAACCGTTGGCGGCGGAAGTAAAAATATCGAGCGAGTGGCCGAACACCGGGCGGCCGAGACGGTGCGCCTCGTCCGCCGCCGCCTTGGCGACTTGGGGCGTGAGCCGTTCAAACAGTTTGACACCGTCAACGCCTTTTGCCACCAACTCCCGCACCGCCTTCCTCGCCTCCTCCTCATTCTCGACGATGATGCTGGTGCGCTGGCGGCGAAGCGCGCCGGCGCTGAGTCCCTCCGGCGGCGGCCCGTCGATGACGTTGCCGGCGGCCCACACGCGCGGGCCTCGGATGATTCCGTTGCGCACGCCCTCTCGCTGGGCGATGATCCAGTCCACGGGGTTGTTGGAAATGTTGGGGCAGGTGACGACGCCGTAGTGGAGATAGATCTCCCCCATCCAGTCGCGGTGGTGACAATGACCGTCGATCAGTCCCGGAAGAATCGTCTTTCCTTTTGCATCGATCACCTCCGCGCCTTGCGGCACTGAGACCTCGCCGCGCTTGCCGGCTTCGCGGATGCGGCCGTCTTGAAATACGATGACTGCGTCGTTTATCGGCGGTCTCCCGGTTCCATCGATCAGCGTCCCGCCCTGGATAACGACCGGCCTCGTCTGCGCCCACAGCGGACTGGGCACTGACAGGGCAACAAAGACGACGAACCGGAACATTCGAGACATTCCTGATTTCATACGAACTCCCTAACGGTTATCCCTTCTCCCCGCTCACCAGAGCAAAGTGAAAATATCCCCGCACGCGCACTTTGTCGCCGTGCTTTTCGTAGCGGAAATGCTTTTCCTCGAAGCGACGCCTCAAGTCCGCCGGATCGTTTTGAAGCTGCTCGGCGACCTCGAGCCAATGGCGGCCCGTCGGTATTCCTTCCATGCCTTCTTGATCGATAGCGAAGGTGTGAAGATCGGCGCGGACGATACGGAAGCCCGCTTTGGCCAGCAGCTCGCGGATCGTTTTAAGCGAATAGTAGTGAAACCGCTCGCCGTGGCCGCTGCTGAGAATTTCGTTGATCCGCTCGCGGATGCGCACGTCGAGCTCGTTCTCTTCCGTCGCCACCACCGGATCGAGCACGACGAACCGCCCACCGGGCTTTAAGACCCGCAGCGCTTCCTGCGCGGTCAACGGCGCGTTGCCGAAATGGTGCAAGGCGAAAACGGTAAAAGCGCGGTCGAAGACTCCGGAACGAAAAGGAAACGCCTCCGCCTTCCCGGCGGCGGGAATAAAACCGGGAATCGGCTCTTTTTCCTTCTGCTCCTCCGCCACGCGCAGCATCGCCAGCGCCTCGTCCAGGCCGAAAATCTTGCCGCCTTTCAGCCGCTCGGCCACCGGACGCGCCACGCGCCCGGTGCCGGTGGCAAGATCGAGCACGCGCTCGCGGCCTGTTAGTTCCAGCGCCTCCACTAATTTCGCGACCAACTGCCCGCGATACTCCGACTGCGCCGCCCTGCGGTCGTACTCCCTCGCCTGCGCATGATCGTGAAAACGGCTCTTGGGACTTTCCATTCTATTTCCGCGCCATCTCTTCGATGAGGTTCCACTGCTCATCGCTCACCGGCATGATCGAGAGGCGCGGCAAGCGGACGAGATCGAAGCTTTTCAACTTTGCGTTGGCTTTTATCTCCGCGAGCGTGACGGCACGCGGCAGCGCTTTGCCCGCTTCGATTTCCACAACGAGAAGCTTGGGATCTTTTTTCGCCGGATCGGGATAAGCATCACTCAACGCCCGCGCCACGCCGACGGCCGCCTTCTCCGCTCCGGTATGGTAGATGAGAATTGGATCGCCCTTCTTGATGCCCTTGAGATTCTTGAGCGCCAGATTGTTTTTCACGCCGTCCCAGACGGTGCGCTTGTCTTTGACCAATTGCTGAAACGAGTAGGCCGACGGCTCGGTCTTGAACAGCCAGCGATTTGCCATGGCGTCTCCCTCTTAGAGCACTTATAGACAGCAACTTCCTCCAGTACAACCTCGATCTGAAACGATAGTGTAAAAAACTCTGCTCCTCAGGCCGGTCAAAAAGGTCCCAGAGACGAGGCGCGCAAAGCCGCTGAGCGCAGGCGTACTCCTTTCAGTACGTCGAGCGAAGGCGGTTGAGCGCAACGAAGTATATGGGCCTTTTTCAACGGCCTGAACTTGACTCGTGGACATCTTCCGAAGTATGCAGGCTTGGAGGCGCGATTGATCACTCGTTCCAGATTACTGGGGCTCTTTCTTTCATTGGCGATCTTTGTCCCGGCCGGGCTGGCCGCCGCTGAGCGGATTCGCGCGTCCTACGCGGCGGCAAACGCCAGCCAATCGCCATTATGGGTCGCCCAGATGCGCGGGTTCTTTGCCAAATACGGGCTCGACGTCGATCTTCTCTACATCAGCAGCGGTTCGTTGAACGTCCAGGCCCTGGTCGGTACGAGCGTCCACTTCGCAGCCGGCGGCCCGGCCGCTTTGGAAGCGCGCCTGCGCGGGCTCAAGCTTTTAACCATCGCAAATCCTTTGACTGTCCTTGCCAGCAATCTGGTCGCGCTTCCCGAGATCAAGACTATTTCGGACTTGAAGGGCAAAATGGGCGGGATCTCGCGCTTCGGCTCCTCGACACACCAGGGTCTTCGTTACCTCTTTCGTGCGAACGGCTTCAGCGTTGAGACGGACCTTAAGATGTTGCAGCTCGGCGGCGACTCAAGCCGCCTGGCCGCGCTCAAAACCGGCAAGATCCAGTACACGTTTTTAGGAGCGGCGGCCAGCGAGCAGGCGAAAACTCAAGGATTAAAAATCCTGGCCACGGCGAACCAAATGGCCATACCCTTTCCGTGGACCTCGGTCGTCGTTAATGAAGCGTGGCTCAATGCGAACCGCGATCTCGCCTACCGCTACGTCAAAGCGGTCACCGAGGCGATCTGGTTCATGAAGCACAATCGCGCGGAGAGCGAGAAGATCATCGCGAAGTATATGAGGCTCGACGATCCCCGTCTCGTCGCCGTCGAGTATGAGTTCAACGTGCCCCTGTTTCCCGATCTCCCCTATCCGACGATCGACGGCATGCGGCTCATCCTGGAAAATCTCGCCGCCGAAACTCCGGAGTTCGCGCGCCACGACCCGAAGGAGTTCGTCGACAGCTCGATCGTCGATCGCTTGAAGCGGGAGCAGTTTTTAGAAAGCCTCAAAAAGTAAGTTGCACAAAAAGGAGACGCTATGCCGAAGTTCAAAGAATTCAAAAAAGTTCTGCCGGCGGCGAACCTGCCGATGTTCCCCGACACCAGCATCGACGAAGAGGCCTACCGCAATCACCTGCGGTGGTTGATCACGCACGACGTCGGCGGCCTGGTTATCAGCGGCCACGCGGGCGAGCTGGAATCGTTGACTGCGAAGGAGAGAATCCGGGTCGCCGAGATCGCTCGCGCCGAGATTCCGAGCCATCTGCCGATGGTGGTGGGCTGCACCGGACTCAGCACGCGCGAGCTGGTCGAGTGCGCGCGCGACGCGAAAGCCGCCGGCGCCGACGGGCTTCTGGTCATGCCGATTCCGCACTTCGCCTTCGGCGCCGTCGATCGTCCCGAGCTGATCGTGCCCTGCTTCGAGGAATTGGCCGCGAAAGTTGATTTGCCCATGATCGTCTTCCGCTACGGCGCGAAGACCGGCCTCATGTATACGGTCGAAGTGCTGCAGAAGATCGCCGAGAAGGTCCCGCAGGTCGTCGCGATCAAAGATGCTTCCTTCGATTACGAGGAAGCGTGGGTGGCGTTTCAGGACTTCCCGCGGAAGATCAATTTTCTCGTCGCGCACGGAAGTCTATTCCTGATCCGCTTTGCGACCTCGGACGGCGCGGTCAGCTCGTTCGCCAACGTCGCGCCGGAATTCATCACCAAACTCTTCGAGCTTGCCCATTCCGGCCTGATGGATGAAGCGACCAAGCTGTTCAACAAAATCCGGCCGCTTTCGAACACGATTTATTACAAGCAGCCGCTCATGCAGCACTGGGTCGTGGAGAAAGAAGCGCTGACGGCGCGCGGGCGCTTTCCCCGATCGGTGGTGCGGCCGCCGTTTCAGCCGCTGCGGCCGGAGCACATCGAAGGCATCCGCAAGGCGGTCGCCGCGGCCGGCATGGCGCCGCTGGCGTAGCCGAGCACTTACATCCGGTGAACGCGAAGGAGAGATGAGTGAAGAGGATTCTGGTTGGCTGCTTCATCGCTTTGCTCATCCTCCTCTTTGCCGCGCCGGAAGCGCTTGAAGCCAAACCGGTAACCTTCGCCTATCAGACTCCCACGTTGAGCAGCACGCTGCCGATCATCGTCGGGATGCAGTTCGGCTTCTTCGCCGCCGAGGGGCTGGAAGTTAAACCGGTCTTCATCATCGGCGGACCCACGGCCATCGCCGCTCTGATCGGCGGCGACGTGGATTACACACTGGCTGCCGCCGTCCCGACCGTGCGGGCGATAGTCCAAGGCGCGCCGCTCACGATCGTAGGCGGAATCCAGCCTTACATCGACTACACTCTCATCGGCGCCAAAGGCATATCCACGGTCAACGATCTCAAAGGCAAAGTCGTCGGCGTCACCGGCGCCGGCGGCATCGCGGAATTCGCATCGGTCGAAGGGCTGGCGAAAAAAGGACTGGTGCGCGACCGCGACTACAGGATTCTTTACGGCGTCGGCAACAGCCCCGCGCGCGCCCAAGCGCTTGAGGCGGGCAGGATTCAGGCGTCGCCATTTTCTTTCACGGAAAAACTGGAGCTGGAGCGGAAGGGCTTTCCGACGCTGTTCGATATCGGACAGACCCTAAGCGGGTTTCCGTTCGTCGTGATTGCCTCCAGCCGGCGCAAGGCGGAAACCGATCCTGAGGGCACGACCGCTTTGCTGCGAGGCATGAAGCGGAGCATGGATCTGATCATCACGGACAAAGAGAAAGTGATTGCCGCGGCAGTGAAAAAGGGTTCCTTCGGCGACCCGGGAACGATCCGCAAAGTCGTCGAGCACTTTGCCGGCCTCTACTCGATCTCGATTACCAAGGGGGAAATTGAGGCCGTCATCGCCGCCGCGCGATTGGAAACGGAAGCGAGAAAGCTCGGCGGCGCGGAGAAATTCTTTGTCGGAACTTTTGCGGCCAAAGCTCTGGGCCAGAGCCGTTAGGAGAATTGATGTCGCGCGATCTGAACCTTACGCTGATGCTGGCGGATTATCACCGGACACGGCCTCTACTCTCCGGCGAGGTGACTGCCGATGGAATCGCGTTGACCCCCTGTCCTGCTGTGCCGGGGGAAGCGTGTCTCAGGCCTGTCTACGAGGAATTCGACATCGCGGAGATGTCGCTCTCCTGGTACACGATGGCGAAGTGCCGCGGCGAGCCGGTCATCGCGCTGCCGGTTTTTCCCATGCGGATGTTCATTCACCCGTACATCTTTTACTCGCCGGCCTCGAATATCCACGCTGCCGAAGAGCTGAAAGGCAAAAAAGTCGGCATGGATCAGTACCGCCTCACAGTCGGTCTCTGGGCCAGGGGAATTTTAAAGGAATTTCACGGCGTGCGCCCTGAAGAGATGCTCTGGTTCACGTCCGAGCCGGAAGGCGCGGGATTTCAACCGCCGAAGGATGTGAGGCTTACGATTGGAGAACAAAACGTGGAATCGCTTTTGCTCAAAGGCGAGATCGATGCTCTGATCGCGCCGAACGTCCCGGCGTCCTTCCGAGCCGGCGATCCGCGCATCCGACGCGTGTTCAAAAATCCCCGCAGTGAGATCATGGAATATTTTCGCGCGACTAAAATCTTCCCGATCACGCACACGGTCGTGCTGCGGGAATCTCTGGTCGCGGAACACCCCTGGATCGTCAACAGTCTGGTCAACGCTTTTGCCGAAGCCGAAAAAATCTGCCGCAAGGCCTACGAATATCCCAAGCGCCTGGCGCTCCCCAGCGCCGTTCTGGTTATCGAAGAGGAAGAACAGGCTTTCGGCAAAGATCCTTTTCAGCACGGCTTAACGCCGCAAAATCGAGTTGCCCTCGATAAATTTCTCCAGTACGCTGAAGAGCAGGGATATATTTCCCACAGGCCGCACCTGACCGAGCTGTTCGCTTCCTAGGAAACTAAAATAAGATGGCTTCATTCGCCGAATTCTCAGCGGATTTTTTCAAGCGCTACTTCGACCTTCATCCCACCGAGGCGATCCACTACGGCGTCGAGGGCTACGACCACCTGCTGAAAAACTACACGGACGAGGCGTACCGGGAGGAAAAAAGTTTTGCGGAAGATTCTTTCAAGCGCCTGAGGCAGGTCTCCGTGAAAGGCCTGACGCCGGATGAGACCATCGACTACGCGCTGCTCGAAGGCCGGCTCACGATCGAGAACTACGAATTCAAAAAGGAAGACTACCGCCTCAAGCTGCCCGACCTGTATCTCTCCACGTCGCATTTCTACATCCTGACGGTCCGGCCGACCGACGACGTCTTTGGAAACCTGCTGGCGCGGCTGGAGCGCTCCGCTAAAGTCATCGAGCAGGGCATCGCCAACCTGAGCCGGCCGGAAGCCAATCCGCCGCGTCTCTGGACCGAGATGGCGATCGAATCGGCCAAAGGCGGTCTGTCTTTTCTCGACAACCTGGGAGATACCCCCCGAGTGAAGAAAGCGCTGAAGGAACCGTCGCGCTTTCAGGCGGCCGTTGAGAAAGCGAAAGACGCGACCCGCGCCTTCCAGGAATTTATCGAGCGCGATCTGCTTCCGCGCAGCCGCGGCGTCTACGCCGTGGGCCCGGAGCACTATCATCTGCTGCTCAAGAAGCGCCATTTCCTCTCCCACGACGCCGAGAGCCTGCTCGCTATGGGAGAAAAACTCTTTGCCGAGACGAAGAAAGAGCTGGCGGCGCTGGCGGAGAAGATCGCGCCGGGAAAAACCATCGAGGAAGTCGCGCTGAAGATTCAGGAGCGCCATCCCTCCCCGGACCAGTTGCTTCCGGTTTATCAGAAAGCGATGGAGGCGGCGCGGGAATTCGTGCGCGAAAAACGGCTCGTCTCTTTTCCGCCACGCGAAGAGCTGCGCGTCGTTCACACGCCGGAATTCCAGCGCCACGAGATACCTTTCGCCGCTTACCTTTCTCCGTCTCCGAAGGACCCCGAGCAGATCGGCTACTACTACGTCACGCCGGTGAGCGACGACGATCTGCTGCGGGAGCACAACTGGACCGGCCTGGAAAATACTTCCGTGCACGAAAGCTATCCCGGCCACCATCTGCAATTCACCGTCGCCAACTCGATTCCCGCGGCCTGCACGCTGCCGCGTTTGATGAACGAGTCGTCGGTGTTCTACGAAGGCTGGGCGCTCTACTGCGAGCAGCTCATGCAAGAGCAGGGCTTTTTGAAAACCGAGGGACACCGCTTCGTGATGCTGAAAGACCGATTGTGGCGCGCGCTCAGGATCATCATCGACATCAAGACGCAAACGGGCGGGATGACCTACGACGAAGCGGCGGATCTCATGGTTCGCGAGCTCCACTTTCCCCGGCCGCAGGCCGAAGGCGACCTCAACTGGTACAGCCAGTCTCCATCCGTCCCGATGGGCTATGCGCTCGGCTGGTCGATCATCAATCGGCTGCGCGCGGCCCAGAAGGAAAAATTAGGCGATCGCTTCGACCTGTGTAAATTTCACGATCGGCTTCTCAGCTCCGGCAGCATCTCGCTGCCGCTCGTCGAGAAAAGGCACTTCGCGGGTGAAACGTGAGGGGTAAGGGGTGAGGCGATAGGCGACCGAAAGAATTCTCATTTCACGCCTCACGCCTTACACCTAACGAAAAGTCGATGACCAATGATGCGGGTCAATCAAAGAAGATGAAACCTGTACCTAAAAATGGAAAGAGAGGTCCGTTATTGGGCGCTCACATGTCCATCGCCGGAGGCGTGGGCAACGCGTTCCTGCACGGGAAGAAAGTCGCCTGCGATGTCATTCAGATCTTTACCAAGTCATCGCGGCAATGGGCGGCCGCGCCGTATACCAAGGACGAGATCGAGAACTTCAAGCAAAATCAAAAAGAGACCGGCATCGCCACCGCGGTAGCGCACGATTCCTACCTGCTGAACCTCGGCACGCCCGACGAGACGCTAAGAAAAAAATCGATCCGGGCGTTCATCGACGAGCTGGAGCGTTGCGAGACGTTGTCTATCCCGCAGCTCATCGCCCATCCGGGCGCGCACGTCGGCGCCGGCGAAGCAGCGGGCATCAAGACGATCGCACGCTCGCTCGACGAGGTCCACACCGCCTGTAGCGGGTTCAACGTCAAGGTCGCCTTGGAGATCACCGCCGGGCAGGGAAGCTGTCTCGGCTATCGCTTCGAGCAGATCCGCGACATCATCGACGCGACCAAAGAAAGCGGCCGGCTCCGCGTTTGCTTCGACACCGAGCACGCCTTCGCCGCGGGCTATGACCTCCGGACGCGCGACGGCTACGAGCGAACCTTCGGCGAATTCGACGAGACGATCGGTCTTGACTTATTGGCCGCGTTTCATCTCAACGACTCGAAGAAAGAATTTCATTCGCGCGTAGACCGCCACGAGCACATCGGCAAGGGCCACATCGGCGTGGAGGCTTTTCGGCTGCTCCTGAACGACCGGCGCTTCTGGGGCATCCCGATGTGCCTGGAGACGCCCAAGGGACCGGAGCTGAAAGAAGATATGGAGAATCTGGCGCTGCTCAGAAGCCTGGTGGGGAAAGACGCGCCGGTGGTTGGCCCGCCGGGACAGCTATCCCGAGAAAAAAGTTAGGGCAGGTTCTGCCAGAGCGAGAAGGTGTCTTTGCCCGCGTCGGATGCGGCGTCCGTGAACCACGCCTCGTGGACCTCCGCGCCTTGCAGGATGCCGAAAAAATAGATCCTGAGCATCTGCTCGATCAACTGCGGCAGCGGGAGATCGCGGTCGGGATGATACCAGGTGTAGATCCAGTTCATCATGCCGAAAAGCGAAAACGTCGCCGCGCGCAGGTCGATCACCCGGCCGCTCTCGCGTCCCTGCAGCTCGCCGATCAGGTCCATCAAAATTTTCACGTAGCGCCGCTTGAGGATCAAAATCTTTTCCCCGAACTCTCCCGTCAGAGACTCGTCTTCGTGCGCCATGACCTTCATCTCGTGCATGTTGTGGAGAAAATAGCCCAGGTGATTTTCGGCGAAGGCGCGGATGCGCACGCGCGCGTCGGCGTCCTGGCTGACGCCGCGCTCCCACCGTTGCAAAAGCGACAGGAAACAATGCTCCTGGATGAGAAAAAGCAGCTCTTCTTTGGTGCGGAAATAATAGTACAGGCCGGCCAGGCTCATGCCGGTCGCGCGCGCGATGTCCCGAATCGACGTGTGGTGAAAACCTTTCTCGGCGAAGATCTTGGCGGCCCGCTTGAGGATCTCCTTGAGCTTCTCGTCGTAGTGGCGCGTGGACGGCTCGGAGCGATTGGCCATGATTGAAAGCCATCTTCGCAAACCTCCCCTGGGGTGTCAAATTGAAACAATGATGCGGATTATGAACGGGTGCTCTGTTTACTTAGTTTGCTGATGGAGAGAATATCGCCGGCGTTGATCCGGACCTCGCCCCGTTCCGACTTTAACGAAAAGTTTCCAGAGTCGTCCTTCTGCGCGATCTCCCCTTCCATCGGATTCGGGAATCGGCCGGTTTCCGGGCGAAGAGTGACTTTAACCCGCTCGCCTACGGCAAGCGTTCTCAACACATTCGTCAAGGATTCGAATATCGCCATTGCCCTCCCCTTTCTAGCGGTTCATCTTTCATCTTATCCTTAACAACCGCTTGATCATCTTGGAAGATTGTTGCGCTCCGCTCATTGCGAGATTTTGAGAATGCTAATCCTATTTTGACCTTTGAGTGGCCCGACCCTTAGACCAAAAAAAGGAGGCAACCCGACCTGTTGCCTCCCTCTTCCGGTTATTTATTTATGTAACGCGAAAACTACCAGCGGTTACGTCCGCCGTCGCGGTCACCACCGCCATTGCCGCCGCCGGAGTTATCGCGCTTCGCCATCGGCTTGGCCTCGTTCACTACCAGAGTGCGGCCATCGAATTGCGTGCCGTTCAGTGCCGAGATCGCCTTTTGGGCTTCGTCGCCCGACGACATCTCGACAAAGCCGAAGCCGCGGGATTGACCGGTGAACTTATCCGAGATTACGTTCGCGGATTGCACCGTGCCATGCGTCGCGAAAAGTTCCTGTAAACGCCCTTCCGTTACGGAATAAGGCAAACCACCGACATATATTTTACTACCCATGTTCTCCTCCTAAAAGAGACTGTTATTGTCTTTGCCCCTGAGAATCTGACTGCAAATGCGGTAGAACATGGGTTTTTAAACTTACTAAAACCACGCCCTGGTCGGATTGTCATTTAGAGATCGTTCGCAAGGAGAGAGACTGACAAGAGGCCTTCAAATTTCTGTTCTCCTCAGAAGGCCATATACTGAAGAAGATGATGCACTGTACGCGTTCCCCTGGGTGATGTCAATCCCGATCCGAAATATGCGTGCCCCCCTGCCTGCGGCGCGTGAAAGTCGGAAGTACCGGGCGCCCTGGCCGCCTGCATGCGCAAAACCGCTGCGAGTCTTACCGCGATGCCGGGGCATCGGGTTCGATGGCGTAGGATCACTCATCGCATTGAAGATACTTTGCCGACGCCGCTCTCATATTTTTATGGATCGTGATAGTTGACCCGGTTGTGCTGAATCGCGTTGATGAAGATGCCTCTCGCCTGTTTCTTACGGTCGATAAATAAAAGTCGGCGGCGCGCTCTCTTTCTTTTCTTCCTGCCGCTCTTTCTCCAGGTCGCGACGCGGGAGCGGACCGGCGCAGCCGAGGGATTGGACGACGAGCAGAAGCAAGATGATTTTAGCTGGGATCATATGGCGCTCGATCGTTTCGACGTTTCGGAAATTCCCAAAACTCGTCTCACACAAGCGCCTTGACCGACGGGCGCGCCTTCATTCTCTCTATCCATGCGTTAAGACGCGGCAGGTTCGGCGCCGGGAGAACGCCGTAGTCTTCCATGCGGGCAAAGCGCGGCCACAAGTCGATATCGGTTAGACTGATCTCGCCTAAAAAGTACGGCCTGTCGCCGAGCGCGTCTTCGAGATAGCGAAGCAGGTGGCGAAGCATCTGGCGCTTTTCTTCCATCAGAGATTCGCTGCGCTCCGCTTCTTTCTTAAAAAATATTTCATTCCGGAGCGCCCAGTAAGGCTCATGGAGGTAGTTCAACCCGTAGTCGATCAGGACCCGGCCGCGTCCGCGGAGATACGGGTCTTTCGGCATCAGCGGCGGGGCGGGATATTTCTCGTCGAGGTACTCGTTGATGATGCAGGATTCGAAGAGCACGTTCCCGCCGTCGTCGATCACCGGCACCTTGCCGTAGGGGTTGCGCTGCAAGTGCTCCGGGCTCTTTTGATCCCGCTTGGCGAGATCGAGCTTGATCCCCTCGTAAGCGAGTCCCTTCTCGTGGAGAGCGATCTTCACCCGTTCGCTGTTCGACGACGGCACCGCATGGTACAATTTGATGGCCATGAATTTACCTCCGGCAGAAACCGCGCCAAAACGACGAGAATGTATTCTATCGTGGACTTGGATTCAACATGGGTCGCAGCGCCGATCGCCCGTTGCTTGCGAAGCGCCCGCTTTCATCGCTTGACGGGCATGAAGCGGACGGGTTAAGGTCCGCCCGTAAAGGCCAACACGCGCAGTGTAAAAATCAGGGGGCTCGTATGAATACGCAAAAGCGGCTGAGCCGGATATTTATTTTTGCGGGCGCGCTCGCTCTCGGCGCCGTCCCGACGATCGACGCGGATGCGCAGGAGCGGCTGAGGGTCGCCTACACCTCGACCGACACGACCAACCAACCGTGGACCGTGGCCTATGACGCCGGATTTTTTAAAAAGCACGGCCTGGACGTCGAGCTGGTCTACATCGGCAGCACCACGGTCGCCGTTACGGCGATCATGGCACAGGACGTTCCAGTGGGCAACGCCGCCGGCAGCGGCATCGCCAACGCGGCGGTCCGCGGCGCCGATCTGGTGAGCGCAGGCTGCGTGATCAACGTTTTGGCCTACGAGCTGGTGGTTCTCGACAGCATCAAGTCGGCGGAGGATTTGAAAGGCAAGTCGATCGGCATCAGCCGGTTCGGCAGCGTGTCGGACGTGGCGGCGCGCGAGCTGCTGAAAGGATTGGGGCTCAGGCCGATGGAAGACGTCAAGATCCTGCAAGTGGGCGGGGCCTCGGAGCGCGCCGCGGGTTTCAGCCGCGGGGTCATCGCCGGTTTTCCCTCTCCGCCGGGGAACGTCGATCTCATTCCCGGCGGGTTGCCGCACCGGATCCTCGCCAATATGGCGGACCTGCCCAAGCCTTATCCCCTGCCGTTCATCTGCGCGGCGACGACCAAGAGTTACGTGGCCAAGAAGCGGGACACGGTAAAAAAAGTCCTCATGGCATTGATCGAAGCGTCGCACTACTTCAAGACCAACAAGGAAGGCACGCAAAAAATTATCGCCAAATACCTTCGCGGCGCGAACAAGGCCTATCTCGAAAGCTCGTACCAATCGACGGTGAAGATCCTCGAGCGCGTTCCCTACACGACGCGGGAGGGAATGAAGATCCAGCTCGACGACGCGTTGAAGCAAAGCCCCGGCAGCAAGATGACGGTGGACGGCTTGATCGACGACACGATCGTCAGGGAGATCGAGAAGGAGGGGTTTATCGATAGAGTGTATGGGAAAGGAAAATGAGCCGGGAAATTCTCGTCCAAATCGTTTCGACGTTTTGAGAATTCTCCAAAGGTGAAAGCGTCGCGCCGGGTATTTTTCCACCCGCATCGTTGTCCTTTGCGGCGAAATTTCTCTGAAAAGACAAATTTTTTCTTGTCAGCCGGCTCATTTCGAATTATAATGCGATCAAGTGGTTCCGAAAAAGGTCCTTTTTACCAAGGGAGTCGGGGTTCATAAAGAAAAACTGGCTTCCTTCGAGTTGGCGCTGAGAGCCGCCGGTCTGGCCCACTGCAATCTGGTTCTCGTCTCGAGCATTTACCCGCCCGGCTGCAAGATCATCTCCAAAGACGAAGGGCTGAAGCTCTTACGGCCCGGGGAGATTATTTTTGCGGTGTACGATCGCGAAAGTAACAACGAGCCGAACCGGCTGATCGCGGCCTCGGTCGGCTTGGCGGTCCCCGCGGACCCTTCCATGCACGGCTACCTTTCCGAGCATCATTCGTTCGGCGAGACGGACGAACGAGCGGGCGAATACGCCGAAGACCTCGCCGCCAGCATGCTCGCGACTACTTTGGGAATCGAGTTCGATTCCGAGCTGGATTGGGACGAGCGCGAGCAGATTTTTAAAATGTCGGGCAAGATCGTGCGTACGACCAATATCACCCAGTCCGCGGTGGGCAACAAAGAGGGTCTCTGGACCACCGTCTTCGCGGCCGCGGTTTTTATCAACGACGACAGCCAGCCCGGGGAGAACGGGAAGCCCGCAGCCGGGAATAATAGAGGATCGCTGCAGGAGGAAGTTTTAAGACAAACGCTGGAAGGCCAGCTGAAAAATACCGACCCGCAGACCCAGTTGTCTTTTCCTCAAATCACCAAACCCGGCGAGCTTGTCCGGCTCGCCCAGCCGGCAAAAAAGCCCCTCGCGTAAATTTTCTTTCGTCCGTCCGCTTCCAGCCGTAGATCTGTTTCGCCGCCCAACCCTCAGCTTTCATCCTTGTTGCTTGCCCACCGCCTGTTTTAATTGTCCGCGTCGCTGTCCGGTTTGTCGGATTCCCTCGCCGGAGCCGAGAATTCACTTTGCTTGGGAGCGGGTTTTACTTTCTACGGTTTTGGCGGCAATTTTTCCGGAGGAGGCACAACGGCGGGCTCAGGGACGGGCGCCGGTTCGGGGGTAGATTCGGGGACAGGCGTGGGGGTAGGGGCTGGCGCAGGAGCCACGGCTGCAGGCGGAGGTACGTCGGGGACACGTTCGAAAAAGAAATACCAGACCAGCGCGATGACGAGTACGAACGCCAAGATTCCAATTTTCAAACCGGGGAACCTTCGCCGCGGTTTTAATAGATCATCGAGATCCGATCGCCTTCTAAAAAGGAAATTCATGGTTCAGACGGCGCTCTAGTCGACTTTGAAACTCTGGAGCTCCTACTCGCGGACGCCCTCTCTATTGTAAACTCGAGATTTCACGAACCACGTGACCTCGGGGGGCATACCAGTACTCGTTCAGAAGCGTGCCGGTACGAGCGTTATATATCTCTATCTTGAAGGCGTCGAACGTTCCGGCGGAGACTTCAACCGGTTCCAGCTTCGTCACGACAACCCGATGCTCCAAAGACTCGGAAGATTTTTCTTCCAACCTCTGCGCGATGTATGAATTACTCCATTCCTTCCCGACTTCCAGCGGCCACGAAAGCGCCTGGAACGGGGCGGTTCGCTTGACGGTTATCCGCCCTCCGGACATAGTTCCCAACAAGCCCAAAATATCCTTGGTATAGAAGTCTTCGCCTTTGGCTCGTTTCAGGACGAACGAAGGAACGCCGGCGAAAGGCTCTTCCCTGATTATTTCTTTCGTGAGCGTCCCGTTGCCCGAATGATCCTTCCATGAGTATTGCCACTCGTAGCCGACTTTCCACTCCGGCCGATTGGCTTTCACAGCAGGCGCGCCGGCTCTCGTTTCGATCTGCGGCTGCCGGGTCGTTTCGACCACTTGCGGACCCACGACCGCGGTAGGGGCGCACCCGCTTAGCGCTCCCAAAAGCAGCAACAACACCAACACGGGCGTTCTGGAATTCACTTGCTCAATAGACATCGAGAGCATCTCGGTTCAAGAGAATTCGCCGACGATTCGGTGAACAGCCCGGTCCGAACTGAACTCAACCGTCATGGTAGCGGGCCATTTCGACGTTTCGGGAATTGCCGAAACGTGGAAGCGTCGCGCGTTCCACGAGCGCGGCTGGTTACCTCTTCCCGTCGAAGACCGGATTCTTTTGAGCCTCGGCGATGATTCGTTCGGCGTCCTCCGCCAGCAGCAATCTCTCTTCCACCATCGATCGGGCCTCGATGCCGACTCTGCGCACGTAATCGGCCTGATCTTTATATCGTTCTTCGATGGACAATCTCGGGTCGCCGCTCTTCGCGCGCTCCTCTTTCGTCCTGGCGAACGGGACATACGACCCCAGAAGCTGGCAAAGCTCGTCCTCCGCCAGACCCTGGCGCTGCAAGTTCCAGCCTGTATGAGTCGCCAGCGGAACCCGAATCGTCGGGAGGCGTATCCCCGCGACGTCGTTCCCGTCGGCATCGACTTTGGGAACCAATACCTTGTAAGCGCCGTCCTTCACCGGCTTCGGCGGATGGACTTCGATGATGCCGCGGATCAAGTTCGGTCCGTAATCCAAAAAGAGCTGGCGGTTGTAGAGACCCGTGTAGCGGACGCCGGGGATCCCGGGGAAACCGGCGCTTTCCTGCGCCGAAGAAACCAGCGTGCCGTCGGCGACTCTGGGTATTCGACTGGCCGGCGGCGCGACGCCGTCGGTCGCCCAGCGGTCCATCGCGACGATCAACGCGCGCAAGGCATCGCCGACGGGCATGGGGTTGGTGAGCTGCTGGCAGTTGCCCTTTCTGGGCGGCGAGCCGAAGGGGGTATTGTGCTGCGCGCTGGCGATCGCGTAGATGCGCGCCCGATCGGGAATCGCGATGTCTTTACCCTTGCCGTCGGTATGGGCTAAAGAGCCTCGCTTCTGCCAATACTCGGTCGATGTCTGGGTGTGAACGATGTAGGGGTCGGTCTTCGGACGCTTGAAAATGCCGTCCTCCCTTCCGGTCTGCGGATCTTTCAGAACGTTGTAGGCGAACGGGAAAAGCTCCGGGTCGACCTGGTCGGTGTGCTGCTGAGCCGAGGTTACGGGATGGGAAAATTCATAGTTTAAAAAAAGTCTTCCGCCGCCGGCGGCGTGCGGCGAGATCGCTTCGAACACCCGGCGGTGCGCCTCGTCTTCGTTGAAGCCGTGGTAGACGAAATCCCCGATGAACCTGCCGCTCTGCGAGCGTCCCCAGCCGTAGGCTTTCTTGATGCCGCTCTTGTCGTCGCTCGGGCCTAGAGGATTGGCGTTGCCGGCGCCGTCCTTCGACTCGTAGCGCAGGAAAGAGATCAGGTCGCGGACTCCCGCGAAGCCCAACCCCAGGACGAGAGGATTTTTCGCCGGATAGATGAACTCGTAGATATATCCGGGCTTGAATCCCGCCGGGATACAAACATCCTTCGCGCTCGGCTCGATGTCGAGCTTTCCCGTCTCCTTATTTTTTTTGCACGAGGCGAATTCCCACTCGGAGGCGGCGACCGGCACGCGCGCGCCGTATGATTTTTCGCGCACGGTGAGCGAGGCTTGATTCTTGTCGGTAGCGGCCGCCTCGTAACTCATGACGCGATCGTCGCCGCTGAGCGGTTGCGAGTAGATTCCCTCGCCCGTGATCACGAGTTCAGTCCGGGTCTTGCGTGCCGTCTCTTTCAAGTTTGCGGCCGGCACGCGCATGACGAGGGCATTTTGGCCCTCCATCACGTCTCCCTGCCATCCCGACCATACGATGGTGTAGCCCTGGCGCATCAGAAAGCCGTTGCCGGCGTGCTGCAGAGTGCTGGGATCCTGATTATCCGGAGCGTCGTTGAGGAACATCAGAATTCGCTTGCTGCCCCGGTTGGGAGCATCGTAAAAAATTTTGCCGTTCCCGCGCCGCATATCTACCGGTTTCAGAATGTATATATCGCTCCGGTACTCGACCTTGCCTTTCGCGTTCCGCGGCGCCTTGTCCAGGTTGACGATGATCTTGTTGAGCGGATTCCCCGGATCGACCTCGCCGTAAGCCTTGCCGACGAGCTTCTCGTAGGCTCCGGTGACGGGGAATTCGTGGCCGTTGGCGAAAGGCTCGCGCTTTTCGATGACGATCCTGACGATGCCGGCGTGGAGCGCGGAGGCGAGGAAGAGAGGGAGAAGCAACGAGATCACGACCGAATAAGGCATAGGGGTCTCCTTTCCGTTGTTCGGCGGCACGGCTTTCGGACGAGGTCTACAAAGAAATCGTGTCCGCTGTCAAGTAAGGCCGGGGGGGTTGAGATCGTGCTCTTGCGCGGCGTTTTGCGGAAACCATGTGAAGTTATCATCTCTTATCGGTGACGGTCACGAACCACGAACACGATTTATTTGTCGTGGACGATAGGTGAAAGTCGGCGGCGCGCTTTCTTTCTTTTCCTCCCGCCGCTCTTTCTCCAAGTCGCGTCGCGGCGTTGACCGACGCAGGCAAGGAGAAGCGCGAGGAGAAGAAGCGGGATCATCGCTTTAGCTAGTTCTCACTGAAAAAGTTTTTTTCTTAGGTCATCTCCAGCGACTCGTGG
>CAYOJC010000035.1:0-43499 GCA_964404195.1 uncultured Syntrophobacteraceae bacterium
AAGATAGACTATATTGCAGATATAAGTCAAGTTATTTATGGGACACTACACTAGAAGGCCTTATTGGGTGATTAATTCAACGTCTGATAAGATATATTATGTAAACTTTCCTGAAGGAAGGTGTTACATAAGATTGGAGAAAAAAGATCCTGTCCGGTCATGCTCCCCTGCCACAGTGTATTAGGGCGGAGAGATTACGACGGCATTTGAAAATATTATTTTACGGAGTACAGGCGGGTGCGAACCTTTGCGGCTCTGCGGATGTATTGCCAGCCGGCGCCGTTATTGGCGACGAGGTGGTAAATTCCCTGCTCATCGAGCCGATCGTGGCTCATTTCGCTGCACGTCGTTCGGTAGGCGTTCTCGATCCATTCCTTATGATAGCAGCAGTTCCCCGAGCGTAAGGCGCCGGACTCCGTCGTCTGCGGTTGAAAGAAAAGGCAATAACCGCACACGTTGTCGAGAACCGTTGGACGGTATTTCTTGGTTGCTTTGCCCGCCATGAGTTCCCTTTAGAAATATCGCCAAAGCCACCATTTTTCAAACGCAATCTTGGCCCAATAAATCGATCTTGAAGGCCCCCAGGACCGCGCATCGCCCGTCCCGAAGGGCGGCCAGCCCTGCGGGTAGATGGTGCGATTGGCTGCGGCGCGCCCGGCGCCGCACGTCAGAAGTCATATCGTATGAAGCCTGAGCGGAACCGGCTCTCCCCTGCCCGTGATTTCCACCGCTAGGTTGTGCGCAACGACGTCCGCTTCCTGGTGCGCGACCACGCCGGCCTTTGAAGCCGGCATATCGGCGCAGTCGCCGATCGCGTACACGTTGTCCCATTTGGTCGCCAACGTGTCGTAGTCCACGCGCACGCCGGTCTCCGTGTCGGCCAGGCCGGAGTCCGTCAATACCCGAGCCGGCCGGTGCGGCGGGATCATAAAAAGAAGATCGTAGCTCAATCGATATCCGTAAAGTCCGTTGACGGTTTTCTTTTTAGAATCAATCGATTGAACGATAAATTCGTAGTGCTGCTTGATGTCACGCGCCTTGCTCTGAGCATCCATCCACACGACCGGGTCGTGCGCCTCGCCGGCCGGCTCAGGGTCGCGGGTGAAATATTCGATCGTAACGCGGTCGCGGATACCGCGCTGCTTGAAGTAACTGTCGATCAGCCACTGCGCCTCGTAAGGGGCCGGCGGGCAACGATACGGGCCGAGCGGCACGCCGACGACAACCCGGCCGCCGTCGAAGGATTCCAGCGCGCGGCGCGTTTTCAAGGCGGCGTCCATCTCCCAGGCGTGGTGCGCGCCCTCGGCGTAACCGGGGATCATGTCGGGCGCGGTCTCCAGTCCCAGGGACACGATCAGATAGTCGTAGTGAATCTTTCCACCGCTAAGCGCGACTTCCTGCCGCGCCGGATCGATGCCGGCGATCTCGTCTTGAATGACCTTGACTCCACGTTTCTCGAGGTTACGAAGCCGTCGCGTGATTTGTTCGGGCTCGCGCTGCCCGATCATCACAAAAAGAAACGCGGGCATAAACACATGGTCGGGACGACGATCGACAAGAAGGACGTCATGCCTTGGCCCAAGCTCGCGCGCGAGCTTCGTGGCTACGGCGACTCCGCCGCTGCCGCCGCCGAGAACAACGATTTGCTTTCGATTGCCGGCCATAAAAGAATCAGTTCTTCGGCTGCTCCGATTTGCTTCTGATCGCTTCTTTCGCCCTCAACGCCAATCCCCGGAGATTTCTCAAGCGCTGCTCGCGCCAGAGTTTCTGTTCCGCTCTGCCCTCTTCAGTCAGTTCGCTGCCGAAGCGGGAAGTGTCGCGGAGGAGTTTAACAATCACATAGTCGGACAAGGTTTTGATTTTTTCGCCGAGCCAGGCGCGGCTGCGCGGAAAAACAACGATGAGTGCGACGATGAGGACGAGAAGGATTCCCGGCATAATAAGATTAAAGGAGGGCGATCAGCGGAGAAAGGTATCTTCCTGGCGCAGCGCCTCGGCGGCTTCGTTCAATGAATTTTCCGTCGGCGCGCCCTCGCCGAGCAATCCGATCTGCCGGAGAAATTGGCCGATCTGCGCGTGATCGCGCGGACTGACCGGCGCGTAGGGCCGCGACGGTTCTCCGATATCGACGCCGAAGTGCTTCATCGCCGACTTCATCACCGGCGGCAGGCCGTAGGCCGCCCACTTGCCGGGAAAAAGCGCGAAGCAGCGCTGCCAGTATCGGGCGCGCTCCATGTTTCCTTCTCTGAACGCGCGCACCACCTGCGCGCCGATCCTCGTTCCCGGCGGCGGCATCGTCGCGCCCGAGCCGCCCATCATCAACGTAGCCAGGAGCGGCTGCATCGTGGTGAAGTAATGACCTCTGCCCGCGAGCTCGATCTGTTCGATCAGCCGGGATATCTTGGTAATGTCGCGCGAGCTTTCTTTGAAATAGCGGATGTTGTTGATCTCGCTGATCTTGACGAAGGCGTCCTGCGGCGGGTCGGCGCCCGGACCCGGGTTGTGATAGCAAACGACTGGCAGCGGGCTCGCCGAAGCGACCTGCGTGTAAAATTCCATCAGCTCGGCGATGGTGGGTTGTCCTCCCCAGGGGCGGAGCGGCATCAATACCTGGATGAAATCGCCGCCCACGCTCGCGCCGTATTCCGCCAGCTCGATAACTTCGCGCGGCGCCGGGCTCGATGCGCCGAGAAGGACGGGCTTGCGCTTGCCGACCATCGCGGTCGCGACGCGCAATAAATCTTTCCGCTCCTGGCGCGAGAGCATGGTATATTCGGCGGCCTCGACGGCGGCGATGGAAACCGCGTCGCAGTCCGCCACGAGAAAATCGATCTCCCGCTCGAGCGCTTTGTAATCGACGCGGTCCTCTGCGTCGAAAGGCGTGAGGCAGGCGCCGATGATTCCTTTGACGGGTTCTACCGGCGGCATGTTGTCAGTTCAGGATTTCCGCGACGATCCGCGCGTGGCCGGCGTCGCTTCCTTTGATTTTAAGCGGCAGCGCCAGAATTCGAATTTTCTTGCCGACGATTTCTCCCAGGTTGGTCACGTTCTCCGCGATCAAGACGCCGTTTCCGAGGAGCATCTTGTGCACCGGGAAATCGAATCCTTTCGGTCTTAGCGGCGTGGGAAGATCGACGGTGATGCAATCGATGCCGAACAGCTTGACGCCCTTCTTGACCATCCACTCGGCTGCGTCCACTGAAAGATAGGGATGCAGGTTATAATCCGGGCTCTCGAATTTCTCGTCCCATCCCGTATGAAGCATCAAGATATCGCCGCGATTCACGGCAACGCGCGAATTTTCCAGGTCCGCCGCCGTGACCTGCTCTCCTCCCCGCTTTTTGACGGAGATCACCGCTCCGGGGCCGATGAAGGATTCCAGCGGCAGCTCTTCGATCGATTTGCCGTTTGGGACGATGTGTACCGGCGCGTCCACGTGCGTGCCCGCGTGACACGGCAGCGAAATCTCCGTCACGTTCAGCGGGTGGCCTTTCTCCAGGCTGAAGAATTTCCGCACGTGAACATCCGAAAGTACCGGGATTTTCGGCATCCCTTCGTAAATCACGTGCGAGAGATCTACCATTTCCATGAGGCCACTCCGTTTCACTTGCCGTTGCGCCACGCGGCGTAGAGCGGGTCGCGGTCGACAAAGGCGCGCTGGATGCCGTCATAGGCAAGCCAGAACTGGTCGAGAGTTTTTTGCACGGCGAAGCGCACCTGGTCCTGCTGGATGTCGGTCGTCGCGTAGCGCTCGACGGCGAGCGGGCCGACTTTCATGTGCTCCTCATCGACTCCCATGTGGAGCGTCCAGTACCGGATATCTTCCGACTCGCGGGAAAATCCATAGTGCTTCGTAAGGCCGTTCACGATCCGCGTCATGCGCTCGCTCGCGGTTCCTTCCAGGCAGAAGCCCTGGCAGGCATAAAGCTCAAGCCAGGTGCGTTGATACAATAACAACTCGCGCCAGTCGAGAAACGCCGAGGTCTCCGGCAGAGGCTCGACCGCATCCAGCAATTCCCGCGTATCGTATCCGCAGGCCAAAGCAAAGCGGATGTAGAGTCTCTTGTGGCTGTCGGTCCCGGTGATCTCGCCCGTTCCTTCCTCGACCACGTTGTCGATCCACATCCGCTCCAGCTCCGGATCCTCCGGGCAGCGTCCGAGCATCGCCGCGATCGGCTTGGGAAACGGCTTGGGAAAGAAAAGATAAAACTGGCCGACGAAACCTCTGAGCTGGTCGCGATCGAGCTCTCCCCTCTCGACCATGGCGATGACGGGATGGTCTTTAGAATGTTTTTTTCGCACCATGTCGTGGAGTTCTTTGACGAAAGCTTTTCCCGGCAGCGCCATGACGCCCTCCCTTTGCCCTTTTGAGAAATGAAGCAAGTCTTGTCCGTTCATATCACGTTGAAAAATCGACGCCAAGTGCGGGCGGATAGGGATCAACGAAAGCTCTGGAATTTGAGGAGACGGGCGCAGTCTGTCGAATCGATCTATTTTCTATTTGCCCCCGGCGGGATTCGAACCCACGGCCCCAGGATTTACTCTCCTGCGTCCACAAGAAATCATTGCTTTAACGAAGCGTTAAGGCCCCGTATGTCCACGATCTGTCCATCGGGAGAGCAGCGAGAGAACACGGCTTCGGATTCGCCGACCTATGAGTTTGGTCGAGGAGCCCGGAGCGTTTCGACTGGCGTTGATGAAACGTTTCCATCCGCTCCTGATTCAAAGGTGCAGTTTAAAAAACCGCAGAAGGCTTCCCTGCCGAGAGTATAGGCTCCTGACATTCTGAGTGAATACAAGAAACCTGGTCGTAACCCAGCAGGAAGCGCACGTTTCTCACCGATCACCGTCCAACAAAGAGACAAACCCTCGCGCTGTAGACATTCCAAAAGCTTTTCCTGCCTTACGAGGAGCGCGCTTGGCCCTTGACTGTGAGCAGTCGGATCGAGGGCGACTACTGTCTCTTTGTTGTCTATGAAGTCAGCGGCGCTTCCGCTCCACTTTAGATCGAGCATGCGCACGAGTTCGCCGCACGGTAGGCGCAGGGTATAGCCCTCTTCGATCGAGCAGTCAAATCCGCTCGATTCCGCCAGATAGCGGTACCCGCCCACGCAAACGGGAGTCGGACAACCACGATCGGGTTGTATCCAATCTGGCCCAGTATAGTTTGGCCGCTCAAAATATTTGGCGGCGGGCGACCAGACGTGTTCACCGAGGAATAATTTATATTGGTCGATGGGTTCGGGCATCCAGCCGTTCCAAAAATCGACACCTTCGGCCCAGGACATAAATGCGTCGGTTTTCTCGGCGGGCAAGAGATATCCATGCCAGATATACCAAATCTCCCGGCGATCGACGTCGTGAGGGTCGAGATCATCCGGAACGGGCTGCTTCCAATGGTGAGAACCATCAAAATTTAACCATTTCGAGCCGTCTTGTGGATTTGCGGCAATGAGATTCTGTTCGATCGACGGTAGATCGGCGGTGCGCCTCACCCATTCTTCGTGGTCGGCATTTCGATTCCAGTCGTGGTAGCTCGAAGAACCCCACCACGCTGTCGGGTAATCGTCCCTCAACCTTTCGCCGCCCTTTCGCTGTAAAGTACACGACGGGTCAATATCTCGGAAAGAGTCTTGCCAGGCTCCGACGTAATCGTCTCCACCGTCGTTGTGCCAACTACGGTATTGGAAGTGATCTGCTACAAGCGCCGAGATCTCATGGTAGGCAATCCACTGGTACTTCTTCCCAATCCGCTCAGCTTTTGACGCCTCACGTCCTCCGTATCCTATATTGAATCGGTCGAAGTGCCCAAACCCCTTTGTCGTCCAGCCAAGGTCAAATACCCGCCAGAGGACATACCGCTGGATCAGGCGGAGATCAAACCGTGGCGGTTGACGTGCGTTTACATCGTCACTAGCGGCGAGAATGCCCCGGAGTTGCTCGGCGCGTTCCTGGGTGAGCATATTAACAAGCCTCTTGAGAGCACTATCGCGCTTCTGTTCGAGTTCGGCTATGCGTCTATCTGGCTCTGCATCTGGCTCATCGGAGTACCCATCATCTTCTGTTTCCCGGGCGAAATTCTTTATGACGATTTGGATATTGAATCGCAGGACTTTTTTAAGCGCGCGTTCAGCAGAATCGAAAGTCCGCCAAGCTGCCGTCTCTTCACCAGTAAAACTACCAGTCAGAGTAGCCAGACGCTCGTCAGGAGATTGCCACTTCGGCTCGTCGCGACGGAGCGACAACCAACTGGTTACTGATGAGTTCGTTCCGATGACGTAGCGAGCGAAGTCATCGCTCAAAACGGAACTGCCGATGCGGTTCCGCGACCACTCGAGATCACCGCTGTCGTACCCTCCAACATTATCCCAGTTCGGTTTCAGTGGCTCTATTTCCTCCTCTGTTGGGATGTGCGGCCAAGTGCTCTGATACGGCGGTCGAATTAAGTTTGGATCGCCATCAAGCTTAGAACCAAGGTATAGCGCATGTTCGACGACCCCGCGCGCATAGTCGCGAAGAAGAATGTGAGCGGGCGGGGACCCTTCTTTGAACACGCGGACGTACACAGCCTGCGCAAGCTGACCGACTTCTTTTGCATCGTAGCTCCGCATCGCGCAACCGTAAGCGACAGCGTACAATCGCTCGGCGACATACGGATCGTCCACAGCAGCGAAGCGGTCCAGCAACCTCGCCGCAGCCTCGAGGCGCCCTGTAAGTAGGCTCACAAGCGCCTTTGTAGCATGGTCACGTAATGGGCGGTTCGACGTTGAGAGCATCCAGGCAAGCGAAATAGTGCAAAGGTCTAGCGTCTCATCGTCCATTGCGGTTTTCGGTGTCACCGCGGATGCCCAGTCCACGAACCTATCGACGGCACCATGGTTGCCCCACGCTGTATGAAGGTACGTGCTCCACCAGGCGTCGCGTTTCGCCATCGTGTCCTTGCGCAACCGTTTATCTAAGAAAGTCGCGTTGAGCGGGTTGCCTGGAACCGTAGCCACAGTGAGCAACACATCCAACGTGTCGCGTAACTCGTCGTCGCTTCGACAGAGCTGGTTCAGCGCTTTCCCTGTGCCATCAGTAAACGCAGTGAGCGCTCGCCACACCAGGCTCTGCCGAAATGCATCTCCGATTTCCCAGCGTTGCATGATCGGCGGGGCGAGGGCGATTAGCTCTTGACCGCTACGCTCAGGTATCTGGATGCACATCGCTTCGAGGAGACCAGGCGCGACATACTGCGCCTTGTCGGCTATGAAGCCCAACGGACCCCCCGCAGTAAACGCTGATGCGGGGTTATTGGCGTCAAGATGTCTATCGAGGAATATCTTGGCAACCAGATGATCGGCGAGGCGGTCGTATGCAAGGAAGACCACTTCCTCGCGGTCGGCATCGTGGCGACGTGCGGCTTCTTCGATCAAAAGACCTTCAACAACCAAGCCGCGATAAAGAGACCGCTCGAACTCACGGCTGGGAAGCAGGGCGTTTACGATCTCTCCTGCCTTCGCCAACGTCAGCCATGGCTCTTCGGCATCGACGAGTGCCTTTGATACAGCCTCAAGGGCCTGCCGAACGAGCGGAGTCCTGGCATCGTAGCCGAGCGCAGACGCCAGGCCGTCGTTGATCGCAGATAGATATAGATCGAACATGGCGGTGATGCCAGAAAATCCGCGGGGCAGCCGTCGCTCACCCTTCATGTGGAGCCCCACGCACAGCGTCTTAAGAAACAGCGGGTTACTAAACTCCGGCGCAAGGATCGGCGTCGAGGGTAGCTCTAGGCCATAGTGGACGAAGAATGTTCGAGCGGCGTCGTATTCGTGATCTTCGAATCCATGGTGCGTCACCACGACAGCACGTTTGCGTACATCGTCGGGGACGACGATTTTTTCGTAGGAGGACCGAACCGAGAGCACCACCCCGATCCACGGGGACCGTTCGAGATAGACGAGAAAAGCAGCCAAGTGGCTTGGCCAGATGATCCGACCCGCGCCCTCATTAATCGCGTCGATGAGGACAAGGGCGCGTGAGCCTGCGGCCTGCGCAGCCGATTCGAGAGCGCCGACAAACTCTTCAGCGGAAAGGCCGCTCAAATCGAGTTGTTGAAGCACCTGCGCCCACGGCGCATCGTTGGTTACGAAGCGCTGGCCGAGGAGAAGTACCGTCGGTTGATTCGCCGCAACGCGCTGGCGAGCCACGTCGCATAAAAGATGAGTCTTGCCTGTACCCGCCCGGCCGCGAAGGAGCATCAGTGCACCGCTCGCGGCACGGTCAGCATGTGTCAACACTTGGCGTGCCTCTTTTAGCTCTGCAGATAGTCCGTACAGACGGAACCGCTGCTCCCGAAAAGGATTGCTGGGGTAGGAAGGCTTCTTTTCGGTGTTCAAGGGCGGCTTTGCATCGTGGGCTTGTTCGCACTCGGAGAGGAGCCGTTCGACCTCCTCGGTCGCCTTCTCAGCTGCAATAATCTCTTCGACAATATTTGAGAACGGGAGAGGGCCTATGGGCTGGAACTCCACGCCCGCGAGTGCCGCGAGAACTGCTTCGACCTTTGTGACAAGTGAAGTTGTCGCGGTGTCGAGGCTCGCCTCGGTTGCGGCATTCTTCCCTGCGTACTCGAAAGTCCGAACCTTGTCACGGATCGTCCGAGCGTGTCTCTTGATGCGGTTAAAGAACCGTTCTGTCCGACCGAATGCATCAAACTCGCCGGCAATCGGCAAGTCAACGTGGACTTCGGGAGTGTAGCGTGGTCCCGCAGTCAGTCTTGCTTCCTCGAGTCGCGCGGAGAACCAAGCTCCGTCGAAGCCGCGCACGTCGAACCAGAAGCGAACGCGCCCGACATGCTGGGGCCGCGATAGGCGGTCGAGAAGCTCGTAGCTGCCCCAATAGACAAACTCGACAGCCATACCACGTTCCGAGGCCCACTGGGTCCACTTCTGGATGTGATCGTTCCAGCGCTCTCTCGCAGATTTTCGACTGTCGATTCTGGCGTCTGAGAGATCAAGTGGGAAACATATGAAATACCGCACGAGCCGGGGGTGCTTCTCGATCGCGGTCTTGACTGAGTCATCGAGCTGAGCCCATTGAGAATCTCCAACCGTGTCGAAGTACTTCGACTGCCATCCCCACTCCGTGCCGTCGCGCAAAACGGTGTAGCACTCAACTCCGGCATCAGGCGCGCCTTTTCGCTCAAAATCGGAATCAGCCGGCCTCTCAGCACGTGCGAGCTGCGCGCAGAGTTCTTCGAAGCCCGCTGACCGGGCACCGTTCAGCGGGCGAATCGAATTCCAGTCGATATTTACCGGACTCATATGCGAGCAGCTTAACTCGATGGCGGTATTGTAACAGCTTACGTCAGTATATCACGGCCGCGCGCGAGAGTCCGGCTTCTCGTTTCCAACGTGCGCCTGGTGGTGGCCGGGAGAGTTCCCGCCCAGTGTGAGGACACAGCAGGTGCCGGAGTTTCAGAGGTTCGCACGCGGTTAGCGTTTGCCTTTGATATTTCGCGGACAATTGGCGGACAGCAGCGGGAATAGTTAAGGACTTCCGCTGTTTTGAACGGACCTTTTTATTAGAAATCAAGAGAGAGTTCACCGGTCAGAGCATTTAAAAGCAACTTTCTGCTGGCCTGGCGGAGTCTATAAACAATACCCCATTCGAACGGCTCCTCGCTTAAGCGGGTGAAAAAACCAAAGTCCATTGATCCGAACACCGTCTCCATTCCATGCAGGCGGCCGACATGAGCTGTTTGTGATCTAGGAGTGTACGCGGTGCCTAACTGCTTCGCTTCCTGCTCCGAGACGACCAACCGCAGAGTTCTTCGGAACCGCTCAGCACTGCCTTTGACGGATTGACACGCCTCGCACCGTTCTACCTTGTATAGGCTAGTTCCAAGTCCTTCAATTGATCCAAGAAATGCGATTAGCGCAAACGATGGGTGCTGATACTGGAGTAGCAAGCCTTCGTAGTGAGCGTTAAGAGCATCGGCTAAGTACCGATTCCTTTCGATTAGTTCCCAAGCCGATGCAGCCCAGTCGGGTATCGGGACCCGAGTTCTGGGAATCTGTTGTTCGTTGATAATCCGGTTTTCTTCTGGCTTCATCCACCAGGGCTGATTAGGAATTTCTATGGAACCGTGGTCCGCCGGTTGTGGACTGTGTTTCAAAACCCAACAGCGGTTCCAGGCGACGGAAAGGATACCGCAAAGACGGTGAAGATCCCGACATGCGAATTTGGATGCCATGTCCCATTTATAGCCCCTCGCCACTCCATCTACGATGGCGGGCCATGAGGAAAACGTGGAACGCGCATATAGCGATGGAACATGTGGTTCACGATATTCCGAGAATAGGATTCCCCCAGGATGAAGGTGCAACGGACCGATAGAACACGGCGCCTCAAGATCCTGATCACTAGACTCACTTTGAGGGCCGGGGCCGATAACAGCATTCCAGGGGAATCCGGGCTGATTTTCGCCAAGGCGTTCGGTTGCTACGTTAATTGCAGCAACCCATGGTGCTAAATCCTCGTCTGATGGTGCCCCGTCCATCGCAACCAACGCATATATCCCGTCTTTCAAGAGGAGAATTCTAAGCCGCGACCTAAACTTCTCATGGGTCGGTATATATTCAACGTAACTACCAGGCATATCATCGGATGGCGGGCACGTTCTTGCCGTGTGTGCTTTGAGTCCGATAATTTGATCCAAGGCATCGAAGAGGTAATGAGCCCACTCATCGCCCTCCTTCTGCCATTGCACGTTTAGCTTTCGGCGAAAAAGATCAATCACGGTCGTGGGCATAGCGCTAACCCTCTCTGAGTAAAGAATAACACCGAGCTGAGGGGATAAAAAACACTCTGGCTAACGCCGAATTCTTTGATTCTTTCACGCTAATCCCGTGGAGAAGGCGCGCCCCAAGCGGCGAGACTGAGCTTAATCATTTGCTTGGACACATTTTGGACAGATTGAGCGTTTTGGAGGATAAGCCAGGCGAGTTAACTAGTTGATTTTCAATTGCCCCCGGCGGGATTCGAACCCACGGCCCCAGGATTAGGAATCCTGTGCTCTATCCAACTGAGCTACGGGGGCTTAGGCTTTTCTTTTATTCCGTTCGCCGAAGCTTTTCAATGTGGTGCGATTCTCTCAGGCGCGCGCGGAGCGAACTCTAAGATGGACGCCCTCTTTTTTCTGAAGATAGGCGACGATCTCAAACAGGTTGCGGGCCTGCGGGTTGCCGTTGGGGCCCAGCATGCGCATCAGGCTTTTGGGAGATTTCCTCGTGATGGTAGCGAGCTTGTCAAAGCCTACAGTGGCATTGATGTAGTCGCGTAGAACCGTCTTGCCGGTTTCTACGTCTCCCGAAAGGAGCGCGTCTACGGCTTCTTTCAGGAGACTTTCACGGAATGCCGCATCACGTCGGGCGCGCGCCTGAATGGTTTCTTTGAAATCTCTTGTCAGTGGCATCTCAAATCTCCCTTTTCTTGCGTTGCTTGTAATCGCTCCACAGGATCTGAGCGTGCCGTATGTCCTGCTGTTGCCGCTTTTTACTTCCACCGCCGAGCAATATCACAAGGCGGTCTCCGTCTCTGCCAAAATAAACCCGGTAGCCGGGTCCGAAGTCGAGGCTGTACTCATGCACGCCCACTCCAACACCCTTCGCATTCGAGAAATTGCCCTGCTGCATGCGGGTGACGGCTATCGCCACCTTCGCAGCCGCTGGAGCGTTGAGACTATCAAACCATTTCCCGTAAGGACTGCTGCCGTCAGCAGCGATATACTCGCGGACCTCGATCAAAGTAGAAGGTAACATATATGATACCGTTAAGCAACGAGATTCCGCATGAGACCGTCGATAAAACCTTCGTCGTCGAGCTGCCTCACCCAGTGGAGGTCCCAAAGAGAAAGCGGGTTCAAGTCTTTCGCTTCCGGATAATCCAGCACGGCCATCTCGAAAGTGTTGGCGATCGCCAGCGGCGTCGGATACGGCTTGGGCTTGAGTCCCTTGACGATGGCATCGAATTGTCTTTCCATCTCTCCCCTGCACTCGATTTTCATCCGCTTCATCGGCTCCGTGGATACGATCGCCAGCGCTTCGTCACGGCAAAAGATCATCAGGCCCACCGCGTGAATCGTGGCCTTCACGTAGTCCTTTAGAAGCGCGGAATTTTTCGCCGCGAACTCGGACAGGCACGCCTGAGCGTAATGACTGACGCTGGGAAGGTCGGGAACGTCGAGGACTTTCAGCCCGGTGGAGAGGGCTTGTCGCAGATAGAGCGGCGACATGAAGGTCCCGATGCATTCTCCCGAGGCGACTTTTTTCCATTGCCCCCATCGGCCGACTTCGTTGTCTTTGACGAGCCGCGTTCGGACTTCATTTTCGAGTCCCATCATTCTGAGCCAGAGAGACGCCGCATGTGGCTGGCCGGAAGATCTGACGGCCAGCGTACCGCCCTTCAATTCTTCCGGCGAGTGGATATGGGCGCGCACGACCAGCTCCTGGCTGCTGCCTTTGCTGGGGGCGCAAAAGATTGCGACTTTTTTTCTCTTGACCGCTTCGTCGTAGAGATACTCCAGGTGTTCGATAATCACGTCGCACGAGCCGTCGAAGAGAGCGGCCTCATATTCTTCCGTACCCTTGATCTGCACGACCTCGACGTCGATGTCGTAATGTCGCCGCGCCATCTCCTTGATACAGAAGATGACCGGCGTCCGGTCGTCGTCCCTGTAGGCAAGCCTGAGAGTTCTCATCGCCGTTCCGTTCGTGCCAAGGTTGGCCGTCGCCCTTAGGGAGGCATACGAAACCCGCGCCGCCCGGGAGACGGTGATCGCGCCAACCCTGGCGAAATTTTCAGCGGCCGTAGAGTTTCGTGAAGAAGCCTTCGCTTTCCAGCTCTTTGATGAGCGAGAGGTCGGTAAACTCTTCTATCTTTCTTCCTTTGAGAACGGGATAAGTCTGGCTCAGATCCTCGATGTCGTTTTGCAGCGCTTCCGCTCGCGGAAAAGGCCTCATCGGAATAGTTCCGAGAAGATAGTTCTTGTGCATCGATTCCAAAAGCTTGGGCTCGTTCACTTTCATGTATTTACGGTAGGTACGAAACGTCAGCTCCTTGTCCTTTCTCCCGGCGGCGATCGCCTCGGTGAGGGCCATGAGAAAGCCTTTCAGTTCGCGGCGGCGGTCCTTCAAGAACTGGCGGCTGGTCGAGATGTCGCTGCCCGACGTGTAGACGCCGGTATCCAGCAAATCGGCCAGCACCGAGAACTTCTGACCCGCGAGTTCGAGTTGCAGCAGGTTATCGACGGTCGCGAGCGTCGCGTCGATCTTTCCCTGAAGCATGATCACCAGACGGCGGTCCGATTCGCTGAGTCCCGTCGGTATGACTTGCACGTCTTTTCCAGGGGTGAGGCCGACCTTCGGAAGCAGACGTTGGAGCGCGTAGTCGGAGCCGGCGCCGATTCTGCTCGAGCCGATAATTTTTCCTTTGAGCTGCTGGATGGAAGTGATCGACGGGTTGGCGACCAGTTTGTACGCGATCGGCCCCAGGCTGGCTATGATCGCAACCGGAGCGCCGCGCGCGGCCGCGCTGACCGCGGAGGAGCCCGAGGCGGCGATGAGATGAACGCTGCCGCCGAGCAGCGCGTTCACCGAAGTGACGCCGGAGGCGATGTAGACGAGATTGCCGTCCAGCCCGTACTTCTCGTAGAGGTTGAGCTCTTTGGCGATCCACAGCGGCGCCCTCGTGCCGGAGACCGACGCGTACGAGATCGTCATCGTCTCCAGCTTCTTCTCCTGGGCGGAAGCGGGGCCGCATGACAAAATACTCGCGGCCACAATCAGTCGAAAGACGGCTTTCAAGTTTTTCATTTCATCTTTCCGCTTTCATCCTTCAGCTTTGCTTTAATAGTGCTCGCCCTCGTCGAGGGTTCGGATCGACGCGCGGATCTGCGCCTTAGATTTTACTTTGTGCTTGTAGAGCAGGAACGGCCACGCGCGGTAAGGATTCTCCAGCCGTGCCGTTACTCTGCCGCGCGCCGCGTCCGCCAGCGGCTTGGGCGTGGTGAAGCTCATCAGCAGAAGCTGGTCCTGGCAGGCGCGCTCCAATTGGATCGCCGAAATGCAGGTCCCCTCGATGCCGGGTCCGGTCACGACGCAGCCGTGGCCGCGCAGAAAAATCGCATGGTGCGGTCCGAGCGCTTCGATCATCCGCCGCGCCAAAGCATCGGTGTTGATGCCGTGGCTGTCGGGAAAGATCGGAATGCCGTCCGCGAACAGCCGCGCCTCGCGGCTGAACGGGATCAAGCCGCCCGCCTGGAGTCCCATCAAGATCGAGCTGCGCGCGTGGCAATGGAGCACACTGCCGACGTCCGGCCGGGCGCGGTAAATCGCGCTGTGAATGAGAGACTCGGAAGGAATCGGCCCCTTGCCGGCGATCCGCTTGCCTTCGAAATTTACCGTACAGATATCTTTGGGATCGGCGAGCACTCCGGCAAACCTCGGATTGATTAAAAAAGTTTTCGTTCCCGGGATGCGCGCGCTGAGATGCCCGGAGCCGGACAAAATTCCCTCGCCGGTGACTACTTGCAAGCCTTCTACCAACCGTCTCTTGAGATTTCGGGTTTTGGATTTTTGATTTTCGATTTTCGCCACGTTCAACCTTTTCAACCTTATACTCTTAAACCTTTCAACCTTTTCTCTCCCACTCGACATAAAAGCGCCAGAGCGGCTCCTGCGACCTGTCTGGCGCGCTTCTGCGGGAAAGAAAGGCGTCGATGTCCTCCTGCGAAATGGCGGCGACGTTTCCCAGCGCGGCGGCCTGGAGGTTCATCTTCGCCAGGTGATCCAGCTTGATCGCTTTGATGGTGGCTTGCTCGATGGTTTTCCCCACGACGACGACACCATGGCCGCGCAGAACGCAGACGTCGCTGTCGCCCATGACCTCGAGCATCGCGTGAACTTGTTCTTTGGAATGGAGGGTCAGGCTACTCTGATAAAGCGGAATACCGCGCAGAGCCAACCGCATGCCCTGCGGGTCGTAGCCGCCGTAGATCGGCCGGAGCGATATTCCCGCTATGCTCGCGAGCACGATCGACGGCGGGTGCGCATGAACCACCCCGCCGACCTGGGGCCTACGCTTATAAATCTCACCGTGAATGCAGGCCTCGTTCGGCGTTTTCAAACCGGCGCGATTTTTCAGCGGCGCGCCGTCGAAATCGGAAAGGACGATATCCACGGGCCTGGTGTATAACAGCCCGGTCTCGGCTCCTCCCCTGCCCCGGATGAGCATCGTCTGCCCATCGCGATTGCGCGCGCTCACGTGGCCGGTCGTTTCCTTGAACAGTCCGAGCTTGGCGAGAATCCGGCACGATAGCGCGACGTTTTTTTCCAGAGCCGCGTCGGGCTTCCGATTTTGGATACTTCGACCTGGCTCAGTACGGGTTTTGGATTTTAGATTTTGGATTTCTCTTCTCCTCGCCTCTGCAACCCTGAAACCCTCAACCCTCTCCTTAATCCTCTCCCTTCCAGGGAGAGGGAAGGGTGAGGGTTACGCCGCTTCCATGGCGGCCTGGTAGAATGCGTCGTAGGTCACCCACTGTTTGCTCTGGCTCTTTTTAAGATGAAGCCAGATCGCTCGCTGAACCTCCGGCGTGACGGCTCTGCTGAGGACCATCTGCTCGCCGAGCTTGCCGTGATCCTGGTCCGCTTCTCCGTGGGCAGTAAAAAATTCGAGGGCCTCCTCCGGCACGCGATATTTTTCCCTAAGCGCATCCGCCCAAACCGGATGGACTACGGCGTTGATCTTCTCGCCCACGCGCAAATTAGTGGGGAGATCCCCCACGGTCTGTTTCATCGACTTGTAGCGCTCGGCATCCAGCACCACCTCCATCAGAGGCGACGGCTGCGAGCGCACCACCTCTTCCCGGCTGAGTCCCAATCCCTGGGCGAAGCGCAGCCATAATTCGGGATGGCTCGGATATTTTCCTCCCACAAGATCTTCACCCGCCTCCGAGAGCAGCACCTTCAACTGCTCTCGCAGCTCGTCCAGCGTCGGCGCGGTTGCGACGATATAGGCGTCGTTCCTGAGCGTCTGGACTTTCGCGTGGTAATCCTGCTTGGCCCACGCCTGAAGCTGCCTTTTAGTCCATTCGCCGCGCACGAGCTTGACGCAAAACGGATGATTGATCTTGGTGTGATGGGCAAGCACCGTCTCGGACACCACCTCGAGGAACTTCTCCGGCGGCAGGAACTCGGACGGCGGATCGGGAAAGCGGGGATAGGTCCAGGGTGTCTTGATGTCCTGAAACATTTTTCTGGCTGTGTTCCTCAACTCGCTTATCGACGGCATCATGAGATTTGCCTCCTGTAAAACTTCCTCATCAGGAAATAACGTATCGGCGGCAAAGCTGTCAAGCAGAAGGTCGGTGAATGTGTCGCGGCGGGACAAACGGCAAGCTTGTTGACATAAAACGGGTCGCGGCCTAAAGCTGCTTCATGGAAAATTGCCAGGTTTGGATTCGCCTGAAACTTCCCGAGAACGAGATCCGCTCGCTCAAGAGCGCCTTTCCCGCCGTTCAGTTCGTCGTCGGAGACGACGGCGAAGGCAAAGCGGCCCAGTCCGACGCGGTCTTCACCGAAGAGACGGTGCCCGAGAATCTCGTCGCGCGCATGTCCAAGCTCCGCTGGATGCACGTCACGCGCGGCGGCGTCAATATCTATCTGACTCCGTCGGTCATGAGCCGGCCGATCCAAATCACCGGCTCCAAGGGCATTCACGGCCGTTCCTTCACGGAGTTCGCCCTCGCCTGCATCTTCGCGCTCGCGAAAAAACTGCCCCAGTGCTTGGAAGCGCAAAGGCAAAAGAAATGGGAAAGAGTGAACATCGACGATGTTGCCGGCAAGACCCTGGGCATCGTCGGTCTCGGCACGATCGGCTCGGAGCTGGCGCAAAAAGCCAAAGCGCTGGGCTTGCGCGTCCTCGCGACGAAAAGAACGGTGGACGGGAAACCGGACTACGTGGACGAGCTGGGCGGCCCGGACTTTCTTCCGCAGATGCTTCCGCAAGTCGATTTTCTGGTTCTATGCCTGGCGTCGGTTCCTTCGACGAGCGGATTGATCGGCGAGAGGGAGCTGCGCTCGATGAAAAAGACCGCTTATCTCATCAATCTCACCGGCGGCAAGGCGATCGACGAAAAACTTATCGCGCGCGCGCTGAAGGAGCATTGGATCGCCGGCGCGGCCTTGGACGCTTTCGCCAGACAGCCGTTGCCGCCGGAGTCCGAGCTTTGGGATGCGCCCAACGTGATGATCACGGCGCGCATCGCCGGCGCCGCGGCGCAGAAATGGGACCTCGTGCTGCCGATATTCAGCGACAATCTCCGCCGCTTTCTCGCGGGAGAGAGTTTGCGCAACGTGGTCGATAAAGAGCGTGGCTACTGAAGGCGTCGTGTTCGTGTAACTTCGAGGCGATCCTCCGCGGGTTTCGTGCTCGTGCTCGTTTTCCGGACGAACACGAATCACGATCACGAGCACGTTCCTTTCGCGCCGCCACTCTTGTCATCGTCAATCTCCGTGTGCTACTGATTTATTTACCGCATAAAATCGGGGGAGGAAAATAATATGGCGACGATACTTTATTTGGCTACGGACGACGGGCTGGTCACGGTCAAAGGCGAAGCCGGAAAAAGTTGGAAAGTCGAACAACAATCGCTCGGAGATTGGGACGTGCAGGAGGTGGCGGTTTCTCCGTCGCGCCCCGGCACTCTTTTCGCCGGCACCCGAGGCGACGGCGTCTGGCGCAGCGACGATTCCGGCAAGAGCTGGAAAAAACTCTGCTACGGCAAGCCCGGCCCCGGCAAGGTTCGCTGCGTCACCATCGATCCGAACGATTCCGATACGGTCTACGCCGGCACCGAGCCGATCGATATCTTCGTCAGCCGCGATGGCACGAAAAGCTGGGAGCGATTGGAATCGGTCTGGAACGTGCCCTCCGTGGCCTCGGTGGATTATCCGGTCTCGACCGTGGAGCCTCACGTCCGGGACATCACCATCGATCCCAACGACTCCAAGACGATCTACGCCGCGCTCCAGGTAGGCTACATGCTCAAGAGCACCGACGGCGGCAAGAGCTGGAAGCTTTTGAACAAGAACGTGGACGCGGACGTGCACACGATCGTGATCGATCCGCGCAATACGAAATCGCTTTTCATCGCGACCGGCGGCCACGACTTCAGACTGGGCCATGCGCCGGGACGCGCGCTCTACAAGAGCGACGACGGCGGCGAGAGCTGGGCGCCGACGGCGATGGACTTTCCCCACGAATATTCCGTCCCGCTCGTCATGAATCCAAAAAATTCCGAAGTGCTTTACTCCGCGCTCGCCAACGGACAGCCGGGGCAATGGCGCAAGCGGCAGAGCGGCGCGGAGTCGATGCTGATCCGAACCAAAGACGGCGGCAAGAGCTGGAAGCAGTTGGACGGCAATATCTCAACTGTCGGCAAAGATTTTCCCGAAGCGATCGCGATGGATCCGAGCGATCCCAATCGCGTATACGCCGCCATGCGTGGCGGCGAGCTTTACGCCAGCCAGGACGGCGGCGACAAGTGGGAGAAGCTGGACGTGAAGGTCGATTCCGTCTCGGACATGAAGTGCGTGGCGGCGTAAGCGAAAAAGCCGTGGTCGTGATAGTGTCTCGTGCTCGTCGGGAGCTAGAGAAATAAGGAATCTAACTCCAGGCGGCGAAGCCCATCGCGCAGCCTACCCCGTTCGGTGTCCGGTACAACGGCTGGTAATCGATGATCGTCGCGGGGCGGTCGGCAGCGGCGGCGGTCACAATCCAGTTGCGGATCTCCGACGTGCCTTCGACGAGCGCCGCGGAGCTCATCTCCTGAAGAAACTTCTGGTCGTTTTTCTCCAGCGCTTGAATCAGTCCGCGGTCGAGCCCCAGGTCGATCTTCGTATGGCTGAGTCCGCCCGAGCCGATGACGACGACGCGCCTCGATTCGGAAAATCCTTGTATGGCCTTGGCCACGGCCTTGCCGAACTGAACGCAGCGCTTGGCCGAAGGCGCCGGCGGATAGTAGGTGTTGACCATAATAGGAACGATCGAGAAGCGCGCGTCGGGCGTGAGGAACTTGAGCACGCGGGCGAACGCGTGCCCCAGGCCGCCGTCGTAGCGAGTCTTGCGCGAATAGGCGGGATCGAAACCGTCCTCCATGAGACCGTTAAGGATTCCCAGGGCAAGCGCGTCGTCCACTTTATAGCGCGTGCGGTTTTCGGTTCGCGGCTGATTCAGGTACCTGAGGCTGGTGCTCGCCTCGACTTCTTTGCCGATAAAGACGCTGAACGGTGGCATGTTGTCCTCGATCAAGTTTTCGTGCTGGTCGTCGCCCACGAGCACGAGCGTGTCGGGCGCCAGCGCCTCCAGTTTTTGGCGCAGTTGGTCGATCGCCGCCATGCAGCGCTTCCATTTTTTCCATTTCACTTCGATCGTCTCGCTCTCCAACTCCGGTCTGACCGGCAGCGGGTCCCAACTGCGGGTATTCAAGAGTCCCCACTGATCCGGATTCAACATCAACTGAGGCGCATGCGACATCGCGAGGCTGGCGACAATTTCAGCCATAAAATAATTTATCCTTACCGATTAAGACACCATCCCGTCTCGCTTGTCAATTGTCGGGACGCTGGGATATAAAGATTAGAAAAATTCCAACGAAAAGGAGCAATCATGGCCAAGAGAACCGTCATCGAAATGCCCGGACTCTCCCACGGCGCGCCGATTCCGAACGGCGCGAAGATCGGCAATATGGTTTTTTCTTCGGCGATCTCCGGCAAGGACACGGCGACCGGAAAAGTGCCGGCCGACGCGGACGAGCAGGCCGAAGTTCTTTTCCGCAACATTCAAAAATTCATGGAGCTCGCCGGCGGCACGCCGGAGAACATCGCGCACATGACGGTGTTTTTAAAAGACGAGAAAGACCGCGAGTCGATCAACAAGGCGTGGATCAAGATGTTTCCCGACGAGCACAACCGGCCCGCGCGCCACGCGCTCAAAGCCGATATCCGCGGCGGGCTCTTGTTTCAAATCGAGATTATCGCGGTGTTGTGAGGCTCGGCGAGTGTAGTGTTTCTAAAATGGCTGTACAGAGTTCGTTCGCCCTGAGCACGTCGAAGGGCGAGATATTTCACCGGGTTCCATTCATGGTTCGACAAAGCTCACCACGAACGGAACGTCAACATAATTGTGAGACACTACACTCGGCGAGCGAGCCTTTTTCTCACAGCGCAAAGAGCTTCCCCGGACCCTTGATCTCCCGACCTACGTTGAGCTTCCTCAGGCAGGACCAGAGGACGGCCTGATTGCTCGCGACCACCGGCTTTTTGAAAAGCCGCTCCAACTCCTCGATCGCTTCGATCATAGTCGTATTGGTGCAGCTTAGGACGTAGCCTTCCGCCTCAGGTCGAAGGTTCTTCGAGACAATTTCTATCCAGCGTTCGGGTGTGACGGTGATGTACTCATCGCCGCCGGAAAGCCCGAGCCCGAAGGCATGAACCACTTCGAAACCGGCTTCGCTCAAGTACGAGATCTCATGTTCATTTGTTTTCTTTATATATGGAGTGATCAAGACGAGTTTTTTGACGCCGAGAAATTTTAGCGCTTGGGTTATGGCCTGGCCCGTCGTCATTGAAGCGCAACTGCCCGCCTTTTCTATCCACTCCGCCACGGCGGCATCGCCCGCAAGCCCGTCTTCCATGGAACTCGCCGTGCAGTGAAAGACGATGATGTCCGGCCGGACGTCGGAAAGAGCCGCAGCCGCTTCGGCGATGGCTTCCTTGAGGTTCTTAAGCGGCCTGTGCCATTTTCCCGTCATCCGCAGCCGCGTCGTGTGAATGCCGACGCCGGGCGGGGCGAATCTGTGGAATTGGGGTTCGGTAAGCCGGTTGCTTGACGGGATAATGAGGCCGATGCGGGCCTGAGGGTTCATGGCGTCGCGCTACTTTCCCGTGGGGATCATGGAGAAATCCAGCAACTTCTCGGCGTCGAAGTTGGCAGGGATCGGCCGCTCCTGGCGCAGGATCTCCAGGTAACCGCGCGCGACCTTCAGGTTCAGCCGGCCGTCTTTGGTCAACATCGAGATCAGCGTCTCGTAAGTCCGCTCCGCTTCGCTCGGAGTCACTTTGAACTTGTCGGCGATCATCTTCGCCGTTTCGCTTCGGTTCGTGCGCAGCCACGCGGCCCCTTCCAATATCGCGGCGATGGTTTTTTGCACGCGCTCACGGTGGTTCTTGACCTCCGTCGCCGACGCCATCAGGCCGACGTAAGGAATGTCCGCGAGGTCGCCGAGAAACTGGAACTTCTTGAATCCCAGTGACACCGCCTTGTCGTCGAACGGCGGCGTGAGCACGGCGCCCGCCACCTGCTTGCTCGCCAGCGCGGCGAAACTCGACGCGGTCCCGCCGGTCGAGATGAGCGCCACGTCCTTCTCGGAGATTTCCCATTTTTTGAGCGCGGCCTGGAGAAAATAGTACGGCGACTGCAGAATTCCCGAAATCGCCAGGTTCTTTCCCACTAGGTCCTGCGGCTTGTTGATCTCTTTGCCGGTCACGAGGATCCACGGCGCGCCGTTGTAGAGGTTCAGGACCACAAGCAGGGGGAGTCCCGATACGGCCGCTGAGATGCCCGTGGATAGAGATGGGAAAAAGTTGATGTTGCCGTTGATCAGGGCTTGCGGCTGGATGCCGGTGCGCATCTGAATGTACTCGGACTCGAACCCCGCCTTCTTGAGCAGCCCTTTTTCCTGCGCGACGTAAAACGGAAGGTACGAGAAGGCGAGCGACGGAAAGCCGATGCGAATCTTTTGCGGGGCTTCGGCGGAATGTCCTGGGACGGTTGCGGAAAGCCACGACAGCAGCAGGACTGCTGCAAGAGTCTTTATCATTACTTCCCCACTGCCGCTTTGCGCTCTTCTTGCTCCCAGCTCTGCCGCGCGAGTTTGAGTGCTCTAGGCGGGGGAAGGTTCTTAAGCTTGAAGAAGTCGATCGCGTTGCGGCTTAAAATTTTCTCTCTCTGGTCGTCGTTCAAGTCGCGCGCATCGACTATGTCCTTCACTGAATAGGGAAAGTGACAGTCCCAGTGGCAATAGTCCGAAGCGTAGAGCACCGTCGCGGGACCGGCGGCCCCGAGCACGCGGTCTAGGCCGCTTTCTTCGGATTCACAGGTGAGAATGATCTGATCGCTCCGGACGATCTCGCTCGGACGGCGCTTCAAGTCCGGCATCTGCGGGGCGAGCTTCTCGACATGCTCGTTGAAGCGCTCCATCCAGAAGGGAAGCCAGCCCGCGCCGCCTTCCATAAAGCCGACTTTCAAGCGGGGAAAGCGGTCGAAGATTCCCTCGCCGATCATGTGCATCATCGCGATCATCAGCTCGAAGGGAAACGCGGTCATGTGCACATAAACGTATTTAAAGAAGCGGCGGCTCCCCGCGCCCATGACGCCGGAAACTCCGGGAACGCCGTCGTGGCCGGTCTGCGGATGAACGCTCAAGGTCATGCCGATACGCTGCGCGGCTTCATAGATTGGAAAAAACATCGGATCGCCCATGTTCCTGCCGTAGACGTTGGTCGGAAGCATCGCCGATGTCGCTCCGGCTTTGGCGAGGAACTCAAGCTCCTTCACGGCCTCGGGCGGATCCTGACACGGAATCAAGCCGACCGATCGCAACCGCTTTGGATTCGCCGAGCAATACTCGATCAACCATTCGTTCACGGCGTGGCAGAGCGCGCCGGCAAGCTCTCTGTTCATGAGACCGTTTACGGTCAGCGCGATCTGGGTTCCGAAGATGACCGCGACGTCGATGCCCTCAAGATCCATGTCCTTGAGGCGCGCTGTGGGATCGGTCATGCCTGGCCTGGTCTTCCGCGCCTTCTCTGTCATCGGCCCGGAGACGCCGGGGCCGGGTCCCTCGGCGGTCGGCCAGATGCGTCCTTCCAGGAGCATGCGCGAGTGGCCTCTGTTGTCTCTGAGCCGCACCGGCGCCTGGGAGCGCCATTGCTCCGGCAAGTAGGGCTTCAGATCGACATCGCCCTCGTTCACATGCCCGTCGGCGTCCACGACTAATATATGATCGAAACTTTCGGGCATGTTTTGTGGGCTCCGTTATTTATAGAGCGCATCGACGAAACCGGATTTGACGATCTCGTCGAGGATCGAGCGGTCGACGGCCTTGAGGCTCTCCGGGGTTATCCCTTCTTTATTTCCTCCCGTCATGGCGATGGCGGTCTCGATGCCCTTGCGCGAAGGGACCTCGGGAATCTTCCCCATATGCTGGCCGACGAAATAATCATAGGCGATGCCGGCTTCTTCGGCTTCCTGCATGCGGAGATATTTTTGGATTGTTTTGATTCCCAATTGGCGGTCCGTCTTTACGGCATGCATCGCCTCCATCACGGCCTTCATGAAGCTCACCAACTGCGGGCGATGCGACTGTAGATAGTTCGCCTTCACGATGAGATCGGTGTTGGGAAAATGAATGTCCAGCTTCCCCAGATCGCTGAGAAGCCTCATGCCGTTTTTCTTGACCGTCACGGTCGAAAGCGGCTCGCTGAAGATCGCCGCCTGAACCGCATTCTGCATGAGAGCGGCGTAGCGCGCGCCTTGAGCGCCGACCTGGAGAATTGCCACGTCTCTGTTCGGGTCCAAGCGGATTTGCTCGAGGGCCAAACGCACGGCGAAATCGGACGCCGAGCCGAAGCGGCTGATCGCGACCTTCTTGCCCTTGAGATCTTCCGGAGTCTTGATATCCGGCCGGGCGATGAGCTGGTATGGGAAAAAATCGACGAAGCCGCCGATGATCCTGAAATCCGCCCCCCTGGGATTGGCGCTGATGACGAGCCCTCCCGTAGCGAGAAGAATCTGGATTTCCCCGGAAAGGAGCGCCTGAGCCCCCACGGTGCCGCTGTCGATCAAGATATATTCGACCTCGAACCCGTATTTTTGGAAAATCTTTTTGTCGACGGCGACCCACAGAGCGGAATGCGCCGCGGAAAAACCGCCGCTTGCGATGCGAAGCTTTTCAGCCGCAGGCGCCTTAGCCGCTGGCAGGATCAGGCCAAGAAAGATTAAAAAAGCGACGACGGGCTTCATCTTGAAATCCCCCTTTCATCCGTAAGTTCCCCATCTATACCGCACCCTGGTCCGTCAACCAAGATCAATACAGGGCCGTAGAGGACAATAAAGTCACCCTTCAAGAAGCCATGCCAATGCTATCTTTGTTGAATTCTGCAAACCCCGCCGGCCGGCGCGCCACGCGCTCAAGGCCGATATTCGCGGCGGCGGGCTGCTGTTTCAAGTCGAGCTGATCGCGGTGCTGTGAGTCCTTACTCGGCGCGGAATCGCGACTGACCCGATACCGAAGCATCAGGTCGCAGACCTCAGCTCAAAGGTCCCAACGGGCGTTACCTCTCACCGCGCATTGTGCTATGATTCAAACAAATGAGTAAGCCCCTAATCGAAACCAATCCTTACTTAATAGACCCTCAGCAGCGGGAAAAATTGCTTTACACCTCGGTCTGTACCTCGACTGCCATTGAAGGGGTAAAAGTGACCTTTGTCCAACCGAAGCCCTTCACGGAAGATCCTGGCCAGACTCCGTTCGTAAAGCAGCCCGCCGGGTCCTACGGACGACGTCGCTAAAGATCCGTTCCATCGGTTCATAATCTCTGCCAAGGCCGGCACGCACCGCCGCAAAATATTGCTGCTTTTTCTTTCCGCTGATCCCGCTAAAATCTAGAGGCGGCAGTTTGGCCTGCAGGCCCATCAAGATCGCCAGCAGCCGTCCCGCCCGGCCATTCCCCTCGCGAAAAGGATGTATCAACATCAACTCCGTGTGAACGGTGGCGAGAGCTTTTACCACCCGCTCGTCAGAACCGGAGCGGCAAGGTGTAAACTGCCGAAGCGGTCCGCTTTCCAGCTCGGCCATGAGCTTGGGAATTTCCCGCGCCGCCGCAAAAGGAAAGTCCTCCTTACTGATGTTGACCTGTCGGTATTCTCCCGCCCAGGAATAAATGGGGCCTAACCAGGTCCGATGAATCTTGCATACTTCGGTGGCCGTAAAAACATGAGCTTCGTCATAAATAGCGATAAGCTCTCGCAGGGCGCAAAATTGTTCGCGCGCCTCGACTTCATCCATTTCCTTTTTCCGCTTAATGCCGAGCAGGTTCCTCAGCACCTTGCCGCGAGAACCCGGTTCGAATTGCGCCTCGGGCAAACGTGACACATCGTACCGCCCCGTTTTTTTTATTTTCGCCACGTTGGATTTGCGTCTAAATGAGAACCCCTACGTGACCGTGTAGCCGAGGGTTTTCCAGGCGAAAGCGACCGGCGCTGCGAAGGACGCAGGCTTAAGCGTCCTGCAATGGGGTTGACGCGGCGGTTCATAAGACGTGCTTACTGCCTCTCCGTTCGCAGCGATTCGCGAGCCCTGCTCCACTCCGCCACGACCATGTTCCGGTTCATAAGACGCGCACCGCGTCGCGTTCAACCGCCTGGCAGAAGGTTGATCCGCTTCGCTTTCGGCTCTCCCATTCCTTTTGCGTGTAGGCGAGAATCGACGGCAAGACATCCACGGTCGCGGCCAGCAAGTAGCCGATGCGGAGCAACTCTCTTTTTAAACCGAAGGCTTCGTTATTGACGATGAGAAGCACGTCCAGATCGCTTTCGGCGTGAGCCTGCCCGCGGGCCTTCGATCCATAGATGAGCATTTCTTGAACCGTTCCAGGATGCTTTTTGTCCAGTGCTTTTCGATAAGCGTCAAGCCACGCCTGTTCGTCCTGAGTAAAGTTAAGCATGTGCTATCTCACCTCCCTTTGTCCTTGCAGTCAAATCCCGATCACTCTAACCACAAACAACGCAAAGCTCATTGTAACCCTCTGCCCCTCCTCGTCAAATCCGGGTCAGATCATTTCTTTTTCGCCAATCACGCATCCGTTCCAGGGCCGTATGGATCGCGCGAGCCGGGAGGTCTTTAACGATAAACTTCCGCATGGCTCCCAATATCGAGCAGAATAATTTCCTTCTTTGGTGTCCTAAGCATCAGGGTGACACGGTAGGCGTGAGTCAAACTAACCGCATGCAGACCTTCCAAAGATCCCTTGAGTGCATGCAACCGGAGGTGAGGTTGGAAAGGATCCGCTTCAAGGTCACGAAAGATTTTCGCTAGCTGTTTTCTGAGTCCGGGGTGGGCACGACTAAATTTGGCTACGCTGTGGTCAAAGTGATGGGTCGTGACCAGCGCGTACATCAGTCTTCCAGACCGAGCTCCTCAATCAGCTTCTTGGCAGTGACGCGACGCACTCGTTTGGCTTTGACATCCTGGAGCGAGGCTTTGATTCTGGCTACGCAGGCTTGTTCCTGGGCTTCTACTAACTCGCGGTAATGTTCTTCATCCAAGACGACAAACGTCGGCTGGTCGTTTTTGATGATGTGAACGGGACCTTCTTTGAGCGCATCTTCGACTACCTGTATGCCCCGCCGTTTAATCTCTCTGGCCGCTATGGTATTCATTTCGGGTCTCCGTTCAGTACTAGAAATGGTATTCTATGCAGTCTTGAATTGCAAGGTTCCTTCGCTTGCGCAGGACTGAATGGCGTTCGCGATTGCGCGAAATTGTTCGAGGGCGGCTTCGAGGTTGTTAACGATTTCCTGGGCGAGAACGTCGGGCTTCTGTCATCCAACGCCAAAATTCAAGACCCGACCCTTAGAGCTTGCTCAAGGCTATGGCGAACTCGTCCGGGTTGAACGAGCGCCCTTCTCGAACTTCCTTGCGCGGTGTGACGACTTTGTGCCAGGGCTCAATGCGCTATTCGGCCAATTGGAAATCAACCTTCCGTGCGTCGGTGACCCGTCTGGATGCGTCCAGTATCTCCAGCAAAACCAAGTTCCCGTCCTTGTCATAATCGAGGATTACTCCGGGCTTGTCCTCGTCACTCTCGACAACTGGCGCGTTATCCCGAAGGACAAGACTCAGGGTATCGGTTTTGCGATCGTAGCGCACTTTCATGTGCTCTTTATGTACTCTTCCAGACGTTTCCCAACGCCGATCAGCGTAAGGCCGACTACTTCCCGCGCTTTCTCGTCGTACCGCACGACAACGCCTTCCCCCACATCTACGCCTAACGCCGCTCTCGGTTTCCCGAAGCTGATGTAGAGCGTGTCCACTTCGCCGTCGTATTCCCAATCCAACGGCGCGTTCTTTTTATCAAAAAATTTTACGGCTTCCATATTACTTTCCTCCATGAAGCTGGCCTGCCGGTTAGATACGCAGTGAGCACAAAACCATCCTCTTCGCTCAGTTCACGATAAACCGCGCTGCAATATTTTCGCGTAAGCGGGGGTCTTCTCATAATGTTTGATGGCGATCAGCGTCTCGGAGTCTCCCTCTTGGACAAAATCGGGTGAGGCCAAGGTCTCCAAAATGCGATCCTCTTCCCCTTTCATTTCCGGATGGCGACGTTCAATGTGATCGAGTCGTTCCGGCGTCAGTCGGATAGGGACTCCCTTAACCGACTTGACGATCTTCATTATATCAGTTCCTTCCTAAGCATGCTCACTCGCAGCAGTCACTTGGGCGTCATCGTGGCACGGCCAGCAACATAGCGTCAAGTAGCCGTTATTGATGTTTTCGCAATTGCGAAAACGTGAAAGTGGCTCATTTCGACGTTTCGACAATTGTCGAAACGTCGAAGTGTCGGGCTGAGTTCGATATCCAACGGTTAATCCTAAATCGGCTTCTCACGAGCACGAGACACGACCACGAGCACGACTATTTTGTCATTGGCGATAAGTGAAAGTCGGCGGAGCGCTTTCTTTCTTTTCTTCCAGCAGATCTTTCTCCGCGTCGCGGCTCGGGAGCGCGCAGGCGAGGGATTGGACGACGAGCAGAAGTAAAATGATTTTAGTTAGATTCATATCGCGCCCCCCTCATTTCGGCGGTTTGAGAATTCTTAAAAGGTGAGATTGTCGAGGAAAGAAAACCAGCCGCCGGAGATTTTGTCGAACATCAAAATTCAAGATTCGACCCCATGAGCCGACAACATCGACTCTATCTTCTCCCCGTTTTTCCACAACGCGGCGGTTTGCTGCCATCGATCGGGTTGTTGCAAAAGACGCGAGAGATACTTTTGTTTGACGATCTGAACTCCCTTGATCGGTGGCGTTTGCTCGACAAATGCATTCGCAAAAACAAGCACCGGCCTAATCCAAATTTCAAGTCCCGTAACTTCCCGTACTTTGTCGCGGAGCCAGTAGGTATTCTTCAACGCCTGCGCGATAAAATCCTTTTCGGGCTCGTGGCCGTTTACGAGCACCCGCCCATTCACCACAGATATTCTGCCGCCGTGGGCCTTGGTCTCGATAAGAAAAAGCCCCGCGTGCTTCCCGATCACGATGTGGTCTATGTTGCCGTACGGCGAAGCGATGTCGTGTATGACGAGGTAGCCGTCGCCGAGAGAATCCAGGATCGCTCCGATCATCTCCTCGCCTTCAGCGCCGCGAGTCGCCCGCTTCTCTTCGCGGATCATCTTTTGTTCTCTGGCATCGGTAAAATTCATGACGAATCGCATGACTAGAGTCACGCCGAGCAAAACAATTACGCCGACCAGACCTAACTTGGAGAGGGAATTTGAGTTGTAAAGCGCAATTCCCGAGAGTAAGAGCACCACGCCTACCATCGGGAGGATAAAGCGGACTCGTGCCTTATACCTAGTGTCCGCCATCTCACGCGTCGAACGCCCGGCGGGTGTGTTAGCGCGTGAAAAGTAGCCTGTCCCTTTTTTAGTCATCCGAGTCGACCAGGGCCTCGGCGATGCGGCCTTTGATATCGTTCAAGTCTACCGGGCGTGTGACCATTTCAGTCGCCTTCTAATCTGAGAAATTCAAGATCCAACGGGCTGTTGCCCAAACGTCACCTGAAACACGAACGTCAGATTCTCTCTCATCCGACCCCCGTCATTTCGCCTTAATGATCCCATACGCCCCGTCGATGCCTCGGTGTGTTTGGTAATGAAGCTTGGCCTTGCCTTGACCCTTTCGCACGATCGAAGCGTCAGGATCAGTCGTGGAAACGTAGCGCTGGTTGACTATGTTTTGCCGAGGGGATGTGCCCTGAGAATCATCATCCTTGTTTTCCTTTTCCTCCCGCTCTTCCAAACGGGCCTCAAGCTCTCGATATGCAGGATTGAGATACCGCTTGAGTCCCTGGGTATCGATCACCGAGTTACACGAGGCATCGGCTTCAACAAGACTCGAATCGCAAAAAAGCTTTCTTCCGTCCACTAACCCGCTCTCTACACACTGCCACACGATGCGCTCGAAAAACCCCCGAAACAAATCTACGCCCCAACGCCTCCTCGCCTTGCTGAGCACGCTGTGGTCGGGAATCTCGGAGTCCAGCTCCAATCCCAAAAACCACAGCCAGTCCAGTCGCTCCGGCAACGTCGCCATCAACTCCCGCTCGCTCCGCACATTGTACAGTACCAACAACAGCATCAGCTTTAGGATCATCGGCGGTGGCACGGACACATTGCCATTATATCCGTAGCTCTCTTTGACCTCTTTATAGACAAAGTCGAAGTCTACCAGCCGCGCTACCTTACGCAGCATGTGGTCGCTCCGCACTCTGTTGTCCAGATTGATTCCCGTGTAGAACAGTGAAGCTTGCGGCGGACTTTCTCGACCCATCATTGTTTTTTGCTCCTTACCGCGATTCGATCAAGAGCATTATACCGATGGGCTTTACTTACTGCACGAAAAATCTCGATTTGGGCAACAGCCCGCCAAGACGCGACCCCGATCGCCGATTGCCGTGACCGAGATTGACGCGCGGATCAAGTCGGCCAGTCGATAAATAAGTCAAGAGTCATGCCTGACCCCGGCGCCACAGATTTGCGACACGCGTCTACGCAGAGACTAATGATTTTAGACTGCCTCCCAAGGTCTTTAATTGATACGGCAATCTCTAACGCCCTGGTTAGACAAATCGCGCCTTCGAGCGATTCCCAAGGTCCATCGGCTAGAGCAACATAGGCATCAATTGCGCTTCGTGCATGCAAATCCGGTCGTTCACCCCACCTTCGTTCCCACAAAAGATCATGCAGGCGAGAGCTAATCACGGCGTTGGTATCCTGATTCGCTAACGCCGCCCACTTTTCTATATGTTCATTCTCGACCGTGTTCAGCGGCGGGGGAAATATGCCTTGTGAGGTTTCAAGATTGGGTGCGAATACACCCCAACGCTCCCTCTGCTCTTCTTCGTCAAATTCCAGTAACCGATATTGGAAAGCCCAGACAAAAGACCAAATAGGATCTTCTGATGAAGCTGCCCGCTCGCTGAGCCTTTGCCCGACTATGTGCCAGTCGGGCATATCATCAGCCACTTCTTTCACTCTCCGAAGGATTTCGTTTTCAGGCACGATTAACGCTCATGATACACCGCAAGATTGGCTCCGGAATTCTTCTCACGCTCCTGTGCATACGTTACCCGTAGGTCGCCGGAAATGAGCTTCGGCAGGAGCGCGTCGAGCAGGGCGGCGAGGGTGCGGGATTCGAGAGGCTCACGAGGCCTTGGATCCTGCCGCTTCGGTCAGATACAGGGTCATCAGATACAGGGTCTTGGATCTTGGCGCTCTGATAATTCTGCTTATCGTCAAGCAGTTTTCAGCTACTTATACGACCACTCGTAATCTCGATTACGATACGCCTCGTCCGGCATCAGCGTAAAGAACGCAAGGATCTTTGCGTTCTTTACGGTCGATTACGGCTTCAATCCAGAACCCAGACGCCATGTTCGCGAATAGCGTCATACATCGCATCCGGCGCGAGGTCGGCACCATTCGGCCACTGAATAGCGCCCAGTATGACTTGGGTTTGGGCAAATACGGAAGGATTGCGCAAAGCCTCGAACACCGTGCCGTTGAGCTTCGGGTCGGCTAGAAACGTCCGCATGTGTACTTCGCCCGCAGTGCCGTCAACGAACGTCACGCGCAAGCGGGCCTCCGGCAGGGCAGCCACCGACGTCACCCTCCAGGCGACGGTATGCCGTAGGCTCGGCTCTACTTCAGGGGTTCGATTGTTTTCGGGGTTTGCATTCGGCTGCATAGATTCGGTGTCAGGTCTTGCAATCATACATGTTTTTTTGTGCGCTCCAGTTTTTTCAGCCGCCGGCTCACCGTTGCGTAGTGCACTCCGAGATGCTCAGCAACTTGGTTCATCGTATACCCATGCTCCCGGTACGCCTCCACGATTCTGGCCGGCCTTGTACTCAGCACGTGCGCTAGCGACGGCTTGACTCCGAAGAGACCGAGCTGCCGGCCCTTGTGAACGAGCGCGGACGGAAGGGAAGATAACTTGTTCGGCTGGTTTCCCTTCCGTCCGCTCGCTTCACCGCCGAGATGATCTCAGTCCCGTCCCGATCGGTCTAGATCATCCCTGAAAACTTCGGCTCTTGCTCTAACGGTAGCGCCGGTAGCCGTAATAGGGATAATAGTAGGGGTAGGCCCGGTAGGAGTAATAGTAAGGACCGGGGGCATAGTAGGAACGGGGTGAATAGGAGGGACCGGGTGAATAGGAGGGACCGGATGAATAGGAGGGATCGGAGTTGGAGTAAGCGTACGGATAAGGTTCAGCAATAATGCAGCCCCCTAAGATAAACATGAGTGTGGCCAGTGTCGCCCCCTGCAAAGCCATTTTTACATTGATCCTGTCCATATTGACTCTCCCCTTTCTGTGACCGATTACATCAATTTTGACCTAACATTTTGTTCCTGTCAAGAAGACCATTCTAATGAGGACTTTCTTCATCTGTCAGGCGAATTCGCTAGCGCCACTGCGCGAAGCCCATGCCGCAGCCGGTGCCGGCCGGGGAGCGATAGGTCGTAATATAGTCGAACAGTTCCATCCGGCTCGACTCCATAGCCCCCGCCAGTGCGACCCAGTTGAGAATTTCCGAAGTGCCGCCTTTGAGCTTCTGCCGCGGCAGGGAAAATAGCTTGTCGCGGTTTTTGCTCATCAGCCCGTCGATCGTGATCTTGTCCAGCTCTTCGTCGATGATCACGTGGCTGAGTCCGCCCGAGGCCATCAACACGACGCGCGCGTCCTGTTTCCACGATTCGATCCCACGCCGCACCGCCTGGCCGAGCGCGTAACAACGCTTCGGCGTCGGCTGGTTGGGCGGATAGTAGGTATTGACCATCACCGGCAGCATCGGCACTTTGCCGCCGGGCCAAATGCGGCGGTAAAGAAAACTGAACGCGTGGCCGACGCCGATCTCCGGCCGCAATCGATTACAGCGCGTGACGTCGAACTCATCCGCTGTCAAAGACGCGATCAAATGATCCGCCAGCTCCGGGGCGTTGGAATATTCTGCGTCCGTCTCGGCCCAGCCGCGCTCTTCCGCGCTCTTCCACGCCGCCGGGTTGCGTCCGGTATGATGCACCACCGGCAGCGTCTTGCCGTGATAGAGCGCAAAGGTCGGCATGTTCTCGTCGCCGAACTGCTCGTGCTGATCGTCGCCGAAGACGACGACCAGATCCGGCTTCGCTTCTTTCAACGCGGCGCCGACCGCGGTGATTCCCTTCTGGCAGCCTTCGTAGCGTTTGCGCCACTTTTCCTCCGTGAGCTCCTGCTCGATGTCGGGTTTTTTTTGCCGCACCGACGCGAGCAGGCCCTTATAGTCCAGTCGCGGGTCGGTCTCGTCTTTTTGCCTGAGCAGGTTCCATTCCTCCCAGGGTATGCTCAACTGCGGGCTGTGTGACGTTCCGAGTCCGAGAACGATTTCTGCCATAAAATTCTCCGTTCGTCGTTTATTGTTTGGTGATTTCCTTCAGCAGCTTCGCGACCGGCGCCACCAAGATAAGACCATCCGATTCATCCCTGAAAAGAATACCCGAATCGAGAACGGCGATGCAAGAATTCTTTCATAAAAATCCAAGAAAATCGGCTAGTTCTAGTTCATATCTCAAATGTTTGAGTATAAAACATCGGGCTCTTATTGAATCGCTTCTTTGGCCAACTGCTCGACTCGCCGTCGTTGCGGGATCATGTCCTCCGCCTGCGTGTTGCGATAGCTCAGTCCGGGCTTCATGGCGCTGGCGGCATCGAACGGCGGCACATCGACGCGCCGGCTGTTGGTCTGCGTCTTGATCCAATCGGCCTGACCCGCGCGCGAGAGGAGCCAGTTGACGTACACCTTGGCCGCGTTCGGATGCGGCGCGCGGTTGAAAATGCCGATGCCGCTCGAGCCGGACGCCCAGTAGATCGCGGTTTTCGGATCGACCAAAGCGCCCACGTTTTTTCCCACGCCCTTTTCCTGAAAAATCGTCAAAAAATACTCGTTGAGACCGATGGCGATGGGATGACGGCCGCGCACCACCCACTCCACGAGCTGCCGCCGGTCGCCGGTGAAAACGATTTTTTGCTCGCGGAAAAGTTTTCTGACGAAGCTCTCGCCGTAGGCGAGCGAGAGCACCAGCGCGTCGGTCAAGCCTTTGCCCTCGACGCGCGGGTCCTGCATGACGATCTTCCCCGCCCATTTCGGGTCGAGCAAATCCTGCGGCGATTTGATCTGTCCGGCGGGAACGATGTCCCAATTGACGTGAATATTGTCGCCGGCCAGAGTTCCCGCGAAGGTGTAGTAAAGTTTTTTCTCCACGTCGGCCCAGCCGTCGTCGAGCCCGCCGATCCAGTTGCGGTCGTCTTTCACCTCGGGAAGAATGAACATCGGCTTGAACGGATCGAACGCCGCGACCGGCTTAAAGGCCGCCAGCGCCGAAGTCGGACCCGAAATGTAAAGATCCCACTCATAAAGTCCCGCCTGCCGCTCGCGCAGGATGCGGGCGACCTTGTCGCGGCCGGTGCCCCCCAGAAGCTCGACCTTTATTTTAGGATAAGCTTTCTGAAAACTGTCCACCATTGCCGCGCGAAAGGCGTCTCCCGGCGGTCCGGCGATATTCACTTGCTTTTCAGCCTCCGCGGCGCGAACGATGTCCGCCCACTCTTTCGGAACGGCGGTAGACTCAGCCGCTCCGGCCAGGACCGGCAAGAAGAAAAGAACGAAGGCGACGAGCGCCGATGGAAACATCATCTTTCAGACTCCTTTGTTACTGCGGAATCGTCTCTTTGGCCAGCTTGGTGATCGCCACGCGTTGCGCGATCATTTTTTCATTCTGGCTCTGGATATATTTTTTGCCCGGCTTGAGCGCAAATTCGGGGTCGCCGAGCGGCACGTCGTTGCGCCGGCTGTTTCTTCCTCCACTCTGAGTCGCCCAGCTTGTCTGTCCCTCTTTCGACAACAGCAAATTGGCATAAACCCTGGCGGCATTCGGGTGCGGACGGCGGTTGAGGACTCCGAAGGCCCCGAAGCCGGGATTAATCGAGTTGATAAAAGCCGGATCGTCCACGACCTTGACGTTTTTACCCACGCCTTTTTCGAGAAAAATCTTGAGCTGATCCGACGGCAGCGAGACCGCAACCGGATAACGCCCGCGCACAAGCCACTCGGTGAGCTGCCGGCGGTCGCGGGTGAAAACGATTTTTTGCTCGGCGAAAAGCTTGCGCAGAAACGCTTCGCCGTAAGTGAGCTGAAACAGCAGCGCGGAATTGAGCCCCGAGCCTTCCTGGCGCGGATCTTCCCAAACGATTTTGCCGCTCCACTTAGGATTGGCCAGCTCTTTGAAAGATTTCAGCTCGGCCGGGGCGACCAGATCCGCATTGACGTAGACGACGTCCGAGCTCGTTCCGTCGAAGGCGTAGTAAAGCTTCTCTTCCGAGTCCACAAAGCCGGCGCGAAATCCCTCGTACCACTTGCCGTCGTCGAGCGCCTCCGGCAAAACCATCTCGGGCTGCAAGGGATCGAACGCGCCGATCGGCTTCAACGCTCCCAACGGAGAGGTCGGCCCGCCGATGTAGAGATCCCAATTAAAGATGCCGGACTGCCGCTCGCGCGTGATCCTGGGGACCTGGTCGCGGCCGCTCGCGCCGTTGTACTCGACCTTGATCTTGGGAAATTTTTTCTGAAACCAGTCCACGAGAGCGAAGCGGTATGTATCGCCCGGAGGGCCCGCGATGCTCAACTGCCCTTCTTTTTCCGCCGCCGCGACGATCGCCTCCCACTCTTTTTGTCCTTTGCCCTGGGCGGCGGAGCCGGCCACGAAGACGAGAAAAAAAAGGATCGCTATGACTAGTGAAAGGTAACTCTTTTGTCGAACCATAGGCTTACTCCTTAACGAATCTTCTCACGTCCGTATCCCCACGCGCAGGCCCAAAAAGCGAGCGAGCAGCGCGACGCCGGTGGTGAGCAGCATGACGATCGTCGCGACCACCGCCGCGCTCTCGTAACGGCCCGAGACCATGAAATCCAATTGCAACAGCGCGAGAGTCCGGCTGCCGGAGGTGGCCAAAAGAGCGACGTTGCTGATGTCGCGCGCGGCATGAATGAAACTCAGCACGCTCACCAAAAGAAGACTGGGAAACATGAGCGGCGCGACGATCCGTCGATACGTCGTCCACCACGAAGCGCCGACCGCCTGCGACGCTTCTTCCAGCTCCATGCCGAGCTGCAGCAAGTTGCTCTTCAAGAGCTGGGTCCCCAACGTGATGCTGCTGATCACGGTAGCGATAATAAGCAGCCAGATAGTTCCGTAAAGCAAGCGAAATAGCGGAATATCGAGAAACAACCAGAGCAGGCCGATTCCCATCAGAATGCCGGGAACGGCGGACGGAAACCAGGATATGAAATCCAGAACCGAGCGCCAGACAAATTTTGTCCGCACCGAAATGTAGGCGACGATCGAGAACAAAGACACGGACAGAAGCGCGGCGCCGAGCGACATGACGATGGTATTTTTGAGCGAGAGGAAAAAAATGGGATCGTCGAACACGCGCGTCCAGTTATGCAGCGTCCAGGCGTTGGCGATGTGAAAAAATCCAAAGAGGGACATGAAAGTCCCGATCAGGACGAACGACATCGGCGCGACGGTGATCACCGCGGCGACCAGAGCGACCAAAATCACCGCGGGATATCTCCATTTTCCGAGGGCTATGGGCTTCGGCCGGTAGTGGCCGGTGATCGTCGTATACTGCCTGCGGCCGATCAGCCGGCGCTGCGCGAAGATCAAAGGAAGCAGGATGAGAAGAACCAGCGTGGAGAGCGCCGTCGCGGGACCGAAAGCCGGAGGTTCCTGCTGGACCAATTGATAGACCTTGGTGCTGTAGACCTGGAGGCCGATCGGCGCGCCCAGGATCATCTCGATCTCGAACGCTTGCAGGCCGTTGATGATCGCGAGAATGAGCACGACCATGAATACCGGCGTCATGATGGGAATCAGGATGCGGATCAAAGTGCCGATCATGCCGGCGCCGGATGCCTCGGAGGCCTCTTCCAGCGACGCGTCCATGTTGCGGAAGGCCGGCGTCAGGAGCATCACTTTTACGGCGGTGGTGTTGTGGCCGATGTGCGCCCAGACGATGCCCCAGAACGAATAGATGTTGAAAGGCCCCGTCGCGCCGCCGAACAGCGTCTTCCATATCTGATTCGCAATGCCGTAGTCGGGATCCAGAATCAAGATCCATCCCAGCGTCACCGAGAGCGAGGGCAGAAAAAAAGAGAGCCAGAACATGAACTCGAGACCGTATTTGCCGGGCAGATCGGTTCTGGCGAGGAGCCACGCGATCAAGACCGCGATGGGAAACGACAAGACCTGCCGGCTGACGAGAAGGGCGAAGGTGTTGTAAAGCGCGCGGCGCATGCCGGGCTCCGAGAAGACGGCGCGCCATCCGTCCAGGCCGTAGAGCGGCGGTGTGCCGGGCTTGGCGATCTGGAAACTGTTCACGACGATGAGAAGGATCGGATAGAGAACGAAAAACGCGACGCCGGCGAGCACGACGGTGCACCAGAAAGTTTCCGCCTCGATTTGTAGTCCCCGCACCTTGTCCTCGCTTCGCTTGGAATCTCAGATCAGGCGGCCTAGGCGGTCGGCCAGAGGGTGATCGATTCGGGATCGAGCTCGAGGTAGATCTTTTCTCCGGGCTTGAGCGGCTGCGAAGCCGGCGTAGTCAAGACGCGGCTCTCCGACCCGACGGCGACGGTATACTCGTAGCGGTCGCCGAGAAACTGGCTGGCCTGTAGAGTAACCGGAAGCACGTTGCGTTTTCCATCGGCCGCCGAATTCGACAGAGCGATCTGCTCGGGCCGGATCGCCACCATCACTTCCTTGCCCGTCGTGCCGGCGCCCTCAAGAGCCGGACAGGAACCCCGGACGCGAAACGGCGGCGCGGCTAGATCTTTGAGCGTGACTTCGAATCCTTCGTCGTTCGACTCCACGATCTTTCCGGTCAAGGCGAAAACCTTGCCCAAAAAGTCCCGCGCGAAAGGCGTCGTGGGCCGGTAATAAACCTCCTCGGGCGTGCCCAGTTGTTCGAGCCTGCCCCGGTTCATGATCGCAATGCGGTCCGAGAGGCTCAGCGCCTCCATCTGGTCGTGCGTGACGAATAGAACCGTGACGCCGACGCGGCGCTGCAGCGCCTTCAACTCGCGCCTCATCTCCTCGCGCAGATTGGCGTCGAGGTTCGAGAGCGGCTCGTCCAGCAGCAGGACTCTCGGGGAAAAGACCAAAGCCCGCGCGAGCGCGACGCGCTGTTGTTGGCCGCCGGATAGCGCGGTCGCAGGCCGCTCTTCCAATCCCGCCAGTCCTACCTGTTCGAGCGCGGCAAGGACTTTTTCACGGATCACCGGTCTCTTCGTGCGGCGCAGCTTGAGCGGATAGGCGACATTCTCGAAAACGGTCATGTGCGGCCACAGCGCGTAGGACTGGAACACCATCCCCATGTCGCGCCGCTCCGGCTTAACGAAGATTCCTTGACGGTGAGAGACGATGCAGCGCTCTCCCAGGTAGATTTCTCCCGCGTCGGGTTTCTCCAGGCCGCCCACCATTCGGAGCGTCGTGGTCTTGCCGCAGCCGCTCGAGCCCAGCAGCGTGAAGAACTCGCCTTCGTTGATCTCCAGGCTCAGCCGGTCCACGGCCAGGACTTCGCCGAAGCGCTTGGTGAGATTTTGAATGCGAACGAAGCTCATCGTTGGCCGCAGTGTTTCGGCTACTCCGTGCGAAGTCCGACTTTCAATCCGAACGACCTGGCGATCAACGCCACGCCCAGAGTCAGCGTCATGATGAACACGACCGTGATGCTGGCGACCTCCCGGTGGCCGGCAAACACCTGATCGAGCGCGAGCAGGATGAGCGTCCGGGTTTCCGACGTTGCCAGCAGGATGATGCTCGACGCGTGCTGGGAGGCGAACATGAATTTGATCACGCCGATCATGACCATCGCCTGCGCCATCAGCGGCAGCACGATGCCGACGTAAGTCCGCCAGAAGCCCGCTCCCGACATGCGCGACGCCTCTTCGAGCTCGCTGCCGAGCTGCACGAAGTTGGCCTTGAGGATCTGCGTGGAGAGCGTCACTCCGCCGAGAACATAGGCGACGACGATCAAGAAAATCGTTCCATAGAAAGGACGGAAAACCGGCGTGCCTAAAAACAGCCACAAAAGCCCCAATCCCGTCAGCACTCCGGGAATGGCCGACGGCAGCCAGCAAATCGAATCGAGCAGCGAGCGGCCGGGAAACTTCGTGCGCACGATTACGTAGGCAATCAGGGAAAACAAAACCGCGCCGACGAGCGCCGCGCTGAAGGCGACGATCAGGGTGTTTTGCAGCGCGGTCATCAGCCGCGTGTCGCCGAGCGCCATTTTCCAATACTCCATCGTCCAGGTTTTGGGCAGATGGAAAAAACCGAAGCGCGTCATGAAGCTGCCGCCGAGCACGCTCAAGACCGGAACCACGGCCAAGACCAATACGATGAGCGCCACGAAGGCCGTGGCCGGATAGCGCCAGACGCCGAGATCGATGATCCTGGGCTTATACTGCCCGGTCACGGTCGTGAACTGCCTTCGGTTGATGAGCTTTCGCTGCAGCGGAATAAAGGCGGCGAGGAACAAAAGGATGATGCTTCCCAGCGCCGCGGCATGGCTCACCAGCGGCGGCTCTTGCCGCGCGAGATCGACGATCTTCGTCGAATAGACGTAAAAGCCCCACGGCACGCCGAGCAGCAGCTCGACCTCGAAGCTGCTGAAGATACGGATCACGCTGAGGAGCAGGACCACGATGATGATCGGCGTCATCATCGGCACGGTGATTTTGCGCATCGTCTTCCACGTGCTGGCGCCGGACATGCGGCTCGCCTCTTCCAGAGAAGAGTCCATGCGGCGAAACGCCGGCGTCATCAGCATCACCTTGGTCGAGATGCCGTTCGACACGAGATGCGCCCAGATGATTCCCCAGAACGAGTAGATGTCGAAGGTGAGATTTCCAATGAGCGGAACTTGTCGGATCGCGGTGTTGATCAGTCCTGTGTTCGGGTCGAGCAGCAACATCCAGCCGAAGGTGGTGGCGATGGTGGGCATCATGAAGGAGATCCAGAAAAACAACTCGAAGCCGCCGGCGAAAAAGATATTCGTACGCGCCAGCAGCCACGAGACGAATATGCCGAGCGGAAGCGCGACGAGTTGCAGCGTCACGCCGATTCTCACGCTGTTCCAGAGCGAGCGCAGGATGCCGGGCTCGCTGAAGGCCTCCTTCCAGGCCTTGAGGCCGTAGACCGGCGGCTCGGCGATGGTCGCGACGTTGAAGCTGTTGATGAGGATCAGGATCAGCGGATAAAGGACGTAGAACCCCATGACGCCGATCAACAGCGCCATTAGGAGCACGCCGCCGTTGAGGGACCCTCGCCACGCGCCGAACCGCACGCCCATCGCGGGAACCGTAGCGTCCGCCATAGATAATCCTTCCGGCTTCTCTGCCATAGCACGTTGACTCCGCCGCGGCGCGGATATTGATGCGAGCGGCCTTAACCCGCCTTGGCGGCGACCTTCTGGCTGCACGCGGGATGGTGCTCTCCCATCCGGCAGACCGCGCCGGCTTTTCGAACGGCCTCCTCGAACTCCGGATGAACCCGCGGGTTCTCGTCTTCGTATTCGATCTGGCCGCCGCCCTGCTTGACGCTGGTATAGGTCGATCCCTCGCTGTCCGTCAACCTCATAAAGCGGTATCTCCAGCTCCCCCAGCGGAGCGCCAGATAACGCGCCGGCTTCGCGCCGGAGTTGAAATGCTGGTGGAACCACTGGTTCGGCGGGACGACGACGCTCCCCTGTCTCCAGTCCACGCGCAGGATCTCCTGCCCCTCGGGCCAGAGGAGCGAATATCCCTGGCCGCCGAGGACGATCACGTGCGCGCCCGGACCGTGGCGATGGCCCTTCTTATAGGTTCCGACGGGAAATTCCGAGATGTGGCAGCCCATCGTCTGGCCCGCCAGGTCGAACTTCATGTTGGTGCCGCCGGCGCCGCGCTCGCTGTAATCTTTGAGCGTGACCGTGTGCGTGTCGGCGACGAAGTTCGTCGTCATGAAGAAGCGGCCGAAAATATCTCCCTTGCCGCTGAAATAATCGTCCACGCCGGGATCGAAGCGGTCGGTGAAAGCGTAATCGTCGTTGAAGATGAAGTCGAGATTGTGGAACAGGTTCATCATGAAGCAACTGTTGGTCACCGAAAAATAGCGCGCCGGCTCGCTGCCGCTGCCGTTGAAGTGCTGATAGCGCGCGTTGAGCGGAATGGCGAACAGGCTTCCCGGCCCCCACTCGAAGGTGTGCTTCTTGCCGTCTTTCTGCCAGACCGTGGTCGCGCCGTGTCCCTTGGCGACGTAGACCATCTCCTCGTAGAGATGCTTCTGCGGCTTGAGCTTTCCTCCCGGCGGAATCTCGCAGACGTAGGCGTCGTTGACGCCGCCCGTGCCGTCGAGCACGATGAAAGCGCCGAGTCCGCCCTTGAGATCCCAAGGAGCGACCTCTACCGTCTTGAGGTCCTCGACGAAGAAGCCGTTGATGATCGGGATTTTTTGCGCCTCCTGCCAATTGCGATAGGTATCGACGCGCGGCAGCTTCGTGAGGTCCAACTTCTCCAATTTTTCTTCAGCCATCCGATTCTCCTTCCACTGTTGTTTTCTTTAAGCGACTTTCTTGTCCGTAGGCCGGCACAAGCCGATTCTCTCGTTGATGACGTCGAAGTGAATGACTTTATTTTTCTCCGGATCGCGAACGACTCCCATCGGCTCGCCGCCGTTGCGGACGATGTCGATCTGCTCCTTGAGGAGCTTGCGCAGCGTGATGACGCCGATGTCCGAGGCGCCGAGATTTTCCTGGCTCCGGTCCGTCACGCCGCCCTGGGTCTCCCACGCCATCGCGTCCTGCGCCGGAACCAGCGTCATGTTGAAGCGCCCGTCCGGCCCTTTGAGCGCGCAATGCTCGAACGGCGGGTCTTGATCGGCCGGCGAGCGATCGGTCGCGTTGGACACGAAGTTTACGCGATAGACCTGCGTGTGCGTGTCGTCCACCGGCACGCGGATCTGCAGATTGTGGCGAAAGCCCGTGTCTTTTTTAAAGCGCGCCACGTGTCGCAAGATGCTCGGGAAAACCAGCGGGTGCTCGTCCACCATCGGCGGATCGCCCGGTTTTTTCCCCGGCGTGGTGCGGCGCTTGATGATGCCGTATTCGAAGCGGACAAAATCGTGCGTCTCGCCGTAGTCGGGCAAATGGCCGACGAGATGCGCCGAGTCGCCGTGCAGCCAGAAGAGATGCGCCGGGTCCACCGAGTTCTCCATCGGCTGGAGCCAGTTGCAATCGATCAGGGAATCGATCACCGTCCAGCGCTTGCCGTCCTCGCGGACGAGCACGTCCCAGCGCGGCAAGAGCGGCACGGGCTCCGGGCCGAGGTACGCATACAGAAGGCCGGCAAGTTTTTCGACCGGGTAGGCGCGCTGGCGAATGCGATCTTTGAAGCTGTTCTCCGGCGACTCCGCCGGCTGTTCTAGGCAATGGCCGGCGCGGTCGAATTTCCAGCCGTGATAAGGACAGCGAATCCCTTCCGCGTCGACGCGTCCATACGCGAGTGACGCGCTGCGGTGCGGGCAGCGCTCGGCCACGAGACCGAAACGGCCGTTGGTGTCGCGGAACACGACGAGATTTTCGCCGAGAATTCTGACCGCCTTGATCGGCTTGTCTTCAGTCAGCTCTCCGGCGACCGCGACCGGATGCCAGTAGCGGCGCAAGAGCTCGCCCGCCGGAGTTCCGGCGCCGACTTGAGTCAAGTATGCGTTTTCGTCTCTGCTCAACATGGCTGTCTCCTTACTTGGCCTCTTGAGTTTTCATGATTTCGCGCGCCAGCACAAAGATCGGCTCCAGGTCCTGCCACTCGGGGCGGCCCACGTCGAGATATCTTCTGCCTTCCACCAGCCGGTTCGACACCGGCACGTCATCTTTGGGAATGTCATTCCGGCGCGAGTTCGGCGGATCGTCGGGATCGGCCAATTTTTGCAGCGCGATCTGGCCTTTGCGCGACAGCATCCAGTTGATGAATACCTTGGCGGCGTTCGGATGGGGCGCATTCTTGAGCAGGCTCAGGCTGCCGCCGCCGCTGGAAAACGCCCCACCTTCTTTCCACAGGCTGTTGTCGAAGCTGTCCACGGGTAGGCCCTGATGCTTCGCCCGTTCCGCGTCCTTGCAGCCGACGCAGATGGCGAATTTATTCTGGCCCAGCCAATCGGTCATCTGGCGAAATTCCCTGGCATAAGTGACGTCCATTCCGCCGAAAAACTTCTTGATGAACTCCGGGCCGAGCTCCGGATGATAGTAGAGAAACTGCATCGTCTGGCCGAGGCCGGTGAGCCGGGGGTCGAGCGAAACGATCTTTCCCTTCCATTTTGGATTCAGCAGGTCGTAGTGCGACTTGATCTCCTTCTCCTGCAAAAGCTTGCTGTTGTAATAAAGCTGCGCCGAGCTCGGGTTCGCGAGATAGCCGAAGATGTGCTTGCCCTCCTGGTCAAGGAAGTTATGCCGGCCGCCGTACCACTTGGATTCGTCGAGAACCTCCGGGAGTATGAAGGCGGGCTTCAACGGATCGAGCATCTTTCCTTTATAAAGGATGTTGAAGGCCGAGTTGGGTCCCGTGCTGAAGATGTCGGCGATGTATTTTTCCGCCCGCCGCTCGGTCACGATCCGGGTGCCGAGCTGGTTCCCCGTCCCGGTCACGGTGAGTACTTTTATTTCCGGGTAGTCTTTCTTGAAGGCTTCGAGCAGCCGCTCGTAACGATAGATGTAGATCGTAAGCTGCCCTTCCTTCTTGGCCGCCTGGACGGTTTTCTCCCATTCCTTGCTCCAGTCCGACTGCGCCCACACGTCGGCGGTGAGCGAAAGAATCGCTGAAACAACGATCGTCGCGAGGAGCCTCATACTATTTTTCATGCGCTCTAGTGTAGTGTCTCACGCTGTTGACACCTTATCCTAAGTTCGACAGGCGAAACGGAGTCTCCACCGTCGAGTAGAGAGGAGGCGCGCCGCTGTGCAGGTCAGTGACTTCCAATGTA
>CAYOJC010000036.1:0-43087 GCA_964404195.1 uncultured Syntrophobacteraceae bacterium
CGCGCATCACGCACCAATCTGGCAATCTCACTAATGGCTTTTTCTCGTTGGAAGTAGAAACTAAACTCAGGATCCTTGAATTCCCGTTTTAAGACCTCTTTAAGCGCTACTCTCTTACTTTTAGTTTTCATGACAACAACTCCTTCATTCGTTTAGTGGCAAGGTCTCGCTCGTGGATCGGTAGCTTTTGCCCCTGTTTCTTATAAGCGTGCAGCAAAACCAGATCTTCCCGCTCAATGACAACGTATAAAATTCGTTGAGACGAGACTTTGATCTCCCAGAGCTTGCCCTCAACCTGCCGGAACTGCACCCTGATAGCGTCAAACCCATGTCGCTCAATTTGATCGAGCGCCTCAAACACTCGCGCCCGTTCGGGTTTCACAAGTTCGTGAATGTATTCCAATACAGGCGACCGGCCCGACGGCGTTTTGAAGAACGTGACTGTCATTTTTGATCTATAACCGATTGGCTATAAATATCAAGCGGAGAAAAGAAGGCGGCTTCTAGCGCGCACCGCACGCAAGCAGACTGACCCGCCCGCTCATTTGAGGCCGGACAGTATCCGATAACGACGTATTACGTCAACCTGAGATCGATTTCCAGGCAGGGCTGGACATCAATTTAAATCTGAACTCTGCATTTTGCCCTGAGCCGTTGTGGCTAGCGAATCCGCCCTGCGCGAATCATCGCTTCAGCAAACAAAAAATCTTCCGGCGTCGTAATCTTCAAGTTGGTCCGCTCGCCTTCGAGCACGGCGACGGTTTTTCCCAGACGCTCCACCAGCATCGCGTCGTCGGACGCTTCGATTCCTTCCTGCTCGGCCCGCAGGTGCGCTTCGCGAATGATCTCGACGCGAAATGCCTGGGGAGTGTGAATCTCCCACAAAGAATCTCTCGGTGGAGTCGAGTCGATTTTGCGCGACTTAGAGACGGCTTTGATCGTATCCCTGACCGGCACGCCGACCACGGCGGCGCCCTCTTTGAGCGCGAGCTCGACGCAGCGATCGATGAGATCCGGCGAAACCAGAGGCCGCGCGCCGTCGTGAATGACGGCCACCTCGCAATCCTTATCCAGCCGGCTTAAGCCGCGCCGGACCGAGTCCTGGCGCCTGGCGCCGCCAGACTCCAGGACGCATTCGAGCCCGCTCAGTTCGCGATCGGATCGAATAATCTGCTCGAACTTTTGCTTCTGCTTTTCCGGCACGACCAGGACCGCCCTTCGTATTTGAGACGCCGCGAAACGATCGAGGGTGCGGAGAATCAGCGGGCGTCCCGCCAGATTCATGAGAGTTTTGGGAAGATCGCCGCCCATTCTCTTGCTTTCACCGGCGGCGACGATGACCGCGTTCACGCGCATGTGATCCTCGGAAAAACAAAGGGCCGAGAGATTCTTTCTCTCGGCCCTTGCAAGTTCCTTCCGCCCACGTGAAATCAATGAGTGAAGATATGGCGGAGCTCTTCCATGATCTTGTCCTCGGAATGCGAGCGGGCGATCGAGAGCTCTTTGACCAGGAGGTTCTTCGCCGTATCGAGCATCTTGCGCTCGCCGAAGGACAGTTCCTTGCCGCCTTTCAAAACAAACAGGTCGCGCAACACCTTGGCAATCTCCAGAATGGAACCGGTTTTTATTTTTTCCGTGTACTCGCGATAGCGGCGGTTCCACGTCTGCTGGTCGGCCTCGACCTTCTTCGCGCGCAGGACTTTGTAGACTTGCGAGACCATATTTTTGTCGATCACTTTTCTTAAGCCCACCGATTCCACGTTGTCCACCGGGATCATGATCTTCATGTCGCTTTCGAGAATGCGCAGCATGTAAAATCTCTTTTCCGTTCCGGAAATGACCTGGGAGCGGATCGCTTCGATCTGTCCGACCCCATGGGCGGGGTATACGACTTTCTCGCCGACTCTAAACATGGTTCCCTCCTAAAATTAGATTACCGCACATCCGACGCTGTCGAGGGCTAAGAACTGCTTGGCTAAGATGCGTTGCGAAGAGAAGGATATATAGCAGTTGGGATAGTCGGCGGGTGAGCATCAACGGTTTGCATGTCAACTCTAGCGCAACCACAATCCGGTCCTAAACCTGGGAAGATGTGCAAAAAAATTAGCGGTCCGGACTTCAGACCGCTAGTGAACTACACCTGAACCATACACCGGTTTCACCGGCGCAGTCAAGGGCGCATGTTTTAAACAATACCGGTAGAAAACTTAGGCTTTTATAAACAGAATCTCAGGCAAGAGATGATATCCAATTCCGGCGTCGCTCTCTCAAACCGTCGTTTCCAGTTCCAAGGCCATGATAACGGCATCCTCGCCATCGTCCGAATAGTAGCCCTTGCGAACGCCTTTGGCCGAAAATCCAAGCGCGTGATAGAGCTTTTGCGCGGCGTCGTTGGATTTTCTTACCTCCAAAGTCACCCGGCTTACGCCCTGGCGCCGCGCCTCCTCGACCACCGTTTCCAGCAGCGCTCCTCCAATCCCCTGCCGGCGGTAAGCGGGATGCACCGCAAGGTTATGAATATCGATCTCGCGCGGCAACAGCCAGTAGATTACATACCCGACCGATTTTTCGCCGATCGTCGCGAGGAGCGAATGCGCATAACTGACCTGGAGCTCCTGAAGAAAAAAATTATTGCTCCATGGATAGGTAAACGAGGCGCGCTCGATTTCCAGCACGTTCGTCAGGTCCGACGTGTTCATCGGCCTCAACCGGAGTCCGGCCACGGAAGCAGGACACTCCAAAGTCTCGGCGCCCTCTCTCGTTTTTTCGGCGAGACGTTCCACGTTCAATTTAATTCTTTACGGAAATGGGATTCCCTGGACGGCACGCACCGGCTGTTTGAGCAGCAAAATCTCCAAGAGCTTGTTGGCGAAGCGATGGGAGAAACCTTCAATCCTTTCCTGCAGCGGGATGACGGTGGTGAATTCCGGCGGGAAGGCTCCGACACTGCTGGAAATCTTTCGGATCCTTTCGTCCGTGATTCTTCCTTTGATGATGAAATGACCGTCTTTCAAGACCAGGTCGTAGTCATAATCCGGCATAACGTCCGGAAGCGCGGACCTTGCCGGAATACCGATGTCAGGCACCTTGGTGGGAAATTCCATCCGGAGAAAATAGGCGCTGCCCCAGTCTTGCAGCGTGTACGCGTTGCCGTAACGTCTCTCGCGCTCCAACTTTTCGACAAATCCCCTCTCGTAAAATCCGTCGACCGGAGTCGGCAAGCTGCGCACCATGCCGGCCTGGCGCTCCAGAAGAGGGCGTAGCGCGATGGCGAGCGGCACTCCATAGAAGGCGGCCCTGTACACCAGTTCGTCCGCCGGCTTCGCGTGGAAGATACCCTCTCTTATCCGATACGCCCCTTCGATAAATCCAAACAAGACGCCTGTGAGAATGTAACCGTTGATGCTTTGACTGAAGATGACATCCGGTCCTGCCGCTGCCGCGCCGATCGCCATCAGAATAAGGGGATACATCACCAGGTTCATCAAGATGTTGAGAGCCGTGGCCCCGGCCGCGCTGAACGCAATCGGTTTGGCGACAGCCTTTTCCAACTCCATTTTAGTCGGGTGCGGCATAGCCCCGAGCAGAGGCTGCAAGATACACAAGATCAGCCGCGGCAGCGTTTTCGTGAGCGGCCCTTGATTCTGAAACCTGGAAAAAACTTCGTTGAAGCCTTCGGGCAACTCCCCGGGAAAATGTTTCGCCGGTTTGGGCGGCTCGGGAGCTATAGGCGCAGGCTTCGCCGCGGCCGGACGCGGCGGTGGCTTGGGTGCCGCAGCGGTCTGGGCCGGCAACGGCGCTTTCTCCGGAGCCTTTGGCTGCGCCGGAGTCGGAACGGCAGGTTGTTCGGCCGCTCCCGCCGCCGGAGCCCCGGCATCTTTGCGGAAGCGAGATTCGAAATTGTCTGCGAAGGCGACGTCTTTATGGATCTCTTTCGCGCGCGCGATCAAAGCTTCCTCGCTCTCGACGTTGTTCGGGTCGGTAACGCAGCAGTCCACCGGGCATACGGCGGCACAGGCTTCATAGTCATGAAAGCCGACGCACTCGGTGCACAACAGAGGATCGATGACGTAGATTTCTTCGGCTTGACTGATCGCATTGTTGGGGCACTCCGGCTCGCATGCCCCGCAGTTGATGCACTCGCTCGTGATCATCGTCGCCATTTGAGCTGACTCCTAAATTCTTCGATGAGTAATTACTGGTTTCATATGGTGTTGTCAATCATTTCGGCCAAAGCTGCCATTTCGGCCAAAGCTTGAAAGAAAATGAATGGGTATGTTACACGTGAGTAAGGGCGGCGTACCCAAGTGGTTAAGGGAGAGGTCTGCAAAACCTCGATGCAGCGGTTCGAATCCGCTCGCCGCCTCCATTTTTTCTCCCGTTAGATTCATATTGGCAGCCTGGGTTTAAGGCAGCGACAAGCGAGCCGCCTGTCGCCGGCCGTCTCAGAGTGTGTGAAAAAATTCGTTCATGGTTCGACAAGCTCACCACGAACGGGATAACATCGATGGAAGTTCAAGCACTTAGCCGTTCGTCCTGAGCCCGTCGAAGGGCGATCGGCGATTTTTTCACACACTCTCAGTCCTCGCTCTCTAAATTTTCAATACCTAAGAGAGGATCGAGCTCCCCCGCCGCATCCAGCTCTCTCAGCTCGTCGTATCCGCCCACGGACTTTTCATCGATGAAAATCTGCGGGACGGTTCTGCGGCCCGAGCGTTGCCGCACCTCGTCTTGCAGGAGCGGATCGCGGCTGACATCGATCTCTTCGAAATCGACGTGTTTGTAGCGGAGCAGGGCCTTGACCCGAATGCAGTACGGGCAAATTGGCGTGGTGTAAATGACAACTTTCGCCATGAAACGATTATCTCGCAATCATCGATCGCCGATGATCGGGCGCGGATTTTCGGGGGCCGGATATCCCGGGATGAAGTTAATCCTTCAAAAGTTTTTTTAGAGCGGCGCCCAACTCCCGGTGCGTGAAAGGCTTGGCGATGTAGTCGTTACAGCCGACTTGAAGGCATTTATCCCGGTCGCCGGGCAACGCGCGCGCGGTAGCGGCAAGAATGGGAATCTCTTTCGTCTTGGGATTTTTCCGGATCAGAGAAGCGGCTTCGAATCCGTCCATTTTGGGCAGCGAAATGTCCATGATGATCAGGTCCGGCATTTGCGCGGCGGCCATTTCGACGGCCTTTTCACCGTCGTCGGCGGTGATGGCGTCATACCCAAGGAACTCGAGCTCCTTCTGGACCACGTCGATCGTGGCGGGGTTATCTTCCACCAAAAGGATTTTTTTCTTCATCGGCATTTTCGTTTGGCGAATTATAACACAGACTCGCCCACGACCGCCATCTCAACCACCTCCATCCGTCATCTCGATATTGACGCTCCCGACAAATACTTGAGCGGACATCTTGATCGGCAGCCGCTTCTCGTCCGCCGTAATCCAAACCGTCGCTTCGCGCACCCGCTTCGCGTAACCGGTTTTGCTCAGGTCCGTTACTTTTGGAATAACCTTGTATGCGTCGAACTCGCCGGTTTTGACCCTGACGCGCTCTTTCCCCGCCACATCCAGCGTGACCCGGTAGCGGCTCTTCCCGCCAAACACGTCGAGCTCGAAGTGGTCCCCGATTTTCAAATCCAGGCTGCGCGCAAGATAAACGGCCGAGATCGTATCCAGCGTGAACGGCGATACGAATTCGAAATCCTTGCGTTTCTTTCCTTCCTTTCGTCGAACTACCCATTTGTGCGTCGCTGGATCGATCTCGGCGATCGTGTCGATGATTTTCTTATTTTCCCGCTGGATGAAAACAAACCGGCGCGGATGAAGCGTCTCGGCGTCGAACGTAGACTCGATCGTGTCGCGCATCTTGAATATAAAATCCAGGTAGCGCCACGACTCCGCCTTGACCGTGACGTGATAAAACTTCTTGCCGTCCAACACGACCGGCCGCGTCTCGATCTCGGTCGAGGCGACCGGCACGCCCATCCAGCTCGCCTGATACGCGGCCTTCTCCCCGCCGTCGAAAGGACGGAAGCGCGGAGTGTAATTCTGCATCGGCTGCTGGGTTTCCGCCGTAAAACCGAACACGGAGATTAGTGACACGGAGAACAGGAAAAAAATGCAGAGAGAAAGGTTACTTGTCTTGAGGCCGGTCAAAAAGGTCCCACGTGCAAGGCGCGCGAAGGTCCGCGAGCGGAGGCGTACTCTTTTAGTACGTTGACGCGAAGCGGGCCAAGCGCAACGAAGCAGATGGGCCTTTTTCACCGGCCTCCGCTCAACCTTTGAAGCCGGTCATATACGGCAACTTCGCCGCGGTGGTTTTTACTTTGCTGAGATTGGCGCGCAGCATTGCGGTGGAATCCCAGGAGCCGTCGAGCAGCGCCCTGCGGGATGTTTCCGGAATGGCGACCGGGATGGATTTTTCCGCGTCCCAGGAGAGCTTCTTCGCCTCGATATCGAGAGTGAAGCCGGTTAGAGGATCGGACTCGGACAGCTTGATCAATTCTTCCATCTCGCTCGCTCCGACCGTGACCGCGGGAATCCCGAGCATGACGCAGTTGCCCGAGAAGATGCCGGCGAAGGACTCCCCCACGATCGCGTGGATGCCGAATCGATACAGGGCCTGAGGCGCGTGTTCGCGCGAAGAGCCGCAGCCGAAGTTTTTGTTGACGAACAGGATCGACGCGCCTTTGAATTTGGAGTCGTTGAAAGGATGCGGCTTGAGCTTCCCCGCGGCATCGAACCTCTCGTCGAAGAAGGGATACTCGCCCATGCGCGTGAACGTCGGCTCTTTCAAGTAGCGCGCGGGAATGATGCGGTCCGTGTCGATATCATTCCCCCGCACCGGAACGGCTTTTCCACAAATTTGCCTAATTCGGCTGCCTTGGTTCATCCTTTTACCTTCTTCTCCCCCTGCCCCATTTTAGATTTTGGATTTTGGATTTTAGATTTAATCGAAAATCGGCAATCGAAAATCTAAAATTGCTATGGGAGATATTCGCGAACATCGACCACTTTTCCGCTGAGCGCCGCCGCGGCGACCATCGCCGGGCTCATGAGCAGAGTCCGGCCGCCGGGACTTCCCTGACGGCCGATAAAGTTGCGGTTCGACGACGAGGCGCAGATCTCTCTCCCCTGCAATTTATCCGGATTCATCGCGAGGCACATGGAACAGCCGGCGGCCCTCCACTCGAATCCCGCCTCCGTGAAAATTTTATCCAGCCCTTCTTTTTCCGCCAGCGCCTTCACCTCCGCCGATCCCGGCACGACGAGCGCGCGAATGCCGGAGGAAACTTTTCTTCCCTTGGCGATTGCGGCCGCCGCGCGCAGATCGCTCAACCGCGAGTTGGTACACGACCCGACAAACGCCACGTTGATCGGCGTTCCTAAAATCGGACTTCCAGGCTTCCAGCCCATGTGCTCATAAGCTTTTTTCGCTCCCTCCGGATCGGCAAAACCTTCCGGCAGCGGGAGCTTCTCCGATATGCCGACCGCCTGTCCGGGGTTGATGCCCCAGGTGACCGTGGGCTCGATCTCTGAGCCGTTCATGTCCACCGTTTCGTCGTAGTGCGCGTTGGCATCCGACGCGACCGATTTCCAGTAAGCCACCGCGCGCTCGAAGTCCGCGCCCTTGGGCGCGTATTGTCTTCCTTTTAAAAACTCGAAGGTGGTTCGGTCCGGGTTGACGTAGCCGACCAGAGCGCCGCCCTCGATGCTCATGTTGCAGACGGTCATGCGCTCTTCCATGTTCATCTTATCGATCACCGCGCCGGCGTACTCGTAGGCGAAGCCCTTGCCACCCGACACGCCGAGCTTGCGGATGATGTTGAGAATCACGTCCTTCGCGTAAACTCCTTGAGCCAGAGTTCCACCGATGGTGATTCTCCGCACTTTGAGCCGGTCCATCGCAAGCGTTTGCGTGGCGAGCACGTCGCGCACCTGGCTCGTTCCGATGCCGAAGGCCAATGCTCCGAACGCTCCGTGCGTGCTGGTGTGGCTGTCGCCGCACGCCAGCGTCATGCCGGGCTGCGTCAACCCGAGCTGGGGGCCGATGACGTGAACGATGCCCTGATTGTCGCTGTCCAGGCCGAAAAAATCGATCCCGAACTCGCCAACGTTCTTTTCCAGCACCTGAATCAATTCTTCCGCCTGTGAATCCAGAAACGGACGCGTGCGCACGTCGGTGGGCACGATGTGATCCACGGTCGCAAAGGTCCGCTCGGGATAAACTACGTCCATGCCTTTCTCCCGCAGCATGTCGAACGCCGGAGCGGTGGTGATCTCGTGAATCAGATGAAGGCCGACGAACAATTGCGTCTGGCCCGTAGGCAGGATGTCAACGGTGTGGGAGTCCCAAACCTTGTCGTACAGCGTGCGCCCTGAACTGGTAGCCATGCGGGACTTTCCCCCAAAGAGCTAATATCATAACGACCCATCATAAGCAGTTCAAGCGCCTCACATTTATCCTTCATCCCTGCCCATATATCCACTTCCCCGGATCGCTCGCATATTCTTCGTATGACCCCACAGCCGTGATACCGGGAATCTGCGGAATCCAGTCTTCGGCGAGAAGCTCATCCGGGTCGCCATAGTTTGCGGCGAGCTTGCGCACTTCGGGATCGTCCAGCGCGGTGAGGCGGCCGTTACGAATCACGGCATGCTCCCTGCCATTTTTCGCGGTGATAACCAACGTCGGAAAAAGCAGATGAATGTGGAGGTGGCCGTAGAGCAGGCCGCGCTCGCCCGCCCATTTCTCTTCCGGCGCCCGCCAGAGCGTGCCGAAGCCCATGTGGATAACGCCCGAGCGCCGCCGCTCCCACTCGAAACCGCCCGATGAGTGGCGGTCGATGCGGCTTGGACGGACGATCTTCGGGTTGGTACCGATCGCCGCCTCCCAGAGATAAAAAAGCCCGGGCCGGGGAAAGCACGGATACTGCGTGCGCCTGCTCTCTTCCAGAAGATCGCGCCAGGCGTCGCCGTACGCCGCGCCACCGGCAACTTTGACAACCTGCCCGGCTTCCAGCTCGACCTGCACTCGCGGGAAGGCGCGCGAGAAATGGCTTGTGGTGCCGGCCACGACTCCGGCGGCGTCCTCCTTGGCGATGAGCGGCGGCACGGGATGGCTGAAGAGGTGGCCGTTGCGCGGCGTGGAAGAAAAGCCGTAGCGGCTGCCGTCGTAATACTCTTCCCAATAGCTCCAGGTAAGATCCGTTCCTTCAGGGTCCGTCAGCCGCGCCTTTCCCCCGCGGCCGAATTCCCAGATCGGCGCCCAGGTCTTCTGGTTGATGAGGAGATGGAGATCGAGCGGATAAACCGTCGAGCGCTGCAACAGATGCTCCGCCCTGAGCCACGGAATCTGCTCGTAGCGGAACTCGGTCTTGGGAATCGGCCCGCCCTTGCCGTGGATTAAGAGATCGTAGCCGCGCCGCGCGGCAAAATCTTCGACGAAGGGAAATCCTTCCCAGCGCCGGGGATTTTTCTCCCAAGGCTCGCGCCGCATGATGACGCGCACCTCGTCGAGCAGATCGAACTCGCGGTCGGGATCGCCCAGGTCGAGGGTGAGGATATCGACGCGCGCTCCCTTCTCCCGCAGCGCTTGAGCAACGGCCTGCGGCACGGCGGGGTCGTATTCCTGGTCCACGGCGATCAGAACTTTATTGCCGGCGACTGTTTTCCCGTAGCCGACAAAACCGACGTGGCTGTCGCGATTTTCCCTCCACCCCGCCAGCGCCTGCGCCATCGGCAGCAATTCTTTAACCGCAACCGTTTGCCGCACCGTGCCACGCCCCGGCTCGTCAGGCGCGTGGATGCCGACTTCTTCCTTCATGTCACACATCGAAAATCTCCTGATTCAAAAAATACCCTCTTCCCAGACCGATCGTTGAGATGGCCACAAAAACGTCCAAGAGGCACGCAACCATCACTACCGCCCGCCTGGGAGTCTCTCGGAGGGCCGATATATCCTCGCTTCGCTCGGAATCTCAAATCGCAGATTTCAGATCTCAGATTTTGTAATTTGAGATTTGCCATTTGAGATCCCGAAGGGCCTGCATCGGCCCGGAGAGAGATTTCCAGGCGGGCGGTGGACGCGGCTTTTTCAGCGGCCTGCTACAACCCCAACTCTTTTTGCGCCTGCCTAAGAAAACTCAAATCGACGTATCTCTCCGGCGGCGGCGCAGGCTCTTTGACCAAGCCGTCTTGCACCTGGACCTCCACGTTGACCTTCAACCCCTCCAGCGTGACCGCGCCGTCGATCGGATAGACCCGGTTCTTCACGTAATAGTCGATGCCCTTCTGGGCGTAGGGTGGTTTTAGCCCGAACTCCTTGGTCAGAAAATCCGCCGCTTGATCCGGCTGGTCGTAGATCCAGCGCATGCTGCCGATGTGCGCCTTGAGAAATTTCACGACCGCGGCGCGGTTTTTTTCGGCCCATGCCGGATTCGCGGTGACGGCGTTGAACTGGTATTTGGAGATCACTTCCGTCGTATCGCCCAACCGGTTGAAGCCCCGGTCGACGGCGATATCGGCGAACGGAATGCCGAGCACCGCGCCCGCCACCGAGCCGCCTTCGAGCGCGCTCAAGCGGGCCGGAGTGCCGCCCGCGATCACGGCGAGATTGAAATCGCGCGGATAGAGCAGCCCTTTGCTCCTGAGATAGCTCAGCAGGATCGACGTCGCGCCGCCTTTGAGACTCGCCACGCCCAGTCTCGTCCCCTTGAGCTCCTCGATCTTTTTGTAGTTTTTGCCGCCGATCAGAACATAGGGCGCCGCGTTGCTGGAGCCGGCGACGACTTTGAGATTGTTGCCCTTCTCGTTGAGAATGATAATGCCGTCCGGGTTGATGAGCGCGAAGTGGAGGTCGTTGGTAACCAGGGCTTGGAGCTGCACATCGGCGCGGCCGATGGCGACGAGATCGACCGCAATCCCCTCGCGCGCATAAAAGCCTTTCTTCTGCGCGATGAAATACGGGAGATAGTTCAGGTCGCGCGAGACGTAGCCGACTCTGATAGGCTCGGCTCCGGCCGGCGAACCCGGCAGCGCGAGAGCGAGCAGAAGTAGACAGGCCGACGACAGTTTTTTCATGGCTCGTTACCTCCGTGATTCATTTGACGCAATGGTCCAGAATCCACCGGACTACTTCGATACGCGTCGCGAACCAGACCTCGGGGAACGACTTGGCGTACTGGATCGACTCTTCGTACACCTTGCCGGTCGCGGGGAACGCCATCTGGCAGTGCATCGCCATCGTGAGCATCTTCGGCTCCTCGGCGGATTCTTCGTAGAGAATATCGAACTCGTCTTTGAAGGCGCCGAGCAGGTCGCGCGCTGTGATGCCGCGCCGGTACATGCCGGTGTCGTTGAGGCCGCTGATCGCGTTGCGATACGGGACCTCGACGATCGTCTTGCCGTTCACGTCGATCAGATACGGCGCATCGTCGTTGACCGCGTCGCCGTGCCAGAGAAATCCTTCGTCGGCCAAAAGCTCCAGGGTGTGCTCGGTGTGGCGCATGCCGGAGGACAGAGAGCCATAGGGTCTGGCGCCGACGAGGTCCTGAAATATTTTGACACACGTCCCGATCTCTTCTCGCTCCTGCTCTTTGGTGAGATGAATCGACTGGATGTCCTCCGCGTAGTTGTGGCCCACGATCTCGTGCCCGTCGGCGTAAATCCGCTTCACCGCTTCGGGATATTTGAGCGCCGCCAGGCCGTTGATATTGAACGACGCCTTGATCCCGTGCTTCTTGAGAATTCGAAGAATCCGCCAGATTCCGGTCCTGCCGCCGTAGTCGTTCTCGCTCGCCGTCCTGAAATCGTACTTGCAGCGAACGTCTTCCGCGGTGATCGGGTTCGACCCGCCGACGTGGTGGCTCCTTCTGTGTTTGGGGTCCGGCGTCTCCGTCCAGGCTTCGAGATTGCCCGCGAGCGTCACCGCCAGACGGGCGCCGTTCGGCCATCGGATCTTGAGCTTTTTTCCCTTAGAAAAAATATCGTAAAAAGAATCGTGTGACGGCATCATGGCTGGTCTCCTTCTTGCCTGGATATATAAGGAACGGCCGAAGCGTGTCAATGCGCGGTTATTGGTTAATGGTTGACTGGTTATTTGCCAGAAAAAAACGCTACCGAGTTGACCGGTAACCAGTAACTATTAACGAATAACATTTTAACGCTGTTGGCTCAGCAGATCGTACACCAGGTAATAGAACTGCCACACGGAAGGAAGATAAACGGTCAGAAACTCTTTGGCGGAAAAGCTCCGACGCGCGGGATCGACGTGGGCGAAGAGCCGGAGGATGGCGAGGTGAACTCGGCCTTTGTCCCCGACCGCGTCGGCCAGTCTCATACTTTCCGTGTATGGGATCAGCGGGTCGGTAGTGCCGTGACCGATGAGGAAGCGCGCACGTATCGAAGGGATCAGCGGCGCGACCGAAAGTTTCGCGAGATATTCCCGCATCCGCGGATCGATCTTGCCGACGAGATCTTCGACGCGTCGCGGATCTTTGTTGACCAGCAACGCGTAGAGATATTTTCCCTGCTGGCTGAGCTCGGCCAAAAGCGGCGCGACGTCCGCCGGAGCGTCCATCTGCTCGTTTTTGAATATCTCGCGAAGAATCTTCCGGTCCTTGTCGTTTTCAACGTAATCGACGTTGTTCATGAAAAAGACCCACTTGCCATAAGGCTGGGGCTGAAGAAAGCCTTTTTCATCTCCGTATTCATAATAGCCGGTCGTGATGAAACGAATGACGTTGATGGGATCGTAGTAGCCGCCGAAGGAGACGACAAACTTGACCCGGTCCCGGAGCGTAGGATCGGCGGCGGCCATGATCGTCGGCCCTGCGGCGTAGCTGAAGCCCATAATCCCCATCTTGCTTTCATCCACGATGTCCGCAAGAGAGGCGAGATAATGGACGGAAGCGACGATGTCGTCCACATCACTGAAGAGGATGCGGAACGACTTCATCCCTTTGAGGTCCGGCACGAGGACGACGAAGCCGGCGCGCGCGAGCGAATTGGCGAAGCGAATCAAACGCGGATCGTTTTTACCGTCCTCGATAATGCCGTGCGTCAGCAGGACCGCGGCTTGCTTCCCGCTTTTCGGTCGGTAATAAATGTCGGCGGCGATCTTTTCATTGCCTTTGGGAATCTCGACTTGCTTGACCGCCGGCGCCGGCGTCACCCACGCAAGCGCGCCGCGCTCGGGCGCATGCACCGTGCCGCTATCGAGCATGTCCCGCAAAAATAGCGCCGTCAGCAGCCCTAATCTTATCTGAGAAAAAAAGACGACGACGAGAAGCGCAAACGCGGCAAGTATAATGAACCGCTTTTTCATGTCTTCTTATCTACCGCCTACCGCCTCTTAATATTTCACTTCCATCAAAAACAGCCCTTGCGGCGGCGCGGTCGGACCCGCCTGAGTTCGATCCTTCGCTTCCAGCAGCGCGGCAAACGAGTCGGCGCTGCGCTCGCCGCGGCCCACCTCCACGAGCGTGCCGACGATGTTTCGCACCATGTGCCTGAGAAATGCGTTCGCTTCGACGTCGTAGAGCAGCAGATCCTCCTGCCGCGTCAGCGAATTGCGAAAAATTTTTCTGACCGAGTGCGCCGCGTCACAGCCGGCGGCCTGGAACGAGGCGAAGTCGCGCTCGCCTTCCAAAGATCGAATCGCCTCCTCCATCGCGCTAAGGTCCAGCGAATCGTGCACGTGCCAGGAGAAGCGGCGCTGGATCGCCGGCGGCCAGCGGTGATTCCATATCCGGTATTGATACGCGCGCGCGCGCGCGTCCCGGCGCGCGTCGAAAGAATCCGGCACGACATCAATCTGCCTGATGACAATGTCGTTGGGCGTGACCCCGTTCAGTCCTCGTTGGAGGCGCCAGAGATCGAGCTCTCCGTCATGGGTGAAATTCGCCACCTGCCCGAGCGCGTGCACTCCCGCGTCGGTGCGGCCGGAGGCGGTGAGCCGGATTTTGGCGCCGAGAATTTTTTCCAGCCCCTGCTCGATGACGTCTTGAATGGCCCGGCCGTTCGGCTGCGCCTGCCAGCCGCAGTAATCGGTGCCGTCGTATTCGATCGTGAGCTTGATATTCATGATCTAGACTGCCGGAGTAATGGAGTAGTGGAGTACTGGAGTGCTGGACTCATCGAATCCATTACTCCAACACTCCAATACTCCATTCTTCAAGCTTAGTACGATTTCGGCATTCCCAGGACGTGTTGCCCGAGATAGGCGAGGACGAGGTTGTTGCTGACGGGCGCGATGGTGAGAAGCCGCGTCTCGCGAAACTTGCGCTCGACGTCGTACTCCGAGGCGAAGCCGTATCCTCCGTGGGTCGTGAGACAGGCATTGGCCGCCTCCCACGCGGCCTCGGAGGCCAAAAACTTGGCCATGTTCGCTTCCGCGCCGCAACGCTCCTTGCGATCGAACTTGGTCGCCGCCTGAAAACGGACGAGGTCCGCCGCCTCGATGCGGGCATATGCCTGCGCGATGGGGAATTGAATCCCTTGATTGGCGCCGATCGGGCGGCCGAATACGATGCGCTCTTTGGCGTAATTCGCCGCCCGCTCGACGAACCAGCGGCCGTCGCCGATCGCCTCGGCGGCGACGAGAATCCGCTCGGCGTTCCAGCCGTCGATAATGTAGCGAAATCCTTTGCCCTCTTCTCCGATCAAATTTTCCGCCGGGACTTCCAGGCCGTCGAAAAAAAGCGAATTGGTGTGGTGATTGATCATGAGATCGAGCGGCTTCACTTCGATCTTGCCCTTGGCTTCTCTCAAATCGACGATGAAAACCGAGAGCCCCTGCGTCTTGTCTTTCAGCTCGTCGTAAGGAGTGGTGCGGGCGAGGAGCAGCATCAAATCGGATTCGAGCACGCGCGAGATGAAGATTTTTTGCCCGTTGACCACGTATCGGTCTCCGCGTCGCACCGCCAGCGTCTCGATGCGGGTCGTCTCCGATCCGGCGTTCGGCTCGGTGACGCCGAAGGCTTGCAGGCGCAACTCGCCGCGAGCTATTTTTGGCAGGTATCTTTTTTTCTGCTCCTCGCTGCCGTGCCGGAGGAGCGTGCCCATCGTATACATCTGCGCGTGACATACGGTCGCGCTGCCGCCCGAGCGGTTGATCTCTTCCAGGATGATGCTCGACTCCGTGATCCCCAGGCCGCTGCCGCCGTACTCTTCCGGAATCAGCGCGGCGAGCCAGCCGAGCTCGGTGAGCTTCTTGACGAACGCGTCCGGATAACCGCGCTTCTTATCGATCTCCCGCCAGTAGGCGTCGGGAAATTCGCCGCAGACTTTTCGGATTTCTTCGCGGATCTGCTGCTGCTCCTGGGTCAGGTTGAAATCCATCCTCGCCTCCGATATTTACGATGGTGCTGAGCCGCAGTATATAGTGCGGCGTGCTAATTGCAAAATCGGGATAATAAGTCACGGGAACGCTTGCGACCCGATGCGCAACTGAAGAGAGATTCTTCGCTGCGCTCAGAATGACATCAGTCTTGTCATCCTGAACGAAGTGAAGGATCTCTCCGATATGATCCGAACCGAAGGGAGAGATGCTATGGCCGTCAAGCCCGGTTGGGAAGGACGCTACTTCGAGGACTTCGAAGTCGGCGACGTCTATCGCTGCCGCCTCGGACGCACCATCACCGAAGCGGACAATATTTGGTTCACGCTGCTGACCAACAACACCAACCAGATTCATTTCAACAACGAGTACGCCAAGCGCACGGAATTCGGCAAATGCCTGGTCAACAGCGCGCTAACGCTGGCGATCGTTGCCGGCATGGGCGTGGCCGACGTGAGCGAAAACGGCTTCGCGCTCGGCTGGGACGAGATCAAGCTGCCGAACCCTCTTTTTGCCGGCGACACGCTCTATTCCGAATCGGAAGTCGTGGACAAGCGCGCGTCGAAGTCCAAGCCGCAATGGGGCATCGTCAAAGTCCGCACCCGCGGCGTCAAACAGGACGGTAGCGTCGTGATCGACTACACCCGCAGCGTCATGGTATGGAAGAAGGCCCACGCGCCCAGGCGTGACCTATTTCCGGAGATCAAAGGTGAGTCCAAATAACGAAAACCCTTCCCGCGCGCTCGACGGCGTTCGCGTGGTTTCCTTCGAGCAGGTCCTGGCCGGCCCTTTCTGCACCTGTATCCTCGCGGATATGGGCGCGGAGGTCATCAAGGTCGAGCGCCCCGGAGTCGGCGACCTCATCAGGCACTGGGACAAAGCGGTTCGCGGCCTGTCGTCGGGCTACGTCTGGCTCAACCGGAACAAGCAGAGTCTCACGGTGGACGTGAAACAGGAACAGGGGCGCGAGATTCTGCATCGCTTGATCCGCGACGCGGATATTTTTTTCGAAAACTACGCGCCGGGCGTCGCCGAAAGGTCGGGACTGGGCTACGAGAAGCTTAAATCGATCAATCCGCGTCTCATTTACTGTTCGCTCTCGGGCTACGGACAGGACGGGCCCTATCGCGACGTGAAGGCGTACGATCTGCTCGTGCAGGGCGAAGCCGGTATCATCGCCACCACGGGCTATCCGGATAAACCCGCGAAGGCGAGCGTCGCCATCGTCGATATCGCCTCCGGCATGTACGCGACGCTGGGAATCGTCCTCGCCCTCTATCAGCGGCAAAAGAGCGGCGCGGGCCAATTCATCGACATTTCGATGTTCGAATCAATCGTTTCCTGGCTCGGCTACTTTCCCCATCATTATTGGCATCAAGGCGAACAGCCCGAACGGATGGGGATGCGGCACAACTATGTAACGCCCTATGGGCCGTACCTGGCGCGGGACGGGAAATATGTGAATGTCGCGGTCGCCACACCCAAAGACTGGGAGGTTTTCTGCAAGGAAGTTATCCAGAGGCCCGATCTTCTCGAAGACGCGCGCTTTGCCACCGTGGAGGGAAGAAGACAAAATCGCGCGGTGCTCGAGGAGAAAATCGAAAGGATATTTCTCGAGCGCGACCACACCGACTGGCTCGAACGGCTCAAGAAAGCGCAACTGCCGTACGGCGAGGTCCGAGGCATCGCGGAGGTTCTCGCCCACCCGCAAGCCATCGCCCGCCGGCTCATCCGCGAAGTCGATTCGCCGGTTGGTAAAGTTCCCGTCGTCGGCAACCCGCTGCGCCTCTCCGCCAGCCCGGCGCGCTACGACCGGATCCCCGAATTAGGCGAGCAGACAGACGCGATTCTAAAAAGACTTGGCTACGACGACGCCGCGATTCAGAAACTCCGCAGCGAAAAAGTGATCTGACACCTGCGGTGCGCGAGACGTGAGTTTTTGTTACTGGTTATTGGTTGATTGGTTATTAGTGGCCAAACACGACCCAGCAGCACGCCGTTAGTTACCAGTAACGAGTAACCAGTTAACCAATAACCTACTTGCTCATACAACATCTTTTGTATTTTTTGCCGGAGCCGCACGGGCATAGATCGTTGCGGCCTGCCTGAGGAGAAGCGTTTGCATCTTCGGCGCGCGCCGCTTCCATTAATTTCTCGATCGGCTCGCCCCCTTCCCACAGCTCAACCATCTTCTTGAGATAAGGCCGGCTGTGGATGAAAAACCGTTTGTAACCTTCGCAGAGGTAGTTGAGTCCTGCTTCGCCGTCCGGCGTCTGGATGAAGCGGTCCTTCGGGCAGCCGCCGTTGCACATCGCCCGCACCTCGCACTCGCGGCAATAGCGCGGCAGCAAGCCCTTCTTGGCCTCGCCGAAGGCGCGCTGCGCCGGGCTTTCCACCAGCTCGCCCAAATGCTTCTCGCCGATATTGCCCACGCGATACGCGGGCTCGACGAAATGGTCGCAGGAGAAAAAATCGCCGTTGTGCTCGACGACTGGAACGGCGCCGCAGGTCTCGCGGAAGATGCAGAGCGAGTGTTCGAGACCGGCCTGCGGCCGGGCCGCCTCGTCGAAAATCTGAATAGCGACTTTTCCCACGTCGTTTCTCACCCATTCGTCGAAGACGTCGCAGAGAAAAACGCCGAAGGCCGCCGCCGGGACCGTGCGCGAGCTGACGCCGCCGTTCTCCCTCTCCACGAGCGGCAGGAACTGGAGAAACTCGACGCCGATGTCTTTGAAGAACCGATAGACTTGCGTCGGGTGGCGCACGTTCCGGTCGTGGAGCACGCAGAGCACGTCGCAGTGAACGCGATGTTCGTTCAGCATCCGGAACGCGCGCAAGACCTGCTTGTGCGTGGGCTTTTGCCCTTTGTCCACGCGATAGGCATCGTGCAGCTCGCGCGGGCCGTCGATGCTGAGCCCGACCGAAAAGCGCTCGCCGGCGAAAAAATGACACCATTCTTCGTCGAGCAGCGTGCCGTTGGTCTGAATCCCGTTGGTGAGCTTCTTCCCGTCCGGCTTGTGCTTTTTCTGGAGCGCGACGATATTTTTAAAGTAGTCGAGTCCGAGCGCTGTGGGCTCGCCGCCGTGCCAGGCGAAATTGACCGCCGGTCCCGGCGCGGCTTCGATCTGCTGGACGATGTAACGCTCCAACACCTCGTCGCTCATCCGGAACGCGCTGTCTTCAGGGTAGAGAAATTCCTTCTTGAGGTAGTAACAGTAGTGGCAATCGAGGTTGCAGATCGCCCCGATGGGTTTCGCCATCACCTGAAACTCGCGCAACGCGGTCGTCAAGAGCCGATCCTCCCGATCGCCTACACTACCAAAGGCTCGCTGGATCGCCAAGGGCTTCCATGGTAGTAAAACGGATCGGCTCGAAGACAACTTCAAGCAACGTGTCTGTACACGATTTTACGCTTTGCTCGTCATTCCCGTGAAAACGGGAATCCAGGGCGCGATGAATCGCGCCCCTACTTGGACTCCCTCCCGCTTCCGCGGGAGTTACGTACTTGCTTGTCTAAACAAGGGGTTTCAATCACTGCAAAACGAGACACCCACAGGAGCATAAACCGTCATGGCTGAAGATCTGATTCGCATAGGGACGTTCAACAAGGACGCGGCGATCCTCGCGGCGGAGGAGCGGGGCTTTCTCCAGGCGGAGAACATCCGGGTGGAGCTCAATATCGTCACCGACTCGCCGACGCTCATGCGCAATCTCATCGGCGGCAGGTACGATCTCATTCTCAACAACGCCGACAACGTCATCGCCTGGGCCGAGGGACAGGGCGCGGACCCGGCGCCCAACGACTTCGTCATTTTCCTCGGCGGGCACCAGGGACTCCGGCAAAAGCTCGTCGTGCTTCCGGCCGTGAACGATTTCGGCGACCTCAAGGGCAAGGTTCTGGCAGTGGACGCGCCGACCACGGGGTTCGCCATCGTGATGATTTCCATCCTCAAGAAACATGGCCTGGAGCGCGAACGCGATTACACGTTGAAAATGTTCGGCAACACCATGAAACGCGCCGACGCGCTCGCCCGCGGCGAAGCCTGGGCCGGCATGATGAACCTGTCGGACGAGGAAATTCAAAAGCGCGGCTTGAAGATCCTTGCGCGCTCGGAAGATTTCGTAACGCATTACGCCCGAGGGCTCGGCGCTACGCGGCGGGAATGGGCGAATGCGAACGAAGAGCTTCTGGTGCGCTACATCCGCGCGATGATACGCGCAACCGACTGGGTCATGGAGCCGAAGAATAAAGGCGAGGTCATCAAACTTCTTCTGCCGGAAAATAAAAACTCTCTGGCACAGGCGGCCGAGATGTATGATGAGAGCGTCAGTCCGGAATTCGGCTTCACCCCGCGAAGCCGGATCGACATGGAAGGCATCCGTACCGTTCTACAACTGCGCGAGAGGGCGGGTTTGATGAAGCGGCCGATCCCTAAGCCTGAAAAGTACGTGGACGAGCGCTTCTATAAGAAGGCGCTGGCGAGTTAAAACCGGTAAACCCATCGCTGTGGCCGTCGACGTCCAATATGCCTCCGTCAACGGTGTCCGGCTGGCGTACGAGAAAGCCGGCACCGGTTATCCGCTGCTCTTGATCCATGGCTTACCGCGCGATCGGCGGCTGTGGCGCAAGGTAATGCCCGATTTAGCCGCGCGATTCACCGTGGTCGCGATGGACCGGCGCGGTTACGGCGAATCCGATCGGCCGTCCGACGCGGCGGGTTATGATAACCGCACGATGGCCGCCGACGCGCTAGCTCTGGCGCGGTTGCTCGGATGGATAATTTTTATTGTGGTCGGCCACGACCGCGGCGCTCCGGTGGCACAGCGACTTGCCGCGGATCACCGTGAAAATATCACGGCTCTCGTCATGCTCGATTCTCTCCCGTTCGGCTTGAGAGACGAGCGCCCCAGAGACCCGAGCGGCCGGAGCTGGTACATGGATTTTTTCCGCCAGCGCGGAGTCGCCGAAAAAATCATCGGACAAAATCCGCGCCTCTTCTTCTCGCTTTTTCTCGAGCGCCACACTCATCTCCCTCCCGAAGAACACGAAACTTTTTTGGAGCCGTTCTGCCGGCCTGGCTCGGTCGAAGCCATCCTGGCCGACTATCGCCACGCGCTGGAAGGCGATGCGGCTTACTGGAAAGAATGGTTTGAAGCGGGGAATAAAATCAGCACACCCGTCTATGTTCTTTGGTCGGTGCGGGGACCCGTCGCGCGCTATCCCGTGCTGGAAGTTTGGCGCACAGCCGCGGGAAATGTGCGTGGAACGATGATTTCGGATTGCGCGCACTACCTGCAGGAAGAGCAACCAAAGACGGTGGTCGAGCACATCTTGCGCCTCGCGGACGAGATCGGCATTCCGTAGAGCTGCTCATGTTCGTAAACGAGCGCGCTCACACATCATGCTCACGCTTGGAGCGTGCGGCAGCGAAGCACACCGAAGTAGATGGTCCTCTTCCGACGGCCTGGAGTCACTTCACCTGGCATTTGAGCTCAGTGCAAAGGTTTCGGTAGCTCTCCGACTCGTCGAGAATCTTCGGCCCGATCTTTCTCAGCTTGTCCACCTCTTCCTTCGGCAGCGCAAAGGTCGTGGGCAAATTGAGGAACTCCTGCCGCTCTTTCGGGTCCTTGATCTGGTCGAAGCCGACGTAGACCGCGAAAGCCTCCGCCATATTGGGCGGCCGGGTCGGCATTTTCCCGGCGGGACATTGGTCTTGGAGAATGCCTTTACACGCGGCGTAGGAAGCCTCGTCTTTCTGCCAGGAATCGAAAGTGTCCAAAAGTTGTTGCACGGTGTCGAACGAGTAGTTGCCCAACGGGATCGTGGAAATTATCTCCACGATCGAGGTCAGTCCTGGACCGCTCGGCTTTTGGTCGATCTCGGTCTTGGGATCGGTGCGGGCGTCGACGACGATCACCACGAGTTTTTTGATTTCCTTCAAATTGATTTTGTTCGCCACGCTCCACGACAAATCGTTCGAGCGAATGGCCAGGAGCTGGCCGCGCAGCCCGATGTTGTCGGCCACGCCTCCGTCCAGCAGGTGAACGTATTTGCGCTGCTCGCTGTTCAAATAGGAGCGCGCGATGCGCGCGCGGTTGAAGCGCGGCGGGTTGACCAGGAGGTCTTTCTCGGCCTCGTCCATCCAGACCGGAACCCGGTAATGACAGCTCCCCGCGTAGTTGTTGACGATCAACGGCGTGAACGCGATCGGAAAGTTCGACGAGGCGGCGACGGCGCGCGACACGTGGACGCCGCCCAGGTCCGAACAGATCAGATCGAACTGGTCCTGGACGAAGGTAAAGCGCGCGCCCATTGTGAGGTCGGTCGCGTTGAGCATGATATACGGCCGGCGCGCCTGGTCGATCAAGTCGCGAAAAGTTTTCTCCCTAAATATTTCGCGGTCGTAAAGCTCGGCGGCGACTTCAATCCGTCCGAAACCGGGCGATGCCAGCCGGCCCCAGTTGAACGGATTGAACAGCGAGGTGATCAGCTCGCCCTGGATGTTCCGGTACAGGAAAACTTTCTCGAATTTCTCCGGATCGAATAATTCTTCTCGGAAGAGGCCGTAATAGGCGGCGGTGAAGCTGCCCCCGGATACGGAAGAGATGACGTCCACTTCGTCGAGCAAGCGCCGCTCCTGGCCTTCCCATTGGATTTTCGTGTTGCGCAATTTTTCCAGGACGCCATAGGAAAGCGCCGCGGCGCGCGTGCCTCCTCCCGAGAAGGTCAGAATGACGAAGAGGGTTTCGGAATTTCCCGGCGCCTTAAGATTTTCATAGCGATAGCCGGCTTTAGGGTCGTACTCGGACAACCGGGGATTGACCGGATAGGTGGCGCAAGCCGACGCGGCTAATGCGAGAACCGCCGCCAAACATTGCAGGCGGTTACTCATACGTCACCTCCCGATGGGTGAAAATCGTTGATGATCAGAGGACCGATCGATGTCGTGCTTTGAACGATCCTCTGGACCGAGGGCGGCCGGTAATCCTGCGGCTCGCCGAGGTCGAAGACGTGGTGTCCCCTTTCCACCATGAGCGTATCGTTGGTAAATCCGGCGTCCTGGCCGTCGATGCGAACTTTACGCGCTGCGCGGAAGCTGACGACTACGTATTCCATAGGTGTTCCTTCGCTGAGAAGTCTGTGATGTTTAGTTCGACCTGAGAGCTGCCCCGGGGCTTCCCTTTACAACGGGACCGGTATCGTAATCTGCTTGAAGACTCAGTGCCCATAAAGTTGGCTCAACGACACTCATTGAATCGCTTCAGCTTCATACTCCAGGACTAAAGACTATGTCAAGTATTATTTTTTCTCATAGGGCAATCTTATTACTCCGTTCGTCTCCGATGCGCCGTACGACTGAAAGCTGACTGCAAGACGGATTCGAAGCGAGCTCGCGGTTTCTCGGCTCGAGCGCGGCGAGCCGGCGAAACGTCGCGTCGGTTCTAGGTTCCAGTAGCAGGTAGATCTAAGAAACTAAGATTTGCCGCCGCGGCGGGAAGAATCGCCGCCGTCGAGCTCCAGATGAAAACGATGCAGAAATCGATGGAAGATCGGCGCGAACAGCACGCCGGCGACGACGAGGACGATCAGGCCGGAGTAGAGTGCGTAGATCGAAGCGAAGATCTTGCCCGCGACGGTATGGATTTCGTTGACCGGTCCCATCCCGCCGAGGATCATCGCCGCGTTCAGCAGCGCGTCGATCCATCCGAGATTCTCCAGGAAGTGATAACCGAGAATGCCGGCCAAAAGCGACCCCGCGACAAGAGCGCATGCAACGAGCGCGTGACGCCCGAGGCGACGCAAGAACGCGGCGCGCGGCAACAAGCGGTCACGATGGCGTTCGTACATAAAGTGGTTTCGCATGGCGTGCGCGAATGTTCGGTCGGTCTCTGAAATCCTCTCGTTCGATTGCTTACCAAGCCCAGAATACATATCCTGGCTTTCGAATGCTAATCGATGATGCTATTTCCATGGAAGAAACAGGGATTATTGTAAATGGGTGAGACCCGAGTCGACCTATTGCATCTTCTCGAGGACTTGCGCGACGCCTATCCGGAGTCGATCGAGGAGACGATTCTCACGGAGATCATCGCCAACGCTCTCGACTCGGACGCGACGGAGATCGCTTTCGAGACCGACCCAGCGCAAAGCACCTTGACGACTGTGGACAATGGCTCCGGCATGCGCCGTCGCGAGCTGGCGCGCTATCACGACATCGCCGCGAGCGGGAAAGCTCGCGGACAAGGCATCGGCTTCGCCGGCGTCGGGATCAAGCTCGGTTTGTTGGTCTGCGAGGAAGTGTTTACGGAGACCCGCCTCCGTAAAAACCACGTGGCGACTTCCTGGCGTTTGGCTTCGCGCCATCGCGCGCCCTGGAAGTGGGTCCCGCCCCTGGGCCTGGCGCCCGAGCGCGGCACGGCGGTGCGCCTAAAAGTTCACAATGCCCTTTCCCCCTTGCTCGATCCCGGCTTTCTCGAAGCGAGCATGCGCCGGCATTTTCAGCCCTTGCTCGATCCGACCTTCGATGAATTTCTCGCCGCGCATTACCCCGAAGGCGTCGCGATTCTCGTCAACGGCCGACGGTTGGAAAAACAGCGCTGGATGGCGCCGCTTCAAGGTCCGTTGGAAATCCGTCTGATGCGCAAACGCAAACCTTCGGCCTTCGGCTATTTGATTCGCGAAGACCTTTCTCTCCCCGAAGAACAACGCGGCCTCGCGATCAGCACCTACGGCAAAGTCATTCGCAGAGGATGGGATTGGCTCGGGCTGACGCCTTCCGCGCCGGAACGGGTGGGCGGTTTGATCGAAGTGCCGGAGTTGGCAGCTTGCCTGACTCTCAACAAGGGAGACTTCATTCGCACCGGCTCGCGCGGCGCCGCCTACCTCGCTTTCCGCAAAGCGATTCAGGAGGCGGTCTCGAAACAACTCGCCGCCTGGGGCGATGCGCCGGAATCGACCGGAGACGCTCGCCCGAAGGAAGTTCGTCCTTTGCAGAGAGATTTGACGCACGTCCTCGAAGAGCTTGCCCATGAGTTCCCATTGCTGACTTCCCTGGTGGAGCGCCGCGCAGGCGGTCAAAAAAGACTGGCTCTTGGATCCAGTGGCAAAGCCGCAGACTCGCGTTCGTTCGTAACCGGTTCAGTGCTACAACAAGCCGGGGCGGAAGAAAATATCGAGGAAGTAAAGGGAGCAACGGCGGATCAACAATCCGCCGATCAGCCGGGAGGCACCGAATCGAACGATCACGTTGCGATACCGGATCAGGGTCTACGCTTACCGGGCAAAGGCGGGGTGCGAAAGCCGGCGCACTACGGGCTAGATATTCAATTCGAGGATCGCCCTAAAAATCTGGAAATCGCACACCTGCTGGAATCGACGGTCTGGGTAAACCGGGTGCATCCGGCCTATCGCCGCGCGCTGGCATCCCGCTCCATCGGTTATCATATAGCTTTAGCCGTAGCGATGGCGCTCGCGCCTTTGGCCGCGGAATCGGCCAACGAACATGGATTTGTCACGGCCTTTCTCTCCCGCTGGGGCGAAGCGCTCGATCAGCCCGCTTCGCGTAAGAGAACGAGAAAGTAACCTCTCTTTTTTTTTTGAGATAGCCTCTCTCGCGGTAAAAGCCGTCGTATAGAGTGGATGCCGCGTGCAGCAGCCCTTTGGCGCGCTGGATACCCGCGTTGTATCTTTTCTTGTCCATGCGCAGCTTTTGCCGCTGTTACGTTTGGCTCCGCTCGAACCGCCTGGTCGTCCGGGTGGCGATGAATTCTTCGAAACGATCGAGCAGTCTCTGCGGCTCTTCTTCCACAATGAGGAGAGAGCGGTGCTTCGGCTTGAGAAATCTCTGATCGACCGCGTGATCTAAAAACCGGATGAGATGCTGATAGTATCCGTACACGTTTAACAGACCGCACGGCTTGTCGTGGAGGCTCAACTGCGCCCAGCTCAGCACCTCGAAAAATTCCTCCATCGTGCCGATACCGCCGGGCAAGCCCATGAAGCCGTCCGACAGCTCCGCCATCACGGCCTTGCGCTCGTGCATGGACTTGACGATGCGAAGCTCCGAGAGCCCCCGGTGCGCCAGCTCTTTGTCGACCAGCAATTCTGGAATCACGCCGATGACTTCGCCGCGGTGCTCCAACACCGCGTCCGCGACGACTGCCATGAGTCCGACGTTTCCCCCGCCGTACACGAGCCCGTAGCCGCGCTCGACCAGCAAACGTCCGAGCTCCCGCGCGGAGTCTGCGTACTCCGATCGCGCCCCGGGACTCGATCCCGTGAAGATGCAGATTCTCCCTCTCAAGTCAGCGGGCATCCTCTAGCCTGCGCACTCCCCAGGAGACAAAGTTATAGCCGGATAGCTCTCATCCGTAAATTTATACACGAACTCGAACGAGATATTTTGCTTGACGGCGTCGCGGTACACTTTATCCCCGCACACCGACTGAGTGATCTGTTGCCGCAAAGCGTTCGCGAGCCCGTCTCGGTCTCGCGGTATTCTGCGAACGGTATAGGCGTAGATCACGCGCTGCGGGGCTGCTTCAACCGAATCCCATCGTGTAATGGCGTCGATATCCATCGGTAATGCGACTCTCCTGCGCTCGGCTTGTACGATCTTCTCGGTGGTGATGGGACTCATGATTTCCCAACCGTACGCGCCTAACCCGAGCACGATCATGACTAATCCTGCCAACCGGCCGTACTTGAATACTCGCGTCCTTTTTTCGGGCGGCATCCTCGACGATTTGCGCGCTCGATATCCCCAGTAAAGCGCGATCAAGCCCGCTCCCACCAGCACCAGTATCGTTACGTCGGTCGGACTAAGGTACGGCATGAACATCGCTCCTATTTTTCATGAACTCGACTTCCGTCATGCAGCGTTCATGGATGTCGTTCACGCGGCGGGTATCATAGTGAGTTCGTTCGTTGTCCGTCAAACCCGGCCACGCGTCAAGAGTTATGTCAGGGAATGAAACCGTTGGTCGCGGCGATGAAGGGCCGAAAAGCCGGGCGCCGCACTCGAGGAAAGAATAGTTTCGTAGATATCCAAAACTCCCGCATCTTCCAGATGGAGAAAATGGCCCACGCCTTTGACGATGATCATCTCGCAATCGGGAATTTGGGAGGCGAGCAATTTAACGTCGTCCAGGTCGATGATGGCGTCTTTCTCTCCGTTTAACAAGATCGTCTTTGCTTTGATACTTTTTAAATCGACCACCTCGCTTAAGCTTTTCGATGAGATCACAAACAGCCCGTGTTCATAGAACGCCCGCACGCGCTCTTCCGTCATCGTGTGGAATTGACTGACGATCTTCTGTTTGATCGATGGAGGAAGGTCTTCCCCGAAACTCTTGAGTAGGACCTCGGCCATTTTTTTGCGGTTTTTCACGCCTACGGTCACGCCTTGTTCGATCGTCTCGACCAATTTCCTGCTTGGCTTTGTCCCGAGGCTGGCCAACACCATTCTTTTGATCCGCATCGAATAGATTGCGGCGAAACCTGCCGCAACGACCCCACCCCAGGAAGCGGCGCAAAGCGTGGCATCGACGCGGGTGCCGGTTTTATCCAACACCGCATTCAGAATTTCGATCTGCTCGTTGAGGGATATCTGGTCAGAGCCGGAAGTAATCTTCGCCTTGCCCTGATTGGGAAAATCAAAAAGCACGATTCGATATTTGCGGGAAAAGCGGGCGATAAAACTCTGCCACATCGCCATGGACTGCTGCACGCCGTTCACGCAAACGATATGCGGCGCGTCATTTTCGAATATCCTGTAGGGAATGAGGAATCTGTCCGTCTCCAGGACGGCTTTTACTTGTGAGTCCGCTTTTCTCATCTCAATCGAAGGGCGAACCGTCGCCGCGCGATCGTGTCCATGGCCCCGGATTCGCCCGTGTCCGCGGTGTACCTATTTACTGTCCCCGGAAATTACGCGCAAATCAAGCCGAAGATCCGTCTTGTGCGGCGGGAATCAGTTTGTCCGCTCGGGTTGCTTCAGAAGGAGTTGCGCGGTCCGGCTGAGCAGACGCGCGAGGATGGCTGTGTAGGTCTCGCGCGCGCGGGAATCGACCAGCACTCGGTTGACCGGCAGTTCGAAGTGCAGGCTTGTTTTCGCGACGCCAAGAATACCTTGACCTTTGGCCGCCCAGGCTCCGATTTGCACGACATCGAGCGGCTCGATGACGAGATCCACGGCCGCTATGCCGGGAGTATTCCGCAGAGCCTGATCTCGTATTTCCAGATAAGCGTTCTTGATGATCTGCGCCTGCTCTCGGGTCAGGCCCAGCGTCGCGACCTCGATGTCGTTCTGTTGACCGTTTTGGTGGATATCAATGTAGAGATCCAATTTCCCATGGGAGGTTTGCAGCACGACGTCCTTAAAGGTCTTGTAAACCTCCATGGCCCGGCCCGAATCGATCTCGAACCCTTCAAAATAGCCCGGAAAACCCTTTTCCGTCGGCCGATTGACGTTGATCCGCCAGCCGCCCGCTTCGGTGGGAGTGAAGCCCTTTGCGATCACAGCCGGGAGACCCGTCCGATGACTCAACTCCTTGACCATCTCCGCCGTGTATTCGTCGGCGCTGCCGTGCGGCGCGGCGATCACAGCACCCTTAGAGTTTTCCCTTGCAGGAATCCTCACGATTCTCCCGTTCTCCAAAACCTTCACTTCGATCTGAGGAAGTCGCAAGGGATTCTCGCGCGCCATGGCGATGGCTTCGGCGATCCACAAAGCCAAGATAGCCTTATAGGTTTTTTGGACGGCGGCGGCCGACAAGGCTTTTGGCAGCCGCAGGTTCAGTCCCTTTTCCGCCATCATCAACACTCCATGATGCTTAACGCCGGTGACGTTCCAATAAATTTTGTCCAGCGGCTCCATGGCAATGCCGACCTTCGGCGTCGCTTCGCGCGCGATGACTTGATCTCTAATGCGCAGAAAAGCTTGTTTCAGAATCTTCAGCTCCTCAAACGTAAAGCCGCTCGCGGCTACCTCGATTTGGTTTTTCGAGACTTCCTCGGAGAGCAAACGCAGGCCGACATAGAACTCAACGTCGCTCATCGCGGTTTGCCGAAGGAGCTTCTTGAATTCCGGATAGACGCTGCCTCTTCCCACCGGATCGTCTAACTTCACCGGGATCAAATCGTAGCGCACGATGGGTTGGGTCACGCTCAATCGTTGCGCTGAAAAACCATAAGCGATCACCAGCCCCGCGCCCGTTCGGTCGCTTATCCATTTTGAATAGTCTACGGAGGCCGGTTCGCTGCGTCCGCGCGGAGCGCCGATAACGACACCCTCCATACCCCGGTCGGGTTCTCGGAATTCGAAGCGACCTACAGCGCCGACTTTATACTCTTGGAACTGCTTTTGAAGGGTACACCCGCTTACCGACAAAAAGAGAATAGCGACGAATAGATGCGAAAGAATTGAACGGTGGGCGATCCTCACGGCCGCCTAGCTATACTTTAAGTCGATTGGAGAATCCAGCGCCTCCATGAGAAAAAAACCGATGGGTCACATCCGGCGCCACACGCTCGCCAGCCATGGCTGTTGATCACGAGGCAAGCCGGTCGGACGATAGTAGTGAGTCAGCTCGACGAAGCCCGCATTCGCCACAAAGCACCGCCACGTTTCAAGATCGTGGTAGGCTGCGTATCGCCGCCCCTGCCATCCTTCTTCATTGTTCCCGCGCGGATTCGAGCTGAACAGCACGCCACCCGGCTTCAGAGTCGCGTGGAGCTCGCGTAACACTTGCGGTAACTCCTGGCTCGGCACATGAAACAGCGCGGCGTTCGCAAAGACACCGTCGAAACGATTCGCCGGCAGATCGAGCTTCAAAAAATCCTGCTGCCATACCTCGCAGCCGCTATACGCGCGCGCCATCTCCGCCAACCGCGCCGAGCCTTCCAAACCTATTGCGATGTGACCCAGATCCGAAAAGGTTTTTAGATCGCGCCCCGGTCCGCAACCAAAATCGAGTATCGTAAACGGCGGCTCGCCCTCGATGTATTTCAGCAGCGCCTCGATATTCTGGCTGACATCATGATCCTTCGTGCCTTGCCAAAAATCTTCGGCATGCTGGTCGTAGTATTCCAGCATGACACTAGCGATTTTTTCCAGGTCTTGCGGATTCCGTTTCATGGTTGATAGTCCGCCTGACGGGGTCGTTCTAAAGATGCTAGCGGTTTTTTTCGGCCGACGCGCGGAGCGCGTCGACGACGGCCGCCACCGTGGGAGGCGGATCCGTGCGATCTTTGAAGGGCGTGAGCCGCTCATTGATATCGGCGGCCGCAAGGTGAAAGCCCGACGGCAGTCCGGCGGCCTCGAAGGTTGCCGCGATCTCCCTCATCTCACCCACGTATCGCCACGCCTTAGGCACGGCGACCGCGGCGGCCCGAATGCACCGGCGCTCGAGGTCCGGCTGGGAGAGAGCCCATTCTCCGACCAGAGCTTTATCCACTCCTTCAATCACCGCGAGTGCGCGGATCGCCAGGATGAGTGCATCGCTGCACTTGGTCCAAGCGGCATAGGCGATCTTGAGAGCGGAAGCGGCGCCCGGCTTTTCGCCGATGACCCTGGCATCGAGCATGCTCGTGGAAAATAACTCCGCGACTACCGCGGCGCGGAGCCCGGAGAGATAGAGGCGAGTCGTTCCCGCGCGCTTTACCGGTGAGCCAATAATGCCGCCATCCACATAGCTCGCCCCTGCTTGCGTCACGGTCTCGCCGATTTGCTCGGCCGTCGCCCGCGAGACCGCGTTGGCATCAACGTAAATGCCGTGAAAGTTGTGCTCCGTCACGGCTTGCGCAAGCTCAAGAGCCGCATGCGGCGGGCAGACGGCCAGGATGATCTCGCTTTGCCGCACCGCATTGGTGAGACTCTCCACGTCCACCAAGCCGGCCTGACGAGCGCGATCCCGCGTTGCCTTGCTGCGTTGATGCGAGGCCCAGACGACACGAGCGCCGCTCGCAGCGGCGGCCGCGCCGATCGTGACGCCCATATTGCCGGGATGCAGCAGTGCAACGGTTTTGATGTTCACGGTTAATTCCTCCTGAAGATCATCGCCCACCTATAGTGTAACACCGTCCGACTCTAGGCTTCTCCCAGATAGCGCATCATATCTAGGACTGAGTTAAATAGACGACTTTTGTAATCAAGACCCAAGTTCGATGAAAGCTGCGAAACATAGCCCTTCATTCTTCTATCGACGTTCAACAATGATACGATTGTCATGCCAGCAACACGCCATGTCAAGTTTCTTCCGAAACAGCCAGGCCAGCCGAGGCATTCCTCCTATTGCTTTCCCCCCACACCCTAGGCTACAAAATAAGAGTAATCGCTGAAAAATTAAGGAGATCTCGATGGCGCAGAAGTCCCTGGACAGTTACAACACCGCGGCGGAGCTGAAGGTCGGCAATCGATCGTACAAGATTTTTCGCCTGGACCGGCTGGAGAAGGCGGGATTCAAAACCCTTTCGCAGCTTCCCGTCTCGCTCAAAGTACTTTTGGAAAATCTTTTGCGGCACGAGGACAGTCGATTAGTCGCGAAGGCGGACGTTGAGACGCTGGCGGGCTGGAATCCAAAGGCGAAGAAAGAAAAAGAAATCGCCTTCATGCCCGCGCGCGTGCTGACGCAGGACTTGACCGGCGTGCCGTCGGTCGTGGATCTCGCGGCGATGCGCGAGGCGATGAAGCGGATGGGCGGCGACGCGAAGAAGATCAACCCGCTGGCGCCGGTCGATCTCGTCATCGACCACTCGGTCCAGGTGGACAGCTTCGGCTCGGCGGACGCCTTTCACTTGAATTCGAAAATCGAATACGAGCGCAACGTCGAGCGCTATGCTTTCCTTCGCTGGGGCGCGAAGGCCTTCAGTAATTTTCGCGTCGTGCCGCCGGATACCGGCATCTGCCATCAGGTCAATCTCGAATACCTGGGACAGGTAGTTTTCCGCTCGAAAGAGAACGGCACGACGCTCGCCTATCCCGACACGGTCGTCGGCATGGACTCGCACACGCCGATGATCAACGGCCTCGGCGTCGTCGGCTGGGGCGTAGGCGGCATCGAGGCCGAAGCGGCGGTGCTCGGCCAACCGCTCATCATGCTGATCCCCGACGTGATCGGCTTCAAGCTCCACGGCAAGCTCCGCGAAGGCGCCACGGCGACCGATCTCGTCCTCACCGTCACCGAGATGCTGCGGAAAAAAGGCGTGGTGGAAAAGTTCGTCGAGTTCTACGGCGCGGGATTGTCGAACCTCAGCATCGCCGACCGCGCGACCATCGGCAACATGTCGCCCGAATACGGCGCGACGATCGGCTTCTTCCCCGTCGATAACGAGACGCTCAAGTATTTGGAACTTACCGGCAGAGACCCCGAGCTGATCAAGCTGGTGGAGGCCTACTGCAAAGAGCAGGGAATGTTCCGCACCGACGCGTCTCCCGATCCGGTTTTCACCGACACTTTGGAATTGGATCTCGCAAGCGTCGAACCGAGTCTTGCCGGGCCGCGACGGCCGCAGGACCGGGTGCCGCTCACGAAATCCAAGAGCGCATTCAAGGAAGCGCTGCCGCAGTTGCTGAAAAGCGGCGACGTAAGTCGAACCGTCTCCGTCAAACTAAACGGCGGCCACGCTACTCTAGGACACGGCACGGTCGTGATTTCGGCGATCACGAGCTGCACCAACACTTCGAATCCGTCGGTATTGATGGCCGCGGGCCTGCTTGCGAAGAAAGCCAACGAGAAGGGACTCAAGACCAAGCCGTGGGTGAAAACGAGTCTCGCGCCCGGCTCCAAAGTCGTAACGGAATATTTGAAAGACAGCGGTCTCTTGCCGCAACTGGAAAAGTTGGGCTTCTATCTCGTCGGCTACGGCTGCACGACCTGCATCGGCAACAGCGGTCCTCTGCCGGAAGCGATCTCGGCCGGAATTCAGGAAGGCGATCTCGTCGCCTGCGCGGTCCTTTCCGGCAACCGGAACTTCGAGGGAAGAATCCATCCGCAGGTGCGCGCCAACTATCTCGCCTCTCCGCCGCTCGTCGTCGCCTACGCGCTGGCCGGGCGCATGGACATGGACCTTTACAGCGAACCGCTTGGAACCGACACCAAAGGCGCGCCGGTTTTTCTGAAGGATATCTGGCCGACGCCGGAAGAGATCCGCGAGGAAGTACGCAAGTCGGTCAGGTCGGAGATGTTCAAAAAGGAATACGGCGAAGTGTTCGAGGGCGACGAGCGCTGGAAGAAAATGCCGACGCCCGAGGGCGAGCTGTTCGCGTGGGACCCGAATTCGACCTACGTGCGCGAGGCCCCGTACTTCGAAGGGATGACGAAAACTCCCTCGGCGCCGAAAGACATCGCGGGCGCCCGAGTCCTTGCAGTCCTCGGCGATTCCGTCACGACCGATCACATCTCGCCCGCCGGCTCGATCGAAAAGAACGGCCCCGCAGCAAAATATCTAACCGAGCACGGCGTGCAGCCGAAAGACTTCAACCAGTACGGCGCGCGCCGCGGCAATCACGAAGTCATGATGCGCGGGACTTTCGCCAATGTGCGGTTGAAGAATCAGCTCGCGCCCGGCACCGAGGGCGGTTGGACCGTGCATCTGCCGGACAAAAAGCAGATGTCCATCTACGACGCTGCGATGCAGTATCAAAAGGAGGGCATACCGCTCATCGTGATCGCGGGCAAGGAGTATGGCACGGGCTCGTCGCGCGATTGGGCTGCGAAAGGCCCGCGGCTGCTCGGAGTGAAAGCGGCGCTGGCGGAAAGCTACGAGCGCATCCACCGCAGCAACCTGATCGGCATGGGAATCGTGCCGTTGCAGTTCAAGCCGGGAGAGAATGTGAAGTCGTTGGGCCTTACCGGATTCGAGACCTACGACGTGGCGGGAATCTCCGCCGGACTGAAGCTAAGGCAGGAATTGACGGTGCGGGCCAAGAGCGACGACGGGAAGGTCAAAGAGTTCAAAGTCGTCTGCCGCATCGACACGCCGGCGGAATTAGATTACTACCGCCACGGCGGAATCTTGGAATACGTGTTAAGGCAATTGTTGACGGAGAAGCCGGTCTGACGGGCGGATAAATTATATAGCTCCGTCATTCCCGTGAAAACGGGAATCCAGGGCGCGATGAATCGCGCCCCTACATAATCCTGGACTCCCGCTTCAGCCTCAGGCTGATCCGTCCTCTGGCGGATCCGCGGGAGTGACGATTTTTGTTCGTGCAACTACTGCGAGTTTGTTGCGGCCATTTTTCAGCGGCCTACCGCCACTTCCCACACCGGCCGCAAATCGTCAGAGTATTGGTAGCGAATGCCTAAATCTTTTAAAATGTCTTCCGTCGCCGCGATCATCGCGCGCCGGTCGAAGATCATGTTCTCCTGCATCCGGTTGCTCATCCTCGCGAACTTGAAAGTCACCTGTGGTCCCTGCCCGTCGCGCAGAACTTCGACGAAGTGTTTCAAATTTTTGATCGGAGTGCCGTCCACTTCTTTGACGACGAAACCGTTCGGATCGTCGTAGCCCTTGTTGATCGGGTGCGGGAACATCGGCGAGCACGCAATCACCACCTCTTCTCCCGGAAAAGCGGGCTTGTCGTAGCGTCTTAGCATCAGGGGATTTCCCAGCCGCGCGTGGTAAAGCTCCAATTGGTTGCCCAGCTTGTCGATGTATTCCTGCGTGGCGGCGCAAAACACCAGCGGCCCATAGATAAAATAACGCGGGTTTCGATTTCCCAGATAAGGCATGACCAGATCGCGCTTGCGCGCCACGGGCACGCTGACGCCCATCGGCTGCCCGTTCCGCTGCACGGCAACATCGAGCATGCCGTTCTTCGCGTGCTTCTGCACGAGGTAGAGGGCCGAGACGCGCAGATCGTAGCGCGCGCTCACCTTGCCGTCGCTGTCGATCGGCTGGCCTCCGATGGCCGTGATCACGTCCCATTCTTTCAGCGGGTAGCCAGCAGCGCTGCTGTACGGCTGGGTGACCATCAGTCCCCCCGCTCCCTTGGATAAGGCGAGCCTCTGCCTGAGCGAATCGTTTTCCACCGTTTGGAAGAAATCGTGCAGTTGCGGCTTGCCGTCATAGACTCCGTCGGCGAAGTCGTCGAGAAACAGGCGAATCTCCTCGATCGGTATCACGTAACCGATATTCTGCGCGTTGGGAATATTGCTGAACACGAGGCCGACGAGCTTGCCGCGCGAGACCACCGGACCGCCGCTGTTGCCCGGGTTCAGCGCCGCATCCACCTGAATACGCAGGCCCATGGTGAATTGATAAAAATTCGTGAACTCGATGCGCGAAACGATCCCCTCGGTCACCGACAACTCCGTGCCGCCGGTCGGAAACCCATAGACGCTAACGGCGTCCTTGACCTTGGAAAGATCGTCGTCAAACGGAAGGAAAGCCCGCTTGTCGAAAAACGAATCGTCATCGACGCTGAGAATCGCAAGATCGACCGATTCGGCGATGGTGACGACGCGCGCCGCCAGCTTCTCGGGCGATTGATTGGGCTGGACGTAAATCTGACTGGCGTTCATGACCACGTGCGCGTTGGTCAAAATACGCTTGCCTTGAATCACGATTCCGGAGCCGCTCACGTTGACGGGATTCTGCTTGGTCCAGGGCCGCGCGAGGTCGGGATCGCGTCGCGTCGTGTGAATTTTAACCACCAGATCTCTCACGCCGTCCTGCGCGAACGCGGGCGACGCGCCGAGCGACAGCAGCATCGCCGCCAGCAGAAAGAATAATTTTTCGCCGCAACCAACCGTGTTCATGATTTCCTTTATGCCATTCGAGTCGCTTAACGGAGATCCTTCACTTCGTTCAGGATGACAGACTTCTTTAATGTCATTCTGAGCAAAGCGAAGAATCTCGCCCTTACTTCTTTTTCAGCTCCGCCTCCGACGGGCGCAGATAAACGGGAACCAGCGGACCGATCGGATCGAGTTCGCGCCGGCGAACTTTGTCTTCCGCCAGGCGGGCGACGGCGGACGCAGTGGACGGATAGCCTTCGCCGAGCGTCAACCGGACTTTTTCTCCCAAACCCGCCTTGATCAGATCTTCGTAAGCCGGGACCGCATCTCCGATGAACAGACACCGCCCGCCGTTCATGCGCCGGCGCGCCGACTCGACGACCGCCGGCGGCGCCGAGACGACGTCGTCGCTGACGCGCTCCAGCGCCTCGCCCTTCCTGCAAAACAGCGCGGCATAGACCTCTTTTTTGCGCGCATCGAGGAAAGGGCAGATCAAACCTTCGCTGTCGTTTACCCGCGCGGCCACCGCCGCAAGCGTGGATATGCCGACGACCGGCGCCTCCGATCCATACGCCAGCCCTTTGACCGTGCTAAGCCCGATGCGCAGTCCCGTGAACGATCCGGGACCGATCGCGACTGCGAAGGCGGAAACGTCGGACAGCCGGACTCCTGCCCGGTCGAGAAGCTTATCGATCAACGGAAGTAGAATCTCCGCGTGATTGCTTCGGTGAACCGCAGCGCCATTGCGCGACGCCGGCAAATCGTCGCCGACTTCCTCGGCGACAAGCCGCCCGTTCTCCACCATAGCCGCGCTCGCCGTCGCGGTCGCCGTATCGATGCCGAGAATGATCATAGAAAGGCGAGAGGCGATAGGCGGGAGGCGTGAGTTTTAGGATTAAGAGTTTCCGAAATTCTTGGACTCTCGCCTGTTGCCTCGCGCCTCACGCCTTCTTACCCTTCGAAGAACCTGGCGATGTCGTTGTAGAACGCGTAGATCATCACGCCGATCAGGATAAAAATTCCGACCTGCTGCGCCCTCTCGCGCTGCTTGACTTCGACCGGCCGGCCAAGGAGCCATTCGAGCAGAAAGAAAAACAAGTGCCCGCCGTCGAGCACGGGGATAGGGAGCAGATTCAGGACGCCGAGATTGATGCTGAGCATGGCCACAAAAAAGAAAAAGCTCGCCAGACCTTCGCGCGCCTGCTGTCCCGCCATTTGCGCGATGAGAAGGGGCCCGCCGAGATTTTTGGGCGAGAGATCCCCCGTGACCATCTTGAAGAGCGCGACCAACGTTATGACCGAGTACTCTCCGGTTTTGTAAAAAGCCTGACCTACGGCCAATAGCGGATTGCCGCGCTCGATCGCGGGCTCGCTGGCGATTCCGATGAACCACACCTCCTGCTTCTCGCCGAAGACATTGTGTGTCTCGCTCCGAGCGGGCGAGACGGTGATCTCGATCTCGCGACTATCCCGCATGACGCGGAGGTGAAGCGGCTTCCCCTGACTTTCTCTGATACGCCGCGAGAGATCTTCCCACTTTTCAATCGGCTGGTCGCCGACGCCGACAACGCGGTCTCCCTTCTGGAGCCCGGCGGCGGCCGCGGGAGAATTCTGCGTGACGGCTGCGATCTGAGTCGTGGATACCGGCACGCCGTAAGTAACGAACGTCCAGAGAAAGATGACCACTGCGAGAAGAAGATTCGAGATCGGTCCCGCCGCGACGATGGCCGCGCGCTTGGCGAGCGGCTGGTGTGAAAAAGACTTGTGGAAGTCCACCGAGCTCACCTCGTCCTGCGGATCTTCTCCCACCATCTTCACGTAACCGCCGAGAGGAAAGGCGCTGACGGCGTACTCGGTCTCGCCGATTTTTCTCTTGAAAAGCTTTGGGCCGAAGCCGATCGAGAACGTGATAACGCCCACGCCGCTCTTTTTCGCCACGAGAAAATGGCCCAGCTCGTGGATCACGATCAAGATGCCCAGCCCGATCAAGGCCGAAACCACCGCATATAGAACGTTCAGCATTCTTCTTGCTCCTCTTCTGGCGCGCCGCTACGGCGCGCTTCGGGTCGTCCACGACGGCCCTTGCATTTCACCATACCGGCTGGCGAGCTTGCGATCAACCAGCCGCGCCGCGCGCTCCCGCGCCCAACGATCGACCTCGAGAATCTCCCGGACATCGTCGGGATGAACGATCGCGTGCGCCTCCATCGTCTTGGCGATCACCCGGTGGATCTCGCGGAATCCGAGGCGCTTGTCCAAAAAAGCCGCGACGGCGACTTCGTTGGCGGCGTTGAGCACGGCCGGCATCGTGCCGCCGGCGGCGAGCGCGTCATAAGCGAGTTGCAACGCCGGAAACCGTTTTTTCTCGACCGGAAGAAAAGTCAGCTCGCCGAGCTCGGTCAGCTCCAGCGCCCGCCAGTCGGCCTTGAGGCGCAGCGGATAGGAAAGCGCATAGGCGATCGGGATGCGCATGTCGGGAATTCCCAGTTGCGCGATGATCGAGCCATCGTGATAGCGGACCATGGAATGGACGACGCTCTGAGGATGAATGACGATGTCCACGCGCGGCGGCTGCATGTCGAACAGCCAGCGCGCCTCGACGAGCTCGAGCCCTTTGTTCATCATCGTCGCCGAATCGACGGTGATCTTCGGCCCCATCTTCCAGTTCGGGTGTTTGAGCGCCTGCTTCACCGTCACGCGGCTGAGACTCTTTAGCGAGGCGCGGAGAAAAGGCCCGCCGGAGGCGGTGAGAATAATCTGCTCGACGTCTTCGCTGCGGTTTCCCTGAAGGCATTGAAAGATCGCGCTGTGCTCGCTGTCCACCGGCAGGAGCCGCACCGCGCGCTTTTTCGCTTCGCGGACGAAGATTTCCCCCGCCATCACCAACGCTTCTTTATTCGCGAGCGCCACCTCTTTTCCCGCCTGCACGGCGGCTAAAGTCGGCACGAGGCCCGCGCCGCCGACGATCGCGGCAAGAACAATCTCCGCGCCGTCGGCCGCGGCGAGCGCGGCGGCGCCGCTCTCGCCCCAGAGAATTTCCGTTTTCGACCGGCCGAGAAGGCGGCGCAGCTCGGCGACTCCTTGCTCTTCGCGCACGCTGACCGCATCCGGCGAGAATTCTTTGACCTGCGCCGCGAGCAGCTTCAAATTGCGGCCGGCCACCAGCGCGCGCACGCGAAATTTATCCGGAAAACTCCGCACCAGATCGAGCGTGCTCACGCCGACCGAGCCGGTCGAGCCGAGGATAACGATCGACTTCATGGACGAAACATCCTCACGTAATAGGCGACGAACACCAGAGGGAATATAAGACTATCCATGCGGTCGAGCAACCCTCCGTGTCCGGGAACGATCGCCCCCGAGTCTTTGACTCCGAAGACGCGCTTGATCCACGACTCGAACAGATCGCCGACCTGCCCGAGCACGCTCAAGACGAGAGAAAGCGCCAACAACTCCGGCCACGGATAGGCCGGCAGAAAAAAACTGCCGCCGATGGCGCCGGCGAGAAGACTCGCGACCGTAGAGCCGATGGCGCCTTCGACGGTCTTTCCGGGGCTTATTTCGAAATAAAGTTTTTTTCTTCCCAGCAACGTTCCAACGAAGTAGGCGGCCGTGTCGCCGGCCATGACCACCAGCAGGACAAAGAAAATCCACCGGCTCCCGTCGGACTGCCGGTAAAGAAGCGCCGCGTGCGGGAGCAGGTAGCCGATGTAGAGAGTTCCGAGAAGCGTCCAGCAGAGCCGATTGAATCTCTCTTCCAGCTTGCCGCCGAAAAAAAGATGGGTGCAAAACAATAGCACGACCGCGCCCGCGACCCACGCGGCAGGCCTTGCCGTGAGGACGCCGCAGCCTACCAGCAGGCCGGCGGCGATTCCGACAGCCTGCTCGCGGCGAAGGCCGGGAAAAGCAATGCGGTAATATTCCCAAAGACAGACGAAGGTAACGAACAAAATCACCCAGGAAAAAACGCGCGGGCCGCCCCAGCCGACGATCCAGACGAGCGCTGGGATCCCTACCAAGGCCGTGATGACTCTAGGAACGAGTTTTGATTTCACGACAGTTTGCCGGGGGCTCGGCGATTTGCTCGTCGGTCCGCCCAAATCTCCTGCGGCGCCGCTGAAATTCGCCCAGCGCCTGGAAGTATTCGGCCTCACGGAAATCCGGCCACAGCGTGGGCGTGATGTAGAGCTCGGTGTAGGCCAACTGCCAGAGAAAAAAATTGCTGATGCGCATCTCGCCGCTGGTCCGGATGAGGAGATCGGGATCGGGAATCTTCTTCGTCGCCATGTGCGCCGCAACCATCTTGTCGTCGATGTCGCGCAGATCGCATTTTCCCTGCTTCACGGCGCGGGCGATCCGCCGGACCATGCCGACGATGTCGTCGCGGCCGCTGTAACTCAACGCCAGCAGGACCGTCATCCCCCGATTGTTGCGCGTGATTCGCTCGACGTACTTGAGCGTCGCCAGCACGCTCGGCGGCAGGCGGCTCCGGTCTCCGATCGCGAAGAGCCGAATGCCGTGGCGCATCATCTTGGGCTGCTCAGCCGTCAGATAATGCTCCAGCATGCCCATGAGCGCGTGCACCTCGTCCTTGGGCCGTAACCAGTTTTCGGTTGAGAAAGCGTAAAGCGAGAGATACGAGATGCCGAGCTTGCGGCTCATCTCCACCACGGCGCGGACCGAGGCGGTTCCCCGCCGGTGTCCTTCGGTGCGGCCCTTGCCTCTGAGCTTGGCCCACCGGCCGTTGCCGTCCATGATGACGGCGACGTGGCGCGGCAGCCGGCTCCGGTCCAGGCCATCGAAATTTATTTTTGTCGTTGAATGGGTCACTCGGGTGGTGGAAGGGTCGGCGGGGAGCTTTGGGAAATTCAGACTTCCATGATTTCTTCTTCTTTGCTCTTCAGGACTTTGTCGATTTTTTCGACAAACTCTTTGCTGATCTTTTCAATCCGCTCCTGGCCGTGCTTGAGATCGTCCGCGGTGATCTCCTTCTTTTTTTCCATTTCCTTCAACTTCTCGATCGCCAGACGGCGGTGATTGCGGACCGAGACGCGGAATTCCTCGGCGCCTTTTTTGACGTGCTTGACGAGCTCGTGGCGCCGCTCTTCGGTCAAAGCGGGAATCGGAATGCGGACCACCTTGCCGTCGTTGTTGGGCGTCAGGCCCAACTCGGATTTCATGATGGCTTTCTCGATATTCGCCATCGCGGAAGGGTCGTACGGCTGGACAACCAGCAGGCGCGGCTCCGGAGCGCTCAGAGTCGCCAACTGGTTCAGCGCCGTCGGCGTGCCGTAGTAATCCACCGTGATGCCTTCGAGCAGAGCGGTGGACGCCCGGCCGGTGCGCAACTTGGACAATTCCTTGCGGAACGCGATCACGCACTTGTCCATCTCTTTCTGCAGCTCGGAAAAAAATGCTTCGTTCATGATTTCACCGCAGAGACGATCGTGCCGATCTCCTCGCCGCAGACCACGCGCTTGATGTTGCCCTTTTCCATGAGATTGAAGACCACGATGGGAAGATGGTTGTCCATGCAGAGCGAGATCGCGGTGGAGTCCATGACCTTCAACTCCTTGTTGAGCACCTCGATGTAGGAGAGCCGGCCGTACATTTTGGCCCCCTCGTGCTTCATGGGATCGGCGTCGTAAACGCCCGGGACTTTGGTCGCTTTGAGAATCACCTCCGCGCCGATCTCCATCGCGCGCAGGCTGGCCGTCGTGTCGGTGGTGAAATAGGGATTGCCGGTGCCGCCGGCAAAGATCACCACGCGGCCCTTTTCCAGATGGCGCGTCGCGCGTCGGCGGATGTAGGGCTCGGCCACCTGGCGCATTTCGATCGCGGACATGACGCGGGTCGAGACGCCGAGTTTTTCCAGGGCGTCTTGCAGCGCCAGGCTGTTGATGACGGTCGCCAGCATGCCCATGGTGTCGGCCGTGGCGCGCTCCATCCCGCCTTCGCTCAATTGCGCGCCGCGAAAAATGTTGCCGCCGCCGATAACCAGCGCCATCTCGCAGCCGAGCGCTTTGACGTCTTTGATTTCTTCCGCGAACGAACGGACGGTAGCGGCGTCGATGCCGTATTTCTCCGCGCCGCCGAAAATTTCGCCGGTGACTTTAAGGATAACCCGCTTGTACTTGAGCACGTTGTCCTTTTGCGCTGGCTTTGCCATGAAGCTAGACCTTTTCGACGCCTTCGCCGACCTGGTAGCGCATGAAGCGCCGCACCTGGATACTCTCGCCGAGACGCGCGACGGCGTCTTGAAGCAGGTCGGCGACTTTGCGGTCGGGATCTTTGATGAAGGCCTGCTCCAGAAGGCAGACCTCGGAATAGAAGCGGTCCATTTTTCCTACGACGATTTTGTCGGCGATCTTTTCGGGCTTTCCGGAATCCAGCGCCTGGCGCTGGTAAATTTCGCGCTCGCGCTCCAATTCCTCGGGCGAGACTTCCTCGCGCCGGATGTAGCGCGGGCTCGCCGCCGCCACCTGCATCGCGAGATCTTTGAGCAGCGCCTGAAACTCCGGCGTGCGGGCGACGAAATCGGTCTCGCAGTTGAGCTCGACCATCACGCCGATCTTCCCCCCCGCGTGGATATAGGCGCCCACCAGTCCTTCCGCGGCGACCCGGCCCATTTTTTTCGCCGCCGCCGCCAGGCCCTTGCGGCGCAAATAGTCCACCGCTTTTTCCAGATCGCCGGCGCAGTCCGCCAGCGCCTTTTTACAGTCCATGACGCCGGCGCCGGTCTTCTCGCGCAGCTCTTTAACTGTTGACGCGCTCACCTCCATGAACTCATGCTCCCCCTGCCACGGTATTTTCCTGAACCCCGGCTTCGCCTCCGGCGGCAGGCTCGGGCGCCGGCTGTTCGCCGGCCGGGCGCGTGAGCATCTGCTCGTGGAGCCCCTTGCCTTCGAGGACCGCGTCGGCGATGGCGGCGCAAAAAAGCCGAATGGCGCGGATCGCGTCGTCGTTTCCAGGGACCTTGTGATCGATCATGTCCGGATCGCAGTTGGTATCGACCACCGCCACGACGGGAACGCCCAGTTTGCGCGCTTCGCGAACCGCGATTTCCTCCTGCTTGGGATCGATGACGAAAATGGCGTCGGGGATTTTTTTCATCCCCTTGATTCCGCCGAGCGATTGCTCCAGCTTGTTCTTCTCCCGCGTGAGACCCAGCCACTCTTTCTTGGTGAACGCATCCACCATTTTTGGATCGTTTCCCATCTCTTCGAGCTTGCGCAGCCGCTCGATGCTCTGGCGAATGGTCGAGAAGTTGGTGAGCGTCCCGCCGAGCCAGCGGTTGTGAACGTGAAACATGCCGCACCGCTCCGCTTCTTCTTTGATCGCCTCCTGGGCTTGTTTTTTCGTGCCGACAAAAAGAATGTGGCCGCCGGACGCCGCGAGGTCGCGGACAAACGCCGAGGTCGTTTTAAACATCGTCACCGTCTGCTGCAGGTCGATGATGTGGATTCCGTTGCGCGCCCCGAAAATATAAGGCTTCATCTTGGGGTTCCACCGGCTTGTCTGATGGCCGAAGTGGACTCCCGCCTCCAACAGTTGCTTCATGGAAATTTCCGTCATAGCACCTTCCTTTGGTTGTCTCCTCCCCTCTCGTCAACTCCTCGCCCGACCCCTTGGGCACCCGGGAGAGAATCAGAAAGGGTGTGTAATGTTTGGAAAAATCTCTGCTGCCATTTCCCGGACGGCCGGTGGGCCGTCCAGGCGCAAGTCCACCGTGAGACTGCGTAACTCTCGATTTTTAACAGGAATCTCGGGACTGTGCAAGGAGCCGGCGGGTCACGCGTTCATGGAATCGAGGAACTCTTTGTTGTTCTTGGTGCCGCGAATTTTATCCAGGAGAAATTCCATGGACTCCACCGAGTTCAACTGGGAAAGCACTTTGCGGAGAACCCATATCCGGTTGAGATCTTCTTTCGGAATCAAAAGCTCCTCTTTGCGCGTTCCCGACTTGTTGATATCGATGGCGGGGAAAACTCTCTTGTCCATCA
>CAYOJC010000037.1:0-42381 GCA_964404195.1 uncultured Syntrophobacteraceae bacterium
GTGAATAGAGAAAGCTTGAAGGATAAGTGCCTTAATTTAAGAGACACTACACTAGCCGAATTGTTTACCCGCCTTCACGCCGCGGGAATTTACCACGGAGATCTCAAGGGCAGTAACATTCTGATGCAGGAGTGGAGGATGGAGGAGCGGCGGTTCTTCATGCTCGACCTTGACCGGGTCGTGGAGAGACGTCGCGTCTCTTTGACGAAAAGGCTCAAGAATCTTTTGCAGGTCCGCGTCGCCTGGCAGGCGAGAGAAAGGATCTATTTTTACCTGCGCTACGCCGAGTTGTGCTGCGCGTCGGAGGAAGAAGCGAAGACGCTGGTCCGACATCCCGTGGCCTTACGGCGAAAACAAAAGCGCGCCGTGGAACAAACGCGCGCTGAATGACGATGCTCCGCAAATGAGAACCCGAGAAGGGACGCCGGCTTGTGATTGCGCTGCGGGGTGTTTTTTGTTATCACCAATCCATACCCGGCAAGTCCATCGTTCTCATCGACAGCCAAAAACATATCCCCGGTAAAATCATCCATGAATAGAGTCGAGGGACAGGGCGAGGCAGGCACAAATCAGAAGACGGTCGTGGTCTTGGGATTGGCTCGATCCGGCACTTCGGTGACCACCGGCATCGTGGAGGCATTGGGCGTCGATATGGGGCCGCCCAGCTATCCCACGGACTGGAACCCCAAGGGAAATTTCGAAGACGAGGAGTTCGCCAAGCTGCACAAGGCGATCCTGAATTCCGCGGAAGAAGGGAAGACTTACTTCGATCCGACGGCGCCGGAGAAAATTTTAGCGCAGAGGAACAAGTTCGAGGGCAGAATTCGCGAGCTGCTCGCCGAAAAATCGCGAGGCAAAGCTCTCTGGGGCTGGAAGCACCCGGCCACGATCATGATGGCCGAGTTGTACTTGCCGTACCTGGTGAATCCGCATTTTATTCTCGTGTTCAGAAATCCTCTCGGGACGGCGCACTCTACCGTCGAGCATACCCGGCGATTCAAAGACAAGGTCGATCTCTGGCGCGCGCTCAAGCTGGTCCATTTTTACCACGGCGAGATGTTGGGGTTCATCGACCGCCACCCTGAGTTGCCGAAAGTACTTCTTTCTTTCGAAGAGCTGGTTCATGATCCCGTGAAGGAGGCGGCGAGGTTGGCGGAGTTTCTGGGAATCGAGTTGACCGACAAAAAAGCCGATGAGGTCGAAAGGTTGGTGATTCCCAGAGAAAAAATCGCCGCCGAGAAAGTCCGAGCCGGCACCTTGTTGGGCGGGAAAATTCCTCGGCTCGTGAAAAAAAAGCTCTTGCCTCTTTTTCGAGCGAACCACAAACCCGGAAGTTAGATTTCGAGCCGCCAGCGCGCGCCGAAACCTCCGCAAAGCCACGTTGAAGATCCTCCAGACCAATCTGCACCTTCAGTGGAACGGACAGGTAGCCAGGATTTTTCTTCTCTCGAAAGAATTGGCGCAACGAGGGCACGAGGTGGTGATCGCCTGTCCAGCGGGATCGGCGCTTGCCGAGCGCGCTAAAGCGGCGGGCATTCCGGTTTTCACCGGCGTCCGCTTACAAAAAGCCAACCGACTGATTTCTTTTTTCCGCGACGTCGTCGCGTTGGGCCGTCTCGGCCGCGCCGAAGCGTTCGACTGGCTCCACACGCACGGATCGCAGGACACGTGGGCGACGGTCTGCGCCCGTTGGTTCTTCCGCCTGCGCGCGCCGATTCTCTCGACGCGCCACAATACCAAACCCGTGCGGTTTCTCAGGATTTACCTCGGAGAAATACCCTGGGGAAATCGCGAGCGGCGCCTGGTTCGCTGGCTGGAAAAAAAAACCCGCCAACGGCGCAAGGAATGCGAGCGCATCGAAGCCAAGGTGAGTTTTAGGGAGCTCATGAGATGGAATGGCCCTTTCGCAAAGAAGCTCTAGATAATTTCTGGAAAACTCTGGAGGCACAGGCGCAGGCGCCGGAACGGAGCGCGCGGTTTCCCGTTCTCTCCCGGACGGCGGTCCACGTAACCCTGCTGGTCGTCCTGACGCTGGCGTTGTGTTTCGGCGGGCTCGCGGTCAACAAGACGCTCGAAGGCGACGAAGCGCTCTATGCGTTGATTCCCAAGACGATCAAATTGACCGGCGAGTGGCTTCATCTCACTTACAACGGCGTGCCTTATTTTTATAAGCCGCCGCTCCAGTTCTGGCTGAGCGCGGCGCTCTTCCACGTCTTGCCCATGACCGCCACGACCGCTTCGCTCGCCTCCGCGCTGTTCGGCGCTCTCGACGCGCTCATGATTTACCTCCTGTGCCGCGCCATGTTTCCCGGGTGGGAGATGGCATTCTTATCGACGCTGGTTTACCTCACGACGCACGAAGTGTTGCACTGGACCCGCGGCGTTCATCTGGAGGCGATGGTGACCTTCTGGATTCTCGTCGGCTTGTATGCGGCCTATCGGTCTCTGAAAAATCCGGCGGCCATTCTTGGAATGGGAATCGCCGCGGCGTTGGGTTGGCTTTCGAAAGGTCCGCATTCGCTGTATCCCGCGCTGGCGGCGCTGCCGTTATGGAAGTCCGAGGGAATCTTGTGGCGCCGCTTCTTCTCGATCTGGAGCGTGCTGGCGGGCGTCGCTTTGATCGCTATTCTCGCGCCGTGGTTCTGGCTGCGCATGCACGAAGGCACCGGCTTCGGCCAGGGGTATTTTCTCAAGGAGATGGGGCACACTCTGTTCGGCCCCACCCAACTGCGCAATGGGCCGCTCTTTTATCCTGCAAAGCTCGCGATCACCTACTGGCCGTGGCTTCCCGCGGCGGTGCTCGGATTTTTTCTTCTCGCGCGCGGGTGGCGCATTTCAGCCGGGGCCAGACTCTGGATTATTTTCGCCGTGCTGGTTGCCGTTGCCGTCGAAGTTACCGCGGAGAGGAGAATGCGCTATCTCTTTCAGCTCTATCCGGCGCTGTCGGTGGCCTCGGGCGCGGCGGTGGCGTTCGCCGTGCAGCGTTATCCCCGGCTGCTGCGGATCTTTGTGCTGCTGGTGGCGATGGTTGCGACGGGTATGACGGTGGTGAGCCGCAAAGGATCGGCGCCGGCCCATTCGACGCGCGACGCGGTTGCGGCAGCGGGACGGATCGAACCCGGCGAGAGCGTCTGGATCACCCTGCGCACGCAGTCCGGCGCGCGCAAGCAGCCGAGCGTGGCCAAAAGCCTCGGCTTCTATTCCGCGTCGCTCCTCCGCACCTGCAAAGCTGAATGCGCCGGTCAAGCGACGGCCGGCTCGACCGTCGTCACCCGCGCTGACGAAGCCGAGCAGGTTGCAAAAATACTGAACGGCAGGATCGATTACTCCAATAAAACCCTGGCCATCGTAAGGATTCCCGGCGGCGATTCGGATGGCGGCGCGAAGACGACTTCGCGAGGCGCTGCATTTGACGGGCAATCCAACGGTCAAGTAAAGTAATAGGCCGATAGAGAGGGAAAAAGAGGCGTCTCAAAATGAGCGGCAAAATATTTGGACTCGGCTTGAGCAAAACGGGAACGACGAGCTTGCATCACGCTTTCAAAGAGATGGGATTTGAAAGCAAGCATTTTCCGAAGATGCCGGAGCTGTTCGCGGGGCAGTTTCGCTGCTTGGACAAGTACGATGCCGCCTGCGATACGTCGATCGTCCCGTATTATCCTCAGTTGGACGCGGCTTACCCCGGCGCCAAATTCATTTTGACCGTGAGAAACGTAAACGATTGGCTTCAAAGCATGGAGAAGTGGTGGGGCCGCGATCACAACCCCAGCGACTACACGATGCAGGTTCGCCTTGCGGTTTTCGGAGTGCACACTTTTCACGCCGGCCGACTGAGATACGTCTACGAAAAACATGCGGCGGATGTCCATGAATATTTCAAAAACCGTCCCGGCGATCTGTTGACCCTGAATATCTGCGACGGAGATGGCTGGGAGAAGCTGTGCCCGTTCCTGAAAAAGCCGGTACCCGTCGCAGATTTTCCCTTCGTCGTGCCGAGGAGCAAACCGAAGAAGAGAACGGTGCTGGGCCTCTTCAAGGTTTGAGGCGGCCGATCCTCGATTTATTCTGTGGCCGCGTTCCGCCGACAACATTGGAGCAAGGAAAAGGATCGTGAAGATCGCGCTGGCGCATAAGCGGCTTGACTTGAGAGGAGGAACGGAGCGGGATTTTTATCGCACGGCAGAAGGATTGAGGGATCTGGGGCACGAAGTTCATCTGTTTTGCGCCGAGTTCGACATTCCTCCGCCTCAGGGCACTTTCATCCACAGGGTGCCGGTAGTTGCGCTGGGGAGGACGGCCCGTCTTTTGAGTTTCGCTGTTCTTGCTCCCAGGGCGATTCTTCCTTACCGGTGCGACGTCGTAATCGGCTTCGGTCGCATGATTCGCCAAGACGTCGTTCGCAGCGAGGGCGGCTCGCACCGGGTTTTTCTTGAAAAGATGAAGCGGGGAGAGGGAAGGTGGCGGCGCTTGTGGCATGAGGTCAGCGTTTACCACCGATCGGTTTTAGCCGTCGAGAGGCGGCAATTCCGTTCCGGCAATTACAAAAAAATTCTCGCGATTTCCGAGGAAGTCCGGCGTGAGCTTACGACGACTTACAATGTGCCACAGGAGAAAATAGCCGTCATCCATAGCGGCGTGGACCAGGATCGCTTTCATCCCGGAAAGCGGAACGAGAGCCGCGAAAGAATCAGAAAGGAGTGGGGAATTCCCGCGGCGGCTCCGGTTGCGCTTTTTGTCGGGAATGGATTCCAAAGAAAGGGGCTGGACAGACTTCTAAGAGCGTGGGAATCGCCCGACCTGGCCGGAGTTTACCTTCTGGTCGTGGGAGAGGATGCCGGTCGAAACCGCTATGTCGCCTGGGCGAAGAGAGTGGCCCCGGAGAGAATCGTCTTTGCCGGGAGGCAAGCCGCCGTCGAGGACTATTATGGCGCGGCGGATCTTCTGGTGCTGCCCGCGTTTCAGGAAGCGTTCGGCAACGTGATCCTGGAGGCGCTCGCCTCGGGGCTTCCGGTCGTGACAAGCCCAACCGTCGGCGCCGCCGAAGTTCTGACGGGCGATCTGAGGCACGGCATCGTCGCCGATCCCGACGACCCGCAGGAACTTGCGCGAACGATCCTCGAAATGCTCGACGGCTCTCGATGGGCCGGTTTATCGCACGCGGCTCGGGAAACGGCGGAACGAAATTCGTGGAGACGATATTTCGAAGAGCTTCAGCGGCAATTGCTTGCGCTCGCGCCATCCGCGTCATGATGCCCGTGCAAAGTAAAGACGCCGATAACCATCGATTCTTCTCGGCTTCCAACGGACTGGCGGGCTGGATTCGAAAAGATCTCCCGGAAAACATTTTCGCGGAGTTCATCCGCGATCCCGACGGTTTGATGGATAGCGCCTCGTCGCGTCTCGTGAAAGACGGACCCAAGACAAAAGTCGTCCAACATGTTTTTCAGAACGGCCAGGGTCTTGAGTTGAATGTAGTCGCGAAGCGGTTTCATTACGGCTCGGGTCTGCGCCGGCTGGGATTTTTCTTTTTTCCATCGCCGGCTATGCGTTGCTTGAAAGGGGCGCTGCTGCTCAATTCCAACGGCATTCTCACACCCGCGCCGTTGGCCGCGTTCGAATATCGGAGCTGGAAGGGCCTGGGGACGAGCTATTACGTGAGCGAGGAAGTCGCCGATAGTTGTTCGCTCCAATATTTTTGGCGATCGTTCCCGGCGAGCCTGCCGGCCAAACGGCGCCTTACGGTAAGGCGATCCGTTTTACGCGATCTGGCGCGGCTGCTGTCGCGGCTGCATTCTATGGGGATCTATCACCGGGATATGAAGACGAGTAATATTCTGATTCAGGGATGGCAAGGCGAAGAGCGGCGCATCTTTTTAATCGATCTCGACCGCGTCCAAGACCGGCGGCGTCTTCCGCTTTCAAAAAAGGTAAAGAATCTTTTGCAGGTCAGGCGACGCGCCTGGACATCCAAAGAGCAGATTTATTTTTTCATGCGCTACGCCGACGGATTTGGCCTGTCGAAGGAAGAGAAGAAGGCGCTCGTGCGCAAGATCCTGACGATAAGTCGGAGAAAAGACCGTTCGCCCCGGCGTGCACGGAAGCGGCCGGTTCACGCATGAAGATTCTCCAGACCAATTTTCATCTCGAATGGAACGGTCAGGTCGCCAGAGTGTTTCTTCTCTCCCGGGAGTTGATCCGAAGGGGCCACCAGGCGGTGATCGCCGCGCCGGAGAAGTCGGCCCTGGTGGAGCGCGCCCGGTCGGCGGGGATTCCCGTGTTTACCTCGGTGCGGTTTAAAAAAACCAACCGGCCGGTTTCATTTTTGCGGGACGTGATCGCGTTGGGGCGGCTGATACGGGAGGAAGGCTTCGATTGCCTCCATGCTCACGGCTCGCAAGACACGTGGGCCCTGGTCTGGGCGCATCGCCTTTTTCGCCTGCGGCAGCCGATTCTCTTGACCCGTCACAACACCAAGCGCGTGCGCTTTCATCTCGGCAATCGATGGTTGTATCGTCGCGGGATCGACCGCGTCGTGGTGGTCAGCGCCGCCGCCATGGATAACTATCGCCGCTTCTTGGACGCGAACATTCTGAAAGAGCGGGATATTCCGATCATTCATTCATGCATCGATCTCGACCGCTTTACCAAGCTGCCGGATCCGAAAAAAATTCGCGCCGAGCTCGGAGTCGGAAGCGATATTCCAATGATCGGCCTCATTGGCCGCGTCAGTCACGACAAGGGACATTTCGTTTTATTGGAGGCGATCCCGGAAGTTCTCAAGGCATTTCCCGATGCCGTCTTTGTTTTTGCCGGGAACGTGGGCGGCTTGGGTCAGGCGATGCGCAACACCGTGCGAAACAAGGGATTGGAAAAATCGGTTCGGCTGTTGGGCTTTCGAGAGGATATTCTCGATATCACCGCCGCGCTGGACGTTTCCGTCCTGCCTTCTCTAGGGACGGACTCTTCGCCTGCGGTTCTGAAAGAAGCGCTCTACTTGGGGAAGCCGGTGGTTGCCAGCCGCATCGCCGGATTGCCGGAGATCGTTCGCGAGGGCAGCGGCATTCTGGTCGCTCCCGGTGACGCCGCGGAGCTGGCACGCGCGATCGTTGCCACGCTGCGGAATCTGAAAAACGGCCGGCGCCCGACCCTCGATTTCCCGGAGCAATTTACTCCGCGCTTTATGTGCGACGCCTACCTGCGGGTTTATGATGAAATGCGAAAGCGATCATCGAAGTGAAGACGCAACCTGCGCGTGAGAACAGCTTAGAGCTGAAGGGAACAGAGTTGAGCAGAACTTCAAATCCCAGTTTGTTAAGGATTCCGTGCTTATGTATCATCACCAAAACTAACTTGTGGACCAGAATTCTGCCGCCTTTTTCGGCGACGTGGGCGGAATCCTATGACTAGTTTGGGGCGTTTTTTGAAGAGGATCGGGACCGGGGACCCAGTGGAGAAGGCTGTCCTCATCGCCCGGGGAATTGAAGGACAAATTTCCCCGAAAGAATTGCGGGTGTTGGCGCACCTGGCTAGCAAGGTTGCACCCGGCAACGTCGTTGTTGAAATCGGGACGTATCGTGGCCGGTCAACCGTGGCGCTGGCGCTTGGATCGCGGATCGGCGGCGGTTGTCGTGTGTACACCATCGATCCGCACTTCGACTTCAAAGGGGTCAAAGGCGGCGAATTTGGCCCAAAGGACATGGCCGTGCTGTACGCGAATTTAACAAAGGCAGGTGTCGGCGAGACGGTGGCAGTGATTTGTTTGCCATCCCTCGTGGTAGCGAAGGCATGGGCGGAGCCAAATGTTGGGCTGCTCTGGCTGGATGGAGATCACGGTTATCAAGGCGTGCGCGGCGATTTTGACGCATGGTTTCCGCGGCTCGTGCACGATGGCGTGCTGGCCTTTCACGATGTGGACGCGCCGGGGGTGAAGCAGTTGCTGGATGAGCTGCGGCAAGACCCACGTGTCCAATTCATCAACACGGTGGGCATTTTGACCTGGCTGAAAAAGCCGTAGGAGCTTGCGCCATTGTGCTAGGCGGAACGCGATGATTTTGACCGACGATTTTGTCTTTATTCATGAGCCAAAGACGGGGGGCACGTTTGTCACCGAGATGCTCAGATCCATTTACGAGCTTGTGACCGACCACAGCGTAATCAAGCGGGTGCTTCGGCGCATGCACAGGCGGGGCAAAAAGCCAGTCCTGAACATCCTCAAACACGGCACGTGCAGCGAGATCCCCAATTCCCACCGCGACAAGCCGATCCTGGCTACGATCCGCAACCCGTACGACCGCTATGTCTCGCAGTACGAATTTGCGTGGTGGAAGGTGCCCCCCGAGGATTACTGTGACGTAGAGGAACTTCGGAAACGCTATCCGCACTACCCGAACCTGACATTCGAGGAATTTATCGAGCTAAACAACACACTATTTCTGCGGCTCAAAAACGACCGTTTTCTGGGAATTGATCCGTTTAAGAACGGCGATCCTCCCCCGATGCTGAGCGCTCGAATCGAGGCTGAAAAAATGCACCACAGCCACGATACGCCCGCCAGAAATTTTTTCTTGACACGAACGGCGAACCGGGTAAAAAAAGTTGCTAGAAAAGTCCTGCGTGTGCTCAGTTGAAATGGCTAGGACTGAGCGGATAATGTTTTCGCTGATTACATTGGGTGCATTGATGGTTTCCTTTTTTGTTTTTGTTTGCGCGCAGGCTCGGTTTCCGCAATGAGAAACGTTCTTATTTTGGGATCCGGTCGGAGTGGAACCAGTATGGTCGCCGGTGTTCTTGCAAAGTCCGGATATTTTATGGGGGACCATCTGCATCCGGCCCGCGAGAGCAATCCCAAAGGTTTCTTTGAAGATCGTGAGATAAACAGAATTAACGAGGCGCTGCTTGCTCAAGTTTCACCGAGGAGACCTCCATTGCTGGGACGATGGTTTTTTCGAGATCGTCCGGTATCGGGCCAAAGATGGCTGGCCAGAATTCCCTTAGGCGTCCCCGTTACTTCAACACCGGAGATTATCGACCGCATCCAAAGGGTCACAAGCAAAGAACCATTTTGTTTTAAGGACCCGCGGTTTTCCTATACTCTCTCTGCTTGGCGAGCTTTCTTGAAGAACGTCGGATTTATATGTGTTTTTCGTGATCCGGCCAGCACAGCACAGAGCATATTGAAGGTGTGCAAAGATTCTCCGGTTCTGCATAGTCTCGCGATTGATTTTAGCCAAGCTTTGGAAACTTGGACTCTGATGTATCAGCACATTCTGGACGTCCACCGCCACAAGGGCGACTGGCTCTTTCTTCACTATAACCAGGTACTGACCGGAGAGGGTATCGATCGTCTGGAACAACTGACCGGCGCCAAGGCGGACCGCAGCTTTCCTGATGCGACGTTGCGCCGCAGCGTTTCGGAGCGTCCCGTGCCCGCCTCGGCCCAAACGGTGTATCGCAAACTCTGTGAACTTGCCAGGTATGCGCCACTTAGTAGCAGCTCCCCCTGCGAGATCCTGGGTCATTTTTTCCGTGCCTAACGCCTTTGTTTTAGATGGCCGATGAGATAGCCCCAAGTTTTTATCAGCCGTCCCTCGGCCTTGTAAGCCCTGCGCCTTTGGCAGGAGATTCGATAAAAGAGCCAACGTACGGAATATTTGAGAACATTCGGGAAGACACGCCACACCAGGGATTCATTTAGATATAGACTTTCGCTGAGGCCCATTCGATAGCGGACTCCACGATTGTATTTCCTGCCGTAGCGGCTCGGGTCGAGCTCGTGGTAGACGATGGCGTGAGGGGTGTAGCCGATTCTGAAACCCGCGGCGCGTATCCTGCGCGAGAAATTAGAATCCCCGCCAAATCCCGAAACTCCGGGACCCAGGTGGACGTCAAAGAATCCGACCGCTTCAAAAACCTTGCGCCTAAACGTCATGTGAGCCCCGACCAGCGCGTTGATCTCCCTGATTTTGTCGCCGCGATCGATGACGGGGATATTATAATAGTAGAGCCTCTTCGCATCGGCCGGATTCCCGCATGGATCCACGCCGGGCAGCACCCGTCCAAGGAACGCGTCGAAATCGGCCGAACGGTAAGAATCGAGAATCCCTTGAATCCAGCGCCGGTCCACCACAACGTCATCGTCCAACAGAGCGATGATTTCGCCACGGCATGCCTCCAGGCCGCGGTTGATCGCCGACGATTGCCCCCTTTCCGCTTCGCAAAAAGTCCGCAGCAGGATTTTTTTTGGCTTTTGCCGCTCCTTGATCAACAGCTCGCGCGTCTCGTCGGTCGAGGCGTTATCGACAATCAAGACTTCGAGCGTAGTCGAATCGAGACCTTCCAACGAATCCAGGCTGGCCAAAAACCGGCTTAGACTTTCCGCGCGATTATACGTCGCTACGACAATGCTGATGTCATACGGTGCCTTGGTATCTTCGGGATGATGCGTCATGATCGTAACGTGCCGCTAACCCCGCCCGTCTCTCGTTCGTGAATGGCCTCAACGGCCCGACTGTCGATGTCCCATATAAGTGGCGACGAGCAACATGGCCGCTTTTGGCTTGAAAGCATGTTTCAGGCTGCGGAGCGCTGCTCGTCGAGCTTCCTCTTTACGATCCTTACGCAAGGATAGGGTCCCCGCTTTCAAATACAATTTGGCCAAGTGCTTGTTCCAAACGCGTCGCGGAGCGAGGCCTGGAAACAACGAGCGGTTCTTTTCCAGAACCTTGATGCGCGTAAGCAGCATCCGCAGCTTGTCTCCTGAGATGTTGGAAGCATGATTGCGTTTTTTGTATAAGGGCCAGGGAAAATGCGCCACCCCGAAATGGGCCGAAATCCTCAGCCACAGGTCTCGGTCTTCAACGTGTATGAGATTGACGTCGAAGAGGCCGACTTTTTCGAAGCATTCTTTTCGCACCATGGCCGCGCTGGTGGGGATGAAGTTGTTTCTCACGAGTTCGGGAAACGCCTGCCGGGCGGAAAATATCCGCGGCGCGTTTAGCCCGCACTCTTTTGCTACGAAAGACGCGTAGGACGATCCGTTGTCGTTAAACTTTTCGGACTGACCGGATAAAAGACCGATGTCGCGATGCTGTTGTAAAAACGCAACCTGAAGCTCCAGCTTGTTCGAAGCCCATAGATCGTCGGCGTCCAAGAAGCAGACGAGATCTCCCTTGCACGCCTTGATGCCCGCATTGCGCGCCGCGGCGGCGCCCTGATTCTGTTGGTAAAGGCAGGTCAATCGGCCTCGGAACTTATTGAGGACTTCTTGCGTCTCGTCGCTTGAGCCGTCATCAACAACGATAATTTCGCGCTTGCGGTAGGTTTGCTCCAGCACGCTTTGCACCGCCTGGTGAACGAATCTGGCCGAGTTGTATGTGGGAATAATAACGCTTACTAGAGGCGATCTGATTACAGGATTCGATGACATAAAATCCAGGAACGCGGTCTCTATCGTTGGCGCAGCAATCTCCGCACGGGGATCTTCGCTTCTTAAGTATTCCGGGTGAATCGCGAGAGTGCCGATAACGTTACCCGTTTTGGTGCTGTTATGTCAACTTGAAATCGTGTCCGGATATCAGAGGTAATTCTTAGATCGGTGCGTAAAAAAGATGATCTGGACTCTTCGCTTTTATGGGGAAATGTCCATCTCGAAGACGTTGTTTCCTCTTATATTACCTCGCATGCTGGTGTCTGCAGGGAATCTGTCGCGCATTTCATTGCTTATCAAGCTCGGACATAAAATGTCGTAACTCAGTTCGGTTTCGGGAATTCGCAGCGCTGAAATGCATTTGTTGAGCATTTCCGTGTGGTTCAATGGATACTCTTTTTTAGGATTCATATTTCTCTCGGGCTTGTCATATTTGCCTTCATAACCAAGAAAGTTGCAGATCTTTGTGGCTGCTGAAGCATCCCGAATAAAGTTAACGACCGAAGCATCGGAAGGTCTAGCAGCAAAATACGAAAGCACAGAAAGGTGATAAGCATTTCTTTCCGTTATCCAATGTTTAATGCTGTATTCTGTAATATCCCATTGTGGACTTCCCCTGTAGGTATTTCGCTCCTTTTCCCGTTGTATGTGAGCCAAGCGGCTATATATCCATGTATCGAGGTCGCGCACTTGAAGGATGAATTTCGACTTTGGATACATTCTGTCGAGTTTGGCAAAGTCCTTGGGAGGGCCATCGCTGAAACAGTCATATGAGTCTAGCAATTGTAGATCATCGCACGCTCTCCATTTAACGCCGTGATAAGACGGAAGCCCTAGTGATCCAAATAGAGCGTGAAGTGACAGTGTCCCAGTTTTGTTAAACCCGATTACAAAGACCTTTTTGTTTCTAAGGCCAAGTCGATTCAACGAGAGGCGTGCTTTAATCATGACTGTCTGCTTAAGAGGATATCTTTCCATTCGTTTTCTCCCTTTAGTGCATAAATAATAAGAGTCTGCCGCTCAAGCACAACACACTCGTTGAGTTTCTGGGACAGCAACGATTTTCTTATCATTCGAGAGGCTTGTCAACGATTTTAAACTCGTTTGTTGCTTTTTGCTTTTTTTGCGCACTTGAAATGAACGTGATCGGAGGTCTTCTGCGAGCCGGATCGCACGCACTTTAGTGGCAATCTGCGAGTGGAGATGATATAAGAACGAAGCACCCGAAAAAAAAATTAGCGGCCATGCAAGGAAAGGGATACTGGAATCGTTCATCGGCTTTTCGCATTGAACGTTTCTCCCCGGCAACTCATTTTATGGACAGAGATAGGAAGTTCCTGTAGGCGCCCGGCGCGGGACGGTGATCTATGATCGAGGTGAAGAGACGCAATTGGACTTCGCAAGCCCGCCTTTACTCGCAATCCGACGCCATCGTTGTGTCCGTCCCGAAAAGCGGGAGGACCTGGCTCAGGGTATTCCTCTATTCGTACTTTTGCCGCTCGGTCAACCGGGAATTTACCATTAGCAACAGGAAGCTCGCGGGCACGGGTGTCCCGAAGGTGATGTTTACCCACGACCTGTGTGGTTATGTGAGGAACCGGAAGCTGAAGTTTCGGCTGTTGGGCAAGTCGTTGATCCCTGCGCGCGCGAGCCGGACCAAGCCGATTCTGCTGCTTGTCAGAGATCCAAGAGACGTGATTGTGTCGTACTTTTTTCATATCACAAGAAGGGGAAGCAGATACCGCGGCGATTTACCCGAGATGATCCGGCACCCGAGATTCGGCGTAAATTCCATTGTCGAGATTCTAAATACCTGGATGGCGGAATGGGGCACCCGAAAAGATTTTAAAGTCATTCGTTACGAGGATTGCCGGAGTCATCCCGATGCGGCTTTCCGTGAGGTACTCACATTCATAGGCATCGGAGAGATCGATGAAGCGAGCTTCCGTCACAGCCTGCAATTCTCGAGCTTTGAAAACATGAAGAAAATGGAATCTGCCCGGCAGTTTAAAAACAAAATATTATCGGCTGGAAACGTAGAGGATCCTGATTCCTATAAGACCCGCCGGGGTATAGTGGGGGGATTCAAAGATTATCTCGGGCCCGAAGATATTCGCTATATGAACGAGGCTCTGACCCGGCTCGACCACCGATTCGGCTACGGAACGGAAACGAACGGGAGCGCCTCGATAAAGAACTCATTTTCGGAAGAGTATAAGACTGGAATAATCCGATAAAAGATCAAGGTTGGAATGCCATGAATGAAAGTCCCGGCAGGCGTCTAGAAGCAAGCGTTCAGTTGATAACTCCCTACGGCGGCAAGCTCGTCGATCTGGTCGTGAAAGAGACCGAGCGCGCCGAGCTGGTTCGCTACGCCTATACGCTTCCCTCCATCCAGTTGTCCGCGCGCTCCCTGTGCGACATCGAGCTTTTAGCGGTGGGCGCTTTCTCTCCGCTGGAGCGCTTCATGGGAAAGGAAGATTACCTCGGCGTGGTCGAGGAGATGAGACTCAAGGACGGGACTCTGTTCCCGATTCCGATCACGCTGCCGGTGTCCGATGCGAAGGAAATTCGCATCGGCGCCGATATCGCGCTGAGAAGTCCCAACAACGAGCTCATCGCCGTCATGACGGTCGAAGAAAAATTCAACTGGGATTTCAATCACGAGGTATCTCACGTTTACGGGACCACGGACTCGCGCCATCCTACGGTCGCGGAGATGACCTCCTGGGGCCCGACCTATATTTCCGGGCCGCTCAAGGTGATCCAGGTCCCGCAACATTATGACTTTGTCGATCTGCGCAGAACTCCGGCGGAAGTGCGCCGGGCGCTTCAATCGATGGGCCACCCGAACGTGGTCGCGTTTCAAACGCGCAACCCGATTCATCGCGCCCACGAGGAGCTGACGAAGCGGGCGGCCCAGGAAGTCGGCGGCTCGTTGATCATTCATCCGGTCGTGGGCATGACCAAGCCGGGAGACATCGACCACTACACGCGCGTGCGCGCCTACCGGGTGCTGGTCGAAAAATACTACGAGCGCGGCACGACGCTTTTGAGCCTGTTGCCGCTCGCCATGCGCATGGGCGGGCCGCGCGAGGCGATCTGGCACGCCATCATTCGGAGAAACTACGGGGCCAATCATTTCATCGTCGGCCGCGATCATGCGGGACCGGGGAAAGATTCTCAGGGCAAGCCGTTTTACGGACCCTACGACGCGCAAAATCTCCTGCGCAAGGTTCAAGATGAAATCGGCGTCAAAGCGGTGCCGTTCAAGGAATTGGTTTATTTGCCGGCGGAAAGCCGCTACGAGGAAATGGACCGGGTGCCTCCGGGCGCGTCGATCTCTTCCATCTCTGGGACGGAAGTGCGCGAGGATTATCTCGGCAACGGCAAAAAACTGCCGGAGTGGTTCACCCGCCCGGAGATCGCGGCGATTTTGTCGCAGGTCTCGCCGGCTTTTCACCGGCGAGGATTCTGTATCTGGTTCACGGGCCTCAGCGGCGCGGGCAAGTCCACCATCGCCGAGATTCTCACCAGTCTTTTATTGGAGCACGGCCGGGAAACGACCGTGCTGGATGGAGACGTCGTCAGAACCCATCTATCGCGCGGGCTCGGTTTCAGCAAGGAAGACCGCGATATGAACATCCTGCGCATCGGCTACGTCGCGTCGCAGATCGTGCGCCACAACGGAGTCGTCATCTGCGCCGCGGTGAGTCCCTACCGGGCGACGCGCACCGAAGTCCGCAACATGGTGGGCGAGGACCAATTCATCGAGGTCTACGTCGACACGCCGCTCGAGGTCTGCGAGCAGCGCGACATCAAAGGAATGTACGCCAAGGCCCGCCGGGGCGAGATCAAAGGCTTCACCGGGATCGACGATCCCTACGAGGAGCCGCTCGATCCGGAGTTTCGCCTGACGACGATCAAATGCACTCCGGAGGACAACGCGCGGTTGATTCTCAATCACCTCATCGAGAAGGGGTTTTTATTGGGCGCCGCGGACGAGAGAAATTATTCGATCTGACGCAGCGCGCCCTCAGGGCGCATCCGGTTTGATTTTTCCGCCATCCCTCATTATTCTCTACCGAATCGTTTCGGCGACTCTTTAGAGTTTCGATCATGACCGCTGAAAAACCGCAAATCTCCGCGATCGTTGTCTGCTTCAACGAGGAGGACAACATTGGCCGCTGTCTGGCGAGCCTCCAATGGTGCGACGAAATCGTCGTGGTCGATTCGTTCAGCACGGACCGGACCGTGGAGATTTGCCGGCAATACACCGGCCGCGTCATCCAGCGCGCTTGGGCGGGCTACCGCGACCAGAAGGCGTTCGCGCACTCGCAAGCGATCAAAGACTGGGTCTTTCTGGTCGATTCGGACGAGGAGGTTTCGCCCGAGCTGAGAGATGAAATCCAAAACGCTCTGGCTCGCTTCGGCGCCGGCTGCGAAGCTTTTTCCGTTCCCCGGCTGGTTCGCTATCTCGGGCGGTGGTGGTGGCGCGGCGGCTGGTATCCCGATTATGACATCCGGATATTTCGACGTGAGCGGGCCCGCTGGGGCGGAACCGACCCGCACGAAAAAATTCTCGTGGAAGGCAAAGTCCGCCGCTTGAGCCGTCCGCTGCGCCATTATTCTTATCGCGACGTGTCGGATCATTGGAGAAGAATCAATCATTTTACCGGCGTCTCCGCTGCCGAGCAGAAACGCGAAGGCAGGCCGTGGCGCTGGACCGATAATGTCCTGCATCCACCCTTTCGTTTTTTGCGCTCGTACGTGTGGAAGAGGGGATGGATCGAGGGGTTCCCGGGCTATTTCGTCGCCGCGACCGCGGCAATGTACGTGTTTCTCAAGTATGCCAAGCTGAGAGAACTTGAGCTGAAGCAGCAGGGCGCGCGGGGCCGTGCAGAGCCATAGGCGACCGCTGAAGATTCTTCACATCGACCCTGAGCGGCTGTGGGGCGGCGGTGAAAGGCAGGTGCTCGGTCTTCTGGACTATCTTTCACGCTCGGGACACGAGAGCCATCTGCTCTGCCATCCGGACGGGGCACTCGTCCGCGAGGCGCGAAAGATCGGGACGAAAGTCCATTCTCTCAGGTTGCGCAACGATCTGGATCTCGGCCCGGTTTTCTCGGTGCGGCGATTGATTCGCCACGAAAGCTACGACATAGTCCATTTTCATACCAAGCGGGCGCACGCTTTTTCTCTCTGGCTGGGGAGCGCGGCGCCCGGCAAGAAACGGGTGGTGACGCGCAGAATGGATTACCCGGTGCGAAGAGGCTGGTACGACCGATATCTGTATAACCGGCGCGTGGACGGAGTGATCGCCATATCCGAGCAAATCGCGGCGCTGCTCGTCGAAGGCGGAGTGCGGCGGGAAAAAATTCGCGTGATTCACAGCGGCGTCGATATCGAGCGTTTCAAGGACGCGGCGATTGCGGGCGGCGATAACGGAGCTCCAGTGATCGGCACGGCGGCGGTGTTGGAAGAAAGAAAGGGGCATCGGTTTCTCCTGGAGGCCGCGGCGGAATTGAAGCGGCAGGGCCGCCGTCTCAAATATCGCATCGCCGGCGACGGCTCGCAGAGAGAGAAGCTCGAACGGCTCGCTCAATCTTTGGGCCTGCAACAAGAAGTGGAATTTTTAGGATTTGTCTCCGACGTGCAGGCTTTTCTCTCTTCAATAGATATTTTCGTTCTGCCCTCGCTGTTCGAAGGACTGGGCGTGGCGGTTTTGGAAGCGATGGCTGCGGCAAGACCCGTGGTGGCGAGCGACGCCGGAGGACTTCGCGAGCTGGTCGTCGACGGGGAAACGGGCCTGCTGGTCCGGCCGGGGGATTCCATCGCGCTGGCGCGGGCGATCGCGCAGCTCGCGTCGCAGCCGGAGCGCATGCGCGAATTGGGAGAGCACGGCAGAGATCGCGTTGAAAAATATTTCACGATGGAAAAAATGGCGCGGGAAAACGAAAGGTACTACTACGATCTGCTGGAAGGCCCGGTGAGCGGCATCGGAACTGCGGGGAGGTAATCGGACGTGGCGTCAAAAGCGAGCAGACTTCTATCCCTCATGGGAAAATTTCGCCGCAGCCGCCTCCTCGTTGTCGGCGACCTGATGTTGGACCGCTTCATTTGGGGCGAGGTCGAGAGAATCTCGCCGGAAGCGCCGGTGCCGGTGCTGCGCATGACCACGGAAAGTTTCCGTCTCGGCGGAGCGGCGAACGTCGTGCACAACATCCAAAGCCTCGGCGGCCGGGCCACGGTCGTCGGGGTCGTCGGGCGCGATCGCACCGGAGCGATGCTGCTCGGCGCGCTGCGCGAGATCGGCATTTCCACCGCGGGCGTGTTCGTGGAGACCGGGGTTCAGACGATTCAGAAAATCCGCGTGATCGCGCATCCGCGGCACCAGCAGATCGTCCGCCTCGACCGCGAGAATGGCGGGGAGTTGCGCCGGCAGGTTCTGCAAAAAATCCGCCGGTTCGTCATCCGGAACGCCGCGCGCTACGACGGCGTGGTGATTTCCGATTACGGAAAGGGAGTCGTCCACCGGGAGCTTTTGGATATATTGGCGCGGCTGGCGGCGGAGAAGAATCTGCTCTGCGTGGCGGACCCGAAAAAAGAAAACTTCGGCGTCTATCGCAATCTGTCTTTGATCACGCCCAATCGCGAGGAAGCGAGCCAGGCTTCGGGAACCGACATTTGCGACGAGCCGTCGCTGCGCGAGGCCGGGCGGCGCCTGCTGGAAATGTGGCAGGCCAAGGCGGTGCTGATCACGCGCGGGTCCGAGGGGATGAGTCTCTTCCGCCCCGGCCGCGAAGTCAGGCATTTTGCCGCCGAGCGGCAGGAGATTTTCGACGTGACCGGCGCCGGGGATACCGTGGTTGCGGCGCTGTCGCTGGCGTTGGCCAGCGGCTCGACGTATGAAGAAGCGGCGGTGCTGGCGAACCTTGCGGCCGGAATGGTCGGCGACGAGGTCGGACCGGTCGCGGTTCCAGCCGAAAAATTAAAGCGCGCAGTGCGAGGACAGAAATGAAAAGCATGACGGGTTACGGAGAGGCGAGCGCGCAAGGCCGCGCGGTCAAGGTGCTGGTGCAGATGCGGGCAGTCAACCATCGCAACCTCGACCTGCAGGCGCGCATTCCCAGAGAGTATTTGAGCCTGGAAGAGGAAATCCGCAAGCTCATCCGGGAGAAAATCTCGCGCGGACGCGTGGAGCTATTTCTAACGCGCGCGTTGCTCAAGGGGCAGGGAAGGCGCGTTGAGCTGGACGAAAAATTGCTCGGCCAGTATCTCCAATCATTCGGGCGCATCAAACGTAAATTTGGTCTTCAGGGCGACGTCGATCTCTCGCTCTGCGCCGGTTTGCCCGACTTGTTTCAACTGGCCGAGCCGGAATCGAGACAAGAGGAAGAGAGCATCCTTGTCTTCAAGGCGCTCGGCGCGGCCTTAAAAAATCTCGAGCGCTCGCGCGAGCGCGAAGGGAAACAGCTCATGCTCGACGTGCAGGCTCAAGCGCGGCACTTGCGCGGCGTCTCCGTGGCGCTGTCGAAAGAGGCCGGCAGGATCGGCCTCCGCATCAAGCAGTCCCTGGTTTTGAAAGAAGGCGGCGACGCTGCGGCCGCGGCCACGCCGGCCAACGGCGGCTTGAGTTTCAAGGGAGAGATCCATGAAGAGACGGTGCGGCTCAAAACGCACGTGAGCGAGTTGGCCCGTCTGGTGCGAAAACGGGGCGCCATGGGGAAGGGGATAGAATTCCTGTTGCAGGAAATTATCCGCGAGCTTAACACGATCAGCTCCAAGGCGCCTCAACTTCCCGTCGTTCAGCTCGTCGTCGCCGGAAAAGAACGTGTGGAAAAGATCCGCGAACAGGCGCAGAATATCGAGTGATGTGGCAGGTTGTGAAATTATCAAGCATTGACAACACTCTTTTCGCTTTCAGCCCCGTCTTTGGGGGTCGAAGTGTCCAAAAAGTGTCCACGACGATCGCTAACCATGGATTGATGCTCCACAATCCCGTTCGCCAGCCACGCCAGCGCCGCCCCGTCTGTCGAACTCGGTATGAAGTGCGAATAGACGCTTAGGGTGATCTGCGGGTTCTTGTGGCCGAGATACGCGCTGACTTCCGTGATGGGGGTTCCGTGCGCGAGTAGCAGGGACGCGAACGAATGTCTCAGACTGTGAACGGTCAACCGGCGCAATCTCGCGCCATCTCCGGCCTTTCGATTGATGTTCTTGACGGCGGCGTCGAATGCCCGCCAGGTGCTTTTTCTATCGAGTGGCGAGCCGTCTGCTTTTGGAAAAACGAGATTCCATTCGCTCGCGGGACAACGTAGCTTCCATTTTCTCAACTCCAGCGCCAACGATGACGATATATTCGGTATCGTTCGCCGACTGCTCCGGGTCTTTGGCGTAGTAAAAGTTGGGTTGCCGTTTTGATCGTACACGTTGGCCCAGTTCTGATTTACCTTCACGATCCTCGCGTCCACATCAACATCGCTCCACTTGAGCGCCGCCGCCTCGCCGTGCCTCAGTCCAGTGAGCGCCAGCGTCGTGAATAACATTCTGTAGAGTCCTGGCTCGGCGCCGTCTATCAGCCGTTGAATTTCTTTGCCGTCGTAAACCTGATCGTCGCTGACTTCCGCAGAACCGTTCCCGGCTTCGTCGGCGACGTTCGAGCCGGTCGCCAGTCGATGCGCCAGCGCCGCCGGGTTCACCCTGATCGTTCCTTGACGGATGGCCTCGTTGAAGACGGCGGAAAAAGTGACCAGCAGTTCGTTTACGGACTTCGGACACAAACCGGCGCGCTGCCATACTTCCCGCGACTTTTCGATCTCTGTTGTCTGTATCGTATCCATCCGGCGCGGGCCATATATCGGCAGCAAGTGCTTGTGCAAGTGATTGCTCCACTTGTCCAGGGTGGCTTTCTTTATCGGAGCGTCACTCCCGCGCGCCTTGGCGACTTTCTTTTCTTCGAACCATCCCAGCGCGACTTCTTCGAACGCCGGAATGTCCTTCGGCGCCACAAACTCCCCCTTGCGGATCTGCTCCCGACGCCCGGCCTCGGCCGCCCTCGCGTCTTTCAGCCTATCGAACGACTCGCGGCGCCTTACGCCCTTGGAGTCGCGGTAGTCGATCTGATATCGACCGCTCGCCAATGTTTTCATTTTTTGCCCCCCTTGGATTTTTTTGCCGTGAGCGAAAGATACGTGAGCGCAAGCTCAGTCGTGCGCATGATGGGGGTTTCGTCGCGCTCCATTCGCGCAACGGTATTGCCCGTCATGCCCAGCGCCGCGGCGAGCTCGACTTGAGTCAAGCACAACCGGTTGCGAATCCGCCGTAAGTCTCTCCCTTTCATGGCTATTCATTATGTATAGGAGCCGAAGGGTGTTGTCAAGCCCTGTTTTTTTCCTTTCCGTTTTCATTCTGCGCGATGATCCGCTCCACGTCTTCGGGCTTGAACCTGACGTAGTGGCCGAGCCTGACGGTCGGGATGGTTCCCTTGCGCGCCCGTTCGCTTATCCACGATTCGGGAACGCTGAGCTGCTTCGCCACTTGCGCCGACGATAGCAGGGCAGGGTGCTCGCCGTGACCGTTGGATTTCAGCGCCTCGGCCACGGCCTCTTTGACAATGGGCTTGAGAATTGCGGACAGGGCCTCAGCCAGAAGGTTATTGTTTTCGTTCATGCCCACTTCGCACAGCTCCAACACACGAAGACCGTCTCGCCGTAAATGTCTCTGGTCTCTGTTGTGATTGCGCCGCAATTCCAGCAAACGGGTACCGCGTTCAAATCATCCGCTTCAGGGCTTTGGGGATTTGCTACTGCTAAAGCTGCTAATCCTGCTAATGGTCGCCCAATTGCCTGCTCATCGTTAGCAACTTTAGCAGGATTAGCAGTAGCAGGTGTCCCAGCCTCGCGTTTTCGGATGAGCGCAGCAAGGGTCACGATGCGCCTCCATCAATCACCAGTGCCGGATTCACGGCAATCATTTTCCGCTTGCCGTCCAACACCCATCGCGCCCGGCCCGCCTCTTCCAGTTCGCGCATGGCGGTTTCGATGGTCGCCTTGCTCCGCAGTCCACCCGGCCCGCCTTGTTGCAGCTTGGCAATCGGGACAAAGTGCGTTCGCGCATGGCGGCAATACTCGATCAACCATTTATCCAGCCGTGCCACGTTCGCCAGTTCCACCGGTAGCGCAAGCTCGCCGAAAAAGCGCCGCGATTCGTTTAGGTGCCACGCTACGATGCGCGATGCACCCTCGAAGGCGTCCAGCCCTACCGCGCCGCCCATGCCATGCTCGAAGATTTGAAACAGCGCTGCCACCCGTGCCGCATTGTCAGCAGACTTGCTCGCCACGTCGCGCACGTCATAAAGCTCGCCGCCGGTGACAAGCTCGCCTTCGATGGCATCATGGAAGGTTACCCAGGCGGCCTTTGCTTCTTGTGCCAACGGCAGCACGGGTGGGGATAAGGCTCCATCGTCATCAATGGGAACGGGTTGATCCAGAACCCGAGCGAGTCGCTGATTGAATGCAGCAAGGGCGGGCCAGTTTGCCGGGGCTTCGGTGAACGGTCGAAAGCCTTGCGTCGATTCCGGCCATGCGACCAGGAACCGCGCCAGAAACCCCGTTCCACGCGCCAGTCCGCCGGATCGGTCGAAGAAGCTTCGTAACGTTGTTTCCTGGACTTGTAGCGCCACGGTAAGCCTGGCTCCCTTCACCGTAAACGATTCGGAATGGCGTCGCCCGATGGACAGCGATCCGCCGTCCCACAGTAAGTTCAACAGTCCAAGATTTCGCATGATGCTGTCTTTGCCCATGCCGTGCGCGCCGAGGATCAGCGCCGCTTCGCTCGACATGACACCGCCAGCGGGCCATTCGTGCATCAATGCCCATGCAAGACTTTCCGGGGTGTCGTCACCACGCAGCAATCGCGGCACTCTCGGCGCTTGCGGCTTGTCGTGCTCAATCTCGCGCAATGCCGCTTCGACCTCGATGCTCGGCTTGTTGGCTTTGGCAAGCTGGCGGATCTTGTCCTCGATGCCCCCATGCTTCGCTTCCCACGCCGCCAAGTCTGCGCGGTATACCGCAAGGCCGGGCTTTGCGGCTTCGGCCCGCTGTCCCTGATATTCTCGAATCGCCGCCGTAAAAAATTCATCACACGTCGATTTGCGCTCGCCGCTGTCCGCAATGGTCAACAGGAACAACCCCACTGGCCCCGTGAGTTTTTCCGCTCGCTTCACGTCCACATGGGCCTGGACTGCCAACGAGAGCGCCGCCAGCGCCGCCGATGACACCAGCGCAATCGGCGCTTTGGTGAATTGCTGGACTTCGATGACCGCGGCCCGGATCGTGTCCGGCATTGCGTCCAACGGGTACGGCTCCGGTTCTACCTTCGTCACCAGCGGCAATGGTTCCGGCCAATCCGTTCTTTGAGAATTACCCGAAGGGATATTTATTTGGCTCGCGTTCGCTATCGCGTGCACCACGGCCTCAGCGCCGTACAGCGCCATCATGTCGTTGAAGTCGGTTGCTCCAGCCGGTCGATCGGCGCCGAAGTCGGGGACGGCCAGCTTTCCGCCAACTGCTAACGCGGCAGCCGTCGCCTTGGTTAGTCCTGGATTGCCATCGGTGGCCGCGTCATCGTCGGCGCACAGAATCAAGGTCGTGTCGGGAAATTTCGCGCGCAGCGTCCTTGCGACGGGTTCGAGGTTCCCTGTATTGAACGCTACCGCCACCGGATAGCCTGTAGTTTCGTGGATCGTCGCGCCGGTTGCAAAGCCCTCGGCGATGCACAACGTCCCAGCATTCTTAGTTTGGTTCACGGTGCCGATGCTGAAATAACATCCGGCCACCCGCGCGCCACTCAGGAATCGTTTTTCACCATTCGGCCAGATGAATTGCAGGGAGTGAAGAAGCCCGGCGCCATCGCGCATGGGGATCACTAGCGCGCCATCGTGCAGCCGTGCACCGTGCGCCTTGACGCGCTTGCGAATCAGGTAGGGATGATCGTCGGGTGCCGGTTGCGCTGCCTTCCAGATCGCCGCCGCCTTGTTCGCGGCCTCATCTTTGCGCCGGGATTCCTCGGCTTCGCGCTCGCGCCGCATCGCTTCCACCTTAGCCCGATGCGCCGCATCTTCGGCGGGGGTTAGGGTGCGGCTACTGTCTGCCCGCCACGATTCTGAAACCCCTGTGCGCCAGTCGCCAAAACAGCCAGCGGGGATGCCGTCGCCGTGCAGGACGTACCAGCCGGCGTCATCGCCGCGTTTGCCATTGCTGGCAAATCGCCGCAGCTTGCCGTCCGCCTCAATCGCGTCCGGCGGTTCCAGCCCAGCCGATCGGATCGCGTCCCGGAATTGATCCAACTCAATCATCGCTGCCCTCCATCGCGTTTCGTCAGTTCATCGAAGTGACTGATGAACGTGCCAGCACCGATGACGGTGATTCCACCGCAGACGCAGAGAACCGGATACAAAAGCGCATCCGCTTTCTCAATGCCGAGCGTCAGTCTTGTTAAAAAAGACTCGGAGAGCTTGCGGCCACACCATTTGCAGTTTTCGTTTTCGAGAATATCGCTAATCATGTTAGCGATTATAGAAAAACAGAGAGGGGAAAAACGAGAGAACGCGGGGGAGAATTGCGAGGCGTTATCGTCCCCCGAAGGGATGTCTTAGGCAGATTGTGGAAGAGAGTGGCGGAGGCTCTTCCTGAAGCGATGTATCTCTCGATCAATTAAGTCTTGCGGTATTCTTTGCGTGAGATACTTCTTAAGCCCTTCCCCGGACAGGGGCATTTTATATTTTCGAGCCATGTGAGTCAGCACAATTTGGGATGGTTTCATGCCTTGGTAGGTGTTTGCCTTGTTTGTATCGGTTCCCGGTAATTTTTCGATTAGGGCCATCTTCTGTGCGCCGGGATTCCGCCGAGTTTTGTTTTTGATGTCTCTTACAATTGCGAGAAGGGTTTCATATTCCCTTTTCCATCCGTAGAGGGATTCTGACGGAAAATCCACCCTCTTCCTAAGTCGAAGAGGAAGATAAAGAGGCGAAATATGAATGGCGGTCAAAAAGTGGCGCGGCCATCCCATCTGAAGGAATACTGAAGTAAAGAAATCCTCTAGAGCTGGATTCATATATTTCTCAAAGTCTTTACCCAGCTTTTCGACCGCCCACATCATCAGAGCTGACTCGAACTTCGACACCACGAGCGCGTCGAATCGTCTCAGCTTTCCTCGCGTTAAGCGTTTTATCGCTCTGGCGGGATTGTCAGATACAAAATCAGCAAACGAGCGGCCCCTTCCTTTACCTTTTTCTTTTATAAGAAAGCCCCACCATATTGCTGATGCTCTGAGAAACTTCGCCAGGAAGAGCTTGAGGAAAAGGCAATATGCTTCTGATAGTTTATCGTGTACTTGGCTACTCTGTGGTTCTGAAACGGCGGACATTTTTTTGCTCCTGTAGGAAATCCTGCTTTGAGAAAAACTAGGCCCCGTTAGAAACAATTAACAACCGAAAGTTGGTACGTTCCCGTCGTTGTGCATGTGTACATTCTACCGCTCGGTGTTACGACAGTTGTTGTAGTGGGACCGGCACGTGTGATGACATACGGACCAAAGTTAGTTGAGCCATAGGCGGGGCGAGAAGCAGCGGACGCAGCCGCAGCGCCTCCGGCCACTGCTAGCGCCACAATAGCGATGCCGACTAGTACCTTGATCACGGCTTGTCTTCGCTCTGCATCTTGTTTCGCCTGCTGTTCTGCCGCTTGAATCTCATTGATTACGTGTACATCGAGCTCCTTGATTCGGCCCCTAACGATCTTGACCGTGTTCTCATATTCGCTGCGGGACGGCAGAGGCTCTTTCCCGGATGCCGCACCCCTACCAACCAGCCGTTCGTAGAAACCTGGTGTAGCAAGAACGGCATCAACGAAGGCCACAAAAAACTGTAGCTCTGCCCTTTCATCAAAAGAGTCCGACGGTCCAACAATCTCCCGGTAATCTTTTTTCAGCTTTCCTTTAAGATTCCATGCGGCTATTACCGTGTCGTTTTTAGCCTCTGCCAAAAATTCCTGGAGTCTTTGCATTTGCCGTTGTTGTAGACTTTGAGTGGGGCTTGCCGTCACACAGCCAGTCAAGAGAACCAGAAAGATGATCAACAGTTTTCTCATTGGCCTCTTCCAGCCAAAGATTAAGCCCTTTTTATTCATGGCGATATCTAGCGAAGACCCGTCTTGGGTAGGCGATACGATCTCGATCCAATGGACGTTGGGGGTATTGGGACACAGTGCCGGGCCGTGATCGTTCGTTGTGGGGCAAATGTGGAGGAAGTTTTCCGGGCAAAGCGGTGGATTTTCTCGCCAGCGGGTTTTCTGACGCTGTAATTACGACTGTCGATCATTACTTCCGTCGCCGCTTGATGCAGCGCCCGGCTTGATGTGCTCTTCAAGGATGCGCCGAAGCTCGCCCGCCTCAGACCGCGTTATCAGTACATGCGTGAGGGCGTCGCCGACGACTACGTAAGCGCCCTCTGCGTCATGGTGATACAGCTCGACCGGGGCGTCGCCACGGTTCAACTGATCGGCATGGATAAGCATAAGACCCCATCCCCTTTCGAATGTCGAATCAGGGGGATCGTAGCCGATAGCTTACTAGGCTGTCAAGCTACGTTAGTTTTTTTTCCGCGCTCCTGGTGGGACAGGGAGACCTCGTAGTCGTGAAGGCTTTCTGGAGTGATCCGCCACCCTTCAGCTATCTGGACGAACTCTCCCCACGTGGCCCTTAGCTTGCCCTTCTTGATCGCCTCGTGGACGGCGGCCCGCGTGACGCCCAGCTCTTTGGCCGCCTCCGTGATCGTGTAGTGGGTTTTTTTACCTGCGCGTTTCATAGTTACATGGACATATCAGAGAGACGGCTTCATAGGAAGAAAAAACAATTGTGGCGGAAGTGCCACCTTCCCATTCCAGGGGTCAGACCCCACAAGCTTGGCGGAGATGAAATCACACACGAGGACCGCCCACCACCGCGCCGCCGCGCTGCCAGGTACTCGCGCCGCGACGCAATGAGAATCAGCCGCCCCCCAGCGCGGCCACGCCGCTACGTCGTCGCCACGCTTCCCGCCACCCCACGCCCCCAACGCAACACCCGCACCACCCCGCTGCGCGCGGTCGCCCCCCTTCTCCCTCGGCGCGTCCCCGAACCCCTGGCCTTACCCTCTTCCCCCCGCCTGCGCGTGCTCCTGTCGCACTCCTACGAGTCTACACCCTCTCCATCCCCGCCTCTTTCTCTTCCCCCCGCGCTCGCCAGCGCGGCCCGGACTCTTCGTCGGCTCGGTCCGCTCGTGCAATTAAGGTAGGGGCTTATTTTACCGGGGACGCTCAAGAGGAAGACGGGGGACTCTACGCCGGTTCCCCCCTTTGAAGCCCCCCCGGCTTGCCGCGCTACGCAACAGAGCCCCCCAGCCAGCGCCCGCATCCCACACCCTCCACCTCACCACTACGTCTCGTCGTGCGGGCCGGCGCGCCGCTCCCTGTGCGCTCGCTCAGAGGCGCGCACCGCGGAGGACTGTACAACCCTGACGTGTTAAGTGGTCGGCCCTCGGAACGCTCGCGCAACACCACGTCTCACCGAACCCCACACCACAACCGCACTCGCCCCCACCACTTCGCTGGCCAAGCTAGGCCCCTATGCTATTTTACTTATTGCCGCGTTCTCCACACTCGGCACCTATTTTGTTGTAGGAAGTCTCCGCAGTTCCGGCCCAGATCCAAACAAGCTTAACAAGCACTAAAAACACATCTTCTCCTCTACATAGGGGAAAGGCCTCGTAGAAAGCTTCAAGTTGATTCATATGGTACTCTGTTTTTTCTTGGAAGGAAGTAATCCCGCCAAGCCCCAACATGAGCCGTTCGGCCCCAGTCGCCTTGTCCTTTGTTGTCTTTCTCACGCTTACACAAGTCGCTTCAACTTCTTCCTTGCATACTTTCGACTCAACCCATTCCATCCCTTTCACTGTGCCTAGCAGGTATCCTTCTTGTCTCCCTAATTGGTATCCAGCTTTGAAGCCTGCTATTAGAAACACCTTCATTTCTTTCGGCATTGTTCTCCAAATGTGGCCTGTTAAACGCTCTTGCCCAGATACGACGTAAGGAAAAATCACCAAAGCAAAACACGCGATAACCACAGGCATCTTCTTCATGTCGCCTCCTAAAGGTAAGAGTCCTTCATCGCCATCTGTAGCCTTTCATCACTGATGGTATCCGGGCGACGGTCCCTTTTTATCCATGGCGATATTTAGCGAAGACCCGTCTTAGAGCCATATCATAGCCTGTCTTTTTTTGCTTCCGTCTGTTTCTCCATGTTTCTAACTTTATCGAGGATCTCCTGCGCCTCTTGTAAGATTGCCTTTGCCTGCTTGCTTTCATCTCCTCCTTCAAGCCAGGACAGGACTTGATGTCTTGCAAAGCGGTTGACACCGCGCACTTTGATAAAGGGCAGCCCATCCGCGAGCAGCCGCCAGACGGTGGATCTGGAAATCGCCAGCATGTCCATCAGCTCGCCCGTGCTCAGATAGCGTTCCGTGTTTTTTTCTTGTTCTGCGTTCATCTCCATGATTCTCCTTTGTCCAAACCAACACCGACAAAATTGAGCAATTCCATAAACGACGCCGTTTCGATTTTCTTTTCCAACTTCGCCATAGCTTTCATGCCGAAATCATAGACACTGTCGTCGATAGCCTTTATCAATCGAGGTCTGATTAGTTCATGTAGTTCACTACGCGGCATCTGTTGCCACGGGCCATTTCCCTGGATGATGTCCTTCACCGTCCCTCTCGGCAATCCTGAAGCAGTGGCGATCAACCCTAGTTCGAATCCCATCTCCGCTATGACCTTAGCCAAAACCGCCGCTGTGGAATCTGTTCGCTTGCCCCTGGCCAATCTATCAACCTCGCCTTCGAACGTTCTTTACAGACGAACTGCGCGCTTGCAGGAACCCTTTTTGTTTTTGCGCCGCGTCTGGGAAGGAACCCTAAAGCAACGATGCCGGGTAGGGGTAAACCCATGCCCATGCTCGCGCCTGTTGCTGTTGCCTACTTGCGCCCCCACGTGCGCGCTGTTCCGCCATGTTGCTATCGCTCCCCGCTTGGACACGCCGTGGACACCATGCCACGTAAGCATTGATACTCGCGCTGGTTTTTTCCGGCGACAGAATGGCCAATGATGTGGCAACGGCAGGCCGTGGTGTTCGAATGCGCAGGCAGAAAGGGAAAGGCAGGGGAGAGCCTATCGCTTTCCCCTAGCCCTCGATTCGCGCTCACGTGTCCATCAAGTGTCCAACATGAGCCGAGTTGATGGAAGTTGAGGCGATCTTCCTTTACACTTGGCCTTGATTTTTCAACGTGGTATGAGCTGGCAAGACTCCGCGTTAACTTCTGGATGGAATATCGAGTGATGTGGCCAGGTTTGACTCTCACCAAGCGCAAGGGCGTCATCTTCATCATCTCCGCGCCGTCGGGCGCGGGCAAGACCACTCTGGTCAAAAAACTTCTTAAACTCTTTCCCGACATCACCCTTTCGGTCTCTTGCACGACCCGCGCGCCCAGGCCGGGTGAGGTGGCCGGGCGGGACTATCATTTTGTCGGCGAAAAAAAATTCGCCGGCCTCCGCTCGCGCAGGGGATTTGCCGAATGGGCCAGCGTGCACGGATATTTCTACGGCACGCCGCGCGCGCCGCTGGAGCGCAGGGTTGCGCGCGGGCGCGACGTGCTGCTCGATATCGACGTCCAGGGAGCGCGCAAGATCAAGCGGCAATACCCGGACGCGGTCTCGATTTTCGTTCTCCCGCCCTCTCGGCGCGAGCTCGAGCAGAGACTCGCGCGGCGCGGCACCGACCGGAAGGAAACCATCCGTAAACGGCTGGAAAACGCCCGGCGTGAAATACGCGAGATCATGCGCTATGATTACGTCGTGGAGAACCGCGAGCTCCGGCGCGCCGTCGAGGGCGCAAAGGCGATCGTCAATGCCGAACGGCTGCGCGTCTCGCGGCTGAAATCTCGGCGGCGGTTCGACAAAGCTCACCACAGGCGGTAAACGAACGCGAAGCATTCCTGGGCGCTATGAGCAAAGAAATCAAAGTTACCGACCTGATGGAAAGAATTCAGGGATATCATCCCGCCGCCGACGTCGATTTGATCCGGCGCGCCTATGACTTTTCCGCCGGCGTCCACCGGGGGCAGAAGCGGCGATCGGGGGAGCCGTACCTCATTCATCCGATGGCCGTGGCGGGGATCATCGCCGACTTGAAGCTCGACGTGCCGAGCGTCGTGGGCGGGCTGCTCCACGACACGGTGGAAGATACGCTGACCACCCTGGACGAGATCAAAAATCTTTTTGGCCCCGAGATCGCCGGCCTGGTGGACGGAGTGACCAAGCTGAGCCAGGTCAACTTTACCAGCCTGGAAGAAAAACAGGCGGAGAATTTTCGCAAGATGATCGTGGCGATGGCCAAGGACATCCGCGTCATTTTAATCAAGCTTGCCGACCGCACGCACAACATGAGGACTCTCGACCATATGCCGCTGGAGAAGCAGCTCGCCACGGCGCAGGAGACGCTCGACATCTACGCCCCGCTCGCCCATCGTCTCGGCATCGCCTGGGTCAAGGACGAGCTGGAGGACCTCGCGCTCAAGCATCTTCATCCGGAGATTTATTATCAGCTCAAGCGCAACGTAGCGAAAAAGAAAACCGCGCGGGAGAAATACATCAATGAGATGATCGCGCTCATCGGCAAGATCCTCGAAAAAGAAGGCATCGAGGCCGAAGTGACCGGCAGGCCCAAACACTTCTACAGTATCTATCAGAAGATGGAGACGCAAAACCTTCTCTACGATCAGATTTACGATCTCGTCGCGTTCCGCGTTCTGGTAGACACGGCTCGCGAATGCTACGAGACGCTGGGTGTGATCCACTCGCAATGGAAGCCCGTCCCCGGGCGCTTCAAAGATTACGTCGCGCTGCCGAAGCCCAATATGTATCAATCGCTGCACACGACGGTGATCGGGCCGTACGGCGAGCGCATGGAAATCCAGATCCGCACGCAGGACATGCACCGCGTGGCGGAAGAAGGCATCGCGGCCCATTGGCGCTACAAGAAAGAAGTCGAAGATTTTCAGTTCAACGACATGCAGAGATTCGCCTGGCTGCGCCAGCTTCTCGAATGGCAGCAAAACCTGCAAGATCCGCAGGAGTTTCTCCACAGCATCAAAGAGGACCTGTTTTCCGACGCGGTCTACGTCTTCACGCCCAAAGGAGACCTACTCAATTTTCCCAAGGGCACCACGGTGATCGATTTCGCTTACCGGATCCACTCGGAGGTGGGCCACCACTGCTCGGGCGCGCGCATCAACGGCCAGCTCGTTCCGCTCAGGTACTTGTTGCGCAGCGGCGACACGGTCGAGATCATCACCATGCATCAGCAGACGCCGAGCCGGGATTGGTTGAAGCTTGCCAAAACTCCGCGAGCGAAATCTCACATCCGTAACTGGCTCAAAAAACAACAGCGGGAGAGAAGCTTCGCTTTGGGACGTGAAATCCTGGAGAGCGATCTTGGCCGTTATAAGCTCGAATACGCCTCGCTCAGGCGCGAAGGCAAGATCGAGGCGATCGCCAAGGAGCTGGGCATGAAGGATGAGGAAGGATTGTTGGCGGGCATCGGCTACGGCAGGCTCACGCCGCGCCAGGTCTTGCTTAAACTCGTTCCCGCGGAACAACTTGACGATGGAAAAAAGCAGGCGGAAGGAACTCTGGAGCGGCTTTTCCGGATCGTATCGAGGCAAAAGCGTGATCTGGGCGTCCGGGTCAAAGGCGTGGGGGACATGCTCGTCCGATTCGCCCGCTGCTGCCATCCGCTTCCGGGAGAAGACATCACGGGCTTTATCACACGCGGCAGAGGAGTGACGGTTCACGTTTCGAGCTGCGCGGCCGTGCTCGAGAGCGATCCGCACAGAAAAGTCGAAGTCTCGTGGCAAGACGGGGGCCAGACGCCGCAGCCGATAAAAATCGACGTCAGTTGCGTCGATCGGCCTGGATTGCTGGCGGCGATCAGCGCCGCGATTACGGGCGCCAACGTCAACATCGCCCGCGCTCAGGTCCGCACTTTCGAGGACCAGAAGGCGCTGAATACCTTCGAGGTCATGATCACCGACTCCAAGCAGTTGAAGCGCGTGCTCGCCAACATCGCCAAAGTCAAAGGGGTCTATAAGGCCACGCGGGCGCGTGGCTAGCGGACCGTCCATAAAGCCCCATCTACTTCGTTGTGCTCGGATCGCCTCGCTCGACGTACGCAAAGAGTACGCCTACGCTCGTCGATCTCTCGCACGCCTCGTAGCTGGGACCTTTCTGAACAGTCCGATACAATTTAAAGGGGAAAGAACAAAACGGGGATCAGGCTACTTTTTCGACGCGGCCGGAGTGGATGCAGTCCGTGCAGACGAGAATTCTTCGCACCTGACCCTCCACGCGGGTTCTGACCCTTTGTAGGTTGGGCCGCCAGATCCGTTTGGTTTTGTTGTTGGCGTGGCTGACGCTGTGTCCGACCGAATGTCCCTTGCCGCAAATTTTGCAGATTCTTGCCATGGCTAGCGCTTGCGCATCCTTTCGATAATTTCTGTGGTGGAGTGGCCTTTGAGAAAGGGAATCACCGCGACTCTTCCACCGTAACTCTCGACAAATTCTCGCCCGACGATTTTGTCTTCGGCCCAATCCCCGCCCTTGGCCAGCACGTCGGGCCGAAGCTCGCGAATAACGTTCAGCGGATCGGGCTCATCGAACATTGTGACGTAGTCTACCATCTCCAGCGCAGCAATCAACTCCGCGCGCTCTTCCTCGGGGAGTATCGGCCGGTCCGGACCTTTGATCTGCCGGACCGAACGGTCGCTGTTCAGCGCCACGATCAAGATGTCGCCGAGGTTTTTTGCCTCTCTTAGAAGCTGGACGTGGCCCCTGTGGAGAAGGTCGAAGCAGCCGTTGGTAAAAACGATCTTTTTCCCTTCGGTTTTCGCTTGGGCCGCAATCGTTTTCAGCGCCTGGCGCTTCTTCACTTTTTCTTGCACGGTAGCTGGGTAACATGGACGATGATTGTTTTCAAGGCAAGCGTATCTTATGATTCGCCCGAGCCAGCGCGCGCGAATCGAAAATTAAAACTATCGTGATGCAGATGAAAAATACGCCGGCCGGCGGCAACTTGAGAGCCGCCATGGTGACGTATCAGTTTCCGCCCATGTTTGCGGGCGGCGCGAGACACGCGCTGGAGCTTGCCAAGGCGCTGCGCCGCCACGGAGTCGAGAGCTTTTTTATCGGCGCCAATCTCAAGAATGCGCCCGGCCATGAAAACTACGAAGGCTTCCCCGTTTTTCGCTTTACGCCGCGCGGGCCCGGAAGAATCCGCTATCTGACTTATGCGTTGCAGGTCTGCAAAAAATTATTCGCGGAAAAAGATTCCCTCGATGTCATTCATCTGCATTCGATCCGGCCATTCTACTTTCTTATCTTCGCTTTGGCCAAGCTTCTGAAGAAGCCGATCGTGTTGTCGCCGACGCTGATCGGCCACGACGATCCGATGAGTCTCAGGACAAAACCGTTTCTTTGGCGGGTCGAGGGAAAACTGTACGGGTATTACGGAAAAATAATTTGCAAAAGTACTGCGATCAAAGATTCGTGCGCGCGCGCCGGATTGCCGGCTGCGCTCCTCGCGTCGATTCCCGGGGCCGTTCCCTGCGCGGAATCGAACAGCCCTTTCAGGCCGCCGAATAGTCCGACGGAAGTTAAAGAGACCAGAGAGGCGCTGCATTTGCCGCCGGACTCTTTCATCGTGACTTTCGTCGGGCACATCCAGGAGAGAAAAGGCTGCGATCTTCTCTTCGAGGCGTGGCAGGAGTTGCTGAAGGAAAAGCGCTTCTTGGGCCATCTCATGCTCGTCGGACCTTACCCGAGTGATCAGGAGCGCGACGGATTTGCCGCGCGTCTCAAACCGGTGCTGGAAACGGCCGCGGAAAAACGGATCATCTTCACCGGCCAGGTTAACTACGCCGACGTGCCGGGATATCTCAGGGCGTCGGACTGTTTCGTCTTTCCTTCGAAGCGGGAAGGGCTCAGCAAGGCGGTCATCGAGGCGATGGCCTGCGGCCTCCCCGCGATCTGCGCGAATATCCCCGGCGTCACCGGCGACATGATCGAGGATGGAGCGGACGGAATTATTTTGGAGAGTCGCGATCCGGCGGAATTGGCGGGGACGATTCTGAGGCTCCACGACGATGCCGCTCTCAGACACAAGCTCTCCGCGAACGCGATCGGAAAAGTCCGCGATAAATTTTCCATCGCCGAAGTGGCCAGGCGGCATCTGGAGCTGTATGGCGAGTTGGTAAATCAGGCGCATTGAGACGGTGTGTCGTCAAAAGGGCCGCAGCGTGCCGCCAATCCTTGACCCTCCGTGCAATTTCCGGTAAGTTCTTTGTCATCGTTTTGTAAGGCTTTTTCTCGATAACCCCCAGGAGGAAATCATGCAATATCGTGATCTGAGAGACTGGATCAAGGCCGCAGGAGAAGGAGAAGTCCGGACCCTTACAGGATGCGACTGGAATCTTGAGATCGGCGCCGTTACCGAGCTCGTGCACCACAAGGAAGACGGCCCGGCCGTACTCTTCGACGACATCAAAGGTTACCCCAAAGGCTACCGCCTTTTGACCAATTCGCTCAGCTCGCGCAAGCGTCTAGCCATGACGCTGAACATTCCTCCCGGCGACACCAAGATGGATTTCGTGCGCACTTGGCGCGAGCGATATAAAGAGATCAAGCCGATTCCCGCCAAGGTCGTCAAGCAAGCTCCCTTCATGGAAAATGTCTATCGCGACAACGACGTAGACATTCTGAAATTTCCCACCCCCAAATGGCACGAGCACGACGGTGGGCGCTACATCGGCACCGGCAGCATCGATATCACGAAGGACCCGGACGAAAACTGGGTAAATTATGGAACCTACCGGGTCATGATTCATGACAAAGACACGGTCGGCTTTTATATCTCTCCGGGAAAGCATGGACGCATCCAGCGGGAGAAATATTCCAGCACAGGCCGCCCATGCAAGATTGCCATGTCGTTCGGCCACGACCCGTTGACTTTTCTAGCGGGAAGCATCGAGGTGCCATACGGCGTTCAGGAATGCGACTTCATCGGCGGCGTGCGCGGCGAGCCGTTCGAGGTCGTCGAGGGTGAATATACCGGCTTCCCGATTCCGGCGACTTCCGAAATCGCCATCGAAGGGGACGTGATCTTCGATCAGCCGAGGAGCGAAGGGCCCTTCGGCGAATGGACCGGTTATTACGCGAGCGACGAAAGACCCGAGCCGATCGTCAAGATCAAACGGCTCTATCACCGCAACAATCCGATCATTCTCGGCTCGCCTCCAGGCAGGCCGCCGGCAGAGTTGGGATGGTACCGTTCGTACCTCCGCTCGGCGTTGATCTGGGACGAAATGGAAAAGGCCGGCGTGCCGGACGTCAAAGGCGTTTGGCTCACGGTGTCCGGCGGCAGCCGGCTGGTGCTGGTCGTCGCCATCAAACAGCGCTATCCGGGACACGCCCGCCAGGCGGCGCTGGTCGCCTCTCAATGCCACGCGGGCGCCTATCTCGGGCGCTACGTCATCGTTGTGGACGACGATATCGATCCGAGCAACAACGACGACGTGATGTGGGCGATGTCGAGCCGCTCCGATCCCGTCGAAGACATCGAAATCCTCCGCCGCTGCTGGAGCGGTCCGCTCGATCCGATCATTCATCCGAGCAAGAAGGGCTTCAATTCCAGGGCGATCATCGACGCCTGCCGTCCGTTCGAGTGGATAAAGGATTTCCCCAAGGTGGCGGAGTCGAGTAAAGAGGTTCTCGACGCCACGGAAAAGAAGTGGGGGCACGTCCTTTTCGGCGGCGGCAACGGCCGGTGATAAAGAGGATACTAGTTATTGGTTAACTCGTTATTAGTGAAGGCAGAGCGGTTAGTGCTCTCTTGCAAGTAACCTGTAACCAATCAACAAGTAATGCTTGAAAACTACGAGGGAAGATTTATCGAAATCGTAACCGTTTTGCCCTTCCGCAATACTTCCATTTTCAACAGCTCGCCTTTTTTTGCCGACTGAAGAAAGCTCTCGAGTTCCGCCGTTTTCTGCATACTCTTTTCGTTCACCTTTAGAATTACGTCGCCTCGCTGAAGTCCGGCGTCCGAGGCGGCGCTGCCGAAATCCACGTCGGCCACCAGAACTCCTCTGCCGGTTGCGATATCGAAAAGACTCGCCAATTCAGGAGTCAGATCCTGCGTCTGGAGGCCTAGAGTCCGGTACGACTCGCTCCGGGTCTTTTCCAAAGGACCGAGCGGCTTTGCGTTGTCGAGGACTTTCATCGACGCGTAAATCGGCGCCTTCATGCGCAGCGCGACAGCGATCGCGTCGCTCGGCCGCGAATCTATCTGGTAGTCCTGGCCCTTGAGCCTGAGCGCGATGCTCGCGTAGTAAATGTCGTTGCGCAGGTCGGTGATGGTGATTCGTTGGACCGCCGCTCCGAGGCCGTTAAGGATATTGCGGATGAGGTCGTGGGTGTTGGGCCGCGGCAGGGAAACTTTCTTTATCTCCAACGCGATCGACGTGGCCTCGTCCACTCCGATCCAGATCGGCAACGCTTTTTTCTCTTTGGAACTTTCCAGCAACACGACGGGAGTCTGGGTAGAGGGATCGAGCAGGAGGTTCTTGACCGTCATCTCGACGGCGGATTCTTCCTGAGAAGCCGCCAAAGAAAGAGGCCAGGCGCAAAGGACGAAAAAGACGAGCGACAGAATTCCTTTTTTCACAAGGACCTCCTTGATAGACATTCCGGTGCCTATTGACTGGCATGTTCACCATAATCTCCCCTTCTAGCATGTCAATAGTTGTAATTTTCTTGACCGTCTCTCGACGCCTGCGCTATGGTGAACTGAAAGGTTCAAGGCATGAAAATCATTCGTTTGCCCGATAGTTGGGCCGCGCGCATCGCCGCGGGCGAGGTGGTCGAACGCCCCGCTTCCGTCGTCAAGGAGCTCGTGGAGAACTCTCTGGACGCCGGGGCCAAAGAAATATCGGTGTGGATGGAGGGCAGCGGCATCGATCTCATTCGCGTCGCCGACGACGGCGATGGCATCAGGGCCGAGGAGCTTCCACTGGCGGTGGAGCGGCACGCGACCAGCAAGCTTGCCGAGGAAGCCGATCTGTGGCGCATCTCGACGCTGGGCTTTCGCGGCGAAGCGCTTCCGAGCATCGGCTCGATCTCGAAGCTCGAAATCGTATCGCGCGCACGAAACGGGGAAGCCGGCTGCAGGTTGCGGGTCGAAGGAGGAAAAGCGGGTGAACCTGAGCCGGCGGGCTGCTCGGCAGGCACGACGGTCGAGGTGCGGGAACTTTTCTTCAACACGCCGGCGCGGCGAAAATTTCTCAAGGCGCCGGCGACCGAGCTGAGCCACGTCTGCGATGTGATCCATCACGCTGCGTTAGCGTACCGGGAAGTCCACATTCGACTTTACAACCAGGGAGGTTTGCTCTGTGACTATCCGGGCGGGGTCGAGCTTCAGGATCGTATGCGGCAGGTGCTGGGGCGCGAGATCGCCGAAGGTATGGTCCCGTTCGGTTGGAGTAGAGGTGAGTTAAAGATCGGCGGTTTTCTCAGCAAAGCGCCCAGCTCATTTTCCAGCACGCGCTATCTCATGGCCTATGTGAATCGCCGGTTCGTGCGCGACCGCGTGCTCACGCACGCGATTCTGCACGGTTATGAAACGCTGCTCATGAAGGGGCGGTATCCTGCGGTCGTGCTCTATCTGGAAATGCCCTTCAAGGACGTCGATGTCAACGTGCACCCGGCGAAGCAGGAGGTGCGCTTCCGCCGGCAATCCGAAATTCACGACGCGGTCTCCGAATCCGTCAAAGAAGGCTTGCGCAAAGAGGCCAAAGGCCCGCAACCGTTGCTCGCTGAAGAGGCGGGAGAGCGGCGCTCTCTAGTCTATGAGACTCCGGCTGTCTACGGCTTGCGATTCTCGGTCGGCCCCGCGCCGGTCGAGCGTATGGAGTTCATTCAACCGCAGGATCAGCCCCGCTTCGCGCGCGACGGTTTTTTTTCTTCGCTCGAAGTCATGGGGCAGCTTCTCGGCTGCTATCTCATCTGCTTCTCTTCTCGCGGCCTGATCTTCATCGACCAGCACGCGGCGCACGAGCGGGTCGCGTTCGAGAGAATGCGCCGGCAGCTCGGCAATGGAGAGCTTGAACGGCAAAATTTATTGATCCCGCAGGTCTTGGATTTGCCCGCCGGCGAGGCCGCGCTGCTGGAGCAGCGGCTGGAGTTGTTGGACCGCGTCGGCTTCAGCGTGGAAAAATTCGGCCGCGACGCATACGTCATCCGAACGGCGCCGGCGCTTCTGCCGGCCGGAGATTACCGCGAGGCGCTGCGCCGGATGATCGCCGAGGTCGCCGAAGTGGGAGAGAGCGGTGAGTTGCGCGAGGGACTCGAAGATCGATTGGCGACGATTGCCTGCCACAGCGTGATCCGGGCCCACAGGAAATTGGAAAAAGAAGAGATCCGAGCCTTGCTGGAGGATCTGGACCGGATCGACTTCGCGACTCAATGTCCCCACGGCCGTCCCGTGCTGATCGAGCTCTCCGAAGAACAATTAGAGCGAATGTTCAAGCGGGTTTGATTTTTCGACTCACGCCTGTTGCCTCGCGCCTCATGCCTGCTCTATGAAACCCAAGCTCGTCATCATTCTCGGCCCCACCGGCGCTGGAAAGAGCGAAGTTGCGATTGATATCGCGTTGCGCCTCGGTGGCGAAGTCGTCAATGCCGATTCGCAGCTCGTCTACCGCTATATGGATATCGGCACGGCGAAGCCTGCGACAGAAGCAAGAGAGAAGGTGCGTCATCATCTCATCGATCTAGTCGATCCGGACGGAGAGTTTAACGCGGCGCTATACCGCGAGTCGGCGCTGAAGGCGATTCAAGAAATTACCGCGCGGGGCAAAAAGGCGATCGTGTGCGGCGGGACCGGGCTCTACTTGAGAGCGCTGGTCCAGGGACTTTTCGCGGGGCCCGGCAAGAGTCCGGATGTCCGAAAACGTTTGGAGACTCAAGCGCAAGAAAATGGATTGAGCGTGCTGTACGGGCGTCTGCGAGAAGTCGATCCGGACGCCACCCGATGGATTCATCCCAACGACCGTTACCGGATCATCCGCGCATTGGAAGTTTTCGAGCTGACCGGCAAGGGGATAAGCCGCTGGCAGAAAGAGCACGGCTTTGCCGAAAGCGCGTTCGAAGTTATCAAGATCGGGCTCAATCGCGAGCGCCAGGAGCTATACGACTTGATCAATCAGCGCTGCGATGAGATGATCGCTAGAGGGCTCGTTGACGAGGTGAAGGGTTTGGTTGAGAAGGGATACAGCCTCGATCTTCCGGCTCTTCAAAGCGTCGGCTATCGGCAGATCGGACTCTATCTACGAGGAGAGTTGAGTCTCGACGAAGCAGTCATCCTAATCAAGCGCGACACGCGCCATCTCGCCAAACGGCAGCTCACCTGGTTCCGGGCCGATAAAGAGATCGGATGGTTTCATCCGGAGAGGGAGAGAAATAAGATCCTAAAAGCGGCGAAAGAATTTCTTACTGCGCTCTGAAGAGCATGATAGCTTCAGGTTTCAGATCGCAAATAACGTAATATATTCATTCGGAGTACAATGGCTTGCAGACATTGGTCTCCGAGCTATAATAGCTACGGCTGTTCTAGTCGAAGAGCGCCACATTGAGACGATGGTTAAGGGGCATCCACGGGACAGGTCTGGTAAAAAGTAGGCCGACGATGAAAGCCATTGCTTTCCGAAGCAAAGTAAAGTTGGACGGTACAATTATAGTGCCCAAAAAGGTACGAAGTTCAGTCAAGGGTGAAGAGGTCCGGGTTGTATTGCTTTGGCCTGAATCTGACGAGGACACTTCATTGTGGCAGCGGGCGGGCATTGAAACATTTTTAGAAGGGGATGGCCCACACGATGCCGCCTACGACACGTTATAAATGGGGCGATGTTCTATTGGTGGTTTTTCCATTGACAGATGTATCTGGGGCTCAAAGGCGGCCTGGTTTAGTGCTCTTTGATTCCGGCGATGAGGATGTAATGCTTGCCCGCATTACTACGCAAGAAGCCCGTCACCCTACGGATGTGCACCTATCGGGCTGGAAAGGCACGGGTTTAATAGCTGAGTCAGTGGTCCGACGGTCCAAATAGCTACCGTAAAGAAGTCACTTGTCGAACGCCCTCTCGGCACCCTATCCGCGAAAGATAGAGCAGTTGTACCGAGAATCTGGACTCGCATGTTTCTCGCTCCCAGATGAAGCGGGACACCCGCCACCTCACCAAACGCTAACTCACCTGGTTCCGGGCCGATAAAGAGATCAGATGGTTTCATCCGGAGAGAGATCGGGAGAAAATCAAACTACAGGCTGGAAAGTTTTTTATGTAGCACGCGCTCACAACAGGATGAGGATCAGGATGATAAGAAGATGAAAATCGTAAAATCGCTCGCGACCATGCCGATCGTATTGGCGTTGGTCGCCTGTGCGACGGTGCCGGCGCCGGGGAAGACTAGAGCATCGGCGAGAATTCAGAGTGACGTGATGGATGTGATTCACGTTCTTGAAACGGCGAGCGGCCCAAGTTGCGATGAGCGCAAGCTCGTGAAGACCGAAGTTGTTAAGCGGGCGACGGCGGAGAATTTCACCGCCGTGGAGCGCTGGACGATCGACAGATGCGGCAAGCTTATTGGGTATCTCGTCACTTTTAAGCCCGGGGCGAACGGCGGCGTCGATTTTAGCGTGAGGCCGGAACGGTAATGCGGCTTGCCGTTTCCAGATACGAATATCGAGGAGCGATTACTTGAACACCCCGAATGCGAACAGCACCAGGATCACCAGGAAGATTCCCAAGAAGATGCGGGCGGCGGTCATCAGATGGGTGTTGCCCACCTGGCGGGCTCCCTTGATCCGGATGCCGGCGAAAGCGATCAGGGCGACGGCGATGACGACGAATATGAGGACGCGGAACCAGATCATGAACTCTCCTTAAGCGGCAGGGACGTTCAACAAGTCCTTAACGAGACTTGACCCTGCTTCCTTGCAGCGGGTTTGTTAAGTGGCCTGCCGCTCACGCGCCAGTTGCCGTCAATGCCCGCTTTGCCACTTCCGGGAGTTCGATTGGTGCAAACATGGATGCAGGGTAGAGATAGCCGTCAGGCTCTGACTTATCCTCGTCAATTACGCGCAGCATGCTGTGCGCTTCAGCCTCTTCGTCCGGCAGCGTGCGGTAAACTTTGCCCACCAGCAGGCTGGCAGGGTTGCTATCGTTGTTGATGCAGATCACAAAATCGCTCATCGGAGTACCCTCTTGATTTTGAAATCCTTTCGGCCCACCCCATGGGCTTCAAACCAGTGTATCTCTGCTTCGCAGACTATTCCATCGGCAAGTTGCACGGTTGCTCTTCCTTTCCTTTTGCGCCATCGGCCTTTGCCGTGCGTGCGTTCCAGATAGCGCCTGATGTAGACCCCTCGGCCCGTGGCGATTGTCTCAATGTCTCTAATCTCGCCGAGGATCTCGAATTCCATCAGCAGTTATCTACGATATACCTTTTTGTTTCGGAGAGCCACCTAACGTTTTGGTGAACGGTGGGCCGGCACGGTGGAAAATGATGGCACGGCGCTTATGGCCCGTCCGTTCCACCTGAAGTTAGACGTGACGTAACTCAAGTGCAACGCTCATTGCCAGTGGCAGAAATGCTCCGATGCACGCGGCGGCCAAGACGTCCGTTGGCCAGTGCACGCCAATCACCAAACGTGAAAAGCCAACGAGAAAGATCCACAAGAGCGCTATCGACAGCGCAAACCCGCGCGCCGCGGGCCAGATCCGACTAATGCAGACGACAGCAGCGGTGGCGAATGCCGCGACGACCAGAGTATGGCCACTGGGAAAGCTGGTGCCCCAATACCACTCTGTTTCCCACAGTGCCGGCCGAGCTCGGCCTACAGCCGTCTTGACGACGTAAACCACGGTCGCACCGATGATCACCGAAGCCGCGAGAAGCAGCGCCTCAAAGCGGCGCCTCGCGCACAGCAGCGCAATCGTCGCAGCGGTCGCGAGCGGAAATAGAACTCTAAAGGACCCTGTAAACGTGATCGCTTCGAAAAACCCGGTCAGTGTGCCCGGAACGTGACCGAGGATGAACATCAAGATCGCCTCGTCGATCGGTCCTGATTCTCCGCCGAGTACATCTTCGCTCACCTTGATCGCGGACACCGCAAGGACGAGCAGCAACAGAACGGCCAGCCGGCGTCTCTCCAGCGGCTCGGACCACGCCGGCTGCTTGCGGCGCACATACGCGCCGAGCGCGAAATAGAGACAGGCGACGATGAGGGCGAGCTTCGTCGTGTCTTCGATCGACTCGAGAATCACGAAGGCTCCGACCGGCGCCTGCTGAATGAAGCCATGGGTACCTGGGACATAATACTAATTTTCAGGAAGCCCATTCGGTTGCTAAGGCTCGTAGAACGGTTTGGACCACGGAATCTCTTGGTCTGGAAACTCAAAGCCGCACTGAGGACATTTGATCGCTTTCAGTCTCATTGTCTTTTTACATCGCGGGCACTTTTTAGATCCGCGTTGTTTTACAAGAAGCCACACGAAAAGGACGGCCCAAGCTGAAACGAAGCTTAGCAACAGCGGCGAGTCGAAGAAGTCCATGCTTTCCTACAGACCTATTTTTCTCTTCCTGAAGTCTGGCGAAGTTCACGAAGAGATGTGGATAACCAGGCACCACGAGTCTGGAAATCCGAGCCATGGACGAAGCGTATTAGATTACCTGCGAAGCCGTCAAGAAGAATTTAGT
>CAYOJC010000038.1:0-41711 GCA_964404195.1 uncultured Syntrophobacteraceae bacterium
TGATGGCCTGAATAATGTCCTGAACCATAGCGTTGTAGCGCTCGGACTGGCTGCCTCCGACCGGTCGCAGCCTTACCTGCTCCTCAGTCAGATTGAACTTCTTGAGCAGGGCCCGCGAAAGGCGAAAGCTCAAGTCGCCCGGCCGCGTGACGCCGATGCTCTTTCCTTTAAGCTCTTCCGGGCTCTTGATGTCTTTTCGCGTGAGCAGCACGTAGGGAAGTCCCACCAGCGGCGCGCCGATCAACTTGGCGTCGATGCCGGTCGCCATGCCCGGAATCGTCGCGTCCGCCGCGCAGTAGAGAAATTGGATCTCGTCGGTCGCGATCGCGGCGAGAGAGATACTGCTCCCGCGGATATAGATGGGGTTGGCCTTGATGCCGTATTTATCGAACAAGCCGTTGTCTAAAGCGGTGTACAGGTGAATGAAGCCCCCGGAGATCGCGCAGGTCGCCACGCGGATGCTGACCGGCGCTTCGCCTTGCTTGGCGAGATAGGGATTCGCCGCGGCGCGGCCGGCTACGAACAAGCCGACGAGAAAAATCGCCGCCGCCGTTCCAATCGCTAAATAGGCGCGCAATGTCATCTTCATGTCCTCCATTAGATTCCCCCGCTCAACGCGCAAACGATGTGAACCGCGTCGCCCGGCTCTGCCGCAGCTTCGAGATTGCGAATCGGCGTTTCGTTGACGAATATCTTGATGTGCTGCCGGATGCCGCCCTGCTCGTCGATGATGCGGAAGCGAAAGCCGGGATAGCGCCGCTCGATTTCTTCCAGCACCGCGCCGACGGTCGGTCCCTCCGCTTCGACCACGCTTTGTTTATTTGTGTACGATCGCATCGGCGTTGGAATATAAACCTTCACTTCAGTTCAGCCGCTTCGACGGAATATATCTCCGGCAGGTGCTCGGCCAGGCAACTCCAGCTCGCGCCGCCGTTGCGGCTGGCCCAGACTTCTCCGCTCGTGGTTCCGAAGTAAAGCCCCACGGGCTCGTGCATGTCCCCGGCCATCGCCTGGCGCTTGACCGTGAACCACGCGCGCGCGGGCAGACCTTTATCGAGTCTCTGCCATGTCTTTCCCGCGTTTCGCGTCGCGTAGCAAGCCGGTTTTCCGTCGGGGCTGGTGCGCGGCCACACTTCCGTGCCGTCCATCGGAAAAACCCAGACCGTGTCGGGGTCGCGCGGATGGAGCACGAGCGGGAAGCCGATGTCGCCAACGGACTTCGGCATGTTGCGGCCGATCCGAATCCATTTCCCTTCCGAGCGCTCCATGCGATAAATGCCGCAGTGGTTTTGCTGGTAGAGCCGGTCGGGCATGATTGGATGGAGCAGGACGCGATGCGGATCGTGGCCGTATTCGGGGTCGGGCGCCGGGATGAAATCCGCCGCGCATCCTTGATTCAGCGGCTTCCAATCTTTTCCGCCGTCGGTGGACTCGAACACGCCGCCGCTCGACATGCCGATGTACATATGATTCGGATCGCGCGGATCGATGTTGATCGAGTGGAGCTTCGGCCCGTCGGGCGTGCCGTCGCCGGCGCCGCCGGTCCATTGACTGCGCATCGGATGATTATTGAATCCCGAAACTCCGTCCCACCTGCTCCCGCCGTCTTCCGAACGGAAAAGACCCTGCGGCGAGGACCCCGCGTACCAAACTCCCGGCTGGGTGGCGTGGCCTGGAGTCAGCCAGAAGACGTGGTCGAGAACGAGTCCTTTCTGTCCTTCCGGCACTTTCGGAAAAGCCGGCGGCCGTTCGGCTTCCTTCCAGCTTTTGCCGAAATCGCCCGAGCGAAAAACCGTCGGCCCGAGATGTCCGGTCCGCACGGCGAGCAGCAACGACCTTACGTCGCGCGGATCGTGCGCCAGATGATGCGCGATGTGGCCCAGGAACATCGGCTCGGAAAGTTTCCAGCTCCGGCGCGTCTTGTCGCCGCGCAAAATAAACGCGCCTTTGCGAGTGCCGATCAGGACGGCGACCGGTCCCGCGGCGCGCGCGACCCACGTGCGTTTTGATGGCGACTCCGATTCAGACCCCACGCGGCACCTCCCTCGACAATGCTACTGCCGCCACCAAATAATCACATCTCGGCCGATAACAACAGACGAAGATCCTTCCAGCCGTAAGCGGCTTCTATTAATTTGGCGTCGCCGACCTCGATCGGCTTTTCGGACACCAGCTCGCCTCCGAGCGCTTGATAAAAACCGCGCGCCGGATTTTCCGCCAGCACCCAGACAAGCATCGACTCATATCCCGTCTCTAACAGCTTTCGCGCGGCGGCAGAATTCAGCCGGCGACCCAAGCCGCGACGTTGAAAATTTTGCAGCAAGTACAGAGCGTATATTTCGCCCCGATAGACGGGATCGCCGCCGCGCTCCTGGCCGCCCGCAACAAAACCAACGACCTGTCCGCCCTCCTCTTCCGCGACGTAAATGAACTCATGCTTCGCCCGCTTCGCCAGATTTTTACGCCAGATCCGTTCGTGCCGCGAGTACGAAAGTTTTGCCAAGCGGTCGTCCGGCAGGATGCCCGCATAGGTCGTTCGCCAGCTATCGACGTGGACTTTTGCAATGGCCGCAGCGTCGCCTACAACGGCTCCTCGAATGCTCAAACGGCTCGATTTCAAATGAACATGCACTGGAAAAATTTTCCGCGCCGGCTCGCGTAAAACTTTCAACCTTTTTTCGTCTTATGCTGAGCGATATAGCTCTCTGCGAATTTCTTCAACCCATCGCTGCTCAAGCCGATCCTCACGGCTTCCTCCAGGGCCTTCTTTTCGCTCCAGCCTTGCTCCACGACCCGGTAGATCATCATAAATGCTCCCACTCGATTGGCGGACGAGCAATGGATAAGCATCGGATGAAGAGCTTTTTCCCTGACCGTGTGAATGAACTCGTCGGCCTGCTCCGCGCGGGGCGCGCTCGATACTACGGGGATATGCAAGTAACGCATCCCGGATCGTTCCACCCATACCCGCTCCTTTTCGATATCGACTCCCTCCGCAGCGGTGCGCAGATTCAAGACGGAGCGAAAGCCGGCGGCCGCCACCTTGCTGAAGGCCTGCTCCGACGGCTGCGCCGCCGTAGCCAGGCTCTCATTCAGGCAGAGTATGCGCGGCACATCGCTTCTCAAAGCTTGCTCGATCCGATCGAGACGCGCGCGCTCGCCTTCTTGCGCGCTCAAAGCTGGAGATAGGCAGAGTGAAAAAATAACCAGAATTGCGACGGCCGGTCTCTTCATATTTTTATCCCTTCATTCGCCCTTAAAACATCGTCGTAACGCTGCGCCAAAAGCCGCCGCACGTCATTGAACATTTCGTCGTGAAACATGTAGTTGTGGTCGAGCACCTGATCGTAAACCGACCACTTGTCGAAAAATTCTCCGGGATTGGATCGCGCCATTTTTTTGGCCGCTCAGAGGCCCGCGTCATTCTCGCGCTCCAAAGACTTGCGGTCCCACTTGGCCAAATCGGCCGCCGCTTCGTAGGTGGTCTGGAGAAAATCGAGCAGCGTGTCGTCGGGTGAGTCGGCCTGCCGGACCCTGTCATACGGCAAGATAAACTCTCGCAGCTCTTGACTGTAAAACGCCACGTCCGGCTTGACGCGCACGTGTGAAAAACCTTCGGGCTCCGGATAGGCGTAAGAATAAAATGCGGGATAAGGAATAGGGCCGCCTCCGGGCCAGAAGCCGCAACTGCTGACTTCGTGCGAATAGGCCTCGCGCGTGATTCGGTCCGGCATATTGGGAACTCCGCCGGGGTGCTCGGGCGCGCGCCGGCCGGAGAACCTCGTCACCGCCAGGTCGGGCGCGCCCCAGAAAAAATGCACCGGGCTACACTTGCCGATAAAGCGGGCACGAAAGCGCTTGAATACGCGGTCCGCCTGAACCAAAATTCGCCAGAAGCGATTGGCATACTCGCGATCGTACGCCGAGTGAGTCTCGTCCCGGTCGAACGGAATGGCCTCGGGGACTTCGTTCGGCTTCATATTGATCTTCACGTGAAGCTTGAGGTGCTCCATCTGCTCCGTCAAGCGGCGGTAAAACGTCGCGACCGATTGCGGCTGGAGCGCGACGATGCCAATACCGCCGTCGCTTGGTAGAATCGCCAGCTCGTGCCGGATGAAGTCGAAGTCGATTTGAAACGTCCGTGTCTCGTACGGGATCGGTGAAGTGGTGAGGCCTCTGGACGTCACGTAAAGCGTCACGTGCCAGGAGTGATTGACCCAGGGACTTTGCGCGAGGCGGATCTTTCCCACGATCTGGGTCCACAGGTGCAGCGTCGCGCAAGTCGGGATCCAGGCGTCGAGCGGCAGGCTCGGCCAGGGCTGCGTGCGCGAATCATCGGATAGGATCATGGGTCCTCATCCCGGCATACACGGAAAAATCTTCGTAATTCTCCTGCCGTTCCGAGAGGCTGTCAAGGCCATTTCATAGCTATTCGGGTAGCGAATTCTCCTGAGCGGTTTGACAGGAGCCTAGTGCATGAAGGTATTGGCGAAGGACACCCACGTCACCGAGGGAAATTTTTCCTTTACGGTTGCGGGCCCGTAACCGGCGCTCTCCCGGTAAACTTTTCACTCCGGCAAACGGTGGTACTTGCCGCGGAAGAATATCAGCGGGCGCTCGGCCGTGGTCTTCGCGTGCAGCACCTCGCCGACGTAGATGGTGTGATCGCCGCCGTCGTAGGAGTAGACGACTTTGCATTCGATGTGGCTGATCGCGCCGTCCAGAAGCGCCAGCCCGCTTTCGCTTTTATGCCAGGGGATGCCGTTGAATTTTTGCGCTCCCTTGGTCGCGAAGCGCCGCGAGATCTCCTCCTGTCCTTCGCCCAGCACGTTGATCGCGAAAATCTTCGAGCCCTGGAAACAAGAATAACATTGTGCGGCTTTATCGACGCAGACCAGCACCAGGGGAGGATTGAGCGACAACGAAGCGAAGGCATTGGCGGTGAGACCGAATGGCGTGTCCTCTCCGTCCTTCGTCGTCACGACGGTGACGCCGGTGGCGAAGTGGCCCATGACGCGGCGCAGCTCTTGCAAATCGATAGTCACGCGTGTGCATTCCCGAGGTATTCTAGAGCTATCAAACGCTTCGGCGCGATGTCAATGCGCTTACGCTCGCTGGACGAAGCCGGCGATAAAATGATAAACGATAATATCGTCGGTTAGTTAAAAGGAGGTGCGGCCATGGCGATCAGCGCGCAGCGTGCGGAGAACTCGTTCGAACGGTATATCGCAGAGGTTCGCGCAGTTTGGGGCGACGGCAAAGATCCCGATCTGCCGTTCAAAGTAAAAGCCCTCATGGAAAAAATGCTGGCATCCACGACTCGCGGGGATCCGTGGATGGCCGAGCTCCTCCGCGAGGCAAAACCTTCCAAAGAGCTTTATCGCGATCCCGACTACGGCTTCATCCAGATGGGCCACGTCCACCAGCAGGCGCACGGCAATACGCCGCACGATCATGGCCCCTGCTGGGTCGTCTACGGCTCCTATAGCGGCGTGACCGAGATCACGCTGTACCGGAGAACCGACGACTGCAAAGAGCCGGGCCGCGCCGCGCTGGAGAAAAAAGATTTGCACCGTCTCTCTCCCGGCGTCGCCTACGCGTATCTTCCCGGCGACATCCATGCGACGCGCGCGGTCGAAGGCCCGGCGACCGTTTTTCGCTTTCTAAGCTACGATTTGGAGAAAATCCAAAGGCAACGCTACAATCTCGAAAAGGGAACGGTCGTCCCGGTCTGAGAGTGTGTGAAAAAATTGGTTCATGGTTCGACAGGCTCACCACGAACGGGATAGCGTAGACGGAAATTCAAGCACTTATCCGTTCGTCCTGAGCCCTCGACAAGCTCGGGACTAAAGGCCCAGTCGAGGGAGAGCCTGCCCTGAGCCAAGTCGAAGGGTCGAAGGGCGATCGGCAATTTTTTCACACACTCTGAGCGATTTCAGATTTGACCGGATATTGAGGAATTTAGGCCGGTGGATTGTCGTCTTCTCTCCCGTGCAGAGCGAACCAGTAGACGCCGTTCATGTAGCGCCAGCGTCTAATCGTCGCCTCCTCGACCGTTTTTAGCGCAAGCTCTTGAAGCTCGGGCGTCGTGCAGTATTTCTCGACGATCGCGAACCCTTTGCCTGCATGGATCTCGTCCGCGCCGATATGCTCCTCGAAGAAACGGATCTCCCGCGCGCCTGGCTTGTAGCCGTAGTGTTTGTGCAGCGCCGGCACAAGCTTCTTGCAGATGTCGAGAAACTGCGATTCGAGACCGATGAACATGCCGGCGAGTGCGGCTTGCCACGGCTTTTGATAAACCATGCGCCAGCCCCAGTTCTGCAAACCTTCCGTGCCCGGAAGCACGGCGGAGCGCTCGACGCTATCGCGTTTGAGCCCCGAGGCGACGACGTAGTCGGTCAGCATGTCGAGGTGGCGGTCGTCGGGATTTTCCTCGTCGCCCAGATTTTCATACAGGTAAGTCTTTACGTCACGATGAGGAATCTGCGACGCTTCATAGGCCATCCAGTTCAGGTACTCGCCGACAAAATGATAATGCTGGATGCAATAGAGCGCTGTCTGCTCCTTGCTCAATTTTCCCTGGCTCCAAAGGTCAAAGAACGGATGGTTTTTGCTGTGCTTCAGATCTCTCCTTGAAATAAGCTCGTCGTGAAAAGAACGCTTCATAAAAACTCCTTGTTTGATGTTTTCCTTTGAGTGAAAGCCGGTTCATCGGGTCTTTCTCGCTCGAGTTTGCCGGCGATGTCGGCGGCTAAAACCCGTTTGTCCACTTTAGAATCCGAAATCATCGGCAGACTTTCAACCACCTCAAGCCGCTCCGGCAGCTTGTAGAGGGCAATCTTTCTCTCCCGGAGAAAAGAGGTGATTTCTTCGAGACTCGGCCGCTCATCGGAACGTGGGACGACGTAGGCGCAAACTCTCTCGCCCATCACACTGTCGGCCATCCCGACCACGGCCGCTTGCGCGATTTTCGGATGGGCCAGGAGATGATTTTCGATCTCGCCGGGCTGGATGTTTTGGCCGCCCCGAATGATAAGCTCGCTTCTTCGACCTACGATACACAGGTTCCCCTCCTCATCCCAGTATCCCAAATCCCCCAGAGGAAACCAGCCGTCTATGGTCCATGACGTTTGTGTTGCCTCCGGATTTTTGTAAAATCCCGTGGAGCATGTCGGCCCGCGGCCTTGCAATTCTCCCACACTTCCTTGCTTGACAACCTCACCTTTCTCGTCGACCAAACGGACTTCGGTTCCGACGCGCGGCCGGCCCACCGTTGTGTATCGTGCTTCGGATCGATCTTCAGGCGAAGTAAAGACCACTCCACCCCAGTCCACCGCGCCATAGGTGTCGAGGACGATGCCTCCGAGCTTCTCTTCTCCTTCAAGAGCGAGATTAGCGGCCAACGGAGCGCCCACGCTCAGCCAGAAGCGCACAGAGGAAAGATCGTAACAGTTGGGGCGTGCATGATGGACAAGAATAGCTAGCTGAGCCGGAACCAGACACACGAGAGTTGCTTTCTCTTTCTCGATCAGGGCAAAGGCCGCCTCGGCCGCAAAATGCGGCATCAATACGGACTTGGCCCCGACCTGCGGCGCTGCAAAGTAGAGAGGAATATTAGGTCCACCTGCGGCGGGAGAAAGCGCCATGATGACGTCGTTGTGCGTCAGGCCCAACACTTCGATGTAAGCGCGGCCGTAAAGGAGCCGCGCGGCCGCGGGGTACTCGGCAAACTTGGGCAAGCCCGTGCTTCCGGTCGTGGCGTTAATCAAAGAGACTTCGTTGGCCTGATACCGTCGGCTTTTCAGCCTCGAGAAGGAAGGTCTTTCCTCGCAGGGGTGGCAAATAAGGTCAGTCAGAGACCTTCCCGGGGGTGGCACGTCTTCACCCGCTACAATGACGTGAGTCAGATGGTGCAGATCGGGTTTTAATTCTTGGATCATCTCGAAGTAATCGAACTCTCGATATCTGCGCGGGATCAAAACCGCTCTGGCTTTGGTAAACTTGAGGCAGTGGCGCATCTCGTGGTGGCGAAGTGTGCGGGGCACTGGAACGCACAGGATGCCGGCCTTTTCACAGGCAACGCGAATGAGAGGGAGTTCGGCGCAGTTCGGAAGCTGAACGACAAGAACCTCATCGCGTTCAATTCCCGAATCGACCAACGCGAGCGCAAGCCGGTCGCTCCAACGTCTTGCTTCGCTCCACGAGAAACTCTGGCAACCGTCCGTGACGGCGATCCCTTGCGGGTTTCGGCTGGCATTCTCTTCCCAGAAGTCGGCAAGGGTTTTAGGCTGCCAGAATCCGCTACGGAAATATCGGATGATCTCCTCCGGGGTCAGCCGCGTAGGTGGGGCCATTCGGAAACTCCACGCGCTGCTTATGATTTCATTTGCTTGAGAGCAGCGAAGACGTCCTCCCATGGTTGGCCGGGAATGTAAGGAGAAAGTTCTTCGAGGATTTTTATCTTCCACGGTTGAGCGTGAAGATAGCCGGTCTCCGAACGTGTCCAGAGGGTGTCGCCCTCGGGGAGTTTTTCGGCGCTCTTGGCAAGTTCCGCCTTAACGAGTTTGGTGTCGTACTTTCTTGGCCCTGGCGTTAGATCTTTGATAAATAGAGTTTGTTTGCCTTCTGACAAATCCGAAATTCGTCGGACGTAAGCGACCCATTCTTTTTTCATCTCTTGCCTCCTAAGCCGTAGTGTTCCCAGTTCTCGATCACGCGCCGTTTGACCGCATCGGGATACGTGGTGTCGAAGGACGACTTGATGGGAATGGCTTCTTCTTCCCATTCGAGCGGCCAGGTGGCGTCAAAGACCACCGAGGCGCCTTTGAGCCGTCGGCGCTCGTCGGCGCTGTAACAAGGGGTGAGCGCGTTGCCCCGCCCTTCGTAATGTTCCACGGTAATGCCCTTTGCCGGATGGCATTTGGTTGCGAAGGCGTGTATGACCTGGCCCATATCAAAGGCGTCTACGTCCTTATCGACGACGATGATTTTGGAGACCATGACACGCCGGGCCGTGAAGTAATCCAGCACCTGCCTCGCTACCTGACTTCCGCCCCGCTCGACGCTGACCACGATCAAGTGCGTGACGCCTTCCGGCGGCACGTAGACTTCCTTTACCGGAACGCCGCGCCGCTTGAGACCGCGCTTCATCGCGATGGCGGCCGTGAGCGAAGCCGCAATCGAGCTGTCGTCAGGCGGGATGCCGAGCGTGCTGAGGGTAAGGATGGGATTGTTTCGGTGCGTGATCGCGGTGATCTGGACCAGCACACCTTCGCTCATGGTCCCGCTACGGTAACCGGGGTATTCGCCGAACGGTCCCTCGTGGGCGATTCGGTCGGGGAGCAACTCTCCTTCGATCACGATTTCCGCATGCGCGGGAACCATCAAATCTTGACTCTTGCAGCGCACGAGTTCTACCGGCTCGCCTCTGAGCCCCCCCGCATACTCCACCTCGTTTTCCCCGGGTTTGTAAGGATCCGTCGCCACCATGTGGCAAAGGGAATCGCAGCCCGCCACAATAGCGATGGGCATGGCTTGTTTGCGCGGCAGATACTTGCTTTTCATCATCATGGCGAGCTGGCTCGTCGCCTGCGGCCAGCCCGTCAGCATGTCCTTCGTGTGCGTCATGAAGCGGTACATGCCCCAGTTGGTCCAGCCCGTGTCCGGATCCTTCGTGACGACGATATCCCACGTGCCGATGTACCGGCCGCCGTCGCCGTCGTGAACCATCGGCGCGGGAAGTTTATAGATGTCTACTTCCGAGCCCGTCATAACGTTTTCATGACAGGGGGCTGAGGAAACGATTTTGGGCTTGATGTTTCTTTCGCGCCGCTCCTCGTAGATGGCGTAAAGCTCGCGCACGGACGTGTCCGGCGGAAGCCCGAGGGCAAGGGCGACACGACGCCACGTGGCCACGGGGCCGTTCAAGATGGCGTAGCCGGGAGGGTAGTCTTTGATCTTTTCGAAGAGCAGCGCCGGGCCGGAGCGTTCAAAAACACGCCGGCTGATCGCCCCCGCCTCCATGTCCCAATCCACCTCTCTCTTGATCCGCACGAGATCCCCCGATTTCTCGAGCACGGTGATGAACTCGCGTAAGTCGGAAAACGCCATCTTTTTTCTCCTCCTGTTATTTTTTATTGCCGTAAAGTTTGTCTATGTACCCGCTATCCTCAAGTTCTTTCAAAAAGCGCGTTTCTAAAAACGATTTCGGATCAGCTCCTCTGGCTTTGGGATTGGTCTTTTCAATATCCTTCAGGATAACTTCAATTCCCTTGGGATCGGGATAAGGGAGCCGCGCCATAAACTTGATGGCGTAGGCATTGTAGGATTCCTCTATCGCTTCTGCATCGTCGATTTTCATAAGCTTGCCAATCGAGCGCAGGCTCCCCTGTTTGTTCGTCTTGTAGAAGTGAATTCCCTCGGCAAACGCCGTGACGACGCGGCGCACCAGCTCTCTTTTCTTATCGATCACCGAACGGGAGGTAACGAGAGAGGTCCCCAAATAATCCAGACCGAGGTCTGCCAGCGAAATTAACTCATGGAAACCTGCCTTCCTCGCCCTAGCCGTCAACGGAGGTTGAAGCAAAGTGGCATCGATCCTGCCTGTTTGCAGGGCAACCAAGCGGTCGGGCGGTCCTCCGATGGAGAGAAAGGAGACATCCTTTTCTGGTTCGATCCCCCATTTTCTCAGAGCTACCCTCGCGCCGTAGTCGTCTGAAGAGCCGGCCCGGCTCACGCCGATTTTTTTGCCCTTGAGGTCTGCCGGCCTCTTGATGCCCGGCTGCGAAAAGATCGAGTGCTCCATGGTGTTGACGAAGCTCATGAGGATCGCCGTGTCGGCGCCTGCCAGGTTAGCCGTGATGGCGGCCGGTCCGGCAAAGACGACAAGGTCGACACTCCCGGCTACAAGGGCGGCGATATTCGGGGGCGCGCCGTTGATATAGATGATCTGAGGATCTAGCTGGTGCTTGCGGAAGATACCGGCATCCCGAGCGACAAAAAGGATCGCCTGCGAGCCGGTGAGAGCGCTGTGGCTCATATTGAACTTTTCTTGTGCCCCTCCCAAGCTGGACATTCCTAACAGGATCACGAAAACGAAAAACAAAAGGGACCAAAAAAGTCGCGCCATAGAGCACCTCCTCTCGCGGGTTCTACTCCACGATCTTGGGACTTTCCTCATCGAGAAAGCGGTGGCCACAGTAGGGACAGAGAAGCTTTATGCCCTTGTGTCGCAGCTCTTCCAAATGACAATAAAACTCGCCCTTGCATTGCGGACAGGTGGCCCAAAAAATTCGCGCCATCGCTTCCTCCTTCACAGCTTCGGGAGACGGGCCTGAAGATCAGCAGGAATAAAATCTTCCAGTTTGACGCGCTCCAGCGCTTCTTTAGGAACTTGCACGCGAGCGGAGTAAGGACGCTGCACTGGGCGCGTGGCATCAATGATCATCTTGGCGGTCATGATGTCGTCGGTCTGAGACGGATCCAGCGTGTTGCCCTTGGCATTCTTTATAATGTCCACGTCCTGGTCCGCCTGCACCCTTGTCGCCACGGCCCACATGACCTCCTGTTCGTTATAGACGTCGATATCCGCGTCCACCACGACGACATGCTTGACAAAGTCACAGCCGGCCAGAGCCGCCAGGGCCGCCTGCTTGGTCTCTCCATCGATTTTTTTATCGATAGAGATGTAGCAGTGAAAACGGCAGCAGCCGGAGACGGAAAAATGAACCGCCTTCACGGTGGGGACGATGCCTCGAATAAGGTTAAAGAGACTTCCCTCTTTCGGGATTCCACCCAAGACCCAGTTGTCCCGGTGGCCCACAAAGATGTGTTGAAATACCGCATCGCGCCGGTGAGTGATCGCGGTCACCTCGATAACGGGACGGAGCCGCTGGGGTCCGTAGTAGCCGGTAAACTCGCCGAAGGGCGCTTCAACTTCTTTGAGGTTAGGGACCACGTGCCCCTCGATGACGATTTCGGCATCTGCCGGGACGAGAAAATCCTCGCCCCAGGTCTCCGAAGGCGTGAGTCGAAGGGCCTCTGCCATAATGGCGCCGATCCGCGCATAGTCATCCACGCCAAAGGGAGAAACATTTAAAGCGCCCAGATAAAAGGCTGGATGATGGCTGACCACGATGGCGACCGGCGTAGGCCGCTTCTTTTCTTCATTCTTTCGGTGGATCTGCCAGTTGTGCCTGGGAGACATATGGATGCCCAGCCGCCTTGGTCCCTTCACCATGTTGCGAAGGAAAGCGACGTTGTAGAAGCCCTCGTCCGGGTCCCTCATCACCGGGGTCATGTCGATGTAAGGCGCGGGGTCCATCGCGTGATGCCGCACGATCGGAAACTCATAGAGGTCCACGTCTTCACCCCGTTTTACGACTTCTTTGACCGGCGCCTCGCGAGCGGACACCTTGACTGGAGGGATCAGTCGTTCCTCGCGCCTGGCATACTCGAGGCTCAACGGGAGCGCCGCATCTTCGGGGCTGAGATCCAACGCCAGGGCGCAGCGCCCGCGCGTCGCGAACAGATTGCTCAACAGCGGGAAGGAGGAAGGCTTGCCGTGGAGATTCAACGCCTGTTTGAAAAGAAGCGCCGGGTAACGCTGCCGGTCTTCGAGGTGCTGCAACAAAGCGGTGACTTCGAAATGGGCTGGGTCGATCGGATGATCGATGTGCACGAGGTCGTCCGGCAGCCGGTCTTCCAGGTGAGAAAGGAATTCCTTAAGCTTTTTAGCCATAGCGTCTCCTATCCGCCGGCGCGCAGCCTTTTACCCGCTTCGACCGAACGGCCATTCTGGAGCTTTTCCGAAATCTCTCTCGCGGCCGTCTTCAGCAGCGAAATGAATCGCGGCAGCTTTTTCTGCGGCGGACGAAACCGGACCCCGGTAATTGCAATGGACCCGACCGCCACGCCGTCCGCGTCAAGAATAGGCGCGGCCAAACCCCAGGCCCCCTGGTGACGCTCCTCCTGCGTGAAATCATACCCGCGGCTTCGAATCAGCGAGAGAGCCTTTTCCAGCCTGGCCTTGTCAACGATCGTCGAGGCGCAGAGGCGCTTGAGCCTCACGGTTTGGGAATAGGCCCGGCGCTCTTCCTCTTCCATAAAAGCGAGGATCACCTTTGCGGAGGCGCCGGCGTAGAGGGGAAACTGCCTCCCGATCGGGGCGGTGAAGCGAATGCTCTCGGGACTTTCGACGCACGCTGCGTACCTCGCCTCCCAGCCGCTCCGGATGCCTAAAAAACTCGTCTCGCCGGTTTCTTTGGTAAGCCGCTCCAGAGCCGGGCCAGCAAGCTGGGTAAGGTCCACTCCGCCCGCGCGGCCAAGCTGACAGAGGACGCTACCCAGGGTGTATTTTTTGCTTGCCGGAACATAGGAGAGAATCCCCCGGGTGCGCAGCACCCGCGCGAAGCGATAGACGCTGCTCATCGGCCAGCCCAGGATTTTCGCCAATTCCCCGACGGCCAGCTCGCGCTGAGCTTGGAAGGCCAACAGGAGATCGATGGCGCGATGCAGGGACTTCATAGTTATCACATTATGATAAAACTGTTATCACAGTAAACCAGAAAGAGATGCGGTGTCAAGGAGAAAATGAACAGTTTGTTGTAGCAACGTAACTATGTCAGGGGAAAATGAACAGTTCCTGTACGCCGATCATTGACACGGCTGCCACGGTTGCTTAAGCTCATCCTGGATCGGGCCCCATTTCTGATTGATGATGAAGGAGATCGCGATGAAAAACGTTCGGCATTTGTTGGCATTGGGCGGCCTCGCCATCTTGGCCGTAGCGCTCCAGAGTTGCGTGGTTGCGGACGTGGATCGAATAGGAGGCCGCGACGATCGCTCCGTGTTTTGCGGCGGCGAGCATCGCCTCCGCGTTGTCGATCTAGACATATCGCCCGATCCGATCGGGGACGCCCAACCGATCCGCGCGCTCCGCATCAGAGTCCGCGTGGATGGCTCCGGAGAATGCCAAACCACCTTTCAAGTTCGCGAGCGCGACGGAGATCTGGTCGGGCGGGAGCGGGTTTTTCGTTTGAGGCCGGGAGTCAATGAGGTTGCGTTCGAGCCGATCGAGCGTTATCGTTTCAGCCGCAACGAGCACTGCTTCGACGTGATCGCCAACATCGCCGGCACTGCGCGGCGCATCGACGCCGAGCGGACTTTCTGCGCGCGCCAGTTGCCCGGCCGCCGTTGGAGTCTCCGCTAACAGGCGGTAGACAACCGGCAGTAGGCGTTAGTCAAGGCATGAAATCTAAAAGCCGGCACGCAGAAGTACGATCCTAAAGCCTATCGCCTAAAGCCTACCGCCTATTAGCCTTCGCCCCGGTCGTTGATCTGCTCGACGGGGCGGAGGCGAATGTCGATCAAAGCCAGTTGACCGGCGGCGACCGCTCGAAGGCCCCGCTCAACGGCTTTCCTAACTTCACCCGGCTCTTCCACTTTCTCGCCGTAGCCGTCGAACGCCCTGACGATCATCGCATAATCGGGGCACGGCGCGATGTGAAGACCGGAAAAATTCCTGGTCTTTACCGCCCAGCCCTTCGGATAATATTTCGGAATACCTGATTTTTGGGATAGATAGCCCTGGTTGTTGAACATCACGATGAGGATGGGGAGGCCGTGCTCCTGCGCGGCGCCGAGCGCCGCCGGCGCCGGGTCATAGTTGAACGAGCCGTCTCCGATCAAGCAGACCACCGGCCGTTTGGGATTGGCCGCCTTTACGCCGAGCGCCGTAGAGAGTCCCGTGCCCAAACCGCCGATCGAGCCGGCGAAGAAAGAACCCGGTTTCAGCGAATCGAAATAGCGATGAACGGCGAGGCGGTGCGTGATCGTCTCCTCGACGATGATCGCGTCAGCCGGCGTCGCCTGGCTTACTTCATGCGCGACCCAGCGCGTGTCCATCGGTTTCGTGTTCGCCAGCGCTATGGCTTCTTCGCGCCATTTGTGCCGGCGCGTTTCGTTGCGGCTTTTCCATGCCTCCGCGCGGCGGGCGCGCTCGCTCTCCCCTTTCGATACCCGTTTTTTTAAAATGCCGAGCAATTCTTCCAGAGAGCTTTCGATCTCGCCTGTCAAACAAAGATCGGCCTGGTATCCCCAATACGGCAGCTCGATACGTAAAGGGTTTTCGTCAAGCACGGCGACTTTCGCGCCGGGAAGCGCCGGCCTCTTCGACGCCGGATGCCACGGAGCGATCACGGCCAGCAACAACAGCATGTCGGCGTCTTTCAGGTATTCCGCGGGCTCGTAGCCGGCGTGCAATGCATGCTTACGCGGGAAATTCACGCAGCCGGTGCTGCGCGTCTCGACGACTCCGGCGCCGAGCAGCTCGGCGATCTCCACGAGACACTCGACCGATTTCAGCGTGCGGCCGGCGTCTTCGGCAACGATGACGGGGTTCTTGGCGGCGGCGAGCATGTCGGCCAGCTCCGCCAGACCTTTCAAGTCCGCCGTCGGCCCTGGGGCGGAACCCTTCTCCGATGGAACGTCGTGCGTCATTTCGTCGAACAGATATTCCATCGGCAACGAAACGAACACGGGACCTTTCGGCGCGGCCATGGCAAGGCGGCAAGCGCGTTGAATCGTCGAGGGTAAAATCGACTTGGTGTTGACGCCGAAGCTCCACTTGACGCAACGATCCACCAGGCGCGCGGGCCCGCCCATGTCGGCGAGATGGGAGAGCCACTGCCCGCCGACGTCCGGCCCGGCGTCTTCGCCGAAGCCGATCGATTCGCCGGTGAAGACGACCATCGGAACCTGCTCGTGGAGCGCGCCGCGCATCGCCATGGTCGCGTGCAGCGCGCCCACGGTCGTATGGATCATGACCGCCGGCAGCTTGCCGGTGGACTTGGCGTAACCGCTCGCCATGCCGACGGCGACTTCCTCGTGGCGCGTGCTCATGTAGAGTGGAATGCTTTCCACGCCCGGCTCGGCGAGCGCCTCCCACACCGGCGACCATTCCGACCCCGGCGAAGCGAAGATACGCTCGACCCCCATCGCTCCGAGGACGCGGAGAAGAGTCTGCGCTCCGGTCAAACCTTTGGTTGCAATCATAATTGACTCCTAGCGGCCATTATTCAGTATTTTCTTGGCGCCCTTTGCGTCTTTGCGCGAGTCATCTTGTTTTCCTTCGTGTCCTTCGTGGTTAAAAAATCTTCTCACCACGAAGAGCACGAAGCACACGAAGTTCGGACCATTTTATCGCGCCAAGACGCCAAGCACGCAAAGAATGATCTTTCTTTTGGCCTCTTACCTCAAATTATAAAACCGCCGCGCGTTGTGCGCGAGAATATTTTTCTTCGCTTCGAGCGGCAGGTCTTCGCGCGCCCAGACGATCGAGGCCGACTCCGGCCAGCTCATGTCCCAGTGCGGATAGTCCGAAGCGTACATGATCGTCTCCGAGCCAAACTCGCGCACCACGTAGCCCATCATCTTTTCTTCCGGCTCGCAACCGTAGTAGATCTGCCCGCCCGTGAGATACTCGCTGGGCTTTTTCTTGCAGAGGGGCGCTTCGACCTTGCCGCGTTTTTCCCACTCTTCGTCCATGCGCTCGGCCCAGTAAGGAATCCAGCCGCAGCCGATCTCGAGATAGCCGATGCGGAGGTTGGGAAATAATTCCGGGATGCCGCCGTAGATCATCGCGGTCAACTGACGCAGAACGGGAAACGGATGGCCGGTCGTATGAATGCCGATGAACTGATCGAAGATCTCGCTCCCTGCCTCGTCGCCGCCGAAGGCATGAATCGCGATCGGCGCGCCCAACCGCTCCGCCTCGCGATAGAGCGGATGGTATTCCGGGCCGCCGAGATTCTTGCCGTGCGCCTGCGCCGCCAGCATGCCGCCGACGAGGCCCAGCTTCGTGACCGCGCGATTCAATTCCTTCGCGGCATCGTCCGGACTGTGGATCGGGAGATTGGCCACCGCCTTGAGCCGCGGAGAACCCTTACAGTACTCGGAAATAAAATCGTCGTACGCGCGGCAGAGAGCGGCGGCGAAATCTTGTTCCCTGATCCGGCCGATGCCCAGCCCTGAAGTCGGATAGAGCACGGCCGTGTCGATCTCCTGCGTATCCATAGCTTTAATGCGCTCTTCGAGCGCCACCCCCGCCTGCCCGAGCGTGCCGCCGAGGTTGCGGTCGAAAGTCTCGCGCGGGAGAAACGGTCCCTTCCTATTGCAATACGGCTCGGGCAGATAGGGCTTCAAGAACTCGTCGAAGTCCCGCGCGTGCCCGTCGGAGTCGATAACTTTCACGGTGTCTCGAAGCGATTGCATCAAGCCTCCTGCAATTCTTATTTCTTCCAGATTTGGTCGAAAAATCCGCTCTTCTCCATTTCATCGACAAATCTCATGTCGACCAGTTCTTGCGGCTTGACCTTGTTGGCGCGGGCATCGATTTGGGCCACCTCCTCCAGTATCGCCTGCAGCGCTTCATTCTTGATCGCCAGGCGCGGCTCCAAGGCCTTGATCTCGGCGTTGTAGGCGGAATCCAGGATGGCTCTGTCGGTCACGCGGAGATATTTCCCGAGCACCTTGTAGGTAAACTCCCTGTCGCTGTGCAGGACTTTGGCGGTTTCCGCCATGGCGCGCATGAATTGCCCCATGACCTGGGGCCTCTTTGCAATCACCGAACGTTTCGTGACAAAGGCCGTGGCGGAATACGGAATACGGAGGTCCGGACCGTAAATGACGTAGTGATAACCTTCGGCAATGGCTTTAGCGTCCGACGGCGCGGTCATCGTAGCGACTTCGATTCTTTTGCTGAGCAGAGCCGCCAGGCTTTCCGGATCCCCGCCGGTCTGAAGAAAACTGAAGTCGCGGCCCGGTTCCATGCCGGACCGCCGGAGCGCCTGGATCGTGAAATAGTGCGTGTTGCTGCCGATGCGGCTGACGCCGATCTGCTTGCCTTTCAGATCTTCGGGCCTCTTGATGTTTCCGCCCGCGAGTATGCTCTGCGTCATTACATTTTTGACCCCGCCGACAAAGACCAGGTCCGTCGCTCCTTGGACGTAGGCGCGCACGTTTCCAACGCCGCCGGTAAGCGAGATTTCCGCGTCGCCGCCAAGCATGGCGGCGGTGACCATGCCGGATGAAGCGATGTATACCAGTTGAAAATCGAGGTTGTATTTCTTGAACAGCCCGGCTTCCTGAGCGATCCACGGCATCGATTGCGACATCACCCGCGCCGAGTGGATGCCGATCAGCTTTTCCGCCGCCGGGGCGGGAACCGCGTCAACCGCCGATCCGAGCGCGATGAGAACGGCGACGGCCGGAAGAAGCTTCGCGGAAAAATTATCTTTCATGGACGTTCCTCCGTCCGAGGCTATAGAGTTCTCGCCCGCGATGTGGAAGCGGCAATGGGATTCTTACCGCGTTTACCGTGCCCTGTCCAGACTCGTCCTCGCTTCGTGAGGAATCTCTCCGCCAAAGTACTGTGGCGGACAGATATTAGACCTGCGATTTGAGATATGAGATTTGAGATGCCCGAAGGACTAGGGATGGACGCTTTGCAGAAACCAGTCGGTGGGAATCTCTCTCCCGATGCCTTTGGATCGCGCCTCCTGATAGGCGGCGGCGCCGAGAGCGGCGAACTGGAGGCCGAGGCCGATATTGTTGACGAAGCAAGTAATCTCCCCGAGCGATTCTCTGCCGGAGATTTTTCCGGCGATCAATTCTTTAAGCTCCGGGGCTTCGGTCCAGAACGGCGGCGGCAAAGGCTGCGCGTCTTTCGTCTTGCCGCTGAGAAACGCGATCGGATCGTGCGCCTCGATCTTTTCATCCCAGCCGGCGATGTAATTCTCCGGCGCGAATCGGCGCGCGTGAATCACGACGCGGTCCGCCCTGCGAATGGTCTCATCGCCGAGCTCGCTGTCCTTGACGCAGGTCACGTGCATGCCGGGACGGAGCCACTCGGGCCGGACGACCGGCGAGGCGGCGTTGGTGGCGGAGACCAGAATCTGAACTCCGTCGGCGGCAGCCTGGGCGCTCTCGACGGCGAGGACTTCCACGCCGGTCTGCTGCGCCATTTCTTTCGCGAAGCGCTCGCGATTCGCCCGCGTCGAGCTGAAAACCTTCACTTGCTCGATCTTTCGCACGGCGCACATTGCCGGCACGTGCGCGCCGGCCTGCCATCCCGAGCCCAGGATGCCCAATACCGGCGCGTTCGCCACCGCCATGCGCGACGCCGCCAGAGCGCTCGTTGCGGCGACGCGCAAACGCTGCATCACGCCGTCGGGAAAAATCGCCAGCGGCTCTCCGGTCTCGGCGGAAAACAACAGCACGAGCCCGACCCACTTTCCACCGGGCGCCTTCGGCAGCTTGTCCTTGACGATCGTTCCCGCGCGGTTCTCCCAGTGGATAACATCCGAGTTGAGGCGGAGAGCGACAACCGGAGGATCGGCGAGGCCTCCTTCCATCGACTTGAAGGCGTAGACGCCGCCTTCCACGGGCGACGGCACGTACATATCCGTGCGCGGGCGATAGACGGCCCGTCCTTCGGCTTGCGCCCGGTAAGCCTTTTCCAGCAAGCCGAGCGCGAGGTTCATGGAGATGAGAGATTCGATTTCGTCGTTGTTGAGAATCAGCATGGGCGTCCCCTTTACATCGGAATCTTTAAGAGGCTATAGCAATGGCCGAGTCAAACTGTCAACCTTTGAACAAGCCGTTGAAAAAGGCCCATCTGCGCTTTCGCATTTGCAACTTTCGAGTTCCGAGTTAACCCCGAATCTAGAAACTCTCCTAAAGTCCGCCTCACTCCGTCCGGCTCGGATTTCGTGCTTGTCCACGGGCCACGATTTGCCCCTCTGCCTGACGCCTATTGCCTGTTTCAGCCGGATCCTCCTGATCAGCCATAGGCGGAGTGCGTTGTGGCGGAGGCTGATCCGCCTCTGGCGGAGCCTATTGTCTTCTTAAAGATTTTGCCCTATTCTCCGCGCAACTAACTTCGGCTGGGTCACTCGATCCGCTCACATCTTTGCTCCCGCATCACAGCCCGAACGGACCCCCAGCCAGGCTTTTGTATTCATGGTTTTTAGGCTCAGAAGATAGGCGAGTTGAGCCAAGAGCGACTTGACCCCTTTTTCTTTTCTCAGCATAATTCCGCTTTTTGCCTAGTTTTTTTATCCACGTTTCCAGCTCCTTGTCACGACACCGCCGAATCGCGTAGAATCGTCGAGATCTTGGGCTTTCCGAACCGCGCGTCGGGTTAGAGCGGCCAAATTCACGCACCTTTGATTTATTCCACACAGCTCTGCTACCCGGCGAGGAGCTTCAATGGCTTGGGTGACAAAAAGTAAGCAAAGAGATCTTTGGATTGGAAAATAAATTCCGGCACGCGGCGGACAAGCTCTCTAGTGCACTGTATCGCTTAATTTGGCAACGCCGTTCTGGTTCGACCAGCTCTTCACGAACGGCATTTTTCTAGCTCATTCGCACTGAGCTCGTCGGAGTGCAAACGAGTCACCTGTTGCCGAGTCGTCTGTTACAGTCCACTAGTTGTAGATTTCCAGCCCGTCCAAGAAATCTCTGATATCTAATGCAAACTCTTTAAAAACACTCAGTGGTGTATAAACCCCAAGCTGCACACTGCCAGCCTTGCTGCTGTGCAGATAAAAAGCAAATCTAAGTGGGAAGTTGCCAGTTGAAAAACAATCGATTTCTAAATATAGAATCGGTTTGCCATTGATGGTCCTTGCCTCAGTGCTAAAAGATACCGGCCCCCAACGACCAAAACGACTCTGCATGCGTTTAATGACAATGTCCTTCAATTGATCTAGTGGGATTTCACGGTCGACTATCGTGAAGGCGATAATACCGAGGTCTTGGTACCAAAAATCGAGGTCATTTTCGGACGGCTTCTCAAATGTAGTCTCGCGCCATTTGCTGTTATCGAATCTCACGCCATAGAAGCCAGATTTTCCCTTCACTACCGATTTTAATTCGTCATGTTTATATATGTCAGGAAAAAAAAAGGATAGGCCTGTGACGAGGGCTACGCAAAGTATAACCAGGTATTTGATCCAACGGCGCTTCGGCGGCGGTGGAGAAGTCAGTTTGGGTCTTAGCTCCGCAGCCATTTGTTCGTAACCCGCCTTAGATTGCAATCTTCTCAATTTCGTCGAGTGTCGGGTCGTCCGCCGTCCGATCGTAAAGTTTCGTTGTCCTTAGCGATTCGTGCGCGGCGGCGATTCTCTATTCGGCCCAGGCCCCGACCTTACTGTATTTTACTCTCGATCCGGCAAAATCCAAGAACAATTTCAGGTTGGCTGTACTGGTCGCCGAAGTCTCCCACTGGCTTACTGTTACCCCTCCTTTCCCGCCTTGGTTGAAGGTCGTCCTTGCCACCCGACCCGCAAATCGCGTAAAATCTGTGGAAATCCGCCATGCCAAAGCCAATTCAAGATTCAGGCATTAGGGATAATCACCTTCGCGGCACCGTTGCTGATTTCCTCACGGCGAAGATTCGGAACGGCTCACGCCTCTCCGTTGTTTCGGCATACTTCACTATCTACGCATACGAAGCACTCAGGGAGCGCCTCGATCATATCGAGCATCTCGACTTTCTCTTCGGCGAGCCACGCTTCATATCATCGCTTGATCCCGATAAGACAGAGAAGAAATCGTTCATTATTGATGGCAACGGCTTGCAGCTCGCCAACGTTTTGCAGCAAAAGCGCGTCGCTCGCGATTGCGCCGACTGGATACGCCGGAAAGTGGAAATCCGATCGGTGCGGCACACGCAACTCCTCCACGGCAAGATGTATCACATCGCGAACGCCGGCGTGGAAGAAGCAATCTTGGGCAGTTCCAATTTCACGGTTCGCGGCCTCGGCCTTGGCGCGAGCAATAACAACATCGAACTCAACCTTGAAGTGGACAGCACCCGCGACCGCCGCGACCTCAAGACTTGGTTCGATGAACTTTGGAATGACCCGGAATTAGTGGAGGACGTGAAGCAGGAAGTCTTGCGCTACCTCGACCAGCTCTACCAGAACCACGCGCCGGAATTCATCTACTATAAAACTCTCTTCCACATTTTCGAAAACTTCCTTGCCGACCAGGAAAAGGGCGGCCTGCTCGACCAGGATATCAGGATCGTTGACACGGAAATTTGGAAAGCTCTCTACGAGTTCCAAGGCGACGGCGTCAAAGGCGCAATCAACAAGATTCTCAAGCACAACGGCTGCATCCTTGCCGACAGCGTCGGCTTGGGAAAAACCTTCGAGGCGCTTGCGGTCATCAAGTATTTCGAACTCAAGAACGACAAGGTGCTGGTTCTCTGCCCAAAGAAACTCAAGGAAAACTGGACTGTTTATCAGGCGTATATCAACAGTCCGCTCAACCCCTTCCTTGCGGACAGGTTTGCCTACACCGTGCTTGCACACACCGATTTGAGCCGTGATGACGGTTACTCTGGCGACATCGATCTGGGAAATTTCAACTGGGGCAACTTCAACCTCGTTGTCATTGATGAGTCTCACAACTTCCGCAACAACACTCCCGGCAAGCGCGACGAGGAAGGCAAAATTATCCGTAAGAGCCGCTACCAACGGCTGATGGACGACATCGTCAAGAGCGGTGTGAAAACCAAAGTGCTTCTGCTTTCCGCCACGCCGGTCAACAACGACCTCCGCGACCTCCGCAACCAAATCTATTTTCTCACCGAAGGCAGCGACTCTGCTTTCAAAGACGCCATCGGGATCGGCAGCCTGAAGGACACGCTCGCCGCTGCGCAAAAGACGTTCACGCTCTGGGCACGCAAGCAATCCGGCGAGCGCAAAACCAAGGACCTCCTCGAAAAACTCAGTTCCGCGTTCTTCAAACTTCTCGACGAACTAACCATTGCCCGCTCCCGGAAGCATATCCAGCGTTTCTACAAGAGCAACATCGCGCAACTCGGCGGATTCCCTGAGCGCAAGAAGCCCGTTTCCATTTATGCGGAAATAGACCTTCAACGCCGCTTCCTTAGTTACGACAAACTGAACGACGAAATCGGCGGCTACAAACTTTCGCTGTTTGCGCCGTCACGTTATCTCAAAGAAGAGTTCAAGCCGCTCTACCAGACTCACGTCGGCGATCCTTTCAGCCAGGCCGACCGCGAAAAGTTCCTCGTCGGCATGATGAAGGTGAATTTCCTCAAGCGACTCGAAAGTTCTGTGGAATCATTTGAAATCACAATGGGCCGGACTATTGGCAAGATCGAAGACCTGGAACGCAAGATTCGGAATTACCAAGCCACGCCCAATCAGAACCCGGAGTCGGAAGAACTGGAACTGAACATCGGTATGCCCGAAGCGGAGGGCGAAGCCGATGACCCGATGGAAGTGGGCGGTAAGTTCAAATATCGTTTGGAGCATCTTCATCTCGACAAGTGGATGAAAGACCTTCAGCGGGACAAGCAGCAACTTAGCTTGCTTCACTCCTCCGCCGAAGCCGTTACCCCGGAGCGCGACGCGAAGCTCAAAGAGTTGAAGCACCTCATCGAGCGCAAGGTCAAAGACCCCACCACGAACAAACGCGGCGAATCGAACAAGAAGGTGCTCGTGTTCACCGCCTTTGCTGACACCGCAGAATACCTGTTCAATGCGCTGACATCCTGGGCGCACAAGGAACTTGGCATTCACATCGCGCTGGTCACGGGCGGCGGTGGCAACCGCACGACGTTCGGCAAAACGGACTACAATCAAATCCTCACCAACTTTTCCCCGCGCTCCAAAAACCGCGGCAAAATTCCGTCCATGCCACAGAACGGTGAAATTGATTTGCTGATTGCCACGGACTGCATTTCCGAGGGTCAAAACCTTCAGGACTGCGACCTCCTCGTCAATTACGACATCCATTGGAATCCCGTCCGCATCATTCAACGTTTTGGCCGCATCGACCGTATCGGCAGCGTCAACTCCACCGTCCAGTTGGTGAACTTCTGGCCCACGCAGGACTTGGAGAAATACGTCAACCTCAAAAACCGCGTCGAAGCCCGCATGGCGCTCGTGGACATTTCCGCCACGTTCGACGACAACCTGCTCAAGACCGACGAGATTGAGGAACTGATTCACGAGGACATGCGCTACCGTGACAAGCAACTTCTGCGGTTGCGCGAGGAAGTCCTCGACCTCGAAGACTTCAGCGAAAGCGTCGCCCTGAATGAATTCACCCTCGACGATTTCCGCATTGAATTGAGCAACTACATCGCCAGCAACCGCAAGCTGCTGGAGGACGCTCCCCTCGGTCTTTACGCGCTTGTCCCGCCCGACCCCGACCACAAAGCTATCGCCCCAGGCGTGGTCTTCTGCCTGAAACAAAAGACGGGCGGGGACAAGGTCGAGACGGTCAACCCGCTGCAACCGCATTTCCTCGTTTATGTCCGCGACGACAAAGAAGTCCGCTTTGGTTTCGCGCAGCCCAAACAGATTCTGGAAATCTTCCGTCTCCTCTGCTCCGGCAAGACCGCGCCCTACGAAGACCTTTGCAATCTCTTCGACCAGCACACCGACAACGGCGCGGACATGAAAACCTACAACGTGCTGCTCCAGAAAGCGGTCGAATCCATCGCCATCACTTTCCAGAAACGCGTCGTCACGGGTCTGCAAACCGAGCGCGGCTTCGTGATTCCAGACAAAAAACACCAAGCGACCGAAACCACCGACTTTGAACTCATCACCTGGCTCGTCATCAAAGCGCCATGAAGGAATGAACCAGCCATGAGCGACCCAAACCAAAATCCAGAAACTCGCATCGCCCTGTTCCAGCGCAAGGAAGTCCGCCGCGCCATTCACAACAACGAATGGTGGTTCGTCATCACGGATGTCGTTACCGTGTTGACCGACTCCGTTGATGCCAGCGACTATCTGAAGAAGCTCCGCAAGCGCGACCCGTCCCTTGGCGAAGTTTTCAAAGGGGGGGGGCAAATTGTCCCCCCCCTTGGCCTTGAGTTTGACACGGCGGGCGGACGCCAGTTGCTTCAATGCTGGAACACCGAAGGCATCCTCCGCCTCATCCAATCCATCCCCAGCCCGAAGGCCGAGCCGTTCAAACGCTGGCTCGCGCGTGTCGGCTACGAGCGCATTCAGGAGATTGAAGACCCGGAACTGGCGACCAAACGCACCCGCGCGCTCTACAAAGCCAAGGGCTATTCGGACGACTGGATCGAGAAACGGATGCGCTCCATCGCCATCCGCGACGAACTCACCGACGAATGGAAAAAGCGCGGCGTCAAAGAGCAGCGCGAATACGCCATCCTCACCGCCGAAATCTCCCAAGCCACCTTTGGCCTCACGCCGAGCCAATACGCCGAGTTCAAGCGCCTCAAACGCGAGAATCTCCGCGACCACATGACCGACCTTGAACTCATCTTCTCCATGCTGGGCGAAGCCGCCACCAGCGAAATCGCCCGCAACCGCGACGCCCAGGGTTTCCCTCAAAACAAACAGGTCGCCGGCGAAGGCGGCACAGTGGCTGGCAACGCCCGGCGCGAACTTGAAAAGAAAAGCGGACGCAAAGTCGTCACCAGCGAAAACTACCTCGCCCTCACGCAGTCCGCGAAGAAAGTGAAATCGTTGGCCAAACCCGCCGCCGCCAGACGAAACAAGACACGCAATCCATGAGCGACGAAGCCGCCAAACACGCCGTCAAAAACGCCCTCGGAGATTTCGCGAAGAAATCCTTTTGTGACGCTTCCATCTCTCTCCTCGAATCCCTCGGCTACCGCAGCGAGAAACGTCTCCCGCTCTCGCCCAACACCGCCAAAACCTTCCGCGCCCAATTCGAGAACGATCGCAAGCTCAACGCGGACAACGCCCTGCTCGACGACTGGCAATCCGTGGATTTCCTCTTCCAACTCACGGAAGACGAAATCAAGTCACTGGGTCAAGGCAACTTCGTCTTCGAAGGCAAAGGCAAATACAACAACACCGTCATCGAATCCTACCTCTTCTTCGCCATCGCCCTGAAAGAATCAGAATACACCCGCACTCAGCTTTCGGGCATCACCCGCGAAATCAACAAACTCTTCCGCATGCCCGCGATGCTGCTGTTCCGCCACGGCGAAACACTCACCCTCTCCATAATTCCCCGCCGCCTCCACAAACGCGACGAATCGAAGGATGTCCTCGAAAAAGTCACGCTCATCAAAGACATCCGCATCGCCGACCCGCACCGCGCCCACATCGAAATCTTGTTCGATCTCTCCCTCGCCGAGTTGCACGAGCAGCATCACTTCACCAACTGGTCTGAACTCCAAACCGCGTGGCAGAAGACCCTCGACAGTTCCGAACTCAACAAACGCTTCTTCCAGGAAATCGCCAACTGGTATTTCTGGGCCTGCGGCGAGGTCAGGTTTCCAAAAGATGCCGGCAGCGACAAAAATATGCGCAACGCCGTCAGTCTCATCCGCCTCATCACCCGCCTCATCTTCGTCTGGTTCGTTAAAGAGAAGGGCCTCATCTCCGAAGAGCTATTCGATCAGCGTAGAGTGACAGAGCTTCTCAAAGGCTTCGGCGAGAAAGAGAGCGTTTATTACAGGGCCATCCTGCAAAACCTCTTCTTCGCCACCCTCAACACCGAAATGAACAATCCGCAAAATCCGGACAGCCGCCGGTTCAGGTCTAAAACCAACCAGCCGAAGGGGCGGGACCAGCATTACATGGTCCACAATCTGTACCGTTACAGAGACTACTTCAAAAGTCCCGATCAGGCGCTCAAGCTGTTTTCGACGGTTCCGTTTCTCAACGGCGGCCTTTTTGAATGCCTGGACAGCTTCGACGAAAAAGACCCGGAGAAAGTTATACGTGTCGACGGGTTCTCCGACAGGCCGGACAACGAGATTCGTATTCCAGATTACCTCTTTTTCGCGAACGAGAGAGAGGTTGACCTGAACGAGGTCTACGGGACTAAAAACAAGCGTTACAAAGTCCGCGGCCTGATCGACACGTTCAATCGCTACAAGTTCACGATCAACGAAAACACGCCCATCGAAGAAGAAATTGCCCTCGACCCCGAGCTTTTGGGACAAGTCTTCGAGAATCTGCTAGCCTCCTACAACCCGGAGACTAAAACCACCGCACGCAAGCAAACCGGGTCATTCTACACGCCGAGAGAGATCGTCAACTACATGGTGGACGAGTCCCTTCTCCTTTATCTGGAGCACGACCTCGCAGCCGCGAAAACGGACGAGGTAACAACCCGCCTCCGCGATCTTCTGGCCTATAACGAGCAACCGCCGCAGTTTTCTGCCGACGAAGTAAACACCCTGATCAACGCGATCGACAACCTTAAAATTCTTGACCCGGCTTGCGGCTCAGGGGCCTTTCCGATGGGCATTCTTCACAAGCTCGTTTTCATCCTTGCCAAACTCGATCCGCGCAATGAAAGATGGCAACAACGCCAGGTCGTCCGCGTAAAGGATGCTATCAAGACGGCGGAGCAAATCGAGGACAGCACATTCCGCGAGCGCACGATCAGCGAGTTGGAGCAGCAGATCGCGGATATCAAGGAAGCGTTTGAACGCAACGAACTCGACTACGGGCGAAAGCTTTTCTTGATCGAGAACTGTATTTACGGCGTGGACATTCAGCCCATCGCTTGCCAGATCGCCAAGCTCCGCTTCTTCATCTCTCTGGTGGTCGATCAGAAGATCGACGACCGGCGGCCAAATCGCGGCATCCGCCCCTTGCCCAACCTGGAAACCAAGTTCGTTGCCGCTAACACGTTGCTGAGTGTCAAAAAGCCGGCTCAGCTTGTTCTGCGTAATGAGGAAATCGACAAGAAGGAAAAGGAGCTAGCGGAAGTCCGGCGTAAGCACTTTACGGCCCGGAGCCCACAGACCAAAGCCAAGTACCGAGAGCGTGACAAAAAAATCCGCGGTGAGATCGCCGCGCTTCTTCAAAAAGACGGCTTCCCGCGTGAGACGACCGAGAGGCTTGCCCGCTGGGACCCGTACGACCAAAATGGCTTTGCCGATTTCTTCGATCCGGAGTGGATGTTCGGCATCATCGCCGAGTCCAAGAAGCAGCCGTCGATGTCAACCTTGCGCGGTAGCCTGAGTATTATCAACCAGGCAGGTGGGCAAGGAGAGCTAACGCCCGTAGATGAGTTTGAAGACGGCTTCGACATCGTGATCGGCAACCCGCCCTACGTACGCCAGGAGGAAATCAAAGAGTTCAAGCCGGCTTTCAAAGAACTCTACGAGTGCTTTACAGGCGTCGCTGACCTGTACGTTTACTTCTACGAGCGCTCGATCAAGCTGCTAAAAACCGGCGGCGTTCTTGTCTTCATCTCATCGAATAAGTTCTTCCGCTCCGGCTACGGTGAAAAGCTGCGCGCTTTTCTAGGCCAAAAGACCTCTCTGCAACAGGTCATCGACTTCGGCGACGCCCCGGTCTTCACCGCGATCTCGTATCCATCCATAGTCATCTTGACCCGGCACCCGCCGAACGGAAACCAGTCACGCGTCATGACGTGGCAGCCCGGCCCGCCGATCGAGGACTTCGCTTCCGTTTTCGAAGCCAATGGCTTCTCTATGAGTCAGAAAGAATTGAACTCCGACGGCTGGAGTCTAGAGTCACCCGCGGTCTTGAGGCTGCTAGAAAAGCTCCGCAAGGCAGGCAAACCCCTTGGCGAATACGTCAACGGCCGCTTCTACTACGGCATTAAGACCGGACTGAATGAGGCCTTCGTTGTGGATCGCGCCACCCGCGATCGTCTCATCGCGGAACACAAGTCCTCGGCTGAGATTTTGAAACCGTTCCTGCGCGGACGCGACATAAAAAGGTGGCGGATAGAGTTCGCGGATCAATATCTAATCAAACTCGAATCATCGGCCAACAAAGAACATCCTTGGTCCGGCAAATTGGAGAAAGAAGCTGAAAAGATTTTCGCCAGAACCTATCCTGCTATACACGCTCGATTCGAGAACTACCGGAAGCGATTAATTAATCGCGACGATCAAGGACAGTATTTCTGGGAGTTGCGCCCATGCGTATACTGGAAGGAGTTCGAGCAGACAAAAATAGCCTATCCCAACATCTGCAAACGTAACGAGTTCGCCTGGGATAATGACTCCTACCTTACGAACCAAAAAGCGTTCATCATACCTAGAGTAACGAAGTATCTACTCGCTGTTTTAAATTCGAAGTTAGTGTTCTGGTTATTTGGGCGGCTGATGGCAAGACTTCAAAATGGATTCTACGAACCGAGTGCCATCTTCATGGAAAAGTTTCCCATCGTCGAAGCTAATCCTGACAAACAACACAGTGTCCACGGTTTAGTCGAGCAAATTCTCGCTGCCAAGAAAGCTGATCGGGACGCCGATGTTTCGGGCCTTGAAGCCGATATCGACCAGCTTGTCTATTCGCTTTACGGCCTTAATCGCGATGAGATCGCCATTATCGAAGAGAGCCGGCTAGAACAGCAAAGTAACGTGACTAAAATTATAGACGACGAAGGAGATTGATATGGAGATCAGCAAAAGGCCGTGGCCGATTTTGTCGGTATGCGGAATCAAGTCAAAGATCGATACCAACCCTGATTTCCAGCGCCCTCCCGTATGGAGTCGTGCACAGAAACAGCTTTTGATTGACACGATTTTGCGAGGCTATGATATCCCAAAACTTTACTGGCGAAGATTGAGCGTAAGACCCGACAAGTATGACGTCATAGACGGACAACAACGTCTCAGAGCTGTGTTTGAGTTTCAACAGGACGGTTTTCCCCTGCCGAAAGATACAGAGCCCCTTGATGGAATAGCACTTGGGGGACTCAAGTATTCCGATTTACCAGACGAGCTTCGAGTAAATTTTGACAGTTACCCTCTTGATGTAATCGTGATGAGTGACACTGACGAAGAAGAAGTAAGGGAGATGTTTCTACGGCTACAAAATGGAACAAGTCTGAAAGCCCAAGAAAAGCGCAATGCCAAGCCAGGCCAAATGAGAGATTTCGTCAAAGGCCTTGCTGCTCACAAGTTCTTCTCGAACTGCGGGTTCAGTAACTCACGGTATACGTTCGACCTGGTCGCTGCCCAAATGTCGGCAATTGAACTCAACGGTGGACCGTGCAACGTGAAGAACGCAAATCTCAACTCTATGTACGAAGATTTTGAGGACTTTGATCGGAACGGGCCAAAAGCAAGAAAGATAAAGAGGACGCTAGATTACTTGTTGAAAGCGTTTGCAGAAAAGACTCCTGAGTTGGAGCGGTATAGCGTTATAACGCTCTATTCGATGGTCTCGCACTGCATTGAGAAATACGGATACGGATACGGATACGGGGTCAGGCCTGACTATGGACTTATCGCGCTGAACGCGCCGCTGAAATTCCGGGCGCGTGGGGAAAGGCATTTATCTCCTGACATTTATCTCCTGACACTTTCAACTTTTAAGAATTCTCAAAACCTCAAAACGCCTTCACTCCCACGTTTCCGGAATTCCGGAAGTGTGAGAAACGATTTGTTGCAGCGCCGCCGGAACCAGGATAATCTCACCACAGAGACGCTGAGGACGCGGAGAGAACGGTAAATTCCCATTTGAAGCAGATACCCGAATGGCGTAAGATAACCAACATGGCCAAACCTGCTTCAAAAGATACCACCAAGGACAAGCTGCTTGAACTCAAGGCGAAGCATTTTACGCCCGAAGGTCGAGAAGACCGCATCGCCAGAGCCTTGGAAATCCTGAGCTTGCCTGCTCCGAGCTTTAAGGTGGATAAGAAAACGTGGATATGGGCTGCTCAAGAAGCCGAGATCGAGGACATTTAGCGTGCCCGTTGACCGGCTTCCTAATCTTCCCGCCGGGACCGACGTTTTCTTAGACGCAAACGTTTTTATTTACGCCTTCGCCGGGCACTCTAAGGAGTGCCATCAACTGTTGCGGCGCTGTTCAACTGAAGAAGTCTGCGGAATCACTACGCTCGACGTGATAAACGAAGTAACCCACAGGCTGATGCTGGCTGAGGCAGTCGCTAAAGGTATCATCACAAAAGGCAATGCATCGGCGCTTAAGAGTAAATGGAGAGACGTTGCAAAGCTCACCGAGTATTGGACTCTGACGGCGAGAATTTTCAGTCTCAATATTCTAATCACCGGTTCTGATCAATCGCGCCTGCATAGAGCGCAAACAGTCCGTGCTAGCCACGGACTTCTGACAAATGATTCTCTGATTCTCGCCACGATGAATGAGCACGGCATCGATTGCCTGGCAAGCCGCGACGATGATTTTGATCACGTATCGAGCGTCGCGGTTTACAAGCCTACCGATATTTGACGGACAGCCTTGCGCTGATCGTTCGGGGATATGGAGCCCTGGCACAAAGTCGTCACACCGCGCAAGGAAGTTCGAGAAGGCCGCTCATGATCGGAGGCAGGCCTGACTATTGACTTATTGTGGCGAACGCTCCGCTCAAATCCGGCAGAGTTCCGGGGCGGGAAAGAGCGCGTCCCATAGATTTCCCAGAAGCCTTCTGGGAGATTGCCGACCGCCACGAAGTAGTTACCGTCGCATGTTGGCCTTTGTACCTCGACCAGGTGATCTCGGCGGAATTGGAGTCATAGCTGAGGGGGTCGGGCATTGCTTTCTTAACAATCTCACCTTTTGAGAATTCTCAAAACGTCGAAATGAGCCAACACCCAGACACTCCCGTCTCCATAATTCCCTAAGAGTGAGAATCGATTCGTTGCAGCGCCGGCGGAACCAGGATAATCTCACCACGGAGGCGCTGAGGGGCGAATGTTTCCGCCGTGGAAGCCGAGATCGACCGCCACGTCTATGCCCTCTACGGCCTGACGCCGGAGGAAATCAAAATCGTGGAAGCAAGTTCGCATTGAGGCCGATCTGTGTTACACAAGCCTATCGAGAACTTTCAGCGGAAGGCTGCGAGAATGAATATGAGGAGAATAAAAGGCTTCGGGGGTCTTTTGTTTATCCCAACGACCTACGTCAGCACGCCTTCGCTCGGCCTGTCCTGAGCCCTTCGACTCCGCTCAGGATAAACTCTGCCGAGGGAGCGGTTTCTAGCGCGCCTTGTGGCGGAACCTTCGACTTAGCTCAGGTCAGGCCTTTTTGACCGGCCTGGGATCAGGGTTTTTCAACACCCTGTCAACCCTCGAAGCGAGAGGCAACGATGATCTTCCTTACCAATGAACATATTCAGCAGGTGCTCGAGATGCCGGCGTGCCTGGAGGCGATGGAAGAGGCATACAAAGAATTGAACGCGGAGCGCGCCGGCTACCGGCCGCGCATCGACTTTTATGTTCCACAGGAGCCGCACTACTACCGTTGGGGCACGATGGAAGGGGTTTCTCGAAAGCTCGGCGTTTTTGCCATCCGCATGAAGTCCGACATGCTGGCGTGGGAGCGCGAGGGCGAATACCAAACCGAGGACAAATACTGCATCGAGCGCGGAACTTACTGCGGACTTATTTTTCTCTTGAGCGTGCGCAACGCGGAGCCGCTCTGCCTGATGAACGACGGTTACCTGCAGCACATGCGCGTCGGCGCGTGCGCCGGCCTCGGCGCGAAATATCTTTCGCGGGAAAATTCCAAAACAATCGGCATCCTCGGCTCGGGCGGCATGGCGCGGACTTATGCCGAGGCGATCTGCCGCGTGCGCCGGATCGAAAAGATCCGCGTGTTCAGCCCGACGAAAGCGAACCGGGAAAATTACGCGCGGGAGATGGAAGCGAAGCTCGGAGTTTCCATCGAAGCCGTCGATCGGCCGGAGATGGCGGTCCGGGGCGCCGACATCGTCGCGATGACCACGGATTCCCTCATTCCGGTGATCAAGGCCGAATGGCTGGAGCCGGGCATGCACGTCACCAACGTTCGCAACAATGAAGCCGGCGCGGACGTGCTCAAACGCGCCGACGTGATCGGCCGTCTCGGAAGCTCCACCTTCACTCTCGACGACCCGCCGCCCGGAACCATCTCCGGCAGCGACGGCATGTTCGCTTACTTCGCCGGCACGGACGAAGAAAAAAAGAAAGTCCCGCTCGCCCCCGCGCGCGCGATCGACAATCCAAACATCGGCACCGTGCCCGACATCATGGCCGGCCGTTGGAAAGGCCGCACGACCGATGCTCAGATCACGTTTCTCAACAACCAGGGAACCCAGGGTCTGCAATTTGCCGCCGTCGGAGGGAAAGCTTATGAGCTCGCCAAAGCAAAGGGATTGGGCCACCCGCTTCCGCTGGAGTGGTTCGTGCAGGATATCCGCGACTAGAAGCGTCATCCTTCTCCTGCTCGCGGTTCTCATTGTCTCCTCTTCTGCCTGGGCCGCGGAAGAAAAATTAATCTTCGGCTACAGCGCCATTGCCGGAGCCCAGGCCGTTCCTTGGATCACCAAGGACGCCGGGCTCTTCGAGAAGCACGGCCTGGATCTGACCCTGATCTATCTCGACGGGGGCTCCAAGGCGACGCAGGCGCTCATGTCCGGCGATATCCCCATAGCGCAGGTCGGCGGCGCGTCGCCGATCGCCGCCCGGCTGAGGGGAGGAGAAGTGACCATCATCGCCGGGGTCGTCAATGTGCTAGCGTACAGCCTGATCGTCAACCCGGATATCAAACGTCCGGAAGATCTCAAAGGAAAGAAGCTGGCGGTAAGCCGCTTCGGCTCCAACTCCGACTACGCAACTAGAAAAATTCTCCTCAAGTGGGGTTTGCGGCCGGACCGAGACGTCGCCATCATCCAGATTCCCGGAGGACAGCCTACGCGACTCGCCGCGGTTCAAAACGGGCAGGTCGCCGGCCTGGTCGCCCAACCCCCTGTGACCAACCTTGCAAAGAAGATGCGCCTCAACATCCTCGCCGAGCCCGATGACTTCGGCAGCGCCTACCCGAACACACCGGTTGCCGCGGCCATGCCCTTCCTGAAAGAAAAGAGAGAAACTGCCCGGCGCTTCATGCGCGCCTTTGTCGAAGGCATCTACATCTACAAGACAAAACCCGACTTCAGCAAGCGGGTGATCGCCAAGTATATGCGTGTGAACGACGCGGAGGCGGTCGATGACAGCTATCAGTTCTTCTCCCGTCTGATTCCGGCCAAGCCCTACCCGCCGTTGGATGGAATCAAAGAGGCCCTGCTGGAGTTGGGCGAGAAAGACGCTAAGGCGCGCGGCGCCAGGCCCGAAGATTTCGCCGACATGAGTCTGGTGAGGGAACTGGATCAAAGTGGCTTTATCGATGGACTGTACGGGACCAAGAAATGAAGCCGCACGGGCTTACGCCCGTGGTATCCTTCATTTCTTCGGCGAAATCCGCCGAAGCACCCTCCTTCGCTCTCCTAGGTTCGGAGGGTCTGCCCCTGCATTCATCCACGGCCTTAGCCTACTCCGCCGAAGTAGCTTCGGCTACGAAGGCCGGGCGGCCGTGATCTTCTGCGAAGGCGGATAAATTGGATCCCGACGGGAACTTCCGGCGGGCGGAGCGCGAAGTAGGTATTTATGCCTGATTACCGAATCATCGATGCAGACGGCCATGTGATGGAGTTGGACGACCAGCTCCGCGAGCACATCGGGCCGCCTTACGCGGATCTCGAATGGCATCGGAGCTATTCCTTCTGGCCCGGCCTAACGATGGACGGTTACCTGCGCTCGCTGCGCAAACCCGGCGGCTGGGCCGGAGGCGGCAGCGGACCCAGCGCCCAGGACTGGCTCGCCTTTCTGGATAAGAACGGTATCGAACTGACCGTTCTCTACCCCACTCAAGGGTTGACACACGCGGCAATTCAAGACCGGGATTGGGCCGTGGCCCTGGCCCGTGCCTACAACGATTGGCTCTATCACCGGTTCATGCAGACGAGTCCAAGACTAGTAGGAGTTGCCCTTCTGCCGGTGCAGGATGTAGAGGAAGCGGTGCGGGAGCTGCGCCGGTGCGTGAATGAATTGGGGATGGTTGGGGCTGTTCTACCTGCCGTGACCATAGGAGGAAAGCTCTTCAGCGGCCCGGAATTCTATCCGCTTTGGGAAGAAGCCCAGCGCCTCGACGTGCCGATCTCTACTCACGGCGGTCTCAGCTCCCCTAGCCTCGGCCTCGATCTCGCGGCGAACTTTACCGTGGCCCACACCTTAGAACATCCATTCGCCCAGATGCGGCAGCTCGTGAGTATGATCTTTGAAGGGGTCTTCGAGTTATTTCCAAAGCTCCGCTTCGGTTGCCTTGAGTGCGGCATGGGCTGGGTCCCTTGGCTGATGGACCGAATGGATGAGGAGCAGGAGCGAAAAGGCCAATACTCGCCGCGCTGCAAGCTCAAGCCGAGCGACTATCTGCGCCAGGGCAATATTTTTTTCGCTGCTGAAGTTGGAGAAACCGCTCTGCCCCTCGCGGCTCAAGTCCTCAGGCCGGATGTCATCATCTGGGCCTCGGACTATCCCCACGAACGGGACCAGAGAGATTTCACCGAAGACATCCCGACCCTGATCCAGCGCAAAGATATAAGCGACGAGCTCAAGCGGCAGATTTTCTTCGACAACCCGTTACGCTTTTATCCCCGGCTGCGCGCTCGCGTAGAGAAACAGCCGCCGTTATCCGCCGCGGCCGTTTCTTAACCTTCCCAGAGCGGCTTGACGTTCGTGTCGAGCCACTTCTTCGGATCTTCCATGAAGGCCTTGTCGTTGACCGGAATCGGCTTGGTTCCCTTCGGATAAGCGTGTTCGATGGACGTCTTCGACTGGAAGCCCTTGCGCGACGCTTCCCTGCCGACGGAATCCAACGTCGCCTGCCCTTCGGTTGAGATGAGCCACTCCGACAGGAGCTTTGCCGCATTTGGATGCGCCGCTTTCGCATAGATACCGGCGTACCGTGGAAAGATTATCGGCGGCGCCGTTTTCACCAGATCGACGGGTGAACCCTTTTCCGTCTTTTCTTCCATGGCGTCGTGCAACAGCGCGGGCTCGGCGAGGGAATATTCTCCCGAAACCACCAGCCTGAACATGGCGCTGGTGCTCTTGTGCACCGGCACGCCGAGGGCCTTCAGTCCCTTAACGAAGCGCGCAAACCTCGCATCGTCTTTCCACAGCTCCTTGAAAGCGGCGAGCTGAGTGCTGAGCGGTCCCGCCCTCATCGGATCGTCCAGGGCCACGTTGCCTTTGTATTTGGGATTAGCAACGTCCTCCCAGCTCTTGGGAAGATCGGCGGCTTTCAGTTTCTTTGTATTGTAGACCAGCGCCTGAATCTGCAGACTGACGACCGGCATGGTCGGATCGTGCAACACCAGAAAATTCTTCTGCACGGTTTCGTAGGGCATGATCGCGCCGGCGGCCCGGATCACCGGCGGAGCGTTGTCGGAAAGAATCGCGTCGACGGTGTCCTTGCCGGCCTGAAATTCCGTCAAGACCCGGGTGACGATCTCTGGATTTCTTCCCTGCCAGTACGTTGTCTTGATTCCCGGATAGCGCTTGGAGAACCCGTCGAGAATTGCGACGATGTGCTCGACGTCCCAAACCGAATAGACCACCAGCGCGCCTTCCTGTTTGGCCTTTTCGTAAAGCGCGGCGGCGGCCTTGGTATACGGATCTTCGGGCGCGGATGCCGCAAGAGCGGCGCCGCTCCAACTTATCGCGAGCGTCAGTATGGAGAACGCTAGGGCCGGCAATATTTTTCTTCCCATGATAATGCTCCTTTCCAAAACCATTGTGTGACGCATACTATCGACAATGAGGCGAACGTTGCAAGTCTTTTAATGATAGATCCTTCACTTCGCTCAGGATGACAGTTCGCTAATGTCCTTCGGAGAGCCAGACTGCGTGAAAACGCGCCGTTCGCCCTTCGACCCGGCTCAGGACGAACGGCTAAGCAGTCAATGAACGTGGCTCACCCCGTTCGTGGTGAGCCCGTCGAACCATGAACGGGGTTTTCACGCAGTCTGGCGCAGCGAAGAATCTCGTGCACAACCCAAAATCCGAGGTCTTTCACAAACTGAATTTGACTTTGAATACAAACTTCGCGATCGTAACGGCCAGGATCAAAATGATCAGGTAGATCACGCCGCCGGCCGCCGCCTCGGCCCATTGGCCGACGCGGAAATATTCGAAGAGAGTGACCGGCCCGTACTCCATGCCGGGCGCCACGAGCAGCACCGCGACGTCGATGTTGCGTATCGCCTCGATAAATATATAAAAGAGCGCGCCGGCGACCGTCGGCTTGAGGAGCGGCAGCGTCACTTTAAAAAAGACGTGCCTCCACCTCGCGCCGTGGACCCAGGCGGCTTCGTCGAGCTCTTTGTGAATATTGACGATGGCGCCCGATGCGTTTCGGAGCGCGTAGGGAAAATAGGCGATGAAGAGTCCCGCGCCGAGAGCCCACAGCGTATTGTAGAGCGGCGTGCCGATGACCGCGATGATGAGGCCGAGGGAGAGGACCAGCGGCGGGAACGCCAGCGGCATCGTGCCGATAAACTCGAAGACCTTGCTGCCGTAAACTTTCGTCCGGTAAATCGTGAACGCCATGATGATGCCGGCCAGGACCGTCACGATGGCTACGATGACGGAAAGGCCGAGAGAGTTGTAGAGGCCGCTCACGAAGCTCGGATGGCGCATCACTCTATAATAATTCGCAAGACTGATGTTGGCGGGAAACTTCATGAACGTCTCATAATCGTAGTACGGGATTAAGGAACTAACGATCAGGACGACGAAGGGCACCGCGATGCCCACCAGGAAGTAGCTGAAGACAGCCATGAAGGTCACGTATTTCCAGCCGCCGATATCGATGACTTTCACCCTATAACCCTTGCCCGTGATCGTCGCGTAGCGCTCGGAAAAACGGGTGGCTCTCACGTACAGAAGCAGCGCCACAATCGACATCGCGATCAGCAGCGCGCTGTAAGCCGTAGCCAGACCCGGGTTGTACTCGATGGACATGGAGTCGTAGACCTTCGATACGAAGACGTTGATGCCGCCCGGGCTGCCCTGGAGCACCGGCGTCTCGAAGGAGCGCAAGCCCCTCAAGAAGTTCAGCACGTACGCGGAGAGAAACGCGGGGATCGCAAGAGGAAAAGTGATTCGCAGCAACGTGCGTACCGGCTTGCTCCCGGCGATGTAGGCGCTCTCTTCCAGAGAGGGATCGAAGGAGAGAAAAACCGGCAGCAGGAAGAGATATCCCAACGGAACGCAGGTCAGGCCGAAGACCCAGATCATTCCCGAGAGAGAGAACGCGTTGAAAAACTGTCCTTCGATACCCAGATTTTCCTGAAGAAAATTATTCAAGATCCCCGATCTCGGCGACAGCAAAAGTATCCACGCGATGCTCTTCATGATCGGGGGCATCAAAATCGGATAGAGCGGCATCAGTTCGACCAGGGCCTTGCCGGGCGTGTTGGTCCTGGCGACGATCCATGCCAGCAGCGCTCCTATCAGCGTTCCCAGCGTCGCCGAGCCCGCCGCGTAGACGATGGAATTTTTGATCATCGGGATGATCTGCGGGTCGTTCAATACCCTGAGGTAGTTTTCCGCGGTGAGACCGGCGGCCGCCCCCAGTCTCGTGGTCGTGAAGCTGCGAATCAACACGATCACGATCGGCGTGACGATCAGAGATCCGGCCAGGACGCTGGAGGCAAGCGGGATAAGAGATCCTTGCCGGTACGCAAGCTTGATACGGTTCCAGTTGATAGAAATCTCCTTAAGCGTGAAAGCGAATTTCAGGTTCTGATCTGGCTATGCCGCGGCCGGCGCGCGATTGGCGATCATGCTGATGGCCGATTTGTCGATGTGCAGAAAAATTTTCTCACCGTCTTCGTCGAGGCTGATCATCGGGCATAGCTTGTGCGAGGTCACGACGAGTTCCCTGGAGCCTACCTGGAGTCTATGGTCCGTCAGCCCGCCTCTGTAGTCGCGGCTGGTCATCGATCCTTCGAGGACATTTTCCGCGTGATCGAACCGCCGGCTGTTGAGTTTTATTTCGTCGGTCCTGATGACGAGCTGGCAGGCCGCTCCCGCAATCGCATCTTTCGAGCGGCGGCAAAGAAGCGTGGCGCGGTCGAACTCCGGCACCATCACCCAGCAATCTTCTCCCTCCGCTCTCACCACCCGACCTTCGACCAGGATGGAACGGCCGATAAAAGAGGCGACGAATTGATTGGCCGGACGGTTATAAATTTCGTCCGGCGTCGCGTACTGAAGGATCTTGCCCTTCTCCATCACGATCACCGAATCCGATATCACGAAGGCCTCTTCCTGGTCGTGCGTCACGTAGATCGCGCTGATGTCCACCTTCTTGATCAACTTTTTCAATTCGACCCGCATCTCTTCCCGCAATTTCGCGTCGAGGTTGCTGAGCGGCTCGTCGAGGAGAATGAGGCGCGGCTCTATCGCCAGGCTCCGCGCCAGCGCCACGCGCTGCTGTTGCCCCCCGCTCAATTGCGACGGATATCTCTCCTCCAGCTTGGGCAGGCCGACGAGGTCCAGGGTCGCCAGCACCCTCCTTCTGATATCGTGTTCCGGGACCTTCCGAAGCTTCAGACCGAAGGCGACGTTTTTATAAACCGACATGTGCGGCCAGAGCGCATAGCTTTGAAAGACAAAGCCGATCGCGCGGGAATACGGCGGCACCAGAATGCCCTTGCGAATGTCGGTTTGAACCTTATCGGCGATGTACACCGAGCCGTCGTCGGGAACTTCCAGGCCGGCGATGCATCGGAGAAGCGTCGTTTTGCCGCAGCCCGAAGGGCCGAGGATGCTGAGAATGCCGTGTTCGAACTCAAAGCCAACATCGTCCAGAGCGTTGAAATCGGCGAACGTCTTGGAGAGATGTTCCACTTTTACGATTGCCATGGATATCGTTTACCTTGTTGAGGGATGAACTTTCAAGTCAAACGACTATCGCGAGTGCGGGAGTCGTCTTGTGCGTCGGGAAAGGCGGGGGTTCCAGCGGCTACAAGGACCGGCGGGAATCACCTCGAGCGCGCTTCCGTTTTCAATTCTTCTTGCGCTTTTTTTAAAATCCGGTCGTTGATGACTTTGTCGAGCGTCATCTTTTTGTCCACCAGGCCGTTGCGAACATCTTCGTCGAGCATCAGTCGGACGTCTTGCGTGTTATTCTCTTTCTCCGACTGTGATGTTTGAGCCAATCGGCAATTGCCTGCTCTTTAAATTTCCCTTCTGCGATTGCCAGTACGAAGTTAAACTTGGCGTCCAACGAAGCTTGGACATCGTAGCCGTTCAGCCTCAGCATGAGGCGCATGGCCTCGAAACCTGTCCGCTTATTCCCATCTACGAAGGGATGATTCTTGATGATGGAATGCCCAAGGGCAGCCGCCTTGCTAAACAGGTCGGGATAGAGATCCTCGCCGCCGAAGGAAGCTTGAGGGCGATAAACCGCGGACTCCAGTAATCCTTGGTCGCGGACACCGGCGCTTCCACCGCTACGCTCCATTATTTCTTGGTGAAGGTAGAGGACCTGTTTGGGGTAAAGATATCTCACGCCTTGGCCAAGCGTTTGAGAAGGTCTTGATCTTCGGTGAGAAGCGCATCGATTTCGCGCCGCAGCTCGGCTGAGATAACGTTCTCCTTCATCTCGCGCAGAACCATGTCGATTCCCTTGCGCACAAGCGCGGATTTCGGGATATGGGTGGCTCGTGAGACCTGATCCAGCAGTTCAACTTGCCGGTCTTGAAGTTTTAAACTGATCGCCTTCATATTTGAGTGACCTCCCGTGAGGTAATATATCGAACAATACTGGTATTGTCGAGTATTACCCTACGGATTCAACCGTCCTTCCCTTCTCAATTCTTCTTGCGCTTTTTTCAAAATCCGGTCGTTGATGACTTTGTCGAGCGTCATCTTCTTATCCACGATGCCGCCGCGGATATCCTCATCGAGCATGATCTGCATGCCCTCGGCGGCGACGGAAAGATCCGTCGTGTAGGCGGAGTAGTAGAGATCGTAAGCGCGGCTCACGATATCGGGGTCGCCCTTCAGGCCGGACTCGTAGCCGGCTTGAATCGCCTCTTTCTTGTTGCTCCGAACAAACCGTACACCCTGGATCACGGCCTTCAGGAATCTCTTGGTCGTTTCCGGATACTTCTCCAACATTTCGCCCCGCGTTACGAGGACGCTCTGAGGGATGGCGAGCGACTCGCTCAAATTCGCGATCATCGGAAACCCTTTTTTCAGCAAACCGACCGCCTCTTCAGCCGAGAACGGCGCCGCGGCGATGATTCCTTTCTCCAACGCCGAGACGCGAAGCACGGTTCCTCCGAGCGCCCGCAGGATAACGTCTTTGTCCGGGTCGAGGCCGTTGTTTTTCAGGAACATCCGCACCACGAAATCGGAAAACGCGCCGGCGCCGGTGACGCCGATGATTTTACCCTTGAGATCTTCGACCCGCCTCACATCGCGCGCGCCGAGGATCGTATAGTTCACTTTGTTGGACAAGGAGCCGATGATGAAAACCTCCAGGCCTCTGGCGCGGGCGCGTATAGGGGCCTGTGCGCCGCCGATGCTGCCAAAATCGACGCCGCCGGAGATGAGCGCGGCCAGCGCCGCCGGTCCGCCGCGAATCAGTATCGGCTCGATGGCTATCCCCTGTTCTTGAAAATATCCCTTGACCCGCGCAATCCTGAAAGGCAGCTCCTGGTGCCAGGAGAGGCTCACGAACGCGACCCGGACTACTTTTTTCTCCTGGGCCTCGGACTGCCGCGCTGCGGACGGCAGAAAAAGCGAGAGGAATAGGATGCCTAGTGTAGTGTCTCTTAAATTAAGGCACTTATCCTTCAAGCTTTCTCTATTCACCACG
>CAYOJC010000039.1:0-41076 GCA_964404195.1 uncultured Syntrophobacteraceae bacterium
TAGTTGCCAGGGCCATAGTGTAATTTGCCATCGGTAGTTTTTCAGTGAGAACTAATTAGGCAAAAATATGCTCCATTGCCATTGATAGTGGTAGTGGCGAATAGAAATTTCAAGGCTTATTTGGAATTCCATCCTTGGCACGAATCATGCTGCTCGCACACTCAGAGGAAAGTTTATTATGCTTGGGGACAAGCTATGCCACCTTCTCTTGCGGCTTAGAGTTCGCTTCCTGGTTTGGTCTTACAATCATCGTCTGCGCCGCCACAAGTCGGTGTTATAGCGATCTCAGACCGCTCTCGTTCCATTCATAGCGTTTATAACGCTTAAATACCGGTTCGCGTTCTTCAGCCACTCTGTCCGCCGCATCATCCCAATCTGCTGAAAGCGATATTTCTTGACAGCTCGCGCCGCGAGCACCACAATAGTCAAGTCTGGTGGACAAAGGAGGTTCCCTTTATGCCGGAGATCGAACGGACAGCATGCTTCAAGGGCGATGCGGTGGTCGCGCGCTTGCGCGCCACCGTTCACGCGAAAGCGGCCAACTATTATGCGATGTACTCGAGCGTACTCGGCGGCATCGTCACCGAACCGGCGCTGATGGTCTTGCCTCTCGACGATCACATGGTCCACCGTGGCCACTCGGTCTTCGACACGGCCATTCTGGCAAACGGCATGCTCTACCAGCTTGATCAGCACCTGGAGCGTCTGGTGCGCTCGGCGGAGATGGCCCGCATCCCTCTGCCGTTTCCGCCTCAGAGATTGCGCCAGATCGTTATCGACACGGCGGCAGCCGGCGCGCGCCGCGATGCGTCGGTGCGCTATTGGCTCTCGGCCGGCCCCGGCGGGTTCGGACTGTCGCCCGCAGAGTGCGTCGGCAGCAGCTTTTACGTCGTGATCTTCGGCGCGGAGTTTTATCCCGAGTCGATTTACAGCGAAGGGCTCAAGGTTGTGACCAGCACCGTTCCGATCAAGCCGCCGTTTTTTGCGCGGGTGAAATCGACCAACTATCTTCCGAACGTGCTGGTGGTGCTCGAAGCGAAAGATCACGGCGCCGACAACGGCATCTTCATCGACGGACGCGGTATGGTGGCCGAGGGCTCGAACATGAACGTCGCGTTCGTCACCCGCGAGCGGGTGTTTCGCCATCCGCCGTTCGATGCGATTTTATCCGGGATCACCGTACAGAGGATATTGCAGATGGCGCAGCGCCTCGCGCAGGAAGGAGAACTCCGCGATATCCGGGTCGGCGATGTTTCGGTGGCCGAAGGCCGTGAGGCGGCGGAGATGATGTTGATAGGCAGCTCGGTGAAAGTGGCGCCGGTGATCCAGTGGGACGGCCGGCCCGTCGGTGAAGGCAAACCGGGCCCGATCTCGAAGAAACTGCTCCAGCTCTGGCGCGAGGATGTCCGCAGCGCAACGGACCAATTGATCCCCGTGCCCTATGCGCGCTGATAGGGCGCGTGATCTCCCGGCAAATTCTCGCCAGGACATAAGATTTAGAACGTTGGTGATGGCTCTTCATCCCTTCCACGAGATCCTGCTCCAACCTAGAGGCCAAATGCGTCATATTGTTGCCGTTTGACATGTCAGCTCAGCAAATCGGCCAACTGGAGATTCGTTGCCGGGAGCAGCCCGACGACCCTGAGGCCCTCTTCGTCCTCGCCCGGGCATACGAGCAAGCCGGAAACCCGGGGAAGGCATTTTTGACTTATTCCAAGGCGATCGATAACGACTGGGGCGAGAAGGCCTGGGTCGATTTTCACGTGCGTTTCTATTCGGACGCGCTGGCGTCCCGCGAAAAGGCTTTTCTCGCCATCGTCGACCGCGCGCGCTCGGACCTCGGGCCGGAAATCCGCGCCTATCTCGCGTGCGGCTATGCGAAAACCGGCGAAATAGAAAAAGCCCTCGTCGAACTGAAGCGAGCGGCAACCGGCGCCGACGCCAAAGCCCCACTGCCCGATTTCTTGCGCGAAGCGTACCGGGCGGTCGCCGCCGGCTTGCTCGTCCGGGCGCTCGAACATCCGCATGAGTGGGTGCGGCGCCATGCGGCTCAAGCGCTCGCCGAAGCGGGAGAAAAATCGGGAATCCCAATTTTAGTGAAGGCTCTAAAAGACACGAACTGGGTTTCACGCGAGAGCGCAGCGCTGGCACTGGCGGAGTTGGGTCATACCGCGGGATTTACCGCGCTCATCGACGCGCTGAAAGAAAACGACTCTGACATTCGCAAAGAGGCGGCCCGGGACTTGTTAAAGCTCGGAGACCGATCGATTGTCCCCGCCCTGACCGGGGCTCTTGGAGACCATGATCCAAATGTCCGGATCGAAACGATCGTCGCGCTCACCCGACTCGGCGACGCCGCCGCTATACCAGGGCTCAAGGAAATGCTCAAAGATCCAAATTGGAACGTTCGCGCTTGCGCGGCTCAAGGCCTGACGCAATTGGGTGACTCCGGCGGCCGGGAGTTTCTCGTCGAGGCGTTGAACGACCGCTCGCCGTTTGTGCGTCAAGTGGCTGCCGAGGCATTGGTCGAATTGGGAGACGCGGCGGGAATGCCCGTTTTGACGCAGGCATTGAAAGATCCCAGATGGAGCGTGCGGTGGGGCGCGGTGCGGAGTCTCGCGCGGCTCGGCAATCGCGCCGCGGCGCCTATGCTGAGAGAGGCTTTGAAGGACGAGAACTGGGCGTTTCGCTGTTACGCGGCGCAGGCGCTCTTGAAGATGAAAGACGAGGCCGGTTTGTCCGTGCTGAAAGCCGTTCTCAACGACGACCATTGGCCGGCGCGCGAGTTTGCCGCCGTTGCGCTGGCCGACTTGGGATACAGGGAGGGCGTGGATTCTTTGCTGCAAGGTTTGCAAAGCGATCAGGATTGGGTCCGCAGGGGATCGGCGAAAGCGTTCTCTTGGCTGGGCAACCGATCGGTTGCGCCCGCTTTGATCGAGGCGCTCGGCGACAAGAGATGGGAAGTCCGCCGGCTCGCGGCTCAGGGTTTGGGATGGCTCAAGGACAGTGCCGCAGTGAAACCGTTGACGATTGCGCTCGGAGATCAGTATTGGGAGGTTCGTGGCCAGTCCGCGCTGGCGCTGGGCGAGCTTCGGGACAGCGGAGCGATACCCGCCCTGTTCGCCGCGCTAAGAGACGAGCACTGGTCCGTGCGGAACGATGCGGCGAAAGCGATCATTCTGCTCGTCGATAACGCGCGCTTCGATAGCTGACGCGCGCCTTACTTGTGTTGCTGGATGTAGGGGCCGGTTGTGTCTGGAACTACGTCCGACTCGCCGTGCATGAGAGACTCGGGACAATAGACCAGGATCGCAGCCTCTCGGCCCTGTACTTTAACCTGGCGCAAGGGTCTAAGCGGAATCGAATCTTTTAGCTCGGCGGCGGTGTACTCGCTGATCAGCATAGGCACGCCGAGCTCTTTCGTGAGCGCTTCGAGCCGGGCGCCGAGGTTGACCGTATCTCCGATGCAGGTGTAATCGTAGCGCATTTCCGACCCGATATTTCCCACCACCGCCTCTCCCGTGTTGATGCCGACGCCGACTTTGAGCGGTCTGCCGATAATCTCCGTCCATTTGGGCGCGAGCGATTCCACCAGCTCGATCATCTCGATTCCGGTCTGAACCGCCCTCAGCGCGTCGTCGCCGTGGGATATCGGCGCGCCGAAAACCGCGAAGACCGCATCGCCGATGAATTTGTCGATGGTCCCTTTATGCTTGAACACGATCTGAGAGACCTGCCCGAGATAGTCGCTGAGTAAGGAAACCACCTGCTCCGGAGAGATCTGCTCCGAAATGCTGGTGAAGCCGCGGATATCGGAGAACAGCACCGTGATGTGTTTTCGTTTGCCGTCCAGTCCAAGCCCTTCGTGATTTTTGAGAATTTCCTCGACGACGTCGGCCGAGACGTATTTGCTGAAGGTCGCGCGCAGCCGCATGCGCTCCCGTTGCTCACGGACGTAGTGGTCCAGAATGATTCCGCCGTAGCTCAGTGTCGTCGCCAGCAGGATCGGAACCACCGGTATCCAAAGCTGGTGATATGAGAACGCGTAAAGAGCAGCGAACGCATAGACTGCATCCAGCGTCAGAACGGCCGTGGTGGCTTTAAACGGATGTAAATGAATAGAAGCCCAAATCGCTACGATCGACAGAAAAAAGAATAGTGCGTTGTGCTGCCATGCGGGTAAACGAACGATCGGATCGTTGGCCGCCAGAGTTTCGACGAAGTTTGCCTGGATTTCAACGCCGGCCGTGGGCTCGCTGGCGCTGAAAGGCGTCGGGAAGATATCGTGCAGGCTGGGTGAAAAGGCGCCGACGATGACGATCTTGCCGCGGAAAAATGACGGCTCGATCTCGTTTCTTACGATGCGATAGTACGGCATGACCGGGTAGCTTCGTGCCGGCCCGCGATAATTAATGAGGTAAGGGCTCGATGAGATTCTCTCGTCCGTCGGGCTGTCTTTGCCTGCTATCCCCTGGTAAATCTTGTAGGCGAAGCCGGGAAATTTTCTTTCTTGAAACGTCAGGGCGAGCCGTCCGCTGCGGATGATTCCATCCCGGTCCGTTATCAGATTGGCGAGACCGTATCCGAGGGCATGCTGCCGAATAATAGGGATCGGCAGGCTCAGGCGCGTTCTCGCGCCCACCTGGCTGGGAACTTCAGTATACTCGGCGGCGAGAACGACGTTCCCGGCGTCTTTGATCGCCTCCGCCAGCGCGCGGTCTTCGCGCTCGTCGGGCTTGGGCTCGGTGAAGAGGACGTCGAAGGCGATCAGCTTGGCCCCGGCGCGACTGAGCTTGCGGATCAATTCTGCGTGCAGCGTTCTCGGCCACGGCCAGGGAAGATCCAACTCGTCGAAAGAGTCCTGGTCGATGTTCACGATCACGATGGGAAGCTCGGGACGGATCGGGCCGCGAATCTGGAACCTGACATCCAGGCTCTTGAGCTCCAGGGTATCGAGTCGTCCTCTCTCGTAGGCCGCGAAGACCAGCGCAGTTAGAAAGGCGCCGATCAACAGAGGCCGAAATACGTTTTTGAATTCCATCCGCGTAGTGTGCTCCCGATGAAGGGGGAGGGTAAAGAGGGTTTGCGTCCGTGTCAAGCCGCATTGGGTAGATTGGTTCGCCGAGTCTCGACTAAAGGCGCTCGATGGTTTGCAGCGCGCGATGGAGGCGGGCCAGCGTGCGCTCTTTTCCGAGCACGGCGATGACTTCGTAGATGCCCGGGCTGACGGTCGAGCCGGTCAGCGCCACGCGAACGGGCTGGGCGAGCTTTCCCAGAGGGAGATTCCGCTGCTGGAGCACTTCGGTGAAGACCTTTTCGATGCTGCTCTCGCTGAAATCGGCAAGGGCCTCAAATTTTTGGATCAGCTCCGCGAGGGGCTCGCGCGCTTCAAGCGTCAGAAATTTTTTCGCGGCCTTCTCATCGAAAGGGATATCGTCGGATAAATAAAAGTGGGCGAGGTCTACGAGATCCACCAGCGTCTTGGCCCGCTCTCTCAACGTCGCGATCATCTTCTCCAGCCAGGCCCGGTCGTGGGGAACGGCATAGCCCTTGGCTTTTATAAAAGGAACAATTTCTTGGGCGAGCCGGGACAACGGTCGGTTTTTCAGGTAATGAAAGTTGAGCCACAGAAGTTTTTCCGGATTGAAAACTCCGGCGGATTTTCCCGCGGCTTCGAGGGAAAATTTTTCAATGAGTTCATCCCGGGAAAATATCTCCTGGTCGCCGTGCGACCAGCCGAGACGGACGAGGTAATTGCTCAGAGCCTCCGGAAAATATCCCATGTCGCGGTATGCCGTCACCGAAGTCGCGCCGTGGCGTTTGCTGAGGCGGGCCTTGTCCGGACCGAGGATCAGCGGCACGTGAGCGAATTGGGGCGGCGTGCGTTCCAGAGCCTGATACAGCAGGATCTGGCGGGGAGTATTCGAAAGATGATCGTCGCCGCGGATGACGTGGGTGATGCGCATATCGATATCGTCGACGACCACGCAGAAGTTGTACGTCGGAGTGCCGTCGGAGCGCGCGATGATAAGATCGTCAAGCTCCCGGTTCTCGAAGACGACGGGCCCTTTCACCGCATCTTCCACGACCGTGGTTCCGTCTTGGGGGGAGAGAAAGCGGATCGTGTAAGGCTTGCCCTCCGGCATGGCGGCAATCTTTCCGCCCATTGGCCGGCAGGCGCCGTCGTAAATCGGCTTTCTTTTTTCTTTCAACGCCGCCTGGCGCTTGGCGTCCAGCACCTGAGACGTGCAGGTGCACGGATACGCCTTTCCCGCCGCGAGCAACTCCCGGATCTTCTCCTTGTAAATGGGGTAGCGCTGGGTTTGGAAAAAAGGCCCCTCGTCCCAGTCGAGCTCGAGCCACGTGAGGGCTTGAACGATCGCTTCGATCGCCTCGGGCGTGGACCGTTCACGGTCCGTGTCCTCGATGCGCAGGATAAATTTCCCGCCATGATGGCGGGCGAAAAGATAATTGAAGAGCGCCGTGCGCGCGCCGCCGATGTGGAGATAGCCCGTAGGGCTGGGAGCAAAACGCGTTCGAACCGTGGCCATCGCTCTAAGCTAACAAGGAGCGGGATGGGCGTCAAACGAAGTGCGAACTTGAATTAAATTTGATAAGGTAGATACATTCTTGGCCGTAATCGGCCGCATTTCGAGGTGAAAACAGAGTGAATAAAACTGCCACCGAAGAGAGAGGAGAAGCCGCCGGAGCCCCAGCGGATTCGGCTCCGTCTCATTTTATCCGCAATATCGTCGCGCAAGATCTGAAAGAAAATAAGAACGGCGGGCGGGTCCATACGCGATTTCCGCCGGAGCCCAACGGCTATCTGCACATCGGGCACGCGAAATCGATCTGCCTCAACTTCGGTCTTGCGGCGGAATTCGGCGGGCTTTGCAATCTGCGGTTCGACGATACGAACCCGAGCAAAGAGGATATCGAATATGTCGAGTCGATCAAATCGGACCTCCGCTGGCTCGGCTTCGATTGGGGCGAGAAAGAATACTTCGCATCGGATTACTTCGAGCAGCTCTACCGATATGCTTTGCAGTTGATTGAAGGCGGCAACGCGTACGTCTGCGATCTCACCGCGAACCAGATTCGCGAGTACCGCGGCACGTTGACCGAGCCCGGCAAAAACAGCCCGTTTCGAGCGCGTTCGGTCGAGGAGAATCTGGACTTGTTCCAACGCATGCGCGCGGGAGAATTCCCGGACGGCGCGCGCACGCTGCGGGCAAGAATAGACATGGCTGCGCCGAATTTGAATCTGCGCGATCCGGTGATGTACCGGATTCTTCATGCCGCGCATCACCGCACCGGCGACCGCTGGCGCATCTATCCGACTTACGACTTCGCCCACGGGCAGTCGGATTCCATCGAGGGCATCACGCATTCGATTTGTACACTTGAGTTCGAAGATCACCGGCCGCTGTACGACTGGTTTCTCGACCGGTTGGGCATCCACCATCCGCAGCAGATCGAATTTGCCCGACTCAACCTCACGCACACCGTTCTCAGCAAGCGGAAGCTGCTTCAATTGGTCAAGGATGGGCACGTTGCGGGGTGGGACGATCCAAGAATGCCGACGCTGGCAGGAATTCGCAGGCGTGGCTATACGGCGGACGCGATCCGGATCTTTTGCGAGCGCATCGGCGTCGCCAAGCGGAACAGCACCGTCGATATCGCCATGCTCGAGCACTCCGTGCGCGAAGATTTAAACCTGCGCGCGCCGCGCGTCATGGTGGTGCTGCGGCCGCTTCGCGTCGTGATCACCAACTATCCGAAAAATCAGATGGAAGAGCTCGATGCCGTAAACAATCCCGAGGATCCCGGTATGGGAACGCGCAAAGTTCCGTTTTCACGCGTGCTTTACATTGAGCGGGAGGATTTTCGCGAAGATCCGCCGAAAGGCTTCTTCCGTTTGGCGCCCGGCCGTGAGGCGCGGCTGCGCTATGCGTACATCGTCAAGTGCGAGGAAGTCGTGAAAGACCCAAAGACCGGCGAGGTGACCGAGTTGCGCTGCAATTACGATCCGGAAACGAAGAGCGGCTCGGCCCGGAGCGGCCGCAAAGTCAAGGCGACCTTGCACTGGGTCTCGGCGGCCCACGCGATCGAAGCGGAAGTGCGCCTGTACGACCATCTCTTCGCCGCGGAAAATCCGGATGATATCGAGGAAGGTGTCGATTGGACGAGCGGTATTAATCCGAAATCGCTCGAGACGTTGACATCGTGCCGGGTCGAGCCGATTCTCGCCGGCGCAGCGCCGGGGAATCGATATCAGTTTGAAAGATTGGGCTATTTCTCGGTCGATACGGTGGATTCTTCCGATCGAAGGCTGGTGTTCAACCGAACGGTCACCTTGCGTGACTCATGGGCGAAGATCGAGAAAGCCCAGAAGAAATAAGACGGCGGGAAGAGAAGCGGAATTAGAAGCTATAACCCAACGACACGGAAACGAAGTTGTTGAAGGTCTTGTATTTGTCCTTACCCGGCGCGCCGGCAAAGGGGAACCCGGGCGCCGTTCCACCTTCGAGCTCCGAGTTGGAAACCTGTCTGGTTTTGTAGAATACCGCCTGATATCCGAGATCGACGAAAAACTTTTCCCATTTGTATCCCAAGCCGCCGTTGAGCGTGAGCAGGTTCGCGCCGGGAATCGCCGGGTTCAAGGTCCTGTCCGGGATGGGACTTTCCTCGAGGCCGATGCCTCCTCTCAACTCAATGTTCTTGGTGAGGCGGTAAAAGCTTCCGAGCCTCACCGTGTTGCTGTTCTTCCAACTTTCGTTGAGCGCAAAGGAGCGCGGAAAGATCCCGAAAGGGGCGCTCGAAAACGTCGCCCGAATATCCTTGAACTCGCTCCAGTGCTGGTACTCGTAGACTATCTCGGCGCCCCAGGATGGAGTCATCTGCCAGAACACGCCTAGATTGATAATCGCAGGCAACGGGATGGGCCGGACATTCGCCTTGATCTTCGTCGTCCCTATGTCGCCGTTGAATTTGGTATCAGCATCATCGAAGTGCAAATCGGCCCGCCCGCGGTAGCTGAAGCCGATTTTTACCGTCTTAGCGGGCTTCACCAGGATGCCGACGTTGTAGCTATAGGCATTGGTTTGGTCGGTGATGCGGACCTTTTCCTCCGCGCCGCAACCCGCCGGCGGCGGCGCGGGAACCAAGCAAAAGGAGCGCGAGAGTATGGCGGAGCCGTGCACAAAGCTGATCCCGCCGCCGATGGAGAAATATTTTGACGGATGCCACGCGACGGCCGGAGTAATGTAAAGGGTCTTAAGCTGCGTTTCGCGCGCGGCGAACCGCGTAAAGCCGCCGCCGTAAGAAGTCGCGAGACCGAACGGAGCATAACCGCCGATTCCAAGAGTGAAGTCCGTTCCGGGGATGTGATAGTTGCCGAATAGGCTGGGTAAAAAGTTGTCCTCGTGTTTGTCGTCCGCTTTCCTGCCGCTGTTCCCGACGCTATTGATCAATTCGATGTAAGTCCCCGTGACTAGAACCTGATTCCCATCCACCTCGCTGAGCGCGGCCGGATTATAATAAACCGCGGACGCATCGGTCACACCCGCCGTAAGCGCATTGGAGAGAGCAACGCCCCTTGCCGTTTGATGGGGAATGTAAAATCCTCCGGCGAAAGCATGTCTGCCTCCCAATAAAATCAGAAGAAAAAAAAGCGCGGTTCCGAGTGTCTTTTTGGCGCCCATTCGCTCTCCTGTCATCACTTGACTATTATAGCTAACTACAGTATAGCAGTGCAAAAAGCTGCTAAATGTTGCTAAATGCTGCCACATAGGAGTTTAAAATGCAAGAAGATCTTTTAACGACGGAGCAAGTGGCGCGTTATCTGAGGGTCGATAAGTTCACAATTTACCGCCTCGTGGCGCAGAAAAAACTGCCGGCTTTCCGAGTGGGGAATCAGTGGCGGTTCAAGAGAACAGTGGTCGACGCATGGCTCATAAAGAACTCCAACATGCGCACCGTGCGGAGAAAAAAACCGCATTAGCGATCTTTTGAGGACGATGAAAATTTCCTGAGTTGGCAATGAGCAAAAGTTTCAAAGCTCCTTTTCTCCCGGGCATGCCAGAGGAAACGACGCCCAAGTCCGGGGGGGTGCGCGTCGGAAGCGAATTGGTCGCCTACGAAAATCGTCAGGGTAAGAGAATCGTCGGGTTCCATGACTTCCCCAAGGCGATACGTCGCAATCAATCCTGGATGATCGTTTTACCAGGCTATGGCGAAACCAAGACGGACGTCTTGGCTGTCTCCTACTTTCTGGCGAAGAACGACTTCAATACCCTCCGCTTTGACTACTCTGATCATATCGGCGAAAGCGACGGGGACATCCGGACTACAACTCTCACAAAGATCAAGGACGATATCCGCTCTGCGTTGGATTACCTTTACCGGCGGCATCAGCCCAAGGCCGTGGGGGTTGTCGCTAGCAGCTTGGCATGTCGAGCCTTGCTCCGGGCCGCTATCGAAGATGACCGCATCGGCATGCTAGTTAACCTCGTCAGCATCGTGGATCTTCGGAAAACCTTGTTCGAGATTTACAAGGAGGACCATTTAGGCCGCACGCTCAAGGGTTTACCCAACGGCATCATGGACGTCTTGGGGTTCGAGGTTGACGCCGACAATTTTCTGCAGTCAGCGGTTCAGGATCGCTACGAAAACCTTTCAACGACACTCGCTGACGTTCGCCAAATAAAGGTCCCAATGGTTTTTTTTGCGGCGGAAAAAGACGCATGGGTCGACATTCAGGACGTCCAGGAGGTTTTTGAGGCCGCAGGAAGCGAGCGGAAATATCTCCATGTGTTGAAAGGCGCGATGCACAGGCTCCATGAGAATCCGGACGTCGCGAAGGAAGCTTTGAAGAACGTCGTTGAATTTGCGGCTCGTTATCTGAGTACCCCCAAGAGACCCTTTTTCGTTCACGAGCCCAACTTCAGAGAGATAGGCGCCCGCATCCGAAAGGAAAAAGAACGCAACCGGATTCTTCGTGGCGTAACGAAAGACGAAGAGCGCGAATTTTGGAAGACGTATCTGGAAAAATATGGGTTTATCATTAACGTCCACGACTATTGGAACCTCTTGGACTTTATCTACCGGGTTTTGGGAGAGCCGAAGTCGGGCGAGAGAATTCTTGATGCGGGATGCGGAATCGGCAATTACGGCACTTTTCTTCTCCTGAGACTGATTTACCGTTTCCGCCAGGCCCTGATTCCGGCGTCCGGCCCGCCGATCTTCTTTTATGTGGGGCTGGATTTCGTAAAGGAAGCGATTGCACAGGCGCAAGAAACCCACCGGCACATCCAGAGTGAGTTAACGAAAGGGCTCGGTTGGTTTCCGCAAGCGCGACCCGCCGCTTACGACTATCTCCTCGCGGATCTGGAAACGGCGTTGCCCTGCGAACCCCAACGTTTTGAACAGATTTGTTGTAATCTGGTGATTTCTTACGTGCAGAATCCCGGGCGTGTCGTAGCCAACCTGGTGCAGATGCTCAAGCCCAAGGGAAGGATCGTGCTGACCAGCCTGAAACCCTTTGCCGACCTGTCGCAAGTTTACAGGAATTTTGTTCAGGTCGCCGAGACCCAGCAAGATATCGAAGAAGCGCGCAGATTGCTCAGCAACGCCGGCCGCATCAGGGCCAAGGAAGCAGAGGGAATCTATCGATTCTTCTCCGAAGAAGAATTGGGGGACCTGTTGAGGGAAGCGGGAGTGTCTGAAGTCGAGACGTATCGGTCTTTCGGCAATCAAGCCAACGTTGCCGTGGGAATGAAGGGCTAAACGCCGAGTCTATGCAGTTTTTTCCTCTTGCCGGGCTGATTAACGGCTTGTCGGCCACTTTGCTGGGGTGCTTTGTCCTTTCGCGTAAGCCGCAAGATCCCCGCCACAGAATTTTTGCGCTCTTCTGCTTTTGTCTGTCGGTTTGGAGTTACGCTTACTTTCGATGGTTATTGAGCAACAACAGCGACGATGCGCTCATGTGGAGCCGTCTGTTTATGGCGGGCGCCATCTACATCCCCCCGACCGCCTTCCATCATCTCACCCGATTGCTGGACCGCAAGATTCCCTTCGGTTTTATCGCGGGCAATTATCTGTTTTCGACTGCCCTGTTTTTTGCCGATTGGGGACCTTGGATCGTGGAGAGCGTGAGCGCCAAAGGAGGGTTTTCCTATTGGCCGAATCCCGGTCCGTTCTTCCATTTGCACGTTATTCAGTTCGCGATGCTGGCGCTTTACGGATTAGCGGTGCTTCTCCAGGAACAAAGGAATGCCGATGGGATTCGCCGAAATCAAATCAAATTCTTGATCTTCGCCGAGATCGTGGGATGGTCAGGAGGCGCGACCAACTATCCTCTTTGGTACGGGATTCCGATTCCGCCTTATGGAAACATCCTGATTTCCGCGTATACGGCCATCTTTGCCTATGCGATGGTCCGGTACCGCATCCTTGACATAAACGTCGTCATCAAGAGGAGCCTGATCTACGCCTGCCAACTCTTGATCCTGCTCATTCCTTGCTATCTGGTGCTGATGGCCACGCAGATCGTTTTTTTCGGCCACGTTAGCCCCACTTTTTCTTTGTTCGCCCTGGTTCTTTTCATCTTCGTCGGGTTCTTTTTTCCCAAGATTCGCTTCCGGACGCAGGAGGCTTTCGAGCGGGTCTTGTTCAAGAAGAGATACGATTACCGCGCAACCTTGCTGCGCTCGAGCCAAGAAATGATTTCGATGGTGGATTTGGAGACCGTCTCCCGCGCCTTGGTCCAAACTGTCGTGAAGGCCCTCGAAGTCCAGAAGGCCTCCCTATTTTTGCTGGACGACGCCGATGGAACGTTCAAGCTCAAAAGCAGCGTCGGCCTGGGTCTCGACGCCTCGAAAGGCCAGGATATCTCGCGCAACGAGCCTTTGGTTCAAACTCTTGTGAAGCGCCCGGAGGCGCTCATCAGGGAAGAGCTGGAGTTGCTTAAGGGCGACCTGCGAGGCGGAAAATTGGCCAGAAAGATGCGTCAATTACAGGCCGAGATCACTCTCCCCCTCAATTCCAAGGACCGGCTCATCGGAATACTGAATTTGGGCCACCGGGAAGGGAAAGAGATGTATTCTCAAGAAGACGTCGAAGTGCTTTCGACCCTGGCCAACCAGACGGCGATCGCGATCGAGAACGCCCGGCTCTATGAAAACTTAAAGCAGTCCCAAAGCATTATCCGGCGCGCCGACCGTTTGTCGTCCCTCGGCATGCTGACGGCGGGCCTGGCCCACGAGATCCGCAATCCCCTGGTCGCTATTCGTACATTTACCCAGCTTTTGCCGGAACGCTATCAAGACCAGGAATTTCGCGAATTGTTTCAATCGTTGGCTATGAAAGAAGTCGACCGGATCTGCGGGCTGGTGAACGACCTGCTGAGCTTCGCGCGCCCGTCCACCCCCAACGTGTCCGCGCAGGACGTGAACGAAATCGTCGGCAATATCGCCCGAATTCTCCAGAGCCAGGCCAAAGAAAAAGACGTAAAAATCGGCCTCCACATGGCGGCCAAACTGCCCAAAATATTCATTGACAAAGAACAGATAAAACAGGTATGCATGAACCTCATTCTCAACGCGATTCAGTCGATCGAAAACGGCGGGTCGGTGGAGATCGGCACCCACCTGTACGGTGAAAACGGTTCGGCTCGATTCATTCAAATCGAGGTGCGCGACATGGGCATCGGTATTCCCGAAAAAGATATCGAGAACATCTTCAATCCGTTCTTTACGACCAAAAAAGACGGAAGCGGGCTGGGTCTGTCGATCTCGCACCAGATCATAAAGGAACACGGTGGGTACATAGTCGTCGAGAGCCAGGTTGGAAAAGGAACCAGCTTTTTCATCCGTCTACCCGTCAGCTATCTCCCGCCAAAAGTGACGCGACCCAGCCCTCAAGTCATCAATGAAGAAGATCCTGGTCGTTGATGAATCTCAGGCGGTTCGAGAAACCATCGCTTTGGTCCTGGGGCGGGATTTCGCCGTCGCGCAAAAATCATCGCTGGAAGCCGAAAGTTCCGCCCCGCGCGAGCCGGCGCCCGACCTATTGATCGTCGGCGTTTCTCCCGCCTCGGCCCGGCAACCTTCTATATTTTCCAATATCGCGGAGCGGTTTCCCTGTCCTATTCTCTTCCTGGTCGATTCCGGGAGCGCGGCGGGAATCAAGCTTCCCGATGCCAACGCGGATAGTTTGGCCAAGCCGTTCAATCCCTATGAGCTCAAGGAAAAAGTAGCGAGTCTGCTCGCCGCCGTCTCCGAGCCTCCCAGGTTGCTGTCCGCGGCTTGGGCATCGGGAAGCGCCCCTGTCCACTATATCGACTATCCGTTTGTGCCCGCATCCGTTGCCGCTCTGGCGAGGAAGTTTGCCTTGACGCCTTTCCCGCTTCTTATCATGGCCGAGCTGGGATGCGGCCAAGAGGCGGTGGCGCGCGCGGTGCACGCGCTCAACAACCGGGCCGGACCCTGGCTCTCGGCGCACGCCTCCGTAGTCGTCGGACCTCACGCGCAGGACAGAATCAACGATGTATTGGCGAGCGAAGGCGGCGAGTCCCAACGCCTCACCCTCTTTCTGAGCGGCATCGACGGCCTTGATCTTTCGGCCCAGTCCGGCCTGTTGGACTTTTTAGCGGAGCAAGAGGGAAGGGGAAGAGAGCTGTGGCTCATCTCCACGTCCCGAGCGGACCTTCTGGAGAAAACCTATCGCGGAGAATTCTCGGACGCTCTCTATTATCGATTGGCAACCTTGCTCCTTCGCTTGCCCGCTCTGAGAGACAGGCCGTCCGATATCCCGGTTCTCGCAGACTTGCTGGCTCAGGAATGCGCCGGGCAGATCGGTCTCGGAAAAGTCAGTTTCACTCCCGCGGCCATGGAACGGCTCGGCAACTACCTCTGGTTCGGCAACCTGGATGAGATGGAAGCGGTAATCGCCAGGACCTTATCCGTTCTCAGAAAAGAGCTGATCGACGGCCCCGATCTCGTCCTGGGCGATTCGTGGGAAGTTGAAAAGACCCGCGCGGCGGCTTCTGACCGGCAGCCTCAATTTCCGGAGAGCGGCGCGCAGAAGCCGGCTGCCGTTCCGGCGTCGCGGACCAAGAAATCTTCGGGCGTTTTGCCGTCGGGCGACGATTATTCCAACGAAGTTCGAATACTCATCAGCGAGCTCGCCCACGAATTTAAAAACCCGATGGTCACCGTAAAAACTTTTTCCCAGCTCCTTGCCGACCGGTTCGACGACCCCACCTTCCGCGTTCGCTTCCAGCAAACCGTCAACGGCGACATCCAGCGCATGGACGATCTCCTCGAAGCCTTGCTCGATTTCTCGCGCTTCGGCCAACCCGCAAAAGAGAAAATACTGATCTACGAGCAATTGCGTCGCGTGGAAGAAGAGCTGCTTCCCGAATGCATCAAAAGAGAAACCGCCCTCCAGTGGGGCAAAAGAGGGGAAGCCGCCGCGGTTTTCGTCGACAAGGCTCAATTTATCTTTGCGTTCAAAAGCATTCTCCGGGCCGCGCTCGCTCAGGTCAAGCCGAAGAGCGAGATCCAGATGGATGTGGAAGGGGAAGGGAAGGTGGCGATCTCGTATCTCCGGGTAGGCGCCGGGGTCGGCGCCCTGCACGAATATCTCGGCGTCGCGACGGCCGCCAACGGAGACGAAGCCCTGCCGCTGCGCATGCTGCTGGCCAATATCCTGCTCGAGCGCAACGGCGGCGGCATCAAGGTCGACTATCACGAAAACGGGCGGGCGCGGATCTGGGCGGAGCTTCCAGTCGTTCAAAAAGGGGGTGTGAGTAAAGAGCCATGAGTCAAACGTCGCTTCTGGTTGTCGATGATGAGGTCGGTGTAAGGGAATCTATTCGCCTTATTTTCGGAAAACATTACCGCGTTCACGAAGCGCGCTCGAGCGAGGAGGCGCTCCGCAAGGTCAAAGAGGAGACGCCGGACATCGTTCTGCTCGACATCCTCATGCCGGGCGCCGACGGCCTCGAGACCCTCAAGCAGATCAAGAAAATCCATCCCGAGGGCCAGGTGATCATGCTGACCGCTTTGAACACCGCGCGCACCGCGTTTACGGCAAAAGAGACCGGTGCGTTCGATTACGTGACCAAGCCTTTCGACGTCGATGAGCTGCGCCTGCGCGTGGATCGCGCCCTGGAGAAGAGCCTTCTTTCGAGGGAGCTCGAACGGCTGCAGGAAGAGCTCGGACGAAAATACGGCATCGAAAATATCGTGGGCAACTCCAAACCCATGATGGAAATTTTCAAGACGGTGAGCCTGGTGGCCAAAAGGAAGAGCACCGTGCTGATAACCGGCGAGAGCGGTACGGGGAAGGAGCTCATCGCTCGCGCGATTCACTATAACAGCGAGCGCCGGAATAAGCCTTTCGTCGTCGTGAACTGCGCGGCTCTGCCCGATAACCTCTGCGAGAGCGAGCTGTTTGGCTACGAGAAAGGCGCGTTTACCAATGCCTATCAGAGGAAGATCGGCCATTTCGAAATGGCTCACGGCGGCACCCTTTTTCTCGATGAGATCGGCGAGTTCGGGCTGGGAACGCAGTCCAAGCTTCTCAGGGCGATCGAGACTGAGACGTTTACCCGTCTAGGCGGGACGGACGAAAGCAAAGTCGATGTGAGAATTATCGCCGCCAGCAACCGTGAGCTTGAGAAGCTGGCCAAAGACGGCGGGTTCCGCGCGGATCTTTTTTACCGCCTCAATGTGGTGTCGGTCAATCTTCCGACACTACGCGAGAGAATAGAGGACGTTACCCTGCTATTAGATCACTTCATAAAGCTCAAGGCGCGGGAGAATTCGGTGGCGCCGAAGAAATTGGCGGCGACCGTGGTGGATTCCATGCTCTCGTATTCATGGCCCGGCAACGTGCGCGAGCTGGAGAATCTGATCGAGCGGCTCACCATCTTGACCCCCCACGAGACCATCACTCTGGACGATCTGCCGCTCGGGATGCGCAGCCAGGAGCCGACGATAACTCTCAAAGACGCGGTTCTCGAGGGATCGCGGCCGCTAGGCGAAGCCGTAGACGAGTTCGAGCGGGCGATCATTTTGCGGGCGCTGCAGAAAACGGCGTTCAATCAGACAAAAGCGGCATCTCTTTTGGGGACCAGCCGGCGAGTATTGCGCTACCGGATGGAGAAACTCCAGATCAGCGACGCGCCGCCTGCCGAAGATTGCGCAAAGTTGTCCAACTAGCGCCGATCTCCGTCATTCTCCCGCATTTTATTAAACGTTTACTCCTTTTATTTCAGGAGGTTGCATTGCCTCCATCCTGGCACATCGATTGCTCAACTTAACGGCAGTCTAATTGTGATGGTGTATCGTCTAATTGTGATGATGTATCATGGATAAGCCGAACATCTTAGTTGTTGACGACGAAATAGGCCCTAGAGAATCGCTCCGAGTAATTCTCAAGCCCTACTACAACGTGTATGCGGTCGAGAAGGCCGCCGATGCGATTGAGATGCTCAATTTGATCCCGGTGGATCTTGTGACTCTGGACCTCAAGATGCCGGGACTCTCCGGAACCAAGGTCCTGGAGAAAATTAAACAGCACGACCCGGACATCGAGGCGATCATCATCACCGGTTACGGCTCGATGGATACGGCCGTCGAAGGACTGCGGTTGGGCGCGTTCGATTATATTTCCAAGCCGTTCGACGTTAATCACATCCTGGCGCTGGTGCGGCGCGCGTTGCAGCGCCGACAAGCCCGGGTCGAGCTCAAAAACGTCAAATCCGAATTCCTGGCCAATATTTCCCATGAGCTGCGCACACCGCTCAGCGTCGTCATCGGTTTCGTTTCCATTTTGCTCGACCAGTTGATCGGTCAATTGACCGATCAGCAGCAAAAGGCGCTCGAGCGGGTCTACAAAAACTCCGGCGAGCTTCTCGAGCTGATCGACAACGTCCTGATCTTGACCTCGTTGAATGCGGGTGACCTGGTATTGAACGAGCAATCCGTCGACGCGGCGGCGCTGATGCACGACTGCATCCAACGCTACGAGAAGCAGCTGCAGGAAAAGGGGATCGAGCTCTCGGTCGTCTCGCCTCCGGGCGGTGCGCCGCTCGTGGGTGATCCCGCGAAGCTCGGCCGGATCGTGCAAAATCTATTGCATAACGCGATCAAGTTTACTCCCGCCGGAAAAAAGATCACCGTCAAAATCGCCAACGCGCTGCAGCAAGGCGCCGTGGAGATCGAGATCTCCGATACCGGCGCCGGGATGCCCGAGCTACACATCGACCGCATGTTTCAGCCGTTTCAGCAGATGGACAGTTCGATGCGCCGGCAATTTTCGGGACTAGGACTGGGGCTCGCCGTCGCGCGCCGCCTGACCGATTTTGTCGGCGGCAGTCTCCGGATTCAAAGCCGGCAGGATATCGGAACCCACGTCCTGCTGAGCATTCCCTCTCAACCGGCGTCCGCCGCGGACGAAAGCGCCAGACGCGTTCATTGAGTTTCCCGGAGAATGCGGTCGTGAGGAAGATCCTGGTGGTGGACGACAACCGAGACAATCAGGACATTCTTACCTTCCGCCTTCAGCTCATGGGCGGCTTCGAAATTCTCGTCGCATACAATGGGAAAGAAGCCTTGGAGGTGGCCTCGCGCGCCCGGCCCGACCTGATTTTGATGGATCTCAGAATGCCCGTCATGGACGGGTACGAGGCGACTCAAGCGCTCAGACGGACCGAGTGGGGCAAGAATATGCCCATCATCGCCGTCACCGTGGGTTCGACCGAAGAACACAGGGAAAAAGCGTTGCGCGTGGGGTGCAGCGATTTCATCGCCAAACCGATCATCGACTATTCGATCATCGGCAAGAAGATCCAGGAATTATTTGCCGCCTCCAGCCGCGCGGCCGAAGTTGCATCCGCCTCCTCAGCCCCGTAATCGGTAAGCGCCGGACGGCGCGGCGCTTCGCGCCGGCAGGGTTACCGTGAAGGTGCTGCCTTTTCCCTCTTCGCTCTCCACGTCTATTGTTCCGCCGAGCAGCTCGGTGAAATTTTTTACAATGTAGAGTCCCAATCCGACGCCGCCGTAGAGCCGGGTCTCCGAGCTGTCAACCTGGTGGAATTTCTCGAAGATAGTTTCGTATTTGTCTTTAGATATGCCGACTCCCGTGTCGGTCACCCGGAACTCGATAAAGCGGGAATTGGGAATTGGGGATTGAGAATCGGGGGTTTGAGAGAGGGGAGAGGAGTGGGTTGCTAATTCCAAATTCCCAACCCCTAATCCCCGATCTCTGATTCCCGCCGAAACCGATACGGTTCCTTTTTCCGTGAACTTGAGCGCGTTGTTGATGAGATTCTGGAGAATCTGGCGGAGCTTCGAGCCGTCGGTGATCACCGGTATCGCGGCTGCGGGATAATGCCAGATGAGTCTCACGGTTTTCTTATCCGCCCGGACATCGTAATCCGATCTCAACTGGTCGAGGAGATCGCGTAAATCGAGCGACTCGTTGTTCGCGCGGATCGCGTGGGCCTCGAGTTGCGTGGTCTGCATGATCTCATTGATCATGTCTAGTTGATAGCTCGCCCGACCCAGCACCTTCTGTAGCGCTTGCCTCTGTTGCTCATTCACCGCGCCGAGATGCCCGTCCTTCACCAGTCCCGTGTACCCCATCACGACACTGAGCGGGGTGCGGAGTTCATGCGACATCACGCTCAGAAACTCGTCTTTTACCTTGTTGGCGCGCTCGAGTTCATCCCTGGAAGCTTTGAGGTTGTCGAAAAGCTCCTTATTCTCCAATGCGATACCCAGTTGCCGCGCAATGGTCATAAGATGATCTCTTTGCTCCTCGTCGAAGTAACCCAACTGAAAGCTGGCTAGATGAACGATGCCTCGCACCTCATCATAAACCTTAAGCGGAAGCATGGCGCAGGAGCGAAGACCCACTTGAAGCTGTACCGTTCCCTTTAAGCGCAAGTCTGAAGCGATATCAGAGACGATGATGGGTTCCCCGCTGTTAAAGATCTGCTCCAGCGATGAGCCCCGCGGCGGTGATTCTACCGCCTTTAGGTAGTAATCAGGGAACCCCCGTTGGCTGGCCCAGTACAAGCTCCCCTTGTCTTTATCGTGGAGGCGGATCAAGGCCGCGTCGGCCCCCGTAGCTTGCGTGAGCCTCTCAATGATTCCGTCCATCATCTCGCTAATGGTCACCGAAGGGGCGAGAGGGCCGAGGGCTGTATACAGACCGGAAAGCTGTCGCAACGATTTTTTAAGATACGCGTTGGTTAACTCCAGCTCGCTCTTCGATCGGCCTACCTCCTCATAGAGCTGGGCGTTGTGAATCGCTATGGCCGCCTGGCCCGCGAGTGTGTTGAGAAACTCGATCTCTTCCGCGCCGAACTCGTGCTCCTGTTTGGTGTAGAAGCCAAGGACCCCCAGCACCTCCCTTTTAGCTATCAATGGGACTCCCAGATAAGAGACCAGGCCATATCTTTGGAAAAACTCACGGTCTCTTATGCGTGCGTCGGTTTGAATATTTCCAACCATCAAGAGCGCCTTATTTTGGAACACTGCGTTAGCCGGGCCGCGTCCGGACTCCCCCTCCTTTGCCTTCCATACGACTTCGTTAAGGTTCCGGCAGGTTACGGGCTCCAGTACTCCACTTTCTTTGTTAAGCAATCTGATGGTGCTGGCTGTAGGATAGGTGAGAAAGAGCTCGATTTTTTCCAGCAGCACATCCAAGATGGTGCGGAGATCCAAGGTCGAGGTAATGGCCAAGTCAATTTCATGCAGCGCCCGGATGCGCTCTAGATTGGATTGGGCTTTTTCCTCTGCCTTTTTTCTCACTGCGATTTCAGCTCTCAGGGCCACCGTTCTCTCTTCCACCATCTTTTCCAGATGCTCGACCAGCCGCGCGCGTTCCAGAGCCACGCCGACCTGATTGCCCACGCCATGCAGAACTTTGAGATCATCCTCGCTGAGTATGCCCTTTTCCCGCCCAACCAAGTTTATGATTCCCAAGACTTGATTGCCAATCCAGATGGGAACACTGGTATGGTAGCGCAGACCGTTTGTACCACCCGCTGTGTTCTTAAGTCGCTCACATTCCAAGATGTTTGTTGCATGAGAAAGCTCGCCAGCCAGGAGTTTGTGGCGGCACACGCAATCGCCATCCAGCGCCCCGGGTTTGTTTAGGACTGGGGGTAGGCCCTGTGCGGCAGCAACCCGGAAATCAGCCTCGCCCTCCCTGATGAGAAACCATCCGGCGTGCACATCGGGAAGTTCCATGGCCCGCTCCAACGACTTCTCGGCAATCTCTTTTTCGCTCGTGCCTTGGTTGAGGCCCTCAGAAATATGGTAGAGGGCGTTGAGCGTCTGGTAGGAACGGGTTAATTGTTTTTCCCGTGTCTTAAGATCCTCGTTAAGTAAGACGGTTTCCTCGGAAGTGGCGATCAGCATGTCGAGGATCTGCTGCTTTTCCGAAGTGATCGAGTGTTTTTGGCCGCCCAGATAAATCTCCAAAACCATTTGGGTCTTCTCGCTCTTCCGCAGGCCCTTGTTCGTTATCATGTATTCGATGCGTGAGAGGATATACTGTTCGTCGTAAGGCTTTCTGATGAAGCTGTCCGCGCCGCATTGCAAACCCATGAGCACGTCCTGAGGGGTGGAGAGAGAGGTCAAGAGGATGACTGGAACGTGGCCTAGTTCTTTTCTCAAATTTATTTCCTTGCACAGCGTGTAGCCGTCCATCTCGGGCATGACGATATCGCTGATGACGAGGTCAGGCTTTTGCGTACGTGCTGCCGCAAGCGCCTTTTTGCCGTTCTCTGCAACTGTGACCTTATAGTCGTTCTCTTCAAGCAGCTGCCTCAGTTGCTCGGCCTGTGTGGGACTGTCCTCCGCAATGAGAATTTTGACGGCCTCTCGAGCGGGTCTTCTTTTAGATCTCATAAACTGCTCCCAGTCTTTGTTCCCGATTTTTTCACCAAACTTACCAGTGCCGTTGCGATTCTGTCAGGCGGAAGAACATATGTTGCTGCGTCGAGCTTCAGCGCCTCTCCTGGCATGCCATAAACCACTGAGCTTTCCTCATCTTGTACGATGGTTACGGCGCCTTTTTCTTTCATTGACTTTAATTCCTCAGCGCCGTCTTTTCCCATGCCTGTAAGTAGCACGCCCACCGCTTTTTCCCGGTAGACCCCTGCGAGAGACCGGAAGAGAAAAGAAACTGAAGGGCAAAGGCCGTTCTCAGCTGCGTCCTTGCTGAGCGCGATTCGGCCTGTCACTTTTGCTCCCATCTGGAAACCGTCTGGTGCTACGTAGGCATGTCCAGGCAATAGATCTTCTCCGTAGGATGCTATACGGACCGGCAGGCCAGAGGTTTGATTCAGCCATTCTACAAAACCCTCGGTGAATCCTGCGGTCATGTGCTGGACAATCAGCACCGGAGCGGGGAAATCTTTTTGCAGCCGGGACAAAATCGTTTGCAAGGCAATGGGTCCGCCGGTGGAAGCACCGATGGCGACAACTTGAATTTTTTCCCTGTCTTCCCTAGCTTTGATCTCCTGTAATGGCTGAGCCGGGGGGGAGCGTCGCGCTCTGTTCCACCGTCTGACGACTTTGACCTCGGACATGAGTCTCACAGTATTCAGAAGCTCTTTGGCCGTTGCCTCGAAATTTGGGTGGCCTAATCCCTGGGGTCGGGGAACGACTGCGAGGGCGCCTGCTTCCAAGGCGCGAAAGGTTGTCCCGACTTCTCCTCGATCTGTGCTCCCGGTTACGATGACAATAGGCGTTGGTGCTGTTTCCATGATTCTGCGGGTCGCTTCAAAGCCATCCATCTTCGGCATGTGGATGTCCATTGTAATCACGTCTGGTTTGCTCCGTTGCAGAACCTCCAACGCCTCTATCCCATTATGGGCCGTTTCGGTCACCTGGATCTCCGGGTCGGAACCGAGGATGTGAACCAGGAATTCTCTGACGACCGTTGAATCCTCAACTACTAGAACTTTGATCACTAAAGCCTCGCTTTGTTAAACCAGCCTTCGGAGCGCCTCAAGCAGATTGCTCTGGTCAAAGCTACTTTTGACGATGTAGGCGTTGGCCCCGACATCTATTCCCCGTTCCCGGTCTTCTCGGGATTCAAGAGCTGTCACTAATATCACCGGTAGCTCCGAGAGCTTCTTGTCGCTGCGAATCTTGGCGGTGAGATCGAAGCCGTTCATCCTCGGCATCTCCACGTCCGATACCACGATGTCGAATTCGCCGCTGCGAAGTTGAGTGAATCCATCCACGCCGTCTACGGCGGTCTTGACGTCATATCCGGCCGCCTCCAGGATGCTCTTAAGCAGCGTACGGGCAGTAATGGAGTCCTCCACCACGAGGACGGTCTTTTTCTTTGCCTTTTCCTTCTCTAATGTAGCCCCGGCGGCCCTTATCGCCGTTCCGCTCACCTTCACGGCGGATTTCATCAAATCAGAGACGTTCAGGATAGGCACCAGCTTTCTCGAGGCCAGGACCGTCGCGCCGGCGATATTGCGGACCCTGGAAAGTTGTCTACCCAGGTTCTTTACCAGCACCTCCTGCTCATTGAGAACCTCGTCTATGAGAAAGGCGATCCGTTTCTCAGCCATCGTGATCACAACCACCTGCACCGTGTTCTTAGAATCGTCCGCCGGGCCCTTCCGCGGCAGCTCCAAAACATCTCCTAGATCGGCCAGGGAAACGGCCTCTCTATCAAGTTCGATGGTTTCCCTGTTTTCTACCGTTTTGATTTTCTCCCTCTTTACTTGTGCCACTCGCTCCACCTGAGTGGAGGGAAGAACAAACAGATGCTCACCCACGCGAACGGGGATTCCTCGGAACGTTGCCTTTGTGAGCGGCAGAACCACGTGAAAGGTCGTGCCGACACCCAGGCGCGATTCAACGGCTATGGTGCCTCCTAAGATTTCGGCCTTCTCGCGAACAATCGCGAGACCCAGACCCCGGCCTGAGATATCTGTAATTATAGGGCTGGTAGAAACTCCCGATCGAAAAGCCAGCGCCAGCGCCTCTTGATCGCTGAGATTTTCAGCTTCCTGTTGTGTGATCACGCCCAGCTTCAAAGCTGATGCCCTGACCTTTGTGAGATCGATCCCTCTTCCGTCGTCAGAGATTAGTATCTCAACCTTATTGCTTTCCTTCTGCGAAACGGCAATTTTAATCGTCCCGCGAGGGGCCTTCTTTTTCTTTTCCCGCTCCTCCGGCTTTTCAATGCCATGATCAACGCAGTTCCGGACTAGATGAATGAGAGGGTCTTTCATCTCTTCCAGGATCCGCCTGTCAACCTCGATCTCCCCTCCCTCGATCACCAGCTCCGCTTCCTTGCCCTGGTCGCGCGAGAGATTGCGGACCAGCTTGGGCAAGGCATCCAGGACCGACCCGAACGGAAGCATCGAAACCTTCTTCATGTCGTCCAGGAGGTCATCCACCATTCCCCCAAGCGCCCGATGGTCCTGGTTCACCGACCACTCCAAGGCCGCGAGTTTGCTTTCGAACTCTGTAACCGCGTGTTGACGCGAATCTAAAAACTCGATGATCTTGACGAAACGTCCATTCCCTGCCGCGCCATCTTGAGCTTTCTTTTCAAAGGTCCGCCGGATCGCTCCAACCTCAGGTTGAATTTTCGTCCACTCTCTTTTCCATGCGGCAAGCACGGCGTTGAGCTCTTTCAAATCGGCGGCATGCTGGCCGGTAGTGAGCTTTGCTGAAAGCAACTCTTCCGCCTGAAGGAAAACGGCATCCAGTTTCGCAGTGGCTATTCTCACGGTCTCCGGCATAGATTTTTCTTCGGCAGGAAGCTGAGAGTTCTCTTGCTGGGGAGACGCGGCAAATCCCGGCTCTTTTTTCTTCGAAATTTTCTGCTTAGCTGCCGGTGGAGCCCCTTTCAGCGACTTCTCGAGGTTCTTGCCGAGTTCTCGGACCCTGGCCTTTGCGGCCGGGGCGCGTTCACCATCTGATGAAGCGAGAAGTAGGCCGAGGCTATCCACAGCCTGGTGGAGCAAGTCGAAGAGTTCAGGCGAGGGAACGAGTTCCTTTCGCTTCCACGCCGCAAAGACGCTTTCCAAAGACTGACAGGTTGCCTCGATTTCCATCATGTTCACGGCGCGGGCGGCGCCCTTGAGGCTATGCGCTTCGCGGAACACATTCTCGACGAGCGCCAGTTGTTTTTCGGCTGCGGGCGTTTTTTCCAGCTCAAGCAGCCCGGCAGTCATGAGCTTAAGGTGCTCCTCCGCCTCGACCCTGAACGTCGAGAGGAGCCTTTTTAAAAAGTCCTTGTCCCTTTCGGCCATATCGGCGGTCCGCCTTTGCTAGTGCGCTCTATTCGCTTCGATCATCGACCTCAGGTGTTGTCCCAAATCGTTGAGATTCCGGCATGCCTGCTCTGCCTGTTTGGTAGCAGCCACGTTCTGCGTGCTCGCTTGTTTGATGTTCTCCATCGCCAGCGCTACCTGGTCGGTCCCCACCAGTTGCTGCTGGCTGGAGGCAGCGATCTGAGTCGCTGCCTGCGCAGCCTCCGTAATCGTGTCAGCCAGCACCCGGATAGACTCCCCTGCTTCCGTGGATTGCTTCACCCCGGCCTCGACCGCCTTGCTGCCCTGTTCGGTGGCCATCACTGCGGCGCTGGTTGCTTTTTGAATGTCGCTCAAGATGTTGCGCACCTGAGCTGTCGCCTGCTTGGACTGCTCGGCCAGGCTCTTGATCTCCTGCGCTACCACGGCAAAGCCTTTTCCTTGCTCTCCTGCCTTGGCTGCCTCGATGGCGGCGTTGACGGCCAGGAGGTTCGACTGTTCGGCGAGATCGTTGACCGTGGCGATGATCTCCCCGATGGCCTGGCTCTGCTCGCTGAGTTTCACGATACTGTCGGCAATGGACTCCATCTGTGTCTGGATGCGCTTCATCCCTTCGACCGAAGCCTCCACGGATTTGCGGCCGGTCTGCGTCGCTTGTGTCGCCTTTTGGGAACTGTCAGAAACGTTCTTTGCCTTTTGGCTTGAGAGCTGGGCGGTTTGCTTGACCTCCTCAACTGTCGTCGTGGTCTCACTGATCGCCGTCGCCGTTTCAGCGGCGCCGGCGGCAACCTGAGTCGTCATGGCCAAAATCTCTGTTGAGGAAGAGGAGAGCTGAGTGATTGTCTCACGCAATTGCCGCGTGATCGATCTTGTAAGGTAAAAACCAACGGCGAGGCCGGAAATAATGGCGAGCAATGAGACAAAAATCAATAAAAAAGAAGAGCGGCTGACCGTTTTCGAGAGGTCCCCGCGTTCCTCGCCGAGCCGCTTCTGCCGAAAGTCAATAAATTGATCGCATTTATCCCGCAGCTTAAGGGCAAGAGGAAGCAACTCTTTATCACTTAGAGCAACCACTTCCCTCCGTTTTCCCTGCTGTAGAAGCGCAATACCTTTTTCCTGTCCCTCTTTATAGTTCTTTTGGATTTCCTCGATCTCCCCCAAGATGCGGCGCCCGGTTTCCGACCGAAGGAGAGTTCGGAGTTTTACAACGACCGTGTCAAACTGCCGCTGGCTGTCACGTAACTCTTTTAGAAGTCTACTCTGCTCTTCAGGGTAGAGAAGTAAACCGCGGTACTGGGCTGTCTGGTCCCTTGCTTCCAGTTTGAGTTCCGTAGCGGTAAGAATAGCCAGAGTATCCACATCGAGAAACTCCGTGTAGGCTCCATCGATCGTTCTAAATGTGTAGAAAGCGGCTGCGGTCACAACCACTAGGATCATTAGTACTACCAAGTATCCGCCGATGATTTTTTTGCCGATAGTCATAGTTTTCTCTCCTTATCCTCTCTTAAATCTTAAAAGAGCAGCCGGTTCTCGGAGAATCGGAGAAATGTCGGGCCGCATTAACCGAGACCTGTGTGGTTTCAGTTTCCATGGCTTACGCCTGTATTTCTTCATGCACAATGATTTTTTTGTCCGTTAAGAGCTTCTCCGCATCTAAGATTATTACTCGCTCTCTCGTAATGCCGATAAGATATTCTTCTCGGATCCCCGTCAACGTGGGAAGGGGTGGTTGAATCTCTTCTTTCGGGGTCGCTCGGACGTCGACGACTGCGTCCGCCAGAATGCCAAACTCCATTGATTCGTTGTGGATGATGATGACCTTATTGAGGTCCGTCAGCCCCTTTTCGGGAAGGTCAAAGAACTTCTTAATGTCGATCACCGAGAGGATCTGTCCCCGCATGTTGATGATGCCTAGAACAAACGGGGGTGTGCACGGCACCGGGGTGAGTTCTTTTAGCGGGTAGATTTCACGGACATAGGAAGACTCGACCCCATACTTTTCGTCAGCCAGGAGGAATTCCACGACTTCCAGGGACTCTTGAGCAGTTTTCCCATCTGACGGCCTCCCAAGCTCCTTCGCCCTGGCCCTGAGTATTTGTTTTATTGTCCCTTCAGCCTTCACGCTAACCCTCTCGTATTGATGCCCAGCCGCCGGTGTCAGCCATTGGCGCGGGCAGTTTTGATCTCTGCAGAATGCTCACCGCTGCTCATCGCCTGCAGAAACTCCCTCAACCTCCCCGCGGTCATGCCCTCGGATTCTGGCAGGATCTCTTCGTGCGAATAGGCGTCTAAAAGTATGCGCGCGTTCTCAAAATGCTTGGCGGCCTCTTTGACCTTCCCTTGCTGTCGAGTGATATTTCCTAACGCAAAATGAGCCAGCACCAGATTTTGGTCCAAATAGAGCGCCCGCTGGAGGGCGCGAGCTGCTTCCTGGGTGGCGCCTCGTTCCTGAAGGATGGTGGCATGGAGAACGTGGCAGGCAGCACTCAGCTTGTCGACAACTAGGGCTTTTTCACACCATTGGATGGCTTCGGTAAGTTTGCCTTGGTTGGCGTAGACACGGGCCAGCAAAGCCATTACTTTTGAGTCGCTTGGGTCCCGTGCCAACAGCGTCGAAAGGGTTTGGGCAGCTTCCTCGTAGCGACCTTGCTCGTAGAGGTCCATGGCCTCGGCGCACAAATTGTGCTCCGGCTCGACCACTTTCTCCTCTGAAGTATCAGGCGCGACGGGTTCTTTCAGCGGCTCGGAGATAGTAAGCTCGGTTTTGGGTGAAGGGGCGAAAGAAAAAGGAATGGTCGGCAGCAGAGGTGGTTTTGTCTCCTCTTCCGAGCCGTAAGACACGCTCACCGCTGCCCTGTGGCTGTCTTTCCTATAGAAGATCACGCCCGGGAAATTGACTGTGACAAACTGCGCATAGAGGATCTGGGAAGCCTCGCTGGGACTGACAACCAGCCAGCCGCCGTCTAAGAGCGAGTGATGGAATTTTCGAATAACCTGTTTCGCCCGCGCCGAGGCAAAGTACATCAGCACATTGCGGCAGAAGATTACATCCATCGCATTGGTGTTATTCAAAAGGGACGGATAGGTATCTTCCGCTAAGTTGAGATAGGAAAACGTGACCATCCTTTTGATCTCAGGAAGAATCTCAAAGCGGCCGTTGTGCCATTTCTTGAAATACCTCTCTTTGATTCCCGGTGGCACCCCGCGAAATGACCATTCCCCGTACGCACCCTCCGATACCTTCTGTAGAAAGCGTGGATTGATGTCGGTAGCCAGAATCGTGATTTGCCAATCCTTTAAGTCAGGCAGGAGCTGCTTCAAAAGGATGGCAATGGAGTACGGCTCCTCGCCCGTGCAGCATCCTGCGCTCCAAATTCTCAGGCGCTGCTCACTGTCGCGTCGCTTCCGAATCAGCTCCGGCAGAATGCGTTCTTCAAGCATCTCGAAACTCTGCCGCTCGCGAAAAAAATAAGTCTCTCCGACGGTAAGATGGCTGGCCAGCATCTCGATTTGGCTCTGCGTTACTGGCGATGAGACGAGCCATTGAACGCATGATTCCGTGTCGTTGAACTCGAAGTCACGGGCGGCGGATCGAATTCCCCGCTCCAGATCGGCCCAGCGCTCTTGCGGAAAGTGAAAGCCCATCCGATCAGCGACAAATTCGCTGAGTTGCGAGAGAAGTATGTCAGGTAGGCGATCAGCCATTGGCGTTCAGCGAAGCGTCTAGAGCCCTCTCTTCATCAAGAGAGAGAAATTGATCCAGGTCATGGATAAGCACCAAGCCATCTTCGAGTTTGACCACACCCTCCACGTACCCCATCCGAGGGACGATCTTTTCCGGCGATACGATCTCTTTTCCTAAAAGCTCCGTGACGCCGCTCACAGCATCCACGACCAGCGCCACCGTTCTCGTGGATGTCCGCGCTATCACTATCTGATCACTGAGCCTCAAATCGCGATCCGGCAGACGGAACCGCCTGCGGACATTTATGACAGGGACGATCCGTCCCTTTACATTGACCACGCCGAGCACGATCTCCGGGGCTTTTGGCAAAGGACTAATTTCAGCTGCGCGATAAATTCTTTCCACTGCAGACAGGTATAGTGCATATCGCTGCTCATCAAGATGAAAGACAACAATCTGAGTTAATATCTCCAAAGAGTCTTACCTCCATTCCACAGCAGGATCCTCCCATCGAGGTCCTTGCCGATGATGGAGTACTCGGTGGAGGACTCCAGGACGTTGCCGATAAAGTCGAGCGCCTGCTCGGTGGTGCTCACGATCGTGCCGTCAAAGAGTTTTGTAGCCATAGTTATCTCCAGTTCAAGAAAGGCATTCCCTAAATAAAAAACCCGGCTGGAGTATCCAGTCGGGTTTTCTGCTAGCGCCAAAGCTGTAAACCACCGAGTTGCTCAGCGGACTTCACCAACCTATTTGAATCAAATAATGAAATTCATTATCTCACTCGCCCAAGCGGGATGTCAACGAAAATCTGGGCTGAAGGCAAAAGGAAGAGCCTACAGATGAGAGGACTGAGCGACGAACAACGGTGTCAGAGGACGCAGGATAAACGGTTATCCCCATCGCAAGAAAATAATCCCGCCTTACCGTCCCGGCACGTAGACGTGGCCGTCCATCAAGAGACGCGCGGTGCGCGCCAAAGCCGCCTTCGAGAGTTTGAGACCGCCGTTCTGCATCGCCGTCTCGATCTCTACTTGAATCGTGCCGGACGGATGGCCGATCCGTACTGCGGGCGGATTGCCGGGCTGGACCTTGCGGTAAATCTCGTTGACGATCGTTCCGTCTATCTTGGCCGCCGCCCCAAGACAAACCGCGCCGGTGACGGCGAATGCCTTATGCAGCTTTTGCAGCGCCGTCATTCGCGCGATCACATCGATATCACGCGCTTCCACTTTTCCCTTCGGCGTCAAATAGCTCGTCGGCGGCGAGACGAGAGCGATTTTCGGTACGCCGGGACTTTTTTCCGTCGCGTCTTCTTTCCGGGCGATGCCCATGATCTCTGCCACGACCGAGCGGATCTCTTCGCATTTTTTTAGCAGCGAATCGTTGCCGGCGATTTCTTCCAGCGTGGCGTCGTCTTTGAGGCCAAGATCGGCTGCGCGCACGAAGACGAACGGATTCGCCGCGTCCATCATGGAAACGACGAGCTTGCCGACAGTGGGGAATTGGATCTCCTCTTTGACTTTTCCCGTCGGCAGGAGCTTTCCCGTCACCGCGCCGCCCGAGTCGAGAAAGTCGAGCAGGATCTTCGAGCCGGCGCCGGGAACGCCGTCGATGTGGAAATCCCCCTCGCTCTGGAACTCGCCGGCGCGCACCGGAAATTCCCCGACGATGATCTTCTTGGTGTTGGTGTTGTAGATGCGCACTTTTGTGACCGGCTCTTTGGGCTCGATCAGGCCGCGCAGGAGCGCGAACGGCCCGACCGCGGCGGAGGTGTTGCCGCAATTCCCCGTGTAGTCGATGACCGGGGACGAGATGCCGACGTAGCCGAAGGTATAATTGACGTCGGTTCCGGGAACGGTGGGAGGCCCGATGTAGGCGACCTTGCTGGTCAGCGGATCGGCGCCGCCCAAGCCGTCGATCTGTCGCATATCCGGGCTGCCGAAGGCGGAGAGCACCGCTTCGTCTCTTTTTTTAGTATCGCCCGGCAGATCTTTTTCCAGAAAAAAAATCGGCTTGCTCGTGCCGCCCCGATAAATCGCGCAAGGAATTTTCATCGCTCAGCCCAAATATAATCAATTCGGCCTGGAAATTCTAGCCGTCCCCAAAAACGTAGGGGCGTGATTCATCACGCCCGGATTCGTCGTCCGCCGATTTGTCTCGGGCGCAATGAATTGCGCCCCTACAATGACGATTTGCCGATCACCACCTCGTCCACCTTGTCCACTTCCTTCAATCTCACGTTGACCTGGCCCGCGGCCGGCAGATCGATCTTCTTGCCCACATAATCGGCCGCGATCGGAAACTCGCGCCCGCCGCGGTCGATCAACACTGCGAGATGAATCGCCCTGGGCCGGCCGAGGTCGATCAGGTGATCCACCGCCGCGCGCACGGTCCGGCCCGTGTGTAAAACGTCGTCGACCAGAATGATCGTCTTGTTGTTGATGTCGAACGGAATCCGCGTGTTGTCCACCTTGCCGTCGGGCAATAGCGTGTTCACGTCGTCGCGGTAGAGCGCGATGTCCATTTCGCCCAACGGGATTTCCTTCCCGCCGAGCTTTTTCATCATTTCGCCGAGCCGCTTCGCGATATGGATGCCTCTGGTCCGGATGCCGATGAACGCGAGCTGCCCCGAGTCTTTGTGCTGCTTGAGAAGCTCGCGGCAGAAGCGCTCGAGAGTTTTTTTGATCTCCGTGCCGTTCAACACCCGGACGTTTTTGCTTTCAGTTTTCTTCATGAGCGACTCGCACCATCGTCTCCAATAAAATCTGGGCCCCGAGACAGATCTCTTCCGGGTCGGTCCACTCCAGCGGGCTGTGGCTGATGCCTTTTTTGCTCGGAATAAAAATCATTCCGGCGCGAGTGATCTTGGCCATCTGCATGGCGTCGTGGCCGGCCCCGGAGGGCATGATTTCGTACGGAATATTTTTCTCTTCGCAGATCTCTTGTATCAGTGAAAGCAAGTATTCATCCAGGGGCACGGGCTCCTCGGAGCGGATCGGCAAAATCTCGACCGCAATATCTCTTTTTGCGGCGATCTCCCGCGCCCGCTTTACAACCAGCCGGGCGACGCGTTCCTTCGCCTTGGAGGTAATGCTGCGGATGTCGATCGACAGCTCCGCCTTGCCGGGGATCGCGTTGATGACGCCGGGCTCGAGCTTCATCGCGCCGACGGTCCCGACGACTCGTCCCTTTTCCACGGCAGAGTGTTCACTTGCGACCTCTTCGACGTAGGCGATCAGATGCGCGGCGGCGACGAGCGCGTCTTTGCGCATGTCCATCGGCGTCGTGCCGGAATGGTCCGCCTGGCCGTTGAAGATGACCCGGAGCCGGGTCGGCGCGGCGATCGCCGTGACGACGCCGATCTTCTTCTTTTTCGCCTCGAGGACGGGACCCTGCTCGATGTGCAGCTCGAGATAGGCCTTCACCGATCGCGGATCTCGCCTGAGAGAAGAAAGATTTTCTTTGCTCACGCCCAAGCCGGCGAGGACGTCTTCCAGCTTGGCGCCGCGCGCGTCCACGGCGTTGGCCAGATCTTTCATTCGCACCTGTCCGGCGACTAAACTGCTGCCGAGAGTCGAAAAGCCGAAGCGGGACGATTCCTCGCCGACAAAGCAGACGACTTCTATTGGACAGGGCAGCCCCACCTTGTTCTCTTTGATCGTTCGCACCGCTTCCAGAGCGCCGACGACACCCACGGGCCCGTCGAATTTTCCGCCGTGCATGACGCTGTCGAGATGCGATCCCGCCAGAACCGCCGCCTTTCCGTCGCCGCCGGCGAGCCGGCCGAAAATGTTTCCGATTCTATCGACGTGCACTTTGAGTCCGGCCTGCGTCATCAAGTGGATCAGGAGCTGCCTGCTTCTAAGCTCCTTGACCGAAAAAACCAGGCGCGTCACCGAGCCGTGATCGCCGAGACCGATGCGGGATATGGAGTTGAGATCAGCGAGCAGGCGATCTTTATTGATGGCGAGGCTCCGGGAAAAAGTGGCTGTTTTTGCTTTTCGATCGGGCAAACTCATGGGCGCTATTATACCACACACTGGCTACCGCAGGACAATTTACATGAGATTGACATAAACCGTCATTTCTTACATAGTTCCTCCTCAAAAAGAAGTGCCAGCGGGTCCATCTTCCTCCGGAAAGTGATTAGGTTCGAAAACGCGAACTCGCGTGGCGCCCCCAGAGGGCAATTTTTGAGTTCTCACCGCTCACCTTCAAAGACGAAGTTTCATCATGTTTAAATCGCTCTCTTGGCGGGCCTCGACTAACCCAAAGGCCGAGGCGCATGGATTCATTCGCTTCTTACTGCTTTGCGCCCTGTTGTATATGTCGCTCTTCACTCCTACCCTCATCCTACAGCGTTGGTCGTATCTTGGAGACCTTTCTGTCCCGGCCGTCGCGGCGATACTTGTAACGTCCACCGTGCTGTCGGCGAGTATTTTTGCTGCTTTGGCATTGAGCCGCGTGCTGTTTACGGTGATGGTGCCGATGCTGTTTGTTACCAGCGCGCTGGCATTTTACTTCGCCTTCACGGTGAATATTGTTATCACCACGGGCATGGTCGCCGCGCTGTTCGAGACAAGCGTCGAAGAGGCGCTTGGGGTGACCGGTAAGGAGTTAGTAGGGTGGCTGGTAGTCAACCTGCTCATCGGAATCCTCGTCGTACGGCGTTTTCGGGCGGTGTCTTACCCAGGCAAGTTCAAGATCGCTCAAATGTTTTTCGTTCTGACGGCGCTAGTCCCATTACTTCGAGTTTATGAGAACCCGATATATTACTTTCCGATGAACTTCGTGGGAAAAACCTACAGCTACTTATCGAACAGAGTTGGATCCGGTCCAATTCCAATAAAGAAAAACAAAGACCGCTACGATTTCTCTCGCGACGTGCTCACCTTCAAATCCGCCGAAGACATAACCGTGGTGCTGGTGATCGGCGAGTCCGCGCGAGCGAATCACTTTGGCATCAACGGTTACTCGCGCGACACCACCCCCGAGCTGGCGAAGGTTGCCGGGCTACTCTCCTTCAGGAACACCGTATCATGCGGCGTGGAAACGCGGGAGGCGCTGCCCTGCATGCTGACGCGGGCAACCTTGGCCGACCGGGCCCCTGCGGCGAACGAGAAGTCCGTGACTTCGGTGTTTAACAGATTAGGCTTTCACACCGCTTGGGTAAGCAATCAGGAAACTGATGGGGGCACCAGAGGCCCCCTCCCGGCGCTGGCGAGGGAGGCCTCTACCGTAGTTTTGAAGGAGAGGAAGGACATTCTCGATCTTCGGAACTACGATGAAGATCTGTTGCCCCAACTCGATCGTGTTCTGCGCGCTAACATAAGTCATAAATTCATCGTTGTGCACCCGATGGGCAGCCACTGGCCCTATACCAACCGCTACACCAAGGCCTACGAGCGCTACACTCCTGTCTGCACCGGGCGCACGTCGAAATGGTGCGGCCACCAGAGCATCATCAACGCCTACGACAACAGCATCTTGTACACCGACGCGTTTCTGAGCCAGATCATTAGGCGTTTGGCTGGCGAGAATGCCTTATTTGTATATATCTCCGACCACGGCGAATCATTGGGTGAGAACGGCAAATACCTGCACGGGCACGAGGGGGAACGGGTTGAAACGCACGTACCGTTCATCGTATGGGCCTCGGAAAAGTTTCTTGCCAATCCGCAATGGCAAAAAAAATACGACCACGCCCGCGCGCAATTGGCCGCGCCGCTTTCACATGATTACCTTTTCCACTCACTGTTGGATTGCATAGGCGTGGAATCAACGATCGTGGATAGGCAGCTCAGTCTTTGCCAGCCGTGAAGGCGGTTCCGTACGACGCGCTACAGGCCGAAGAGAGTAAGGAAAAACTTTGCCCGTTCGAAGAGGCTCAGGCTGGATCTGATATCCCAAAAGTTAATCAGACTGAAAAAAGTCCAGACCGCCGCGATTCTTCTAAGCTTGCGTAACTTCTCCATCCCGGCATCTGCCCGCTCGATTCTCCCCCTCAGTTTCTGCTGGCGGAGCATGGAGAAGTAGATGCCGAGGGCGAGAAGGAAACAGTACACCAGCCGCGGGCTTAGTTGCTGCCAGATCTTGGCAAATTCATCGGCAAGGAGATCGTCCGTCGCTTTCAATAAGTGGTAGTACATGTTGCCCACGAACGCCGCGGCGAAGACGGCAGCAAACATCCTGAGCTTGGGACGCGTTCTGAAGTACCGCAAGTATGTCGGGTAGAAGAAAAACTCCACCAGCAATTCTTTGAAGTAGTAGTAATACCGGTTCCAGAAATCGATGATCGACTCCGCCAGCAAGGGCTTGTAGGTGTTGCGGAACACGTTGAAGCCAAAAAGGCGCAGGATGCCTATCCACAAGTGGCCCAGCGCCGCGATCTGGAGCGTCTCACGGACAAGCTCCAAATAGAGGCTGATCCACGTGGTCAACAGCGAGACGTTCACGTTGCCGCTGACGATCATCCGGAAGCGGGGAATCCCAAGGCTCGCGCCTCCCAGCAGGTGAGTCAAAGAATTTGCGGGGTCGCTGTAGACAAACCCGCCCAGCAAGATGAGGCTCAACCGCCAGATCCTGGAGAGGATCAGCAACTTAATTCCCGCCAGAAACGACCGGGCATACGCGTCGGTCGATTGGGCTTCGCGCTGAGACAGATAGTCCCAACCCTTGCCAGCCGGCGTGTGTGTTCCTCCCCAGACCGGCCATAGATAGAATAGGTGGTCACGAAAAGCCGTGCCCATTGTTTTGCCCCGCTGACCTGACAGCAACATGTATCCGCACCGCCAGATCAAAAAGGGGAATATGAGAGCGAAGAGAACAAGAACCGATCTCCACAGGCCGCCGTCGTCGGGAGTAAGCCAGACGATGGTAAGAATGACCCAGAACAACAGGTGCAGTGAGATTTGAGGTCTGCGCCTGATCACGTCCGGGAGACTGCGGAAGTGTACGGCGGAAAGATATAACCAATAAAGCAGACCGAAGAGGATGGGCAAAGCCAAATACGGCGTGAGCCAAGGGGCAGCCGTAAGGTAGTCAGGCCATTTGGCGGACCTGTGGAGCACAGCCGCGATCACCGTCCCGACTGCGCCGATGGACAACACAATTCTGCGCCGTCTCGGCGTGAGCCAGACGACCGCCCGCTGGGCTTGCAGCCACGCGATGAGTTTTTCGTTCTCGTGAAGTTGCGAGACGGCCAGCCAAGTATCGCGGAGATTCTTGTTCCCCATCATGCCGTTTCGCGCTCTATCAGATCCAGAATGCTCCCGACCGATTGGAGATTGCCCGGGTCTATTCCCTTCTCGCGAAAGTCGATGTTGTAGGTCCGCTCGAGATGAAGGACGATTTGTAATATGGCCAGGGAGTCGATGAGCCCTGAATCGACCAGCCTTTGACCCTCATCGATCTCCTTGATCGGGGAGTCCGGCCTCTGGATGGTGCGCAGGAACTGAATCAAGTCCGTTTTGCGTTGCTGTCGATCCATCGTTGCGTTGTCTTAGGGTCCGCGAAGGAGTGACGGGCGAACGGTCGGCATGGATGCCAGGATAATGCGCTCGTCAACCAGGATATTCTCAGCGCAGTCCTTCCTCCGGGACTTGGAGGATCTTTCTCAGATCCAAGGGAGTAAGCCGCAGGCATTTATCCCTCACTTCGTCTCGGTTGACCTTACCGCGAGCTGTGCGGGGGATGGAATCCATGAGATACCAGCGCACAGGCATCTTATGCTCTGCCAGGTGGCGCTTCGTCCATTGATAGAGACTTCGGATCGTTCCGTTGCTATTCTCCTTAAGGGCGACTGCGATGGCAACCTGCTGCCCATAAAGTGGATCCTCAATCCCGAACGTGACGACATCCTTGGTTTGATCAAACCGCTCGACCACCGCATCGATATCAGCGGGATAGATCTTCGTTCCCCCCTTGTTGATTTCTTCTCGCTCTCTGCCTCTCAAGTAAAAAATACCGCGCTCATCGAGAAGACCGACATCGCCGGTTCTCAACCATCCCCCGCAGACCGCTTGCTGGGTCAGATCGTCTCGGTCAAAATACCCCTTCATCAATGCAGGTGTCTTGAGCCAAACATACCCGGCTTCTCCAGGCCTACAGTCTCCGTCGGAATGCGCCAGGCTTTCCCGATCGGAGGTTTTCAGGATTCGAATCGCCGCGTCCCAGGGGTTGCCAATGAGTCCGTCCTCGGGGACAAAGTCGCCGATAGTCGTTCCGGCCACCCAACTCCCAGTCTCGGTGATCCCGTATGTATTGAGCACGTCTTTGGTAACAGCCCAGCGCTGAATCTCCTTCCACAAACGAGCCGACAGAGGCGCCGAGCCGCAATGAACCCGCCGCAACGTCCGTTGCGTCGGAGGTTGGGCTATCTTGAGGACGAGCCCCCACAATGAGGGTACCGATGAGAGTGAGGTGATCTCATGCTCGTCGATCAGTTTGCCCAATCGCATCATCAGGTCGGGGTTAAAGGGCGACGTGATGAAGAGTTCCTGCCCCGAAAGCCATGGAAACAAGCAGTTGCAGATAAGGCCATGGCCGAAGTGAGTCGGCAGCAAGCAAAGGGTCCGGCCGTAGGGCTCTAAGCCGAGGTTTTCTCGCAAGGCCCTCCAGCGAGCCCGAAGCGATCGATGGGTGTGCACGACGCCCTTGGGGCTTCCAGTTGAACCGGATGTAAAAAGGATAAGCGCATGGTAGTCCAAGCCAACACGACCCGGCGGAATCGTATTCTTTATAGCAGCAGCGGTATCGAGGGCGTTGATGACTCTAGTGCCCAGAGAGGACATCAGAGTGACGATCGAAGCGTCGGTGCCGTCGTCCACGAGCGAGAAGGCCGGGGTGGTTAACCGGGCCAACTTCTCGACTTCGAACGAAGTGAGGCGGGCGTCAACCGGCACAACACAGGCCCCAAGGTGCCAGATTGCCAGCAAGTCGGCAAAAAATTCCAACCGATTCCCGTAGTGAATAAAGACGCGATCGCCAACTGACACGCCCTCGCTTTGAAAACGTCCAATTCGTGCGGCAACCTGACGCAAGACTTCCGGACGATCCCATCGACGGCCAGTGACCGGTTCAGCAAGATTACCGATCCTCAAAGCGAGAAGCATAAAATGACCTAAAGAATTTAAGGTCGAGTATTATCAGCGAATAGAATGGTCGGCAAGCTAGCCCGGATCTTTCGCGATCAGCCCGGCCGGGCCTGCCGTGTCGCCGCACGTCCCTGTGACCTCGCCATTCGAGCGCGCTCTCGGGTTTCTTATCCTCTATGCGGGCAGGGTTCCGAACCTCTCGCTTAAGCCCGGGAAACAATCCGGGATATTTTCTTGGCAAAGGGAAGTGCGGTGTGTTATACGCGGTCTGATTTGAGGAGGACGAATTCGATGAACGACGCTGCGAATAAAATCGGCGAAATGCTGCTCCAAACCGAGGCGATCGCATTCTACAAAGAGCAGCCTTTCGTCTTCGTGTCCGGCCGCATATCGCCGGTCTACATCGACTGCCGGCGCTTGCTCTCTTTTCCCGCAGTCCGCGAGGAAATCATCACGCAGATGGCGAAAATGGCCGAGACCGAGATCGGCCTGAACGAGATCGACGTCGTCGCCGGCGGCGAGACGGCGGGGATTCCGTACGCCGCGTTAGTATCGGACAAACTCCGCAAGCCGATGATTTACATCCGCAAGCAGCCCAAGGGCTACGGCGGGACGAAACAGATCGAAGGCATCCTCGAAGCGAATCAGCGGGTGCTGTTGGTCGAAGACCTCATCACCGACGGCATGAGCAAGCTCCGCTTCAACATCGGAATCCGCGCCGCCGGGTCGAAGATCACCCATTGCCTCTGCGTCTTCGAGTACGGCTCCGACACTCTCGACCTTCATGAAGGAAAGAAGAGTCTGGCCGAGCACGGCATCGCGCTGCACACGCTCGCCAACTGGGACCACGTTCTCAGCGCCGGCCTCGGCAAGAAATACTTTACCGAAGACGCGGGCAAGCAGATCCTGGATTTTTTGAAAGACCCCGAGAACTGGGGACGGAAGATGGGGTTCGTGTAGGACGGCCATAAAGACCCAGCTACGGCCTTTTGCTTCGAAACGCTTCGCTCTACGTGCTGAAAAACGTACACCTGCGCTGTGCCACTCATTTCCTACAAAGCGTCTGAGAAATAATAAAGTTTACAAATGCATTGTCACGCGAGTTTCTGTCATCCTGAGCAACGCGAAGGATCTCGGCCGAGATTCTTCACTCCGCTACGCTGCGTTCAGAATGACAAGATGGAAAATTGGAAAATTTTTAACAGCCCTTAGGGAAGAAAGAATAGTGAGGGTGCTTGCCGTAGGTCACAAGGAGCATAATGTGCTATTTATACGAGGACGATTGAGTGTGTCCTTCCAGATGAGTACAATGCTTCGGAAGGAGGTCGCTATGAGTATTCAACTCACGCCACAGCAACAACAGGCCCTGGACACCCAAGAGGACGGTCCGCCGCGTGTCATCGACACTCGGACTAACACCACCTACATCCTTATTCCAGAGTCGGACTATGAGGCCGCCCGTGAACTTCTTGAAGACGAACGCCGCCAGCAGGCCGTCCACGCGGTGGCGCTGCGCAACGCGGCTGGTCGTATGAACGAGGCTCCATGATCCAGCCCGGCGAGGTCTACATGGCCGACTTCGGCCCTGCAGGTCCGCACCCGGTGATCGTGGTGTCACGGGAGGAGCTGAATCGAGGGCGGTATGCGTTGGCCGTTGTCTGCACGTCGGCACGCTTTGTTGTTCGCAGCAAGCTGTCGAACTGCGTGCCATTCCAAGCAGGGGATTTCGGGTTCACCGTAGACTGCGTGGCGCAGTGTGAGAACATCCTCTCCATTGATCAGGCACAGATCGACTTGGCGGTGGGTCCCCTGGGGACATTGAATAACACCGCTCTTCAGAATGTCATCAAGGCGATCGGCTACGTCATCAAGTCGGACTGTAAACCGGTATAAAGTCCGGCCTAACAAGCCCGGGCGTTTCGTTCGCAGAGGCTGTGACGGTTTTTGAAGATCCCTTGTCGCGGCACAATACCCCGAAGGCACCAACGTTGTTCTTCTCGACCCCGACGTCGCAGAGATCTTTCCTGACACTCGTGTAGTCAACGAGGCGCTACGCACGATCGCCCGCCTGGCGCGCGCGGCGTAACCATTGGGTTGAGGAGCAGTTATTTATAAAGCTCCTTAAAGAATCCTTCCTTTTCCAGCTCGTTTAACGAGCACGAAGCATTAAGACCCCGCGCCTCGCACCTGAAACCTTTTGACCGGCCTGACAAGCAAATTCTCAGGCCAGGTTTTTTATTGTTAAGGAGCGAAAAAGATTATAGGATTGCCCATAATTATGAAATCTTCGATTGGGATAGATTGACCGACTCACCTAATAGTTAGGGAACTGGACTGTCGCCTCACGGACTTTTAGAGGAGGTTTTATGAAATCCCGTACTGCATTTATCAGCATCTTCCTCGTGATCTTTTTTGCAGGGCAGCCAACGGCATTCGGTGCAGGCGATTTGTCGCAGCAAACACCTGTCGAGCTACGAGTGCAACTCGGTGATGATAAAGGCGCCCTCCGTTACAATCCGGCAAAGATTGAACTCGAAACCGGCAAGCTGTATCGCCTCGTCCTTTCAAACCCGAGCCCTGAAAAGCACTATTTCAGTTCTGATGGTTTTAGTCAGGCTGTATTCACGAGAAAAGTCCAAGTGAACGGCTCAGATGGGAAAGCCGTTGCTGAGGTCAAGGGATTTGTTCGAGAAATTGAGGTTTACCCAAACGCTTCTACTGAGTGGTGGTTTATCCCCATCAAGACAGGTCAATTCACTGACCTTAAGTGCACCATTCCGGGGCATTCCGAGGCGGGCATGGTTGGCCAGATTATCGTCAAGTGAGACCTGTCGCTCCGTTCCCTAACTCCGCGCTGCAGCCGACGCCACAAAAGCGGCGCGGCTGAGCTTGCCCACGCTACGGTGTCAGACTTCTACGGTGTCGTTATGGTGTCAGACTTGCCTTGATTGATTAACTCTGCTAGGTTTCTGCCATGCCACGCC